>JBDHLB010000016.1:0-64491 GCA_039586095.1 Gemmatimonadota bacterium
TGACACCCCGGCAGGCGGCGGACCGACTGTTCGACCGGGCGATGACGGAGAGAGAGTCCGGGGATCCGGAACGAGGCCAGTTCTTCGCGCAAATGGCGATCCAGGCGTATGGCCAGATCCCGCCGTCGGAGCTCGACCCGGACGCGCACCTGCACCTCGGGCTGCTTCAGCTGGCACTCGGCAATCCACAGGGTGCCCGGGCCGCCGCCGCGACGATACTCGGGCCGAACCCGAACCAGCTGTTCGGCCTCCTCATCGAGGTGCGAGCGGCGGAAGCGGCGGGCGATCCGGCGGCGCTCGAGGCGGCGCGTGATCGTTTCCGTGCGGCTGTGGCCGCCGGCGAGACACCGGATCTGCCTGTGTACGAGCCCCACCGGGCGCTGCTCGAGAACTTCATGCTCGAGCTGGGCGCCGGGGTAGAGGGAGGCGGCTAGCATCCTCCGTTCGGAATCGGTGTACTCTCTTGCCGCCCCCTACCCACCCGCCATCTTCACCTGGGGAACCCACACCGCTCCACGCGAGTCGGAGAACGCATGGATAAGGAGTCTCGACTTCCGGCCGGGGTAGTCGCTCTCGATACTGACCGGCCGATCTGGGATCGAGTGTTTACGGTCGCGCCACTCGTCGTGATCGGGACCAGGGAGGACGACCACTACGATCTCGCGCCGAAGCACATGGCGTTCCCGCTCGGTTGGCAGAACTTCTTCGGCTTCGTCTGCTCGCCCAAGCATTCCACGTATCATAACGTGGTCCGCTCGAAGGAGTTCACGGTCAGTTACCCCCGTCCCGAGCAGGTCTTCCTGGCGAGTCTGGCCGCGGCCCCGCGTCACGGTTGGGAGGGCGAGAAGCCCGTTCTCGGCTCGCTCCCCACGTTCGCGGCCCGCGTGGTCGATGGCGTGTTTCTCGAAGACGCGTACTTCTGTCTCGAGTGCCGGTTCGAGCGCGTGCTGGACGGCTTCGGGCGCAACAGTCTGATCATCGGACGGATCGTGGGAGCCTTCGCGCACCAGGACGCGCTTCGAATCAGTGAAGAGGAGGACGAGGAGCGGCTGCGTCGCGGACCGTTGCTCGCCTACGTGGACCCGGGGCGTTACGCGACGATCGACACGACGCACGCCTTCCCGTTCCCCGAAGGCTTCCGCAAGTAGTCCTGCGATGGAGAGCGAGCACGCACTCCGCACAACGGGACGACCGGGCGTCGGCTCCGCGCTCTCTCCGGCCGACGACGAGGCCGAGCGCATCCTCGCGTACCTCGGAGAGCGGCGCACGGAGATCGTCTCGTTTCTCGAGCAGCTCGTTCAGCTGGAGTCTCCCTCGACGCGACCGGAGCGGCAGGCTCCGGTGCTGGAGCGTCTGAAGAGTGGACTGAGCGCTGCCGGGCTGCGCATCTCCACCCTGTCCGGCCGGTCGACCGGTGGGCACCTGTACGCCCGCCCTCCGGACCGCGAGCGAGGCGCTCCGTTTCAACTTCTGCTGGGTCACTGCGACACGGTATGGCCGATCGGAACGCTCGCCTCGATGCCCGTGCAGGTGGACGATCACGTACTTCGCGGGCCGGGCAGCTTCGACATGAAGGGCGGCCTCACCATTGCGGTCCACGCCCTCAAGGCCCTCCGCGATCTGGATCTGCGGCCAACGGTCACACCCGTGGTGCTGTTCACGTCGGACGAAGAGATCGGGAGTATCGAGTCCAAGCGGCACATCCATCGGCTGGCGCGCCGGGCCGACCGCGCGTTCGTTCTCGAACCGGCGCTCGGCCTGGAGGGTCGACTGAAGACCGCACGGAAGGGCGTCGGCCGGTTCACCGTGCGGGTGTTGGGGAAGAGCGCCCACGGAGGGCTCGAGCCCGAGGCGGGGGCGAGCGCCATCGTAGAGCTGGCGTACGTGATCCAGGCGCTGCACGGCCTGGCAGACCCCGAGCGGGGCGTCACCGTCAACGTGGGCACGATCGAGGGGGGTACGCGACCGAATGTCGTGGCGGCGGAGAGCCGCGCGGAAGCCGACGTGCGGCTCCTCTCGATCGCCGACGCCGCGCAGGTGGAGGCAGCCATCCACGGCCTGACCGCCACGACTCCGGGGACGCGGCTCGAGATCGAAGGCCGCGTCGGTCGTGCGCCCATGGAGCCGACGAGGCGCAACCAGGCCCTGTGGCGAGCCGTCCGGGCCGAGGGGCGGCGCCTCGGGCTGGAGCTCGAGGAAGGGCTGTCGGGCGGCGCATCGGACGGCAACTTCACCAGCGAGCACACGGCGACCCTGGATGGTCTCGGGGCGGTGGGGGATGGCGCGCACGCCGAGCACGAGTTCGTGTACCTGGACAGTCTCGTGGAACGGGCCGCGCTGCTCGCGCTCGCCCTCTTGCTGCCGGCCCGATCCACAGACCGCCGGAGCCCGGCATGAACGGCCGGTACTTCCTCACCTCCCTCACCCGCATCTCGGAGCTCGCCCGGCGCGACTTCGTAGTGGGGGAGTGGCCACGAGAGGAATGGGAGCGCGGCGACTACGTGGTGGGCGAGGTGCTGCGGGTCTCGCGTGGGCAACGGATCGAGCTGCCGACCGGGAGGATGATCGAGATCGCGGAGGGCGATCTCATCATGGGGGCGTTCGGACAGCGCCACGCGACCTTGGAGCTCGTCGGCGACTGGCGGGCGATCGATACGAGCGGCTACATGGACCTGCTCACGGGAGGCGGTCTGTACGGGAAATGCACGTCCAAGTCGACGTTGCTCCTCAAACCGCCGCACGCACGCTATGCGGGCCACGTGCAGATCGAGGGTCGCAAGAGCAACATGCGTGATTGGGTGGAACGGGTGCCGGAGCGCACCTACGACGTGCCGAGCGTCCTGTGCTTCGGCACCTCGATGTCTTCCGGGAAGACGACAGCCGCGCGCATGATGATCCGTCAACTGAAGAAACGCGGCCTGCGGGTGATCGGTGCGAAAGTGACGGGGGCGGGCCGCTACCGGGACGTGCTGACGATGAGCGACGCCGGGGCTGATCACATCTTCGATTTCTCGGATGTGGGTCTGCCCTCCACGGTCTGCCCGGAAGACGAATACCGGGACGCGCTGCGGCAGCTGCTGTCTCGCATGGCCTCGGTGGAGGCGGACGTGGCGGTGATCGAGGTAGCGGCATCGCCGCTGGAGCCGTACAACGGTCAGGTGGCCATCGATGAGTTGCGAGACAATTTGCGTCTCAAGGTCCTGTGCGCCACCGATCCGTACTCGGTCGTCGGCGCGATGACCGCGTTCAGTATCCAGCCGGACATCGTTACGGGCATCGCTTCCAACACCGAGGCCGGACTGGAGCTGATCGAAAAGCTCTCCGGTGTGAGAGCGATCAACGTGATGCGCAAACGCGCTGCGCCCCAGCTGAAGGCGATCCTGAAGGAGAGTTTGCAGCTGGACTGAGGGGATGTGATCACGCGCGTCGTCGAGGTCGGCTCGCGCACGCGCGACCGGCCGGGGACCTGCCGGAGGCAGGCGATGTGCATGTACCCGAAAGAGGGGAATTGGGAGAACAGGGGAAATGGAACTCGAATCGTTCATGGAGAGAGTCATCCGTCGCAGCCTCAACGAGCCGGAGTTTCACCAGGCCGTCCGAGAGGTCGCGGAGAGCGTAATCCCGTTTGTCAAAGAACACCCGGCCTACGAGAAGGCGAACGTCCTCGAGCGTCTGACCGAACCGGACCGGGTCATCATGTTTCGCGTCTGCTGGGAGGACGATGAGGGCAAGGTGCGGGTGAACCGCGGTTATCGGGTTCAGTTCAACAACTCGATCGGCCCGTACAAGGGGGGCTTACGATTCGACCCGTCCGTGTCACTCGGCGTGCTCAAGTTTCTCGGCTTCGAACAGGTACTGAAGAACAGCCTGACAACGCTTCCGATGGGGGGCGCCAAGGGCGGCTCGGACTTCAATCCGAAGGGCAAGAGCGATGCGGAGGTGATGCGCTTCTGCCAGGCCTTCATGTCGGAGCTGTTCCGTCACATGGGCCAGGACACCGACGTGCCCGCGGGCGACATCGGGGTCGGAGCGCGAGAGATCGGGTATCTGTTCGGGCAGTACAAGCGCCTGAAGAACGAGTGGACCGGCGCGATGACGGGGAAGGGCGCCGCATTCGGCGGGAGCCTGATCCGCACCGAGGCCACGGGTTTTGGGGCCGTCTACTTCGCGCGCTACATGCTCAAGACCCGGGACGACTCTCTGGACGGCAAGGTGTGCACCGTCTCCGGGTCCGGGAACGTGGCACAGTACGCCACGCAAAAACTGATGGAGCGTGGCGCGAAGGTGGTCACCCTCTCGGACCGGACAGGGTTCATCCATGACTCGGAGGGGATCGACGAGGAGAAGCTGGAGTGGGTCGTGGACCTCAAGACCCGGCGACGCGGCAACCTGAGCGAGTACGCGGACCACTTCGGCTGCGAGTTCCACGCCGATGAGCGACCCTGGCGCGTGCCCTGCGACGCTGCCTTTCCGTGCGCGACCCAGAACGAGCTGGATGGCGAGGACGCGCGCACGTTGCTCGCCAACGGCTGCTTCGTCGTGTCGGAGGGGGCCAACATGCCGGCCACGCCGGAGGCGGTGAACGCGTTCCGCGACGCGAAGATCCTCTACGGACCCGGTAAGGCGGCCAACGCGGGCGGCGTGGCAATCTCGGGGTTGGAGATGACCCAGAACGCGATCCGCCTCAGCTGGAGTCGCGAGGAGGTGGACCGTAGGCTGCGGGACATCATGCGGCAGATCCACGAGACCTGTGTCGAGTACGGTGAACATGACGGGAGCATCGACTACGTCACGGGGGCCAACGTCGGCGGGTTCGTGAAGGTGGCCGACGCGACGCTGGCGTACGGCGTGTTGTGACCGACCTGGAGAGCTGTGTCGCCTTTCTGAGGCGGCTCATCCAGACACAGAGCATGCCCGGCGAGGAGGAAGCCCTCGCCGGGCTGGTGGCTGCCGAGATGCGGAGACTCGGGTACGACGAGGTCCGCATCGACGAGGTCGGCAACGTGATCGGGACGCTACACGGCCGGGCCGCGGCCCCCAGCCTTCTGCTCAATACCCACCTCGACCACGTGGATGTGGGCGATCCGGCCGGCTGGCCTCATCCACCCTTCGCCGCGGAAGTGGCCGCGGGGCGCGTGTGGGGCCGTGGTGCGGTCGACATCAAGGGACCACTGGCCGCGCAGGTGCACGGTGTTGGACGACTCGCCGGGGCCAACCCGCGGCCTCCGGGTCCGGTGCACGTTACGGCCGTCGTGCAGGAAGAGATCGGCGGGCTGGGCGCCCGCCACCTGGCGGAGCGCCTGCCGGCCCATCTGGTGCTCGTGGGGGAGCCGAGCTCGAACGAACTGCGGCGTGGCCACCGTGGAAGGGTCGAGGTGTGTGTCCACGCGACCGGCCGAAGCGTGCACGCCTCTGTCCCGGAGCGGGGGGCCAACCCACTCGGCACCATCGGCAGGTTTCTGGCTCGCCTGGACGAGGTGTCTCTACCGGTGAGCGAGGACCTCGGCGCAGCCAGTCTCGCCCCGACGTTGATCCGTACGGACCAGCGAAGTGCCAACGTCGTCCCGGGCGAGGTGTGGCTGACCTGCGACTGCCGGACGATTCCCGGGCAGTCGGCCGACGACCTTCGTGACGCGCTGGACCCTCTCCTGCGCGACTGTCTGGTTCCCGGTGTGGAGGCACAGATCGAGATTCCTTCGGTGCCGCGACACAGCTACACGGGAGTGAGGCGGGACCTGCCGGCCGACAACCCGGCCTTCTCTCTGCCCGCGGGCCACCCGGCCCTGAACACGGCCGCCCACGTCCTGGAGTCGGTGCTGGGCGGGTCTCCCTCGGTCGACGTATGGAGGTTCGCGACCGACGGAGGGCACTTCAGCCTGGCCGGTCGCACGGTGGTGGGCTTCGGTCCGGGCGACGAGACACTGGCCCACACCGTGGACGAGTCGATCGAGATCTCGGCCCTCGAGAGCGCGATGAACGCGTATGAAGCGCTGGCGCGTGACTGGCCGCGCGCCTACGAGGCCGCTACGCGGGAGTAGAGCACACGCGCTTCCGGTTCTGCCGCGCGGTCGATGATCGGCGAAGGCGACTGGCAGGCCTAGTGGACACGGGCCTTGAGCGCCTCGAACTCCCGCACGATGGAGCGCAGATGCTCGGAGGACAGGAGTTCCGGGCGCATCGCGATCGCAGCCAGCAGCTGCAGACGTGGCCCGTCGTCTCCTGCCGTCATCACGAGCCGAATGACCGGTTTCTGCTTCTTGACCCGTTTCATCGTCCCCCCTCTTGACCGAGCTCCCCGCCGGGAGGTTCCACTCAGCCGCTTCCATCTAGTAGACGGGACGAAGGGGACAAAGGTAAGCGACCTGCGTGCCGAGTCGAGTTAGCAAGAGGGGGCCGCAGGCCCGTCAGCTCACCACGAAACGGGCGACATGCGACTCCTCCATGGGCCAAGTAGCGAGCGACACGACGACCAGAGTGACCAGGTTGGCGGCCACACCCCAGATGCCGGGGTGGATGTCCTGCCACTGCAGGCCCGGATTCAGGTTCCACACTACGGTAACGATACCGCCGGCCAACAGGCCCGAGAGAGCGCCGGCCGGCGTGGCGCGTGGCCAGAAGAAGGTCGCGACGCTAAGCGGAGCGAGCTGCGCGATGAAGCCGTACGAGAGGAGCAGCAGGTACACGAGCGAGAATTCCGAAGCGACCGCGAAGTAGTACGCGAGGCCGCCGATTACGACGACAAGCCACCGAATGAGCCGCCGCTCCTGGGCGTCCGGCAGCTCGGGACGCAACACGGCTCGATAGAGATCCTTGACCGCGACCGAGGCGCTGGCGTGCAGCAGGGCGTCGCCCGTCGACATCGACGCGGCGAGCGCGCCCGCGCAGAACAGACCGACGACGAGGGCTGGAAGCTCGATCGATGTGATGACGGTCGGAAGAATGGCGTCGGCCGGCTCCACGCCGGGAAACGCGAGGACGCCGGAGAATCCGATGAACAGGATCGGGACAAGAAAAATGAGAAAGGTCGGATAGAAGACGACGGTCTTCTTCAGCGTCCGGATGTCACGCGCCGTGTAGATCTTCATGAAGTAATGCGGCCACAGGCTGAACCCGAGGACCGAGATCGCGACGGAGCTCGAGTATCCGCCCCAGCTCCACGGCTCGCCGCTGCCGTCCAGTCCGGGTGCCCGCAACAGCTCCGGCGCGGCCTCGGCAATCTGGTCGAACATCGGGCCCACGCCGCCGTACAGACGCATCGGCAGGTAGATGCCGAGCCCCCAGGCCAGCGCCATCATGAACACCCCCTGGAAGGTGTTGGTCCACCCGACGCCCAACACGCCGCTCCGGTATACGTAGACGAGCACGACGCCATAGGCGATCGCAGCCCCGGCCCACACCGGAATCCGCCCCTCGGTCACGATGTTGAACACGTATCCCGCGCCCTCCATCTGCAGCGTCAGATACGGGAGGAAGGCGGCGAGCGAGATCACGGCCAGCACGCCCGAGAGGAGCGGGCTGCGGAACCGGTGCGCGAACAGCTCGGCCTGTGTCACGTAACCGTGCTCTCGACCGAGCCGTGCCACCCGGGGAGCGAAGAAATACCACGGCACCAGGCCCACCGTCCCGTACGCGAGGATATAGAACGCCGCGGCGCCCCGGGAATACGCCCAGCCCGGCCCTCCCAGAAAGGCGAACGCGCTGAAGATCGAAGCGCCCATGATGAAGTACAGAACCAGAAAGCCCAGCGCCCGATCTCCGGCCACGTAGCCTTCCGTGCTCGCCGTTGCCCGTCGCCCTGATAGCAGACCCACAAGAAGGGAAACCCCCAGATACGCCAGCGTGACCGCCAGCACCGCGATCCATTGCGGCATCCGCTATCCCTCCCCCTGGGTGCCGGGCTCGTCGGGCTCCCGGCGGTTCCCCTCCCACACGAAGAGAAGGAGCAGGGCGACGAAGGAGAGCAGTATGATGACGATCACGTAGAAGAACGACAGGGGGATGCCGAGCGGCCGCGGCTCTGCACCGGAAAACCACGAATAGGCCGGCCAGACGACCGCGCAGAACACCCCGAGGAAGAAGACGACGGCCGCTCGATACACACGACGCTCCACAGGGTCGAGTCGGCTCGAGAAGAACCGGGGTGTCTTTCGCATACTCGCTTCCTTCTCGCCTCTCTCGTCTCTGTCGTCTCTGTTCTCTCGTCGCTGTCCGCGAGCGTTCGCCTCGCACGGCACCGGACGAGTGCCCCAGGCTACGCCGGTCCGGGGGATCCCGCGACAGCCGTGCCGCCCGCCCGACGGTCATCGGCTGCGACCTGAAAGCCTGCCTCGGGGGACCAGAAGGCCGCCGCCACGCCTCCGAAGAACATCGAGTGAGCGTCGAACCGGCGGCTCACCACATCGAGCTCCTCGACGGCCAATCCGGCCTCGTAGGCCACCTGCCACACGCCGTGCAGCCGCTCCACGTGAAGACGAGGCCGTGCCACCGCGTCGGCGAGCGACATCCCCATGTGCATGAAGTGGATCATCGTCTGAAGAATGGCCGTCGTGATCCGGTCGGCGCCGGGCGACCCTATGGCCAGGACGCCGCTCCGGGCCCCGCGCGCCACCGTGGGCGCCATATTGGACGGGATCCGACGGCCCGGTGGCCAGCCGTGAAAACCGCGTGGATTCAGCTCCTTTTCGCCGAGCGCGTTGTTCATCCACAACCCGGTGCCGGGTGGCATGACACCGGAGCCGTACCCATCCGACAGGGTGATCGCGCAGGCCAGTCCCTCCGAATCGACGGCCGAGGTGTGCACGGTCGACGGCGCGCTCAAGAGCCGCATGTCGCCCTGTCCGGCTGCCGCGAGCAGACGATCGACTTCCTTCGGGAGCTGATCGCTCCCCTCCAGCCGGGCCTTTCGAAAGTCCAGTACGGCGCGCTGGGCGTCGATGAGACGCTGCAGCGCTTCCGGGGTCCAGCCATCCCGCGGCCACCCTCGCATGAGCAACGTCATCCCGGCCAGCGCCGCACCTCCAACGGCCGGGGGCGGGTTGGTGGCGACCTTCCACGCGTCGAGCTCGAATTGAAGCGCGTTCCGGGTCACGGGCCGATAGGCGGCTAGGTCCTCACGGGTCAGAATGCCGCCGCCGTCTCGCACGTACTCCGACGCAAGCCGGCCCAGCTCGCCACGATAGAGGGCATCCGGACCCTCGTCGGCGATCGACTGCAGCGTGTCCGCCAGGTGAGGGACATGGATCAGCGTGTCGGGCTCAACCAGCTGTCCCCGCTCGTCGTGCAGCGCCGCATACGAATCCGGGTTCCACCCGTACACGACCTCGTGCGCGTATCGAAGGTAGTCGTAGGCGGCACGCGGCATGGGAAATCCGCTCGCCGCGTGCCGGCGAGCGGGCTCTACCACCTCTCGCCACGCGAGTTTGCCGTGCCGCTGGCTGGCCGACGCACACGCGGCCAGCGCCCCCGGCGTGGCCACCGAACCGGGCCCGACCGTGAGATTCACGCCGCCACCGTACTCCAGGTGCACATCGATGCGACCGCCGCCGAACTCGTCGGAAGCCAGCCCTCGGCCCGGCATCTCATGACCGCCATCGATCGTTTCCGGGACGCCCGCCGTGGGCCATACCGTCGCGTAGCCACCCCCGCCCAGCGAGCACATGCCGGGAGCCGTCACCGCCGAGGTGAGCGCAGCGGCGACCGCGGCATCGACCGCGTTGCCACCCGCGTCCGCGGCCTCGGCGCCGGCCTGCGCGGCCAGATCCGAGATCGATGCGATGGCGACTCTGGACATGGACAGCGTCCCTCCTTCGACAGGTCGTCGGGCCGCTCACGCTGGACGGCGGGCAGGCGGCCCGCTACCCATCACGGAGGGTCCCGGCCTGCCACTATCGAAGAATCGGGACCCCCGGAAAAGGGGTCGACCTTCTGAAGACGATCGTGATCTTCAACCCGACGGCGGGAAGCGGTGTGCCGCGCACCCGTCTCGAGGCGCTGCTCAGACACCACCTGCCGGCGGCCGAGCTCGTGGCCACGGAGTCGGTCGGGGCCGCCCGCCGCCTGGCCCGGGACGCGGTCGCTGCAGGTGTCCGGCGGGTCGTGGCGGCCGGCGGGGATGGTCTGTGCAACGAGGTGCTGAACGGCATCGCGCTTCCACCGGAGGATGTCGCCGTCGGGCTCCTCCCGCTTGGTACCGGCAACGATCTCGCTCGAACGCTGGGGATCCCGCGACAGACGGAGAGCGCAGCCGCGGTGCTGGCCGCCGGCTCGACCCGGACGATCGATCTCGTCCGTGCGACGCGAGACGGGGAGGCTGGGTCCGCGCACTATTTCGCGAACGTCGCTCTGGCCGGCTTCGGAGCCGATCTTCATCTGACGTCGTCACACAAGCGCCGCTGGCGCAGCCTGGCGTACCTGAGGGCTGCCGTCGGCACTCTTCCCACGCTGCGGGCGCGGAGCTTCGAGCTGCAGCCGGAAGGTGAGGCCACAGGCATCGTGCGTTCCGCCTATCTCGTCGCCGTCGCGAACGGATGCTTCATGGGCGGGGGCATCCCGATCGCGCCCGACGCCGAGCTCGACGACGGATGGCTCGACGTCGTGGTCGTACCGGTCATGAGCTCGCCGGCTCTGGCCGCGACGATTCCGCGAGTCCTGGCGGGTCGTCATACCCGGACGGGGCGAGTCGAAGTGTACCGGTGGAAGGATGTGCGCCTCACCGGTGAGGCCGACGGTTGTCTGAACCTGGATGGAGAGATCGTGGAGTGGTCTGACGCCCGTTTCGAGGTCCTTCCACGATCGCTGACGGTCATTGCGCCCGTCCACCGAACGCCGGGCTGAGCGGTCGAGCGGCGAGCCGGGAGGGAGCGACGGAGCGTGCGCGCGACGCGACGGATCGTGCCTTGCCTTCTGATGGCCGTTGTGCCGCTCCTCGGGGGACGGCGCGTCGAGGGACAGCACGCCGCTTCGAGACCGGCCGACCGGCTGGCCGCGGCCGATTCGCAACAGATCGGCTCCCGCGCCCGCGATGCGCAGCGGGCCTTCGAGCGCACCAGGCGCAAGTACCTCCCCCGCTCCGATCGGGCCGTCGAGCGCTGCCACGAGACCGTCGGCCGATTCTGTGTGTGGCACGACCCGGATGACCCGTGGACCCCGCCTCCAGATCCGCCCGAAGTGATTCAGGCACGCGACAGACTTCTCGCCGACCTCGCGGATCTGGGCCGACTCGCACCCGACGACCGATGGCTTCACGGGCAACGCGTGCGATATCTGGTCGAGGCGGGGAGGCTGGCGGAGGCGACCGAGCTGGCTTCCACGTGTCGGGTTCCGGATCCCGCATGGTGCCAGGCGCTGCTCGGATTCGCGCGACATGCCGCCGGCGACGACGTGGGCTCGGAAGCGGCGTTCGAGCGCGCCCTGGCCGCCCTGGAGGACGAGGAACGCTGTCGGTGGCAGGACCTGGAAGTCCTGCTCGGAGGGGACGACGCCGGCTACGAGAGGCTCTCTTGTGCCGAGCGCGCGGATTGGGAGGCCTCTTTCTGGCGGTTGGCCGATCCGCTGTATCTGGTGCCTGGCAATTCCCGGCGGGCCGAGCACTTCTCCAGACATGTCATGAGCGCACTTCAACCGGGTGCCGCCTCGGGGTACGACGTGCGCTGGGGACGGGACCTGCGCGAGCTGCTGCTCCGGTACGGTTGGCCCGCCGGTTGGAGTCGAAAGTGGCGACGGCCTTTCGGGATACGCCGCGAACTGGTGATCACGGCTCACGATGCGCCCGACGCTCGCCAATTCTTACCCCGGCCCGATTGGGTCGGTCGACCGGATCGAGCGTCGCGCGGCGGCTGGCGGCTGAATCCGGACAGACCCCGCACGCTGTACGCGCCACGTTACGCGGCCTTCTCGGACAGTCTCGAGCACCAGATCGCCCGCTTTCCACGCGGGGACAGCGTGGTGCTCGTGGCCGCGTATGACCTGTCGCGGGATACCACACCGGACTGCAAGTCGCTTGAGCACGGCCTTTTCGTGGAAGATTCCCGCGGAGACGAGCGCGCGCGAGCCCTGGGATGGGGGCACGGCGAACACGGTGCGCTGAGAACCGCGCTGGGGGCCCGGGGGCTCGCGAAGGCCGCTGGGGGCGGCTCGCCAGCGGACTCCGCGGCTGCCGATCCTCACTGGATCAGCCTCGAGGTGTTGTGCGCCACCCATCGGTGGGCAGCCCGGTCCCGTTACGGCGTGGGGCTTGCGGCATACGAGTCAGATGGGCTTTCGTTATCGGATCTTCTGGTACTGGGGGATCCCGGGGGTCCGGAACCGCCGGCCAAACTGGCAGAGTTGATTCCGCTCGCGCTCGGGACGCTACGAGCCCGAGCCGGGGAGCGTTTGGCCCTCTACTGGGAGCTCTACGACAGGGTGGGTGTCGTGAGGGAGGTGGATGTGACCGTCACGCTGACGCGGACGGACAAAGGGTTCTTCCAGAAGGCGGCCGAGTGGGCGGGCTTCGCGAGGACGGGGGAGGAGGCCGTGGGGCTGCAGTGGCGTGAGCGCTCGGATGGCTCCGCGATATCGAGCCGCGCGGTCGTCCTGGATCTTCCGGCCTTGCCGGACGGCACATACCGGCTCTCCCTTCGCGTTTCGGCCGCAGGAGGCCGTCTGGAGAGCCACCGCACACTGCGGATCGACGGAGTCGACTGATCGCCATGTCAGAGCTGCTCGAGGGTCTTTGGGCAAGCGCCGATCCTGCCGTGTGGGGGAGTCTGGTCCTCGTCGCGCTAATCGCCGTCTCCGCGGTGCGTGGGTGGTGGGCCGCGCGGACACGGGCGCGCACCGAGGCCGATCGCGCGGCGGCCATCGAGACGCGTTTCGACACCGTCGACGCGCTCGGAGACGGGCTCGCCATCCTGGGACGCGGCGGTCAGTTCACCTACGTCAATCAGACCGCCGCCAGGCTGCTCGGCAGCGCAGCGCCCAGGGAGCTGTACGGCCGCAGCTGGCACGGTGTGTTCCCCCCCGAGGGCGTGGAGGTCATGGAGCGAGAGGTCCTCCCCGGGCTGGAAGCCAACGGTCGCTGGGTGGGGGAAGTCATGCGGCGACGGGGCGACGGAACTGCGCTCGTCCTGGAGCTGGCCGCCGCGAACGTACGGGGCGGCGGGATGAGCTGGGTCCTGCGTGACGCCAGTTCGCGGTCCACGACGGAGCGTGCTCTCCGGACGAAGGCCGAGCGCTATCGCGCGACGATTCGAAGCGCCGGGATCCCCGTAGTCCTTCTGGATGGCGGACGCCGCGTGGTGGACGCGAGTCGCGACGCGCGGGCTCTTCTGGCGAATGCGGACCAGTCTCCAGAGGGTCAGGACTTCTGCGAACTGGCGGTGCCTGCCGAGGAACACTCGGTCGTGGCGGATCGACTAAACAAGCTTCTCTCGAGGGGTGGGACCGAAACGTTTGAGGTACCGCTTTCCTCAGAGCCGGAGCGACGGATCGTGTGGAACGCGACACTGGTCTCGGCCCGGGAAGACGAGGAAGCGGGGTTTGTCCTGGTGGGGCAAGACGTGACGGGGCTCAAACAGGCGGAGGAGGCACTCACGGAGCAGAGCAGCCTGTTCCGACTGCTCGCGAACAACGCCAGCGATCTGGTGATGCTGCATGAGCCCGACGGCCGTGTGCTGTACGCCAGTCCCTCGTGTACTGGCCTGCTCGGCTTCACCCAGGAGGAGCTCGAAGGCAGAGATCTCTACCAGATCGGCCATTCGGACGACTGGGGTCAGATCCAGGCGAGTCTCGGCGCGGCCGCCAGCGGGCACCAGCAGCGGCTCAACCTCCGGCTGCGAACCGCGAACGGGGAGTTTTTGTGGTTCGAGACGCTGCTCCGACCGATCGCCGACGCGAGCGGACGGATGGGTCAGCTTCAGAGCAGCTCGCGGGACATCAGCGAACGCCGGGCGTTCGAGGTTCAACTGGAGCATCAGGCGCTGCACGAGCCGCTCACCGGGCTCCCGAACCGCACCCTGTTCATGGATCGCGTCGATCAGGCGATCACGCGTGGGAAGCGCGAGGGAACAAGCGTGGCGGTCATGTTCCTGGACCTCGATCGGTTCAAGGTCGTCAACGACAGCATGGGGCATGCAGTCGGGGATCGGCTGATCGCCGCTGTCGCGCATCGGATCAAGGACACGGTGCGGACAGCGGACACGGTCGCGCGCATCGGGGGCGACGAGTTCGGAATCCTGCTGGAGTTCAACATCTCCAGGCAGGACGCGCAACTCGTGGCGGACCGCATCCTCAAGCAGCTGGAGCCACCGTTCACGATGGCGGGAACGGAGATGTTCATCTCCGCGAGCATCGGAATCGCCTTCAGCACGCCCGAGACCGAGACCCCCGAGGATCTGCTCCGGTACGCCGATGTCGCGATGTACAGGGCCAAAGATGATGGCAGTGGACGCTACCGCATCTACGATCCGGAGATCGACGCGCGCGCGACCCGCCGGCTCGAGATCGAGACCGAGCTTCGACGGGCGCTGGAGCAAGATGAGCTGATCGTCCACTACCAGCCGCTCGTCTCCCTGCACAGCGGACGGGTGAGCGGCGTGGAAGCCCTGGTTCGGTGGGAGCACCCCGAGCGCGGGCGGATAGGTCCGGATGAGTTCATTCCGCTGGCCGAGGAAACCGGTCTCATCGTGCCGCTCGGGTACTGGGTCATCCGACGCGCCTGCGAGGATCGCAAGCTGTTCGAGGTGGCCGGCACGCACGCCGGCTCCATACTCATCAGCGTGAACCTCTCGACGCGTCAGTTCGAGCAACCCGACCTGGAGGACCAGATCCGTCGCATCCTGGTCGACACGGATACGGACCCGGATCGACTCCAGCTCGAAGTGACCGAGAGCGAGCTCATGCAGAGTTCCGGTCGTATCCAGGACCTGAAGACGGTGGGCATCAGAGTCGCGATCGACGACTTCGGGACCGGGTACTCGTCCCTGTCGTACCTGCGGAATCTCCGCGTCGACTCGTTGAAGATCGACCGGTCGTTCGTCGACGGGCTGGGGAAGAATCGCGAGGACACGGCGATCGTCCAGACCGTGGTCACCCTGGCGGACTCTCTGGAGCTGGACGTCACGGCAGAAGGGGTCGAAGACGAAGACCAGCTGTCGACCCTCCGCGAGCTGGGGTGTGACACCGTACAAGGCTACTTCTTCGCCCGTCCCACCCCGGCGTCCGAGATCGTCGAACTGCTGGAGAGCGATCCGACCTGGTAGACCGCGAGGCCCCTCGACTGTGCAAGATGCGCTCGTTCGTTCGT
This sequence comes from Gemmatimonadota bacterium, assembly GCA_039586095.1. Classification (GTDB taxonomy): domain Bacteria; phylum Gemmatimonadota; class Gemmatimonadetes; order Palauibacterales; family Palauibacteraceae; genus JBDHBD01. The sequence goes on from JBDHLB010000016.1 coordinate 15,284, forward strand.
CCTCTCGTAACAGAGGGCCGGGAAAGCAGAGGCGGCCCGACCGCCCGAACGCCCGGAGTTGAGGGTGGACTGGGGAGAGCTCTACACCGCGATGTACGCCGATCTCGTGCGCTTCCTCCACACGAAGGTGTGGGACGAGGAGCGAGCGAAGGACCTCGCTCAGGAGGTGTTCGTGCGAGCCCTGCGCCACCGCCCGGACCATCCGAGGGCGTGGCTGTTCTCGGTGGCGGCGAACCTGGCGCGTGACGAGGCTCGCTCGGCCGTGCGCCGCAGGCGCCACCTGGCCCTCGTGAAGAGCGAGGCCGAGTCGGAGCAGGAGTCTCCGGTCGATCCCTCCGATGACGCAGAAGCGTCGGAACGGGTGGCCACGGTGCGCAGGGCACTGGAGCGTCTGAGCGAGCGCGACCGCGAGATCCTGCTGCTGTGGAACGCCGGGCTGAGCTACGCGGAGATCGCCGAACAGACCGGGCTGTCACCCGGGGCGATCGGCACGACGCTCTCGCGGGCCCGTGCCCGGCTGGTCCGAGAGTACGAGGAGACGGAGCAGGGCCATGTCGCACGCAACTGACGGCGAACTTCACGCCTATCTGGACGGAGCGCTCCAGGAGTTGGATCGGGAGCGCGCCGACGACCTCGAGGCGCACCTCCGGCTGTGCGATGACGGGCGTGCCCGCCTCGACGACGCCCGCCAGATCCGTGGACAGGCCGGAGAGATCCTTTCCTGCCTCGCCCCGGGTTCGATCGAGGCCCCTCCCTTCGAAGAGATAGAGGCGGCAGCCGCCGCGCGGATGGATGGTGCGACGGACGGGGAAGATCGATCCGACGCGGTCGTCGGAGCATGGGCTTCGCGGCCCTCATCCTGGGCGTTGGGCCGCATGGCCGGCCTCGCATGGGCCGCCAGTGTCGCTTTCGCACTTGCCGTGGGCTGGCAGGGTCGACAGCTGTTGAGGTCCCCCGCGCAGTCCGACGCCATCGCCGTAAACGAGCGGCTGCAGGCGCCTTCCGTTGAAGCCACAGACGCGGATGCGAATCGCTCGGCGGAGCTCGGGGCCGAGCCGTCGGGATCGTACTTGGACGATACGGAAAGCACGGAAGAGTCGGTCGGGGGGAAGCTCGAGTCCGGTCAGGGCGAGCGAGCGGAGGCGTTCAAGCGCGACGCGACCGTGTCGGATGAACCCGCGGATGCGCGATCGAACGAGCTGGCCGTTCGGGCCCGGCAGGGCCAAGTACGGGGGGCGCCGCCGGAGGCACCCGCGGCAGCGGAGCGCGAAGCGGCCGCCGAGCCGTCGCCGGGCCTCGACGTCTTCTCCGATCGGAAGGCGGGCGAAGGCGGCCGGACGTGGCTCTCCGTGGACGTGCCGGACGCCGAGCATTGGCTCGGCTCTCCCATCCTCTCGGTTCCGGAGGTCCCGGTCGAGGAGGTCGCGATCTCGGCGCGAGACGGGGAACGCCTGGTCCGCGTGCGCCAGCGGCTCGAGTCCGGCCTGCTGGTGGAGCTGTTCGAAGCGCGCGATCCAGCGGAAGGGCAGGTGGGGGGATCGCGGTTGCTCGATGAACTCCAAGCCGAGGAGCAGAGCAACGCCCGGTCGTTCGCCTCCGTGCGGCGCGGTGGCCTGCGGATCACGGCACTGGCGCAGCTGGCAAGCGACTCCCTCCGCAGCCTACTTTCACGCTTGCGCTGAACCTGGAAGGCCGCCGGGCCCGACGGCCCGGGGCCGGCGTTCGAAAAACCTGGACAGAGGTCGCATGATCACACGGGAGCTCAACGAGCCTGTCTCGACCGCCCTGATTCCCCGCTGGACAGCGATACGACGGCTTCTATGTACCCTGGTGCCGCTCGTCACCGCCGCGTGGCTCGGGTGCGGCCCGCAGGGGAGCGGCGGGCGACCGGACACGCGGGCGCTCGAGGAAGTCCAAGCCGACTCCATCGTGGATGCGTGGATCAGCGCCGCCGGAGGACTCGAAGCGTGGCACGACGTCACGACCCTCCGCTATACGGTCACGACGGTGTGGTACGACTCGACCGGTGGGATCCGTCGAATGCGTCCGCGGCGTGTCACGCTGCGCAAGACGACAGCCGGTGAGCAGTCACGGATCGAGCGACCCGAGGCAGAGGGGCTCTACGTGCAGGTGTTCGCCGATCAGAATTGGGCGACGCTCAACGATGCACGACTCCCACAGGATCATCCGGCGGCCGCTGAAGTCGAGTACGTAGGCCGTGACGTGTTCTACTGGATCGGGCTTCCATACAAGCTTCGTGATCCCGGTGTGAACCGCCGCGCGACGCAGCTGGAGCAAGGTGGGTGGGAAGTCCTTGTCACCTTCGGCGCCGGTGTCGGCGTGCACTCGGGCGACCGGTACTTCTACTACTTCGAGGACGAGGATCCTTTCCCCGAAGAGGTGCACTACATCGAGGAAGGGCGTGAGGAGAAGGACCGGAACCGGACCGAGTGGTCGGCGTTTCAGCGAGCCGATCCGATCACGTACGTCGGACGAAGGCTGTGGAGGAACGCGCTGGGTGTGCCCACCAAGGAATTGCGGATCCACGATGTGTGGGTGAATCCCGACCTGCCGGACGAGCTGTTCCAGCCACCGGGCCCCTGACTCGGCCCGCCGGCCAAGCCGGTCGGGAGCCCCCCATCCGGCCCGCTGTCGCTGAATTGCCCGCCTCCGAGAGGGCGCATAGGTTGGCGGCGATCGCTGCCCGAGGATCCGACGCCGCCGGTCATCTTCAAAGGACACAGCGTTTCTCTTATGGCTGAGGCAATGAAGGAGCTGCTGGGCCGTCTGCTCGACGCCCCGGGGCCGTCCGGCTACGAGTCGGCGGCGGCCGCCGTATGGCGGGAGGAAGCGGGGACGTTTGCCGAACGCGTGTGGCAGGACGTGTCCGGCAACGCGTTCGCCGAGATCGGAGGCGCGGGCAGCCCCACGGTGATGCTTGCCGGCCACCTGGATGAGATCGGACTCATCGTCCACCATATCGACACGAAAGGCTTCCTCTGGGTGAAGCCGATCGGAGGATGGGATCCACAAGTGCTGGTCGGGCAGCGAGTCGACATCCTGGCGCGTGATGCCGCGGTTCCCGGTGTGATCGGACGCCGGGCGGTCCACCTGCTGTCGAACGAGGAGCGTGACAAGCCGGTCAAGATGAAGGACGTATGGATCGATATCGGCGCCGGGAGCCGGGACGCGGCCCAGAAGCGGGTGCGGATCGGCGACCCGGCCGTGATCCGTTCGGATACGCTGGAGCTGGGTGATGATGCGGTGGCCGCCCGGTCCATCGACAACCGGATCGGGGCCCTCGTCGCCCTGGAAGCGTTGCGCCGGGCGGGAGAGAAAGGCGCACGAGCGCGGATCGTCGCCGTGGGGACCACGCAAGAGGAGATCGGTGCCCGCACCGGCGGCGGCGCGCGCACGAGCAGCTACGGTCTCGAGCCCGACGCAGCGATCGTGATCGATGTCACGCACGCGACCGACCACCCTCAAGTGGACGCGCACGAGCACGGCGAGATCGCGCTGGGAAGCGGTCCGGTGCTGGGTCGCGGTGCGGCCGTAAACGCCACGTTGTTCGAAGGTCTCGCTGAAACCGCAGACCGGGCAGGGATTCCGTATCAGCTCCAGGCCCTTCCCGCTTCGACGGGGACGGACGCGGACGGCATCTACATGACTCGTAGCGGGGTGGCAACGGCGGTCGTGAGCATACCGAACCGCTACATGCATACGCCGAACCAGCTGGTCGACATGGGCGACGTGCGCCACGCGTGCGAGCTCATCTCTACCTACCTGGCGACGTTGACGAATGAAGGCGGTTTCGAGTCCGGGTAATCGGGACTTTCCGCCCAGGGGTCTGCAGATGGATCGCAAGATCAAGGCAGCCGGCGACACGTGGCAGTGTCGCCTGAGCGCGGAAGCGAGTGAGCCGGACGTGCGGCCGCTCGTGTTCTTCTGTGTCACGAACGACCAGAGGCCGTATCGGGTCGTGGAGGTGTCTCGCGACCGGATCGACGGACCCGACGCCCTCGCGGCGCTCTCCGACGAGGATCTGGAAGCCCTGTTCGAGGCGGCTCGCTCCATGGGGTTCCCGCGGGATTATCCCACGTACGGCGGGTGACCGTCCGCCGCACCACCGTGATGGGCGATGCCAGGGGGACCGGGGGTGCCGACGCCGAAGGTCCGGTCGACCTGCACCTCCACTCGAATGCATCCGACGGCACGCTGCCACCGGGCGCGGTCATCCATCGCGCCGCTTCCCTCGGCCTGTCCGGCGTCTCGCTCACCGATCACGACACGGTAGAGGGCCTGTCCGAGGCCGCTCGGGAAGCGGCACAGCACGGTCTGGCCTTCCTGCCCGGCGCGGAGCTGTCGGCCAATGAGCCCGGTCGCTCCGTGCACGTGCTCGCCTACGGATTCGACCTCGACGACGCCGACATGTTGAAGTTCCTGGCCGCGTATCGCCGTGACCGGGTACGCCGGGCCCGCGAGATTGCGGAACGCTTTCGTGCCCTGGGTGTGCCCCTGGAGTACGAAGAGGTGGAGAGGGAGGCTGGTCGGGCGGCGCCCACCCGCGCTCACATCGCTCGGGCGCTCGTCCGCTGCGGTCTGATCAACGGGCAGGAGGAGGTGTTCCGCCGGTATCTGTCTCGCGGCCGTCCCGCGTTCGTGGAAAAGCGCCCCACGCCGCCGGCCGAAGTGTTCGAGCGTGTTCACGCCGCCGGTGGCGTCGCCGTGCTCGCACATCCGGGTCGTGAGCACGGCGCGCGGGAGATCCGCCGCTGGGCGAGTGAAGGTCTCGACGGGGTCGAGGTGCGACACCCGAGCAATTCCCCGGACGTTCGGCAGCGGCTCGCGAGTCTGGCACGAGAGCTCGATCTGCTCTGCACCGGCGGGTCCGACTGGCACGGTCCGGGCACGCACCGTGCGGACCTCGGCTCGGAGCGGGTTCCACGCAGCTGGCTGGATACGCTCGCCGCTCGGTGCGGCGTCGAGCTGAACGGCGGACCGACACGGGAACCCTGAGGTGTTGAACAAGACGGAACAAGGTTGAGTACGACGGAACAAGGCGACGACCGACAGGAATGGCGAACGGAAGCATGCAAGATATGACGATTCAGGATCACGAGATGATCATTATCGGCGCCGGCCCGGCAGGGCTGTGCGCGGCTCTGTACGCCGGCCGTTCAGAGCTGGATGCGGTGCTGTTGGAGCTCGGGGTGCCGGGCGGCCAGCTCCTGTTGACGGATCTGGTGGATGACTATCCGGGCCTCGAAGAGGTGGGCGGCATGGAGCTGGCGCAACGGATGGCGGATCACGCGAAGCGCTTCGGCGTGGACGTCACGACGGCTCGGGTCGAGCGCGTGGAGCGGGATGACGAAGGTCGGTTCGTCGTCGAGACCGAGGGAGGGACGACGTATCGGGCACCCGCCGTCGTCTACACGGCCGGCGGGACGCCTCGGATGCTCGATGTTCCCGGCGAGAGCGAGTATACGGGTCGAGGCGTAAGCTACTGCGCCATCTGCGACGGCGCGTTCTTCAAGGACGAGGAGATCGCCGTCGTCGGGGGCGGCGATGCGGCCGTCGAAGAGGCGGACTTTCTGACTCGCTATGCCTCGAAGGTGACGGTCATTCACCGTCGCGACGAGCTCCGCGCGCAGGCCGTGTTGCAGCAGAGGCTGCTCAAGAATCCCAAGGTGGAGGTGATCTGGGATACCGTGGTCGAGGAGATCCGCGGCCAGCCGACCGGCGTGACCGCGCTACAGCTGCGCAACGTGAAGAGCGGTGAAACGTCGGAACTTCCCGTGTCCGGCGTGTTTATCTTTATCGGGTTCCTGCCCAACGTGGACATTCTGAGCGAGCACGTGGAGCACGATCCGGCGGGCTACATTGTGACGGACCGTGACATGCGCACCTCGATACCGGGTCTGTTCGTGGCAGGCGACGTGCGTTCGCAGCTCGTCAGACAGATCACGACGGCGGTGGGCGACGCGACGACTGCGGTGTTCGCGGCCGAGAAATACCTGAAGGAGCTGGAAGAGGCGGAGCACGAGGCAACGGTGGCGACGCCGGCCTCGGTGTCCTCGTAGGAGAACGACGATGAGCGAGACGACTCAGCAGGAAGCGCCACAAGGTACGGAGGAAGTGCTCGTCCACCTCTCTCCGCTCGCGGCCGAGAAGGTACGCGAGTACATGTCGGAGGAGGGCATGACGGAGGGGCTCCTCAGGGTGAGCGTGCTTCCTGGCGGCTGCTCCGGTTTCGAGTACGGGCTGGAGCTGGATGATGTCGTGCGGGATGACGATTTCGAGTTTCTCTCCCAGGGGGTTCGCGTGGTCGTCGACCCGTTCAGCGCCCAGTATCTCGCCGGTGTCTCGATCGACTTCACCAGCTCGTTCCAGGGTACCGGCTTCAAGTTCGTGAATCCCAACGCCACCGGGAGCTGCGGCTGCGGGACCTCCTTCGCGGTCTGACGTCGGTACGGGGCCACGAGGGCGAAGAGGCCAGGGCGTGCACGTTCGTCGGCTGACGCTCGGCCCGTTCCAATCGAACTGTTTCCTGGTTGCCGCGGCGCCGGGCAAGGATACCCTCATCATCGATCCCGGGGACGAGTCCGGCCAGATCGCCGATGTGCTCAACGAATCGGTGTGCCCGCCGGTCGCAATCCTTCTCACACACGCTCACATGGATCACATCGGGGCCGTCGCGGCGCTCAAGCGGCGCTTCGACATTCCGGTGTACCTTCACCCCGCCGATCTGCCGCTGTACGAACACGCCGAGGCGCAGGCCGCCGCGTTCGGTCTGGAGGTGGAGCCGCCGCCCCCGGTGGATCACGAGCTGGCGCACGGGCAGGAGTTGCGCCTGGCGAGTCTGACGCTCGAGGTACGGCACGCGCCGGGTCATTCGCCGGGGGGAGTGGTCTTCGTCGCGGAGGGGCACGCCTTCGTGGGAGACTGCGTGTTCGCGGGCTCGATCGGCCGCACGGACCTTCCAGGCGGTGACATGGTGACCCTCCTGCGCTCGATCAACGAGCAGATTCTCACGCTGCCGGAGACGACCGTGCTGTACACCGGTCACGGGCCCGAGACGACGGTCGGCCGCGAAGCCGCCGCGAATCCGTTTCTCACGGGGGCGTTCGGATGGAGCCTCTGAAGGACATCGGGCGCCTTCGCGTGCGCCGGGAGGCCGAGCTGTCGCCCTGTCTGCGCTGCGGTGTCCCGCTCCCCCGTCGTCGAGTCGGGTGTAAGGGTGGCCAGTGTCCCAACTGTCGGCACCCTTACCCGCACGGCGACTGCTCCGACTAGCGGTGACCGAACCGGCATCGGGCTCGGAGCCCGTCCCGAGGTCGGATCGGGCCGAGCGGCTCGGCCGGCTCCTCGACGCCGTGGAAGACGCGGACCGCCTGCTGGTCCTGACGCACGACAACCCGGATCCGGACGCGCTCGCGGCCGCCGCGAGCCTCGCTTTCCTCATGCGTGAGACGGCAAACATCGCCACGACCGTAGTGTTCGGGGGGATCGTGGGGAGGGCGGAGAACCGCGCGCTGATTCAGGAGATGGGGCTCGAATTTCGACGCGTGGACGCGCTCGAGGAAGCGAGCTCCTCACCCGTCGCACTCGTGGACACGCAACCCAGGGCCGGCAACAACTCGCTGCCACCCGGTCGCATCGCGTCCATCGTGTTGGACCATCACCCGCGGCGGGCCGAGACCACGGCGGCGACCTTCGCCGACGTACGACCGGAGTACGGGGCCAGCTGCTCGCTGCTGGTGGAGTATCTGCGCACGGCGGACCTGGAGCCGGGCCCGGAGCTCGCTACCGCGCTGTTCTACGGGATCCAGTCCGAGACGATGGATCTGGGACGCGAGACCTCCCCTGCCGACGTCGAAGCGAGCATGTACCTGTATCCGCTTTCGGATCCCGAGGCGATCTCGCGAATCCGGCACGCGCGAGTGCCGGCTGGTTACTTCCGATCGCTGCACGACGCCGTGGAGAACGCGAGACGTTTCGGGACCGTGGTGACGGTCCCGCTGGGCGTACTCCCGTACCCGGACATGGTGGCGGAGATGGCCGATCTGTTCATGAAGATGGCCGGAGTCCGATGGACGATCGCCAGCGGCCGGCACCGCGATACGCTGCTTCTTTCCGTGCGCACCTACGATGCGAAGGGGCACGCCGGGTCGCTGGTACAGGAAGCGGTGGGTGATCGTGGCTCGGCGGGCGGCCATGGAACGCTGGCGGGTGGCCAGGTGGACGTGAGCCAGCGCTCCGAAGAAGACGTGGCTGCCCTGCAGGATGAGCTGATTCGCGACCTCCTCGCCTCCCTGGGTGTGGCCGACGAGCCGGCACGTCCCCTCGTCCCCGAGGACGGCGCGGCGGAGAAAAAGGTGTAGGAGTGATTCGCATCGGGCTCACGGGCACGCTTGGAGCCGGCAAGAGCACGGTAGCCGCCCTGTTCGAGCGGTGGGGCGCGCAGAGAATCGACGCCGACGAGCTGGCTCGCGAGGCCGTGCAGCCCGGGGGTCCGGCGCTGGACGAGATCGTTCGAGTCTGGGGCGACGAGGTGCTCAACGAGCGTGGCGAGCTCGATCGGGCAGCCATGCGCGGGCTCGTGTTCCGAGACCCGGAGGCCCGCCGTCGGCTCGAGTCGATCGTGCACCCCGAGGTCGGAAGACTGCGCGAGCGCCGGTTGGAGCATGCGCGAGCCCAAGGCGTGGCCGTGGTCGTCGAAGAGATTCCGCTGCTGTTCGAGGTCGGGCTGGAGGACCAGTTCGACGTCGTGATCGTCGTCGATGCACCGATCGATGTCCGGAGAGACCGCGTGGGGCGACAGCGCGGACGCGCCGCCGAAGAGTTCGACGAGATGAACGCCTCGCAGCTGTCGGCCGAGGAGAAGCGGAGACGGGCCGACCATGTGCTCGACAACGGGGGCAGCCACCAGGCCCTGGAAGCATCGGCTCGACGGATATGGGAACGGATCGTGGGCGAAACCGCGTCGACCGACCCGGGGTCCTCGCGGTGGAGAGTCGACCTGCACGTCCACACCTCGTACTCACACGACTCGCTCAGCGTGCCCGAGGCCGTCATCGAGCACGCACACCGCGCCGGCCTCGATCGGCTCGCGGTGACAGACCACAATGAGATCGACGGAGCGCTGCGGGCGCGAGAGCTGTCTCCCGATCTGATCATCGTGGGAGAGGAAGTTCGAACGGCCGAGGGTCTCGACCTGATCGGCCTGTTCATCGAGGACCGGATCCCGCGAGGTCTGCGTTTCGAGGAGGGCGCGGCCGAAATTCGGCGGCAGTCCGGTATCGTATATCTCCCGCACCCCTTCGACCGCTACAGGGGGGCGAAACGCTCCTTCCTCGACGGAGTGGTGGAGTGCGTGGACGTGGTGGAGGGGCTCAACGCACGCGTGCACTCCCGTCGACGGAACGAGCTCGCCGTGGCCTGGGCGCGAGCCCACGGGCTGCCGCTCGGGGCGGGCAGCGATGCGCATCTGCTCGAGGAGGTAGGCCGCGCGTGGGTCGAGTTGCCCGCCTTCGAGGACGCCCCGGGCTTCCTCGCCGCGACCTCGCGAGGACGGATCGGTGGACGGCGGTCGGGTCACTGGGTTCACTTCGGCTCTACGTGGGCCAAGCTTCGCAAGAAAGCGGGTTTTCTTGCATGAGGCGTCCGGCCGGGGTTAGCGTGGCTCCTTCGCTTTCGGCCGGTTCCGCCGCATATGGGAGCCTGCGGCCGGGGATCCGGGCGGGAGAGAGGAAGACGGAGGTCGAGGAGTGACGGCAGACGCACACGGGCGAGAGCAGTGGGCCACCCGCATCGGTCTCATCCTGGCGATGGCGGGGAATGCCGTCGGGCTGGGCAACTTCCTTCGCTTCCCGGTGCAGGCCGCCCAGAACGGCGGCGGCACCTTCATGATCCCCTACTTCATCTCCTTCCTGCTCCTGGGGATCCCGCTCATGTGGATCGAGTGGACCATCGGGCGCTACGGAGGGCGCTACGGGCACGGCAGTCTGCCGGGGATGTTCGACGTGTTGGGCGACCGGAAGCGGAAGGCGCTCAAATATCTGGGGGCGCTCGGATTGCTCATCCCGCTGGTCGTGTTCATCTACTACACGTACGTGGTGTCGTGGATGCTCGGCTTCAGCTTCTTCAGTCTGATCGGCGATTACTTCGGGCTGGCCGACATCTCGCAGATGCGGGACTACCTGTACTCGTATCAGAACATCTTCGACCCCTCCGCCCACGGCGGGAAGGTCGCGCTGCTGTTCTTCGTCATCACGCTCGCGTTTCTGGGCTGGATCCTGTCACGGGGGATCAGCGGAGGGATCGAGAAACTGGCACTCGTCGGAGTGCCGTTGCTGTTCGCCTTCGCGATCGTGCTCATGATCCGTGTGCTCAGCCTGCCCGAGGAAGCAGCGACACCGGCTGAGGGGCTCAACTTCATCTGGAATCCGACCTGGTCCCTTCTCGGAGACCCGCGCGTGTGGGTGGCGGCCGCGGGTCAGATGTTCTTCACCCTGTCCCTGGGCGCGGGACACGTGCACGCGTACGCCTCGTACCTGCACCGCGACGACGACATTGCGCTCACGGGCCTCACCACGGCGTCCACCAACGAGTTCGCGGAGGTCGTGTTGGGCGGTACGATCGCGATCACCGCAGCGGTCGTCTTTTTCGGCGTGAGCGGGGCGGTGGCGATCGCGGAGGGCGGCACCTACGACCTGGGGATCGTAGCGATGGGCGTCGTCTTTCAGGGTCTCCCCGGTGCCGCGGGTTGGGGTCAGCTGTTCGGGTTCCTCTGGTTCTTCCTCCTGTTCATCGCGGGCATCACCTCCTGCGTGGCTCTGGCGACGCCCACGATCTCCTTCCTGCAGGAGGAGTTCGCCTGGACACGGAAGCGGGCGGCGTACGGAGTCATGGCGCTGGCTTTCGTGCTCGGCTTGGCGCACGTGCTGTTCTATAGCAACGGGTTCATGGACGAGTGGGATTACTGGGCGGGAACCTTCGGGCTCGTCATTCTCGCGGCCATCGAGATCATACTGTTTGCGTACATCTTCGGCATCGGACGGGGCTGGAAGGAGATCCACCGCGGCGCCGACATCCGCGTTCCCTCCATCTATCGGCCGATCATGCAGTGGGTCACCCCGCTGTTTCTTATCGTCCTGCTCGTGTGGTGGGGCGTGGAGCAGGCCGTGCCCACGCTGTTGATGGAGAACGTGCAGGATCCCGCCACCATTCCGTACCGGTGGGCCAGCCGGCTGATGATTCTGGGCATGCTGGCGGTTCTGCTTTGGATGATCAATCGCGCGTGGACCGTGCGCCCGTCCGCCGAGCGGGCGATGCCGGGCGGCGAGGAATAAGGACCGGGCGATGGGGAATCAGGGTCTCACGACGTTCGCGCTCGTGTTCATGATTCTGAGCATGGGTGGCGTCACCGTTCTTGCGACGTACTGCTTCTATCGGATCCTCCGGGGCTCTCAGAAGGGCACACGAGCCGCCGAGACGGAGTCGGGTCATCAGCTCAAACTCTGAGTCGGCCGCCGGACGAGAGGATGGCGACGTGTCGGATGGAGCCCGACAGGTCGGTTTCGAGGACGCCGTCTTCGAAGGGCGCCGCCCGGTCCTGACCCGCATCTGGGAGGCCCTCCGCGATACGGAGCAGGTGGTGCTGACCACCCACGTGAACGCGGACGGTGACGGGGCCGGCTCGGAGGTCGCCATGGCGCGTCTGCTGCGCCGTCAAGGGGTGTCGACCTCGATCATCAATCCGTCGACCTTTCCGGCCGCCTACCGGTTTCTACTCGGAGAGATCCCGGCCCTCGATCACCGCAGCCACGCCGGTCGGCGGACGCTCGAGACGGCAGACGTCCTCCTCGTGCTGGATACGGCGGAGCCACGACGGCTCGGCGCGCTGGCGACGCGGCTCGCCCAGACGCCGATCGTGGTCATCGATCACCATCCGCCGGTGGGCGAGCCCCTGGGGGAGCCCGATCTTCGGGACCCGAGCGCCTGCGCGACCGGCGAGCTCGTGTTCGATCTGTTCACATTGGTCGGCGCCGGCATGACGAGGATGGAAGCGCAGGCCCTGTACATCGCGATCGTCACCGACACGGGCTCCTTCCGATTCTCCAATACCACGTCACGCGCCCACCGCATTACGGCCCAGCTCCTGGAGGCCGGAGTCGCTCCCGATGACCTGTACGGCCCGTTGTTCGGGCAGTTCACACCCAGGAGGCTCGCTGTGCTTCGAGTCGCGCTCGAGAAGCTGGAGCGCGATCCCGAAAGGCCGCTGGCCTGGGTGTCGCTTCGTCAGAGCGAGGTGGAGAAGACGGGTGCGAGAAGTGAGGACATGGACGGAATCGTCGACTATCCACGACGCATGCAGGGCGTGGAGGTGGCGATCCTGTTCAGGGAGCTCGGCCCGCAGCGTACGAAGGTGTCGCTCAGGTCGAGTGGTGCCCGCGACGTAGCGGGTGTCGCGCGGCAGCTGGGCGGAGGGGGTCATCCGAAGGCGGCCGGAGCGGTTCTGGACCTGTCACTGGAAGAAACGGAGCGCCAGGTCTTGAAGGCCGTGCGGGCGAGCATGCAGGCGGAGAGCGACGGGCGGAGCGAACGGCAAGACTTGGCTTGATTTACCGCCACTCGCCCCTATTTTCTATCCGTCCCGTCCAATCGTGGCGCTCCAGGCACGTCGCCCGGGGCGGTTGTCGTGGGGAGGATCGGTGTCGGGAGGATCGATGGACGAGCGCGCCGCGTTGGACCGTGCGTCCGATGAATCGGGCGTACCCATCAACGGCAAGCCGCGATCGAATGGCGGCATGGCCGACGATGCAGGGAAGCTTCCACTGGCCAGTCGACTCAGCGAACTGAGCCGCCTGGTTCCGCCGCCCGAGATCGCCGAGTTGTGGGTGTTTCCGCCGCTCGCCGACGTACAGGCTTCGGGAGAGTTCTTCCTCTTCACCCGGTACCTGGACGACGACAGCCGTCGCGTGTACAGCTCGCGTCTGCTGCCGGCCAATGGATCCCCGGCCCGACAGGTGGTTGTCGAGCACGGGACCGTGCCCGCCGACCGCGTGCAGCGGCTCATCGGGCGACTCCAGCACCGGGTCGGTCAATCGGACACACCGAGGCACGTCGTGATCGAGGGCGAGGCCGGGCGCTGGGAGGCGCTCCTGGCCGAAGCGCGCGATTGACGGAGGGCTAGCCCCCGCCCGCCATCGCCGAGTCGGACTCGAGCTCTTCCGCCAGCAGCTGACGCTCCAGCAATCGGGCGTATCGCCCATCCAGGGCGAGCAGCGTCTCGTGGCGTCCGCGCTCCACGATCTGCCCATCCTCCAGCACCAGGATGAGGTCGGCGTTCCGAACGGCGGAAACGCGGTGCGCAACGATGATGGTCGTGCGGCCCGCCGCGTATTCCTCCAGACCCGATAGGATCGCTGTCTCCGTTTCCGCGTCGACCGCGGACAGCGAGTCATCGAGGATGACGATCGGTGCCTCCCGGTACAGCGCGCGAGCCAGCGTGGCTCGCTGCTTCTGTCCGCCCGACAGATTCACACCCCGTTCCCCGAGGCGCGTGTCGAGCCCGTCGGGCAGCACGGCCAGGGTCTCGCGGAGCTGAGCGACATCGATGGCCCGGTCGAGACGCCGCGGATCTTCCTCTCTATCCTGATAGTCGAAATCGATGTTGCGGCGCAGACGCATGCTGAACAGAAACGGCTCCTGGGGCACGATCGCTACGGCCGCGCGCAGGTCCGAGAGTCCCAGCGTGCGGACGTCGACCCCGTCGATCAGTACGCGGCCCTCCGTCGCGTCGTACAGCCTCGGAATCAACCGGACCAGCGTAGACTTGCCGCTCGCCGTCGCCCCGACGACCGCGACCCGCTGGCCAGGCTCGATGCGAAACGAGACGTCGCGCAGTACCCAACGGCTGGCTCCCGGGTAGCGGAAGGACACCTCCTCGAACTCCACCGATCCCGCGATCGTGTCCAGTCGGATCGCATCGCCGGGCTCGCTGATCTCCGGCTCCGTCATGAGCAGCTCGTTGATTCGCGCCATGGAGGCGGCGCCACGCTGAAACAGATTCGTGATCCATCCGAGCGCGATCATCGGCCACGTGAGCAGGGTCAGGTAGAACATGAAGGCCACGAAATCGCCGACTGTAATCTGTCCCGAAATGACTTCGGCACCGCCGTACCACAGGACGATCACGGCCCCGACACCGGTCAGCATCTGGAGTGTGGGGTGAAAGGCGCCCCACACGCGTGCCAGACTCATGTTGTGCCCGATGTATTCCCGGTTCAGCTGGGCGAACCGCTCCGCCTGCGGGCGTTCTTGTACGTACGCCTTGACGATGCGCGCACCGCTCAGGTTCTCCTGTACAAAGCTCGAGAGCGTGCTGAACTGTCGCTGGATTCGCTCGAAGCGGGTGTGGATCCGATGACCGAACGCGATGACCACGGGCGGCATGAGCAGCAACGGCAGCATGGCGACGAGCGTCAGTCGCGCGTCGATCCAGATCATCAGCGAGAGCGACAGCGCCGCGACCGCCGCCGTGTTGACCAGATACATGATCGCCGGCCCCGCGACCATCCGGACCGCGAAGACGTCGTTGGTCGCCCGGCTCATCAGGTCGCCGGTCCGCCATTCATCGTAGAAACGCGACGGCAACCGAAGGAGATGCTCGAACAGGTCGTTCCGCAGATCGGTCTCGATGCGTCGGCTGATCCCGTTCATCAGCTCCCGCATGCCGAATCGCGCCGCACCTCCGAGCACGGCTACGAGAACGATGAGGGCCGCATAACGCAGGATGAGGTCGTAGCGGAGCTCCTGTTCGAGGGAGTCGATGGCCACCTTCACGAGGTACGGACCTGCTGCCGTGAACAGATTGGCCACCACGACCAGAACGAGCCCCAGAGCCAGGGCGGTTCGGTAAGGCCGGAAGTACGGGCCGAGAGGTTGCAGCTGCTTCATGGTGGCAAGGCTCTCAGTCTGACGGTAGCCCGGTCTCTTACACGGGCCCGGGCATGGCACTGAGCGCCAGTCACTTGTGACGTCGGAACCGCGTTCGACGTCCACGGTATGGGATGACGACCGGATCGATGCATCCGGGACCGATCGGACGGCGCCAGCGGCGCCAAGGTACGAGGGCTTCGGTGCAGGTACAACGAGGTCCGTTCGTGCCGGGAGTCATACGAGGGGTGGGGAGATCATGAGAACGATGCGAAGCATCCGAGTTGTGTCGGCGCTGGCGGTGCTGCCGCTGATCGCCGCGACGTTCGTGGCATGCGGCGGCGAGGCGGTGCCCGACGAGCAGGCCGCCGTTGACCGCGAGATGGATCTGGCGATGGACGAGCCGGTCGCCGAGCCGGAGCTGGCCGATGTCCCCACGGAGGACGAGGTGGAAAGGCCGGCCCCGCCGCCTGCCACGCCCCCTCCAGCGGCCGCGCCCCCGCCGTCCCCCACACCGCCGCCCGCGCCTCCGCCGGAGCCCGAGCCGGAAGAGTCGCCGCAGACGGAGAGCGAGGCTGCGCCGGCCGCCGATGCGGAAGCGTCGCGGAGCATTCAGGTGACAGCGGCAGCGGGCGAGTCGTTTCGCGTCGTGCTGCGGCAGGAGCTGAGCACGCGAGACAATCAGCCGGGCGACCGGTTCACCGCGGTGACGCAGGACCCGCTCATCGGCGGGCCGTATGTCGTGCTACCGGCCGGAACGCTGGTGCGGGGCGAAGTGACGGCCGTGCAGAAATCAGGCGGGCAGGGCGAGCCCGCCGTCATCAAGGTCCACTTCTACAGCGTGGAGCACGAGGGCACGGCATACCCCCTGGTGGCCACCGTAACCGACGCGACGGCCGAGACCGAAGGCCGGTATAGCGCGGGTGACAAGGCCGCCCGGATCGGAGGAGGTGCCGCGGCAGGTGCGATCGTAGGCGCCATTCTCGGCAAAGGGAAAGGCGCCGTGATCGGAGGTGTGGTCGGTGCCGCGGCCGGGACGGCCATCACGCTCGCTACCGAGGACGTGGATGCGGTTCTTCCGGCGGGATCGGTGATCACTCTGCAGCTCGAGGAGGGGCTGACGATCGAGGTGGCGGACCCGGCGGCGAGCTAGTAGCCCGCAGCCGCCCCCCCACGTCGGGGATCGGTGGCGCCGTACAGCAAGCCTTCGGGGCCCACGTAGATCGATTGCACGTCGCCCGAGTACCCACCCCGCTCCACGACCGCGTGCCCGCGGGCGCGGAGCTCGGTCACGACGGCCTCGGGCAGCCCTCCGGTCTCGAACTGGATGCGATCCGGAAGGTGCTGATGGTGGAAGCGCGGCGCGTTGACTGACGTCTGTACCGGAATCCCGTAATCGACGTGATTCACGACGATCTGGAACACGGTCGAGATGATCGTGGCGCCACCCGGCGAGCCTGTGATCAGCTCGGGTCGGCCGTCGGGCGCCAGGAGGATGGTCGGCGTCATGGATGAGAGCATTCGCTTCCCCGGCTGAATCGCGTTCGCCTCGCCCTGCACGAGTCCGTACGCGTTGGGCGCACCGGGCTTCACCGCGAAGTCGTCCATCTCGTTGTTGAGCAGGAAGCCCGCGCCCCGGACCACGACGCCGGAGCCGAAGCCGCCGTTCAACGTCGTCGTGACCGCGACTGCGTTGCCATCGCGGTCGACGACCGAAAAGTGGGTCGTCTCCGGGCTCTCCACGCCATGCATGGGAACGCGATCGGAAGGCGTTGCCCGCTCGAGGTCGATCGTCGCTCGCAACGAGTCGGCGTACGCGGGGCTCAACAGCCGGTCCAGCGGCATGCGGACGAAATCGGGGTCTCCCAGAAAGCGATTGCGATCGGCGTACGCACGTCGCATCGCTTCGACCGCGGCATGGACCGCATCGACCGAGAGCCATCCCCATTCCGCCAGATCGAAGCCCGCAGAGATATGGAGCAGCTGGGCCAGCGTTACGCCGCCCGAGGACGGTGGTGGCATGGACAGGATCTCCCGTCCGCGGTACGAGAAGCGGATCGGTTCGCGCCAGACCGCCTCGTACGCTTCGAGATCCCCCCGGTCGACCAGTCCACCGCCCCGTGCCATCTCCGCTTCAAGGGAATCGGCGATCCAGCCCCGATAAAAGGCAGCGGCGCCCCCGACCGCGATCGCTTCGAGGGTCCGCGCAAGATCGGGCTGCCGGAAGATCTCGCCCGGCTCGACGACCCGCCCGGCGGGGAAGAACGCGTTGAGCGTCGAAGGGAACCGTACGAGGTCCGACATGGCACCGGCCAGATCCTCGCTCAACTCGCGCGACATCGGAAAACCGTTCGCCAATCGGACGGCGGGAGCGACGAGCCGCCTCCACGGCAGAGAACCGAACCGGCCGTGGGCGGACTCCATGCCGGCAACCGATCCAGGGACCCCCGAGGCGCGATGGCCGATCCAGCTCGCCCGCGTGGGCTCCCGGGCCTCGTCCAGATACATGTCGCGGTGCGCCCGGCTCGGCGCCTTTTCGCGAAAGTCGAGCGCCGCCGACGTACCATCGGCCCAGCGTACGATCATGAACCCACCGCCGCCCAGGTTGCCCGCCTGTGGATGGGTGACCGACAGGGCGAACTGGACGGCGACCGCCGCGTCGACCGCGTTGCCGCCTGCCCGAAGAATCTCGAGCCCCACAGCGCTCGCCGCCGAGTCGGTAGAGACGACCATCCCCAGTCGACCGGTCACGGGAGGTTGTGAGGGCGACAATGCCCAGCGCTCCGGAAAACGAACCTCCGCGGCAACCGATGGAGCGCCCGGCGCGACGGGGACTTCCGGTCCGGCACACGCCCAGCCTGCCACCAGCGGCAGCAGAAAGAGCAGGAAGAGACCGCGCCTCATCCTCGCACCTCCGGCACGCCCGTTCTCGGGCACAGGTCCTCGACGATGCAGTCGTCGCAGGCGGGCCTGCGAGCCCGACACACGTCTCGCCCATGTCGAATGAGGTGCATGTGAAGAGGATACCTGAGCCGGGGCGGGACGGTCGCGTTCAGCACGTGGTGCGCGCCCGCGGCATCGGCAGCGGAAGGCACGAGACCCAGTCGCCGGCCGAGTCGGAGCACGTGCGTGTCCACCGGGATGATGGTTCGACCCAGCGCGAAGCAGAGCACGCACGCGGCCGTCTTGAGACCGACTCCGCGGAAGCTGCACAGATACGCGATCGCCTCATCATCCTCCATGCCGGCGAGGTGGTCCAGCGACGGTCGACCGACCTCATCGACCAGACGATCCAGAGCCGACTGAATCGCCGCCGTCTTCTGTTTCGCCAGACCGGCCACGCGGATCGTGTGCGCCAGCTGGACGGGTGGCGCGTGTCGAACGGAGTCCCAGTCCGTGTACCGTTCCCGGAGGGCGACCCAGGCGCGGTCACGATTGTTGTCGTTCGTGTTCTGGCTGAGAATCGTCTGAACAAGCTCGTCCAGGGCGTCCAGACGCGTGCGTCCGGGCGGACCGTATCGTTCCGCGAAGCGGTCGGCGATCTGGCGGATACGAGCGGGAGCCGCCAGCGCCTCACCAGCGCTTGCCACCACCGAGAGCGGCGAGCGCGGCTACGAGCGTCGCGGAGCCGAGGATCGCCCAGGCGAGCGGGAACGTGAAGCCGCCGGCCGTGATCTCGAAGAGGGTCGGCATGTCGAACGTCCGGGCGATCCACACGCCGAGCAGCGCGCCCAGCAGACCGACCGCCGTGCCGACGAAGAACCCACCGATCGAGTAGCCGGCCAGCGTCTGCCCGACGATGCTACAGGCTACGCCGATGCCCAGGAGCACCAACAAGGTTTCTATCGACATGCTACCTCCGTGTGTGACCGCCGTCGCCCAGGCGGCGTGGGACCGATCCCAATATAGGCACGAAACGCTCGACCTGTTCCGGTCATCGGACCCTCTCTAGCTTTCGCGCGTCTGAATCCCGAGAGACAGCCTACAAACTCGAGGTGACGGGTGGTGGTGTCGAGTCGCACATGTGAGCGAGATCGGACGTTTTCAGCCGGACCGGGCGCGGCGGCGGGCGCACGCCGGCTGGTGCGGTGTGTCCTGCTGGCGGGCCTGATCGCGGGCACGGCTGCCTGTGCCGCACCGACGACCCAACCGCCGTCCGTGGCGCCCGAATCCGAACGGCCTGAGCCGAGAGACGAGGCACAGAGGCCCGGTGGGGCGGATGAAGGATCGGCGGCGGCGGAGCGGGCGAAACGGGATCGATTGCTCGTCGAGGGAGCCCTCCCGCCGATTCCGTCGATCGTCGCCCGTCTCGGCGTCCGCGTGCAGTATCCGCCCAGATACCAGAGGATCGTCGCGACCGACTCCAATTTCGTGTTCGGCACCGTGGGCACGGGGGACGCGCGGCTGGAGATCGACGGCCACGAGATCCCGGTGGAGGCGAACGGAGCGTTCCTCGCGTGGCTCCCGCTGCCGGCACGAGCGGCAGGCGACACGGCCGTGTACGTCCTCCTCGCGCGCCGGGGGGTAGACGTCGATACGCTCCGCTGGCCGGTGTTGCTTCCCCGGACCCCGGTGCTCGGCCCACCGGGAAGCGTATGGCTCGATTCGACCGCAATGACCGATCCGCCCCTCCGGTGGTCGCTACCGGAAGATCCGCTCGAGTTCGAGGTTCGTGGCGCCCCGGGGGCCACACAGGCGGCAGCCGGTGCGGGGGACGGGACGGTGAGCACGTATGTGAGGGGCGTCGCGGCCGGGCGTCTGTGGGAGGCGGCCTGCCAGACGGCGCGGTGGGCTGACGCGGGGCGTCCGAGCTGCGGCGTGTCTGCCGATACGAGCGCGTCCGACCCCCAAATGACCGAGACAACCGACGCGTCGGACAGGGTCCCGATCGCGCTCGTCGCGACCGACGGCTGGGAGACGGTGCGTCTCGAGCGGGCGCTGCCCCTGCGCCTTCTGGCTCCGTCGCTACTCCCCGTCGCCGAGCTGCGGGAGGCGCCGGACTCGGTGAACGGTCAGGCAGGCGTTGTCGTCGGCCGGCCGAGTCCATTCGGACCGTACCGCTGGCGATTCCCTGAGGGTACGCGGGCCGTCGTAACCGGGCGCGTCGCCGATCGCCTCAGGCTCCGTCTGTCCGCTGATCTCGTCGCCTGGGTCGTGGCGGACGACGCCATGCTCCTGGAGGCGGGCTCCACACCCGAGACAGCAAAGGTGTGGGATGTCAGGGTGGATGCTTCGCGCGACCCCCTCACCATTCGGCTGGGTCTGGGTGCGCCGCTGCCCGCCGAGATCGGGCAGGCAGACGCCCGTACGCTCACGCTCACCCTGTACGGGGGTCTCGGGGGAACCAACCGGATGGCGTACGGCGCAGCGGACGGGGTTGTCGAAGCGGTGTCGTGGGACCAGCTGCCCGGCCCGGCGTATCGGCTGACCGTCCGGCTCCGACGAGCCCTCTGGGGGTACCGCCTCGCCTACGAGCGTGGGGCAGCCGACGTCTACGAGGGTCCGACCGGAGGAAGAGTGGAGAACGAGCGCGGGGAAGGCGACGTGCTGGCGCTGGAGCTGCGCCTCGCTCCGAGCATCGATCGATCCCACCCCCTGCGCGGCCGGCGTGTGGCCATCGACGCAGGCCATCCGCCCGCGGGTGCGACGGGACCGACCGGGCTTCGCGAGAGCGAGGCCAACCTGGCGATTGCCAGACGTCTGGAGGAGATGCTGCGTCGAGAGGGAGCCGAGGCCATCCTGATTCGCGACGACACCTCGGCCATGGGTCTGTACAAGCGGACGGAACTCGCACGGAACGCGGGCGCCGAGCTGTTCGTGTCCATTCACAACAATGCGCTTCCAGACGGCGTCTCGCCTTTCGGTCGAGAGGGTTCCAGCACCTACTACCACCACCCGCATGCCCGCGACCTGGCGCGGCACGTCCAGAACGGAATTGTCCGGCACATGGGTCTCCGCAATCTCGGCATCCTGTGGGGCGACCTGGCGGTCACCCGCATGACCTGGATGCCGGCCGCGCTCACCGAGGGGGCTTTTCTGATGCTCCCGCGTCATGAGGCGGGTCTCCGCCGACCGGAGTTCCAGGAGCGCTACGCGCGGGGTGTGCTAGAGGGCGTGCGCGAGTTCCTGCGGCAGCGAGCGGGCGACTGAGGACCGAGGCGCGGAACCGCGTGTGGGACGGGTCCGCACAGTGGCTGCGACCGGGGGTGCGGACGCGGCGTCAACGCGACGACTTTTTTCGAAAATCGTGCGAGGGAGCCGTCGGCCAGGCGGCGAACCGGCGACAAAAACTCGGGAATCGGAACGGCTCCACAAATTCCCTTGACCCACAACATATCGTGGCATTACCCTGTGGTTACCACAACATCTTGCGGTTCGTGTGGAGAACGTGTCGAGAACGGACCCGCCGCTGTGGATAAGTGGCGGCCCCCCCGCCGACGAAGACCGCACGTTGGGGTACAACCGCGTATCACGTGCATGCGAGAGGCGCGGCAACCGGCGTAGGCCGGCATTCGAGAGGCGCGGCGCTCGGGTCCCGGCCGAAGCCGGTTCTGTTCGATAGCGCGAGGCATGGCAACGAGATAGGCGGTAGCGGCCGGCCGAGGAGGTCGGCCGCGATGGTCTCTGCAAACCGGCAAACACAGGCGTTAGAGGCGAAGACATGATCCCACCCGAGGTGGCGGTCCAGGGCGAAGCGTCGGCTGCAAACGCGGCAGATTGGGAGACGACCCCGGATCATCTGGCCGATCCCGAACTGACCGAAAACGCGACGACCGTCCTGGCGCGCCGCTACCTGAAGCGCGGGCCGGACGGTGAACCCGTCGAGACCCCGCGGGACCTGTTCTGGCGCGTGGCCCGGGTCATCGCCGAGCAGGATGTGCGCTACGGCGCCACGCCCGACGCGGTCCAGCACACCGCCGAGCGCTTCTATCAGCTGATGGCGGATGGCCTGTTCGAGCCGAACAGCCCGACGCTCATGAACGCGGGTCGGCCCCTGGGCCAGCTGAGTGCCTGCTTCGTGCTGCCCGTTCCGGACAGCCTCGAGGGGATCTACGAGACTCTGCGGGACATGGCCCTGATCCATCAGTCCGGAGGCGGGACCGGCTTCGGGTTCAGCCGTTTGCGGCCACAGGGAGACGTCGTGAAGTCCACCATGGGGGTCGCCAGCGGCCCGGTGAGCTTCATGGAGGTCTACGACGCGTCGACAGAGGCGGTGAAGCAGGGCGGCACGCGCCGCGGTGCGAACATGGGCATCCTCCGCGTTGATCACCCCGACATCCTCGGCTTCATCGACTGCAAGAAGGACAAGGCCAAGATCACGAACTTCAACATCTCCGTCGGCGTGACGCGCGCCTTCATGCAAGCGGCGAAACGGGGCGACGATTATGACCTGCTGAGCCCGCGCACGGGCGAGGTGGTCGACCGACTGAACGCCGCCGACGTGTTCGACAAGATCGTGCGTGGGGCGTGGAGAAACGGGGAGCCGGGCGTCTTCTTCATCGACGAGGCCAACCGTTGGAACCCCGTGCCGCACCTCGGCGCGTACGAAGCGACGAACCCGTGTGGCGAGCAGCCCCTGCTGCCCTACGACGTCTGCAATCTCGGTTCGGTCAACGTCGGCCATTTCGTGACGGCCGACCAGCGCATCGACTGGGACGGTCTCCGGGAGGCCGTGCACTACGCGACGCACTTCCTGGACAACGTCATCGATGCGAACCGGTATCCGCTTCCGGAAATCGACGACCTGTCGAAGCGAATCCGCCGTATCGGGTTGGGCATCATGGGGTGGGCCGACATGCTCGTTCGGCTCGGCGAGCCGTACGGTTCACGCCGCTCGATCGAGCTGGGGCGCGAGGTGATGCGCTTCGTCGACGACGAGGCGAAGGTGAAATCGGAACGGCTGTCCGAGGAGCGTGGCGTGTTTCCCGAGTGGGAGCGCTCCATCTGGGGGCCGGACCACAGCGCCGCTCGGTTCGAAGACCGAGAGCGGGTTCGCCCGGAGCGGCGGCTTCGAAACTGCAACCTCACGACGGTTGCACCCACGGGCACGATCTCGATCATCGCGGGATGCTCGAGCGGGATTGAACCGCTGTTCGCGGTCGCGTTCATGCGGAACCAGGCGGGCACGCTGATGCCCGATGTGAACCCGGATTTCGTGCGCCGTGCGAAGGAAGGGGGTTGGTACTCGGAGGAATTGATGCGTCGTATCGCCGATGAGGGCCACATCCACTTTGATGAGGTGCCGGATGACGTGAAGCGGATCTTCGTCACGGCGCACGATGTTACGCCGGAGGAGCACATTCGCATGCAGGCCGCGTTTCAGGAGCACACCGACTCGGCCATTTCGAAGACCTGCAACTTCCCCTTTGAGGCGACCGAGGATGATGTGAGGCGGATCTACGAGCTGGCCTACGAGCTGCGCTGCAAGGGGGTGACGGTGTACCGGGATGGCTCGCGGGATGAGCAGGTTCTGTCGACCGGGAAGACGGGCAAGCCGGCGGAGGCTCTCGATCCGGCGGAGCTCGAGCCCGGGCTGGAGCGGCTGCAGGATCCCGAGCTGGCCGAGACGCTGGCGGACGCGCTGGCCAGGATCGAGGCGCTGGAGCAGGAGAAGGTCGCGCTGGAAGGTCAGAACCGGAGTCTCACCGATGTGGTGGAGGCCAAGGACCGACAGATCGCGGCGCTGGAGGGCGACCACATGCGCCAGCCCGGTATCCGCCAGCGTCCCTCCGTCCTGCATGGTCACACGCGGAAGATCGACACGCCGCTCGGTAGCATGTACGTCACGGTGAACGAGGACGACAAGGGACGTCCGTTCGAGGTCTTCGTGGCGCTCGGCAAGGCGGGAGGTCCGGCCATGGCGGATGCGGAAGCGATCGGTCGACTCATCAGCCTGGCGCTCCGTTCGGGGATCTCCCTGCGCGAGGTCCATCGACAACTGCGAGGCATCTCCTCCGATCGAGCCGTGGGCCTGGGCCCGAGCAAGGTGCTGTCCAGCCCGGACGCCATCGCACAGGTGATCGAGAAGTATCTGGAGGAGAAGGAGGGAATCCAGCAGACGCTGCCGATTCCCGATGTGGACTCCGGTCGCAAGGCGAACGGCGGCGTGCAATCGGCGGAACGGCCGGAGTTCGCAAGGTACGAGGAACAGGCCGCGCGCGTGTTCATCGGAACCTGCCCCGACTGCAGGAGCAGTCTCGCCTTCGAGGAGGGCTGCGCCAAGTGCCACGCCTGTGGCTACAGTGAGTGCGGCTGACTCGACCCGGATTTGCCCGCTCACCCGAGGGTCTCCTGAACCGCCGCGTCTTGCCGGTGGGCCCGATGGACGTCTACAATATGTTGGGGGTGAGCCAGAGCCGACCCCTACATGTTGTGGATCGTGTGTGGAAAGGTGGGTCCCCCACGGGGTGTCGAGGTGGAAACCCCGTGGAAAGCGTCGCCCGTCGGCGCCACGTTCGCGCGTCGCGGCCCCGCGCTGTGGGAAGCGCGGGGAGAACCCCGACCCCGTGCCGGCGAAGCCGGTTCGAGCGACGCTGTCTCAGAGGGTGGAGCCAAGACCGATGACCACCGACGAGCGACTGGGCGGTGGAGGGGCGGGGGAAGAGAGAAGCGATCAGCGGAAACACCCTGACCTGACCGCTCGCTGGTTGCGAGCAGCGGTCACCGAACATCAGGCGGCCTTCGAGCAGGAGATGGAAAGAAGCCGTCGCACCTTCTCGGACGAGTTCAAGCGTTTCTGGCGGACACGGCATATCGAACAGACGTAGACGCAAGCGGAGCGGCCCGCCGGCCGGCGGGTGATACAGACGCTCCGAGCTGCCCGTGCCGTCAGACAGGAGTCCCGGTCTCCGTGACCGGGACTCCTTTTTTTTCCGTCTGTAGTACCAGATTTGGAGTCGACCTACATTGGACGGCGGCGACCACAGAAGCTGGAGGAGGGTTTGTTGGAGTCAGGCGTGAGGCGCAGACAGACGATCAGCGTCCGGATCGGCGGGGTAGCGATCGGCAGCCGCCACCCCATCGCCATCCAGTCCATGACCAACACCGACACGGCGGACGTGCCGGCGACCGTGCGGCAGGTGGAGGAGCTCGTGGCGGCCGGCAGCGAGCTCGTCCGAGTCACGGTCAATACGTCGGCGGCAGCGGTCGCCGTGCCGGATATCAAACGGAAGCTGCAAGAGCAGGGCGTGACGGTTCCGCTCATCGGCGACTTTCACTACAACGGTCACATTCTGTTGCCGCAACATCCGGAGTGCGCCCGGGCGCTGGACAAGTATCGCATCAACCCGGGAAACGTCGGCAAGGCGCACTGGGACACTCACTTCGCACGCATCATCGAGACGGCCATCGAACACGACAGGCCGGTGCGAATCGGCGTGAACTGGGGTTCGCTCGACGCGCTGCTCCTGACGCGGATGATGGACGACAACGCTGCTCGTTCCGAGCCGCTGGACTCGCATGCCGTGACGCTCGCTGCCATGGTGGAAAGCGCGCTCTCGTCGGCCAGATTCGCCGAGAAAGTGGGACTTCCGGCCGACCGCATCGTACTCAGCGCGAAGGTGTCGCGCGTGCCGGACCTCGTGCGGGTCTACAGGGATCTGGCGGGGGCATGCGAG
Organism: Gemmatimonadota bacterium; assembly: GCA_039586095.1. GTDB lineage: Bacteria > Gemmatimonadota > Gemmatimonadetes > Palauibacterales > Palauibacteraceae > JBDHBD01. The sequence goes on from JBDHLB010000016.1 coordinate 40,840, forward strand.
TATCCGCTTCACCTCGGGCTCACCGAGGCTGGCATGGGCCGCCGTGGTGTCGTGTCGTCGGCCTCGGCGCTGGCCCTTCTGTTGTGGGACGGGATCGGCGATACGATCCGTGTTTCGCTCACGCCGGCGCCCGGGGCCGACCGGGCGGAAGAGGTGCGGGTCGCGCAGCAGGTGCTCCAGTCACTGGGCTTGCGCAGCTTTCAACCCCAGGTGACCGCGTGTCCGGGATGCGGCCGCACGACGAGCAGCTTCTTCCAGGAACTGGCGAGCGATGTCCAGGCGTACCTCGAGGGTCGAATGGACGAGTGGAGGAGCCGCTACCCCGGGGTCGAGGATCTGTCGGTCGCCGTGATGGGATGCGTCGTGAACGGTCCGGGGGAGTCGAAGCACGCGGATATCGGCATCTCCCTTCCCGGTACCGCCGAAGAACCGGCCGCGCCCGTCTACGTGGACGGCCAGAAGGTCACGACGCTGCGCGGAGATGGCATCGCGGAGAGATTTGTGGACCTCGTCAACGAGTACGTGGAGCGACGGTTCGGCCAGTGATCGGAGGGAGGGGATGAGCGCAAAGCATGTTTTTCTCGGAATCGCCCTGCTTGGACTCCTGACGGGGTGTGCACGACAGGCCGTCGTGACGTCCGGCCCGGGCGTCGAGGATGGAATGGGCGCGGGCGAGGCCCTGCTGATCGCCGAATTGCAGCGCCTGCAGGCCAGCCAGGAGGTATACCGGGCCGAGAACGGCGTGTACGGTCTCAGTCTCTCCGCACTCGATTTCAGCCCCCGAACCGGCGTGGAAGTGGACGTGCTGGAAGCGAACGCCATCGGCTGGGCAGCGATCGCGACGACACCGGCAGGCGATGCGGAATGTGCGCTCCACGAGGGCGATGCGCGTGCACCGCGCGCCTACGTGAGCGCGCCGGGAGACGTCTTCTGTCGGTCGGATTGAGGGCGAGTCAACAGGTCCGCGGGGACGAACGGGACCGGCAGGAACATCTGATGGTGAGCAGGCCACGGCGAGCTGCCATGGCCCGGAGCTTGGACTAGAACGTGCGCGGCGTCCGTCTTCTCCGGCGCCGACGTCGTCGCCGTTCTGCCGCCTTCATCTTGCGTCGCTTGGCCTCGCTCGGCTTCTCGTAGAAGCGATGCTTCTTGATGTCCCGGAAGATCCCCGCACGCTGCACTTTGCGGCGAAACTTCCGCAGCGCCCTGTTCAGCTCCTCACCTTCGCGAAGAATGTACTCCAAACCGGCTGCCCTCCTGGTACAAGTTCCATCGGCGTCTCGACGGCACCCGCCAACGCGGATCGTCTCGTGAAAGCGAAATAGCAGCAAAAAGTAGGATGCGGCCAGCCCAATCGTCAAATGGGCGGAGGGTCTCGCCGGACGCCGCTCTAGCGGCGATGAAGGAAGCGCTCGCCCAGAGCGCGTTCGAGCTGCTCGTCGAGGCTCACGAGTTCGGGCGCGCCCTTCGGGGGTGGCGACGCCTTCCCCGTGGCGCGGGAGCTCGGTGGTGCTTCGGCGGTTGAACCCTGACCGAGCAACGAAATCTCGGCCGCCTTCGGTCCCTTCGGCGACTGCTCGACCTTGAACTCGACTCGCTGTCCCGCCTCCAGCTTGCGGAGCTCCGGGTTCGCCAGCGCCGTCCGGTGCGCGAACAGATCGCCTCCATCGTCACGCTCGATGAAACCGTACCCCTTGTCGACCGAGAACCACTTCACAGTGCCTGTTTCGAGCGGCATCCAGCGCCTCCGGCAGTCCCACATCCGTATGATTGCCACACCGGTTCGGACCCCAAGCTAGGACCCCCGGCAGGCTCCGTACAGCCCGAATCGTCGTCCAGCGCAAGAATTTGCGCGAGGTCACCACCGGCGTCTATACTGCGGACTACAGAAGCCCTCCTGGCGGTCCCGCGGCCGCTGTACGTCGAGATCGACACCGCGCAGCAAGGAGTGACGACATGCCAAGTCCGGTCGCTATCGAGCCCGACGGCGGCTTTGAGCTCGATGGTCATCCCTACCGCATCCCCAGCGAGTTCTCGCCACGTGAGGTATACAGCTATCGCCGATTGATGGAGCCCATTCCGGACGTGCCGGGTGGCACGAGCCTCAGCACCGAGCAACGCGTGAAGCAACAGGCGTACTTTCTTCGACGGGCTGCGGCCTGCGTGATCCCCGGCCTTCAGGTGAAGTCGCTGGAGACGATCCCGCTGGTTCAGCTTCGGAGAATGCACGCGTGGATCGCTGAGCACAGACCTGACCTGTCGCCTGCCGGCATGACCATCGACGCGTAACGACACGCCGCCTGAACCGTTCACATGACATGAGCGACAGAGTCCGTCGGGCGAAGATCGTCTGCACGATCGGCCCGGCCAGTCGGGATGCTGCCGTCTTCAGAGAGATGGTGGACGCCGGGATGGACGCCGTGCGCATCAACTTCTCGCACGCGTCGGAGTCGGAAGCGGCCGAGATCATCTCGCTGACCCGAGACGCGGTTCGCGAGACGGGTCGGCCGATCGCGGTCATCGCCGACCTGCAGGGACCGCGCATACGCGTCGGCGATCTGGCGGAGCCCCTGGAGGTTGAACCGGGTCGTACCTACTGCTTCGCGCCGGAGTCCTGCGCGACGCCCGCCGAGGACGAACCGCTGATCCCCACCACTTACGATCGCCTGGCAAAGGACGTCACAGAAGGCGACGCACTGCTGTTGGATGACGGCCGGCTCCACTTCCGGGTGCGGTCGGTGAAGGGAGACTGCGTGGTGGCCGAGGCGACGGTGGGCGGTCTCCTGACGTCTCAGAAGGGGATCAACCTGCCCGGGGTCGAGGTCGGGGCGCCGAGTCTGTCCGAGAAGGACCGGGACGACCTGGCCTTCGCCCGGTCGCAGCGGGTCGAGTACGTGGCACTCAGTTTCGTCCGACGCCCGGAGGACGTGCGCACCGCTCGAGAGGCCTTGGCCGGCGAGGCCGGGGCTGAAGCGCTGCTCATCTCAAAGATCGAGAAGGACCGGGCGCTCGATCATCTGCGGGAGATTATCCAGCTGAGCGACGCGGTGATGGTCGCGCGCGGCGACCTGGGGGTCGAGCTGCCCTACGAGAAGGTGCCGCTCGTGCAGAAGCGGATCATCCGTCGGGCACTGGAACGCGCCAGACCGGTCATCACCGCGACGCAGATGCTGGACTCGATGACGGACAATCCACGTCCGACGAGGGCTGAGGTGTCGGATGTGGCGAACGCGCTGCTCGACGGCACGGACGCCGTCATGCTGTCGGGAGAGACGGCCATCGGAGCCTATCCGGTGGAAACCGTCCGTGCCATGGACCGCATCATTCGCCAGGTCGAAAAGGAACGGCCCGCCGATTCGGTCTGGTCCGCCGGCGATCCCGATGCGGAAATGGCCGAGGTGCTGAAGACGACGTCAGCCGCTGTCGCAGCCGCGGCCTTTCAGGCGATCCGACGTGTGGAAGCACCGCTGCTCGTCGTGTTCACACGCAGCGGGTGGACGGCTCGCGTCGTTTCCGCCCACCGCCCGGCCGTTCCGATTCTGGCGCTCACGGACCAGTGGAGGACGTACAATCAGCTGGCACTCGTGTGGGGAGTGCTGCCGGTGCTGTTCCGGGGAGAGCCCTCGTATGACACCATGCTGGACTACGCCAGGCAGGCCGCGTTGACGCAGGGCTGGGGCTCGCCGGGCCAACGGGTCGTGGTGACCGCGGGCGTCCCGTTCCACGTGACCGGGACGACCAACATGATGCGAATCGAAGAGCTGTGAACCTCACGTTCCTGGGCACGGGCACGTCCTTCGGCGTGCCCGTGATCGGTTGCGAGTGCACGGTCTGTAGCTCAGACGATGTCCGAGACCGGCGACTCCGACACGCGCTGCTGGTCGAGCGCGAAGGTCGTCGCCTCCTCGTCGATACGCCGCCGGAGCTACGACTCCAGCTGGTCAGGGCCGGGGTGCAGGACGTCGAGGCCGTGTTTCTGAGTCATCCGCACGCGGACCACGTCCACGGAATCGACGATCTCCGCATCTTCAGCCTGCGTGCCCGTCAGCCGCTGCCGCTGTACGTCGCCGGGGAGTACGAAGACGAGTTGACGCAGCGGTTCGCGTATATCTGGGACAGACGCCGCGCCGAGGCCGAGTGGGCACCGGTTCCGCAGCTGACGTTGCACACGTTCGAGGACCGGGAGGCGCTTGAAGTCTGTGGATCGCGTATCATCCCGATCGCCTTCCCGCACGGAGGGTACGGAAGCTACGGGTTTCGAATGGATGACCTGGCAGTGATCATCGACGGGAAGAGCGTTCCCGAGGACGCGTTCCCGCTCTTCGAGGGGGTTCGCGTGCTGGTGATCAACGCCCTGTGGTTCGGGAATCCGCACCCGTCGCATTTCAACGTAGAAGAGGCGATCGAGACGGCGCGACGGCTCCAGGTGCCGCGCACGTACCTGACGCATCTGTCGCACAAGGTGGATCACGAGACTCTCGAGTCGCGTCTCCCGCAGGGCGTCCGCGCGGCGTACGACGGCCTGACCATAGAGATCTGAGGCGCAGCCTCCGGCAGGACCAAAGACGGTACCAGAGAAAGAGCACGTGGATCATATCCGCAACTTCTGCATCATCGCTCACATCGACCACGGCAAATCGACGCTCGCCGATCGGCTGCTCGAGCGCACGGGCTCCGTAGATCCGAGGCGCATGCAGGAACAGGTGCTCGATTCGATGGATCTCGAGCGCGAGAGAGGCATCACGATCAAGCTGAACGCGATCCGCATGACCTACCGTGCCGCGGGGGGCGAAGCGTACGAGCTGAACCTGATCGACACGCCCGGTCACGTCGACTTCACGTACGAGGTCAGCCGCAGTCTGGCCGCTTGTGAAGGCGCCCTCCTCGTGGTGGACGCGACGCAGGGCGTGGAAGCGCAGACGCTGGCCAACCTGTTCCTGGCCGTGGAGGCCGGCCTCGCCGTGGTGCCGGTCGTGAACAAGATCGATCTTCCGTCCGCTCGCCCCGAAGCGTGTGCGGAAGAGCTCCACGAACTGCTGGGGGTCGAGTTGGACGAGTGTCTGTTCGCCTCCGCCAAAGAGGGTACCGGGATCGACGAGATCCTGCGTGCGATCGTGGAGCGCGTCCCGCCGCCCAAGGGCGATCCGGACGCACCGCTCCGCGCGCTGATCTTCGATTCCATGTATGATCGGTACCGCGGGGCCGTGCCGTTCGTGCGGCTGGTGGACGGCAGCATTCGGCCGGGCATGCGGGTCGGCTTCGGAACGAGCGACGCGACGTACGAGGTGGACGAAGTCGGTTTCATGCGGCTCGGGTTCCAGCCCACGGACGAGCTGCTGACGGGGGAAGTCGGATACCTGACCGCCCAGATCAAGCGGGTATCCGACACGAAGGTGGGCGATACGTTGCTGGACGCGGACCGTCGGGCGCCCGAGCTGCTGCCCGGGTACGTGGAGGCCAAACCGATGGTGTTCGCAGGCCTGTACCCGACCGACTCCGACCAATTCGAAGAGTTGCGGGACAAGCTGGAGAAGCTCCGTCTGAACGACGCGAGCCTGCACTACGAGCCCGAGACTTCGACGGCCCTGGGATTCGGATTTCGGTGCGGGTTTCTGGGTCTCCTGCACATGGAGATCGTGCAGGAGCGGCTGGAGCGGGAATTCGACCTCGATCTGATCACGACGATCCCCAACGTAGAGTACCGTGTGCGGCTGACGAACAGGGATGTGATCGAAGTGGAGAACCCGAGCCGGATGCCGGATCGCGGTCGAATCGAGCAGGTGGAGGAGCCGTACGTCCGAGTGCGTATCGTGTCACCAGCGGAGTACATCGGTGGCGTGCAGAAGCTGTGTCACGAGCGGCGGGGCGAGTACGTGAACCTGCACTATCTCGATCCGCAGCGCGTGGAAATCGTCTACGAGATCCCGCTCGCGGAGATCGTGCTCGACTTCTACGATCGCCTGAAGTCTGTCTCCCGAGGCTACGCGGCGCTCGATTACGACCTTGCCGGGTATCGGACCTCCGACCTCGTGAAGCTGGACATTCTGTTGAACGGCGATCCGGTCGACGCCCTGAGCGTCATCGTCCACCGCGATCGGGCGTACGAGTACGGACGCAAGGTGGCGCGCAAGCTGAAGGAGCTGATCCCGCGTCAGCTGTTCGATGTGGCGATCCAGGCGGCGATCGGCCGGGACGTCGTCGCGCGCACCACGGTGAAGGCGCTGCGCAAGAACGTGACGGCCAAGTGCTACGGCGGAGACATCACCCGCAAACGGAAGCTGCTCGAGAAACAGAAGGAAGGGAAGCGGCGAATGAAGCAGGTGGGCGCCGTGGAGATCCCCCAGGAAGCGTTTCTCGCCGTTCTGCAGGTGGGTGACTGACGGGGCGCGACCGGCCGGTGGGAATCTCCGTGATCCTCAGCACGTACAACGAGCCAGAGTGGCTCGAGAAGGTGCTATGGGCATACGCCGGACAGACGTTCCGTGACTTCGAGCTGCTGATCGCGGACGACGGTTCCGAACAGGAGACGGCGGAGGTCATCCGGCGAGTCAGCCGCGAGGCGGCGCTTCCGGCGCGCCACATCTGGCAGGAGGACCGGGGGTTCCGGAAATGCCAGATTCTCAACCGTGCGGTGGTCGCGTCCACCGGCGACTATCTGATATTCTCGGACGGCGATTGCGTGCCGAGGGACGATTTCGTCGAGACGCACGTCCGGCTCCGGCAGACCGGCCGGTTCCTGAGTGGCGGTGCCCTCAGGTTGCCGCAGTCGCTGTGCGATCGCATGAGCCTGGACGATGTGCGAAGCGGACGGGTGACACGACTGGATTGGCTGTTGGAGGGCGGCTGGCGTCCGGGACACCGGATCTTCCGCCTGACGCGCAATCGGCGGCTGGCCAGGTGGCTGGACGGGGTGACGACCACCAAAGCGGTGTGGAACGGGGGCAATGCCTCGGTTTGGCGCGAGTCGGTCTTTGCGGTGAACGGGTTCGATCACGAAATGGGTTATAAGGGTCAGGATCGGGCGTTCGGCAATCGCCTGGAGCACCTGGGGCTGCGCGGTCTGCAGGTGCGCCATCGGGCGGTCGTCGTTCACCTGGCACACGATCGACCGTGGGCGACGCTGGAAGCCTTCGCCCGCAGCCACGAGATTCGGCAACGGATCCGGACGGATCGCGAAATCAGGGCTCGGCGGGGCATCGCCGAGCTGTCGGAACTGGAGCCCGGACGCGAGCTGACTTGCCTCGGAACGGGAGTGACGACCTCGGCGGAGGGTTGAGAGACCGTGGATGACGATCGCTACATTATCGGGGTCGACCTGGGCGGTACGTCGATCAATGTGGGGGTGGTCCCGTACAACGGGGGTACCGTCCTCGCGATGCGCTCGATGCCGACCGAGTCCACGCGTGGCGCCAAGTTCGTGGTCGACCGGATGGTCGACATGGTCCGACAGGCCATGAAGGATGCGCGTCACGAGAGAGAGATCGGCGAGGATGGCTTTCTCGGGATCGGGCTCGGCTCGCCTGGACCTCTGAACCGGGCGACGGGCACCGTGCTCGACACGCCGAACCTCGGCTGGCGCAACTTCCCGCTTCGTGATCTCGTGGCGAACGCGACGGGTCTGGACACCGTGCTGGACAACGACGCGAACGTCGCGGCCTTGGGCGAATGGTGGGCGGGCGCAGGGAAGCGCAACGCGAACCCGATGCTTCAGGTAACGCTCGGCACGGGCATCGGCGGCGGACTCGTGGTGGACGGGCGGGTGTTTCACGGCGTTTCCGACGTGGCGCTCGAGATCGGGCACATGACCATCGACTCGACCGGCCGGAAGTGCAACTGCGGAAACTACGGATGTCTCGAGGCCTATGCCTCCGGTCCAGCCATAGCGGCGCGGGCCATCGAGGGCCTGGAGTCCGGGGCCGCGAGCATGCTGGCAGAGTTCCTGGATGGCGAAACCGAGGCGATCACGGCAGAGACGGTCTACCACGCGATCGTGGCAGGTGACGCGTACGCCAAGGAGGTGATGCACGAGACCGCCAAGTTCTTGGGGACAGGCCTGGCCAACCTCATGAACATCCTCAACCCAGAGATGATCGTGATCTCGGGCGGTGTCACGCGTGCCGGCGATCATCTGTTCCAGCCGCTGGATGCCGAAGTACGCCGCCGCGCGTTTCGAAACGCGCACGAAGCCTGCCAGATCGTGGGCAGCGAGCTGGGGGACATGGCCGGGGTCATCGGAGCGGCGGCCACCTACCGTGTGGAACGGCACGGAGGACTCTGACGTGCCGCGATTGGGAGCCCTGGGCACGATGGTGTGGGACACCATCCACGCCCGCGACGTGGGACGTGAGACTGCAGTCGAGGAATGGGGCGGGATCGCCTACGCGCTTTCGGCATTCGAGGCGTGTGGTGATCCGAGCTGGGAGCTGCTTCCCATTATCAAGATCGGGGCCGATCTCAGCGAGCCTGCGCACCGTTTCTTCCGCACGCTCGCCTCTGTCGGTTCACTGGAGGGAATCCGGGTGGTCGAACAGCCGAACAACCGGGTAGAGCTGCATTACCGGGACGCCGGTCGCCGCTGCGAACGTCTCCGTGGGGGCGTGCCCGGGTGGACGGCCGAGGAGCTGCGGCCCCTGCTCAGCACCTGCGACGCGCTGTACGTGAACTTCATCGCCGGGTGGGAGCTGGATTGGGACGCGGCCTGCCGCCTGCGGGCGTTGGTCGATGGCCCCGTCTACTGTGACGTTCACTCGCTGCTCCTCGGCGTGGGGCCAGACGGCGTGCGCGAGCTGCGCCCGCTGGCGAGATGGGAGGACTGGCTCGGCTGTTTCGACATCGTACAGTTGAACCAGGACGAGCTGGCCACGCTGGCGGGAGCGCGTGGCGATCCCCTCCCGCTGGTCGCGTCGACGCTCGGCGAGGAGACGAAGGCGATCCTCGTCACGCTGGGTGCCCGGGGGGCAGCCTGGCTGGCCACGCTCGGGTTCTGGCGACACGGGGCCGTCGGAGGCTCCCCCGGCGATCACGAGCAGACGGTGGTCAGCGGTCAGGTCGTCTGCGAGCAGCCTGTGCTGGAAGGCGGAGATCCCACGGGCTGCGGCGATGTGTGGGGCATGACCTGCTGCGCCTCGATGCTGGCCGGGAACTCGCTCGAGGAATCCATGCGTCGGGCCAACGTGCTCGCGGCGCGCAACGCGGCGTTTCACGGGGCGACGGATCTTGCCGCAGCGCTCCGCTCGGAGGTCGCACTGTTCCCCGCCAGGGTCGGCTCATGAGCAAGGTCATCGAGGTCCCGACGACGCTCGACGAGGCCGCCTTCGAGGTGCTGGTACGCGAGCTGAACCAGGCGACGTCCGAGGCTCCGACGCGGGTGTTGTTCGACGCCCGACGAGTGAGTTGGGTCTCGCCGTACGGCCTGCTCGCACTGCTCGCTCTGGGGACGGTCGCGCGGCAACGGACGGATCGCGCACCGCTCATCGAGGCCCCCGACGACCCGGATGTACGGTCCTACTGGCGTCGCATGGACTTCTGGCAGAACGCGGCCGATGTGTTCGAGCTGGGATCGGTTCAGACGCGTGCCCACGGCGAGTCGGATGCGTTGCTCGAGATCACGCCGATCCGCTCGCACGAAGACGTGCATCACGTGGTCGAGCACGTGCGGGAGCGGGCCGCTTCCATCCTCGAACACCGCCTCCGGTACTCCAAGCCGTCGGTCATCCACTTCAGCGTCATGTTGTCGGAGGTGTGCCAGAACATCCTCGAACACGCCGAGTCTCCCGGCTGGGTCTGCGCCCAGACCTATCACTGGAAACGCCGTCTGGGACGGGACGTGTTGATCCTGGCGGTGATGGACGTCGGGGTCGGGTTCGAAGGCTCGCTCGGCACGGAGCACGCGCGACGGTTTGGCGATCGCTGGTCGGCCGCCACCGCACTGGAGGCCGCATTCCTGAACGGCGAGTCCCGGTTCCGGGATCCCGGTCGCGGTCAGGGTCTGCAGGCGATCCGCCGCCAGGTGACGAAATGGGATGGCGAGGTGCGCATCCGCAGCGGTGACGCGATGATCGCACGTGTGCCGGAATGGGACGACATCTCGCCTCTCCGCTCCGGCCTTGACGACTTCCCCGGCGCACAGGTACTGATAGTACTCCCGGCGCGAGTCGAATCGACCGCGGCCGACTGAGGGAGAGTGAAGAGGACGAAGGGCATGCGGCCAGCGGTATCTCGAACGAATCTGTACAGCTATCTGGTGACCCGCCACACGGGCCGCGCGGTGCGTCTCAGTATCGAGGAGCGCCTCTCCGGGTACGATCGAAACGTGCTGACCGTTCTGGACTTCGAGCACGTGCCTCTGATCGACTTCAGCTGCGCCGACGAGGTCGTGGTGAAGCTGGTCCGCCCGCCGCACGAGAACGGCTCGAGCGGCCGATTCTTCCTGTTCCGCGGCGTAGGGGAACATCACCGTGAGCCGATCGTCTCCGCCCTGCGGCGACGCGATCTTGCCGTGGCCGCCGAAGGGTCGAGCGGCGAGCCCCTTCTTCTGGGCGCGGTGAACGGACGGCTGGAGCTCGCCTGGCGGGCCGTGTGGACCGCCGGACGCACGGATCCCGACGGGGTGGCCGCCATGCTCGGAGAGGGCGACGTATCGCCGGCCCTTCAGGAACTGGAACGGCGCCGTCTCTTGATGCGCGATGGCGACACCTACGTCTCCTTCCGTTGGGCCCTGCAGGAGGCCGCTTCGCTCCGCGACGGGTGAACCCAGTGAACCTCGGACGCGCGCGGCGGGCGCTCGCGGCGCTCGGCATCGCGGGTCTGCTGGTGGCGGGCGCGATCGTGACCGTCGCCTACCAGTACGTCAGACGCTCGGTGCAGGCGCCCGGTGGAAGGGAGACGCTGGCCCGGCTCGATCGACCTCTCACGGTCCACTTCGACTCGTTCGGGATCCCCCACCTGTTCGGTGATTCGGAGGAGGATGTCCTGCGGGCGCAGGGCTACCTTCACGCCTCCGATCGCCTGTGGCAGATGGAGGTGTTCCAGCGGATCGCCCGCGGACGTCTCTCGGAGGCGTTCGGTGAAGCCGCCCTCGACACGGATCGTTTCATCCGGACCCTCGACCTGTGGGCCGCGGCGGGCGAGACCCTGGCCGCCCTGCGGCCGGCCGAGCGCCGTCTGTTGCAGGCGTACGCGGAGGGCGTGAACGAGAGGATCCGCACCTGGTCCGGGCCCTGGCCGCCGGAGTTCCTCGTCCTGGGTCTGGAGCCGCAGCCGTGGGAGCCCCAGGCGAGCGTGGCAGTCGCCAAGATCATGGCGCTGGATCTGTCCGGCTGGAAGTCGGAGCTTTCCCGCTTCGTTGCGTGGTCGCTGCTCGATCCGGAGAGGTATCGGTACCTGGAGCTCCCATATCCGGAGTGGGGACCGACGATCGTCGAGGGCGCAACCGGGGCAGCGTCCGAGGACGCCGTCTCGATCGACCCGCCTAGCGAACCGGAACCCGACTCTTTCGTCGAACGCTCTCTGGCGGTCGCCCCCGCTGGAGCGCCGGGAGACGGAGGCTGGGATCCGCTCGCGTTCCTCTCGGGCTTCGCGTTCAGCGCCTCGAATGCCTGGGCGGTTGCGGGTCACAGAACGCGGGATGGATATGCGCTCCTCGCGAGCGACATGCACCTGCCGCTGCGGGCGCCTGCGACATGGTACATCAACGCGTTGCACGCCGCCGCAACCGACCTGCACGTCGCCGGGCTCTCGATTCCCGGCGCACCAGGCGTCATCGTCGGCTACAACCGGCACGTCGCCTGGGGTTTCACGAACGCGATGGCCGACGATATGGATTTCGTCGTCGAAGCGATTAACCTGGATGACTCCGCCTACAGGGAGGAGGGAGTCTGGCGCCCGTTCGACGAGCGGGTCGACACGATTCGGGTCCGCGGGCGGGAGGAACCGGTGCTGCACCGCGTACGCAGAACGATTCGTGGTCCCGTGATCAGCGATGTGTTGCCGGGCGTGGGTTCGACGCTGTCGCTCCTGTGGACGGTCTATTGGCCGACGACCGAAGTCTCGGGTCTGCTGGCGATGAACCGCGCGACCGGCGCGGCCGAGTTCGAGGCCGGCGTACGGTTGTTCGGGTCACCGCACCAGAACGTCATCTATGTCACGGTCGATGGCACGTTGGGCTACCGGTTGAGCGGGACGGTGCCGCGTCGCGACGGCTGGAACGGCGCTCGTCCGATACCGCACACTCGCGTCGCCGGAGGGTGGATCGGCCGCTGGCCGGCAGATTCGTTTCCCGTCGCCCGCAACCCGGAGAGCGGGTTTCTCGCATCCGCCAACAACCTGCAGCGTCCGGATCTGTTCGGTGTGGTCGGGATCGACTACCCGGTGCCGTTTCGGGCGCGTCGCATCGTGGATCGACTGTCGAAGGGGGCTGCCTGGACGCTCGACAGCATGCGGGCGCTCCAACTCGACACACACAGCCTGCTCGGCGAGCGGTTCGTGAAGCGTGCCATCGCGGCAGCCGAGCGGATCGGTGAGAGTAGCGCGGCGGCGGCGCTGGCCGCTTGGGATCTGCGAGCCTCGCTCGAGTCGACCGAGGCCACGCTGTTCCATGTGTGGCTGTATCGGTTGCGCGCGCTGATCGCGGCCGACGAGTTTCGGAACAACATGGAGTGGGCGTTCTTTCCACCTCGTGCGTTGCTCGAGGTACTGGAAGACGGCGAGTCTCCCTGGGTGGACGATGTGCGAACGGACGAGGTGGAGACCCTGGCAGCGCTGGAAGAGGAGGCGATGCGAGAAGCCATCCACTGGGCCGACAGACCATGGGGCGAGGTGCACCGGGAGCGTTCGACCCATCTGCTTGGAGGCGTCGGCTGGCTGGACCGCGTTCTGGGGCTCAACGTAGGGCCCCGGCCAGGTCCCGGCGGCCCCCATACCGTGAGGCCCGATGACCCCAGGCGGTGGTCCCCGCTCGACTCGACTTCGTGGAAACCTCCCTACCTCAGCGAGTACGGGCCATCCGAGCGCTTCGTGGTCGAGATGCGTCCCGGGGCGAGTCGCGGCTACCTGCTGCTGCCGACCGGTCAGAGCGGCAACCCGCTGAGCCCGAACTACCGCGATATGGCCGAAAGGTGGAACCGCGGGGCCCTGGTGGCGGTGCCGCTGGACGAGGACCAGGCGCGCGCTCTCTCGGCCCGCACCCTGCAGTTCGAGCCACGCCAATGACCGAGCTGATAGTTGTGGGAGCGGGGCCCTGCGGCCTGGCTGTTGGCGTGGCCGCTCGACAGGCGGGCATCGACTGCACGCTGATCGACAAGGGGCCAGTGGCGGGCGCGATCGAACGATACCCGATTGGAATGCGGTTCTTCAGCTCGGCGGACCGGCTCGAGATCGGGGGCATCCCGTTCGTCGTGCCGGGCGAGAAACCGTCTCGCAGGGAGGCGCTGACCTACTACCGACGGGTCGCGCAGCACTTCGAACTGGACATCCGACAGTACGAGGAAGCGCGCTCGCTCCGCCCGCGTGCCGACCACTTCGAGCTGCGATCACGCACGTTGGCCGGTACCGAGCGGATCTACGCGGCACGGCGCGTGGTCGTGGCGACCGGCAACTTCGATCGACCCAACCTGCTCGATGTGCCCGGCGAAGAGCTGGCCAAGGTGACCCATTACTTTCGCGAGCCCCATCGATACTACGATCAGGATGTGCTCGTGGTGGGAGGCGGCAACTCTGCGGTCGAAGCCGCGCTTGCGGTGTGGAGAGTCGGAGGCCGAGTGACGTTGGCCCACCAGTTCGAGGACTTCGACGCGGGTGTGAAGCCATGGATCCTTCCCGACATACGCAACCGGATCGAGGAAGCCGCGATCGACGTCCTGTGGCGCCACCGGGTCCGAGCGATCGAAGAAGGTCGTGTCACACTGCGTGAGCTGGACTCGGGGGCGGAACGCAGCGTCGATAATGACTGGGTACTCGCCATGACGGGCTATCACCCCGATTACGCTCTGCTGACCGATGCGGGCGCCGAGTTCGGTTCCGATGGTACGCCCCGCTTCGACCCGCAGACGTACGAGACGAGCGTACCGGGACTCTTCATCGCGGGCGTGATCATCGCCGGTGCGGTATCGGGCAGCGTATTCATCGAGAACGGGCGGGAACACGGACCGGCGATCGTCGAGCACCTGGAAACCCTGTCGCGTTGACGGGGTGGTAGAGGGTCGGGTAGCTTGCCGCTGCCCGACCGCGAGGGTCGCGCGAGGCGGGTGCATGAAGCGGGCCTTTGTGTGAGAGAATGAGCGATACCGCGACGACAGAGACCGCCGATATCGTACAGACGATCGAGGCGATCCTTGCCTCGATCCGACCGGCCGTCCGGGCCGATGGCGGTGATATCGAACTCGTCGACTACGATGCCTCGTCAGGCCGTGTGCGTGTGCGGATGGTCGGCGCGTGCTACGCCTGCCCCCTGTCGATGGCGACCCTGCGGGCCGGGATCGAGCAGCGGCTGCGCCAGGTCGCGCCAGAGGTCCAATCGGTCGTGGCGATCTGATACTCCGCGCCCATCCGGACAGGCGCGGAGTCGTTCCACTGCCTGGCGACGTCGCCCGCATCTTTCCCTGAACACCATCGGATCATGAATGACGAGCGCTTGATCAGTCGGGTCGAATCCGCCCTCCGCTCCGTGCACGTCGGCGGCTCGGAGATCGATGCCGTCGACCGGGGCACCGTGCGGGCCGTGCGTCCGGGCTCGTCCGGCGCCGTGACGCTGGAGGTGGTGGTGAGGCCGGAAGACCCGCCCGAGCTGCTGACGGCGATACACGCCGCGGCCGCGGACGTGGAGGGAGTTCGGACGGTTTACGTGGAATCGACCGCTCCGACCTCATCCACGCCGACCGCCTCCACGCCAACCGCGTTCGCTCCCGCCTCCGGACGCGCACGCGCCCTGCCGATCGTCGGAGCGGGAGGAGGACCGACAGGAGGACGAGACGGGGACCCACGCGCTGCCAGGACGTCCGCCGCGAGACAGGCAGCCAGCCGGCCGCCGTCCGAGGCGCCGTCGCTTCCGGGCGTCCGACACGTGATCGCCGTCAGCTCGGGCAAGGGGGGGGTCGGCAAGTCGACGGTTTCCACCAACCTCGCCGCCGCCTGGGCAGGTTCCGGACACCGGGTCGGACTGATGGATGCCGACATTTACGGTCCCGATATCCCGACCATGTTCGGTGTGCAGGAGCGCCCCCGCATGGCAGACGACATGGTGGTTCCTCTGGAAGCCCACGGCGTTCGCCTGATGAGCCTGGGCTTCCTTGTGGACGAGGAGACACCGGCCATCTGGCGGGGCCCGATCATCATGGGCGTGGTGCGCCAGTTCCTTGAGCAGGTACAGTGGGGAGACCTCGATTATCTCATCGTCGATCTCCCGCCGGGTACGGGCGACGCGCAGCTGTCCCTGTGCCAGCTCGTCCGTGTCACCGGCGCGGTCATGGTCACCACCCCACAGGACGTTTCGGTCGGCGGTGTCCTGAAGGGCATCCGGATGTTCGAAAAGATCGAAGTGCCGGTTTTGGGGATCGTTGAGAACATGAGAGGCTTCGTATGCCCGAGCTGCGGCGAGGCACACGAGATCTTCGGCTCAGGCGGCGGCGAGGCTCTGGCCGCCTCGCTCGAGCTCCCCTTCCTGGGCGCCGTACCGCTGGGTACGGCGGTTCGGGAGGAGGGCGATCGGGGCGTGCCGACCGTGATCGGGCGGCCGGACTCCCCGGAGGCCGTGGCCCTCACGTCCGTCGCGAGCGCCACGGAACGCTGCATCGAAGCACTGGAGTCGGCGACCGCGGGCCGTTGACCCGCCTGCCTCCCCTGGATACCGACAGGCCCGGCGCACCGTGCCGATCATCACGCTGACCACCGACTTCGGCTACTCGGACAGCTGCATAGGCGAGAATGGCTGCGCCCATCGCCCGGGCTTCAGACCTTCTCGGAGTGGAGATCGGTGAGCGGGTGACGGTGCGTCTCACACAGGACGTTATTCGGAGAGACGCTCCACGCTGATCGCTCCGAAGATGGCGTCCAGCTCCAGTTCGAGTCGCACTTCGGCGGTCTCCCAGTTCGCGGTCTGGTACCCGTCCCCGACTCGCGTGAAACCTTCCGCGTCGAAGGCGCTCAGGAAGGACCGCCGCTCGATGCGCACCGCCAAGTCGCTGGGGAACTGCAGCCTGAGCGCTCCCAGGCCCATCTTCACGCGCGCCGTGCCGCTCTCGCGCCACTCACCGCTGAAGTCGAGCGTCACGTCACCCACACCGCCGTCGAACCGGAAGCTCTCGAAGTTCGCATTGCCGAGGTTCTCGGCTCTGAATTCGGCCGCCCCGACCCTCAGCCGCATGTCTTCCATCCGCACCGAGTTCTTCTGGTCGAATGTGAGGTGGGTCTGGCTCGCCCCCGTCTCCACCTCGAGCCCGACCAGCGCCAGGCCGCCCAGGGCCAGGGTGCCCTCGGCCGCTCCCACCGCCACACGCAGGTCGGTGGGGATCGAGGAGCCCAGTCGCACGGTCAGGCGACCGGCCTCGTCGTCCAGGCGACGCAAGTCGTCCAGGTCGAGCTCGATGTCGCGGTCGTCCAGGTCGACCTTCACGGCTTCGTCCTCCGCTCCCTCCGATCGGAGGCTCACGGTCAGGTTTCCGGCGCCCTCCTCCGCCGTCCAGCTCCGCAGGGGCGCGAAGCGTTCGCTGTCGTAGCGCATACGGACGTCGTAAAGCAAGCCTTCTTCCGCGGGCGAGACGGACAGTCGGCCAGCACCATAGAGGATCTCCACGCTGAGGGTCTCCAGGCCACCGATCTGCCGGGCCGTTCGAAACTCCTTCCACTCCTGCCCGCTCAGAGAGGAGAACCCGATCAGAACCGACAGTGCGACCCCGAGGGCCGAGCGGCGCACCGTACCCATCGTCAGGCGCGGAAGCCCGGTGTCACGCATCGCTCGCCTCCCCTCCGTCTGCGTCGGGCGTCGGACCCTCCTTGGGCTCGCCCGCGCCCTCTGTGGCCCACGGTCCGAAGCCCACCGTCTCGCCGCGAGATCCGGCCCGCGTAAGCAGCACGGCCCCGAAACCGGCCGTCATGAGCACCCACGTGGCCAGGCTGGCCACGAACTCGATCAGCCCTCGCAGGAAGCCGGTCAGGCCTCCCAGCAGCCACAACAGTGACGCGATGGCGAACGGAAGAAGTAGTAGTACGAGTTGGATCGCCGGAGGCGCTCGAGCCACTCGTACCGATAACGCCGGCGTGCGAACATCTCGCCTGCCGTGTGGGCCACCGCGAGGTACCCCATGAGAAAGGCAAGGCCCGTGGCCAGCATGTAGAACGGCAGGACGAGCCACGTAATGACGAGCACGACCAGGATCAACAGCACGGGGAAGAACAGCACCTCTCCGGCCAGTCCCATCGCGAACGAGCGTCCGAACTCGTTCCGCACGGTGTCCGCCACGACCTCCAGACGCGGACGCGCGAAGTACACACCGATCAGACCGGCCACCGCCAGACCGGCCAGGCAGCTCAGCACGCCGGCCAGACCCCCGGAAGCCCGCCCGATGTTGCGTCCGAGCCGGTCGAACGGGCCTCGGGGCCCGCGACGTTCTCTCACGACACGCGCCCGCGCCCGCGGCGCCTCCACCACGACTCGGGGTGCCGCCGGGGCGATCGGCTGCAGCGAAAGGAGTTCGCCCGAGAGCTGACCGCTCAGCATGTCGATGTTGCCACCGACCTGGAGGATGTCCCCCGCGATCCGGCCGGTGGGCGCAAGGCTCAGCTCGCCATCCAGCACGAGCACACCGCCGGCGATGGTGCCGGCCACCGAGAGCTCGCCATCCAGCAGCGCCAGATTCCCCTCGACGGTCTGGTCTTCGAGGATCGCGTAGTCGTCGTGCACGATGAGTGCGAGCTCGTCCGCCGTGCGGGCGGCAGACTCGCCCAGCTCGGCGAGCGATTCGTGTAGGCTCTCCAACTGTCGGGTCAGAGCGTCGAAACCGATGCCACCCGGCGCGATCGCGAGCTGACGCCCGCTCGGTCCAGTCACTGTGGACGTCTCGACCGCCGCGTGTGCGGGGGCCGCGCGTCCCAACAGGCGGCTCAGTCCTGCGCGAAAGCGCTCCAGGTCGGCATCGACCGCATCGCTATCGGGTGGCCAGTCCCACAGCGCATCCGCGAGATTGCCCGTACCACGCCCCGCTCGCTCCACGAGGAACGACCGCCACGCCTCCTCCAGCGGCCCGCCGATCTCGTACCGTCCGACCTCCTGGTTGTCGATCCGGATCGAGCCGCTCTCGAACGGGATGACGGGATGGCTTCCGTCGGCCAGTTCGATCTGGATCGACGCCTCGCCGCCCGAGCCGGAGGCGAAGGACACCGCGCTCTCGGTAATTCGCGTCTCCTGCGCGCCCAGCGCCATGGCCGATGACGTCGCGACTGCAACGAGCCATGCCGCCCGGATCGCCCTTTGTGCGTTCCTCCCCCACACGTGTCTCACCATAGTCTTTCGCTTCATTTCTCAGTCGTTGTCTTCTTCAGGTGGCGTCTACCGTCGGGCGACTCGCGGGCGCGAGATCCGCACCTGCATCAGTCGCCACATGATCATCATCGATACAAAGCCCGCCGTACCGAGGGCCGCGAGTGCGGCCAGGGCCGGTGCCCAGCCCGCCGCCACCACGCTCTCGGCGAGCTGCGTCAGGCCGAGACTGTATGAGAGCTGGCCCGCCGCGATCAGCCCGCGCAGGGCAAGGACCCGGGCGCTGTCGAGCACAAAAGCTGCCAGGCCCGACGGAGTGAGCTGCTGGACCCCGAAGAGCCAATAGGACATCGCGCCCACCGCGAGTGCGACCGAAGCCGTGGCGGCGGCAAGACCCGCCCACCGCGGTCGGAGCGCTTCGACGGCACGCTTGCGCCACGGCACTGGCATGCGAACGCGCGCCATGACGGCACCCTCGAAGCCAGCGGACGGCGCGGCGTGGGGCAGTGCCACCAGCCGCCGATCCAGCGCTCGAAGGAAGTCGACCTCGCGACGACAGGCACCGCATGTCCGGAGGTGCTTGGCACTCGTGTGCGGCTCCTCGGCGGTCGTCTCCGTGGCGAGCCGCTCGATCTCGTCCGCTGTCAGGTGGTCGGTCTGTGAATCCTTCATATTCCGCCGCATTCCCGTTCGTCGAACCCGGTATCCCTTACGTGGCCCCGTCCGGTTGGGTTTCACGCCGCTCAGGCCGCATGGCTCGGCGCTTCAGGGCTCCAGCATTCGATGCTCCAACGCCTCCTTCAGCTCGGCCCGCGCACGGTGGATGAACGTCTTTACCGTGCCCAACGGCACATCCATGGTGCGCGCGATCTCCTCGTACGAGCGCCCCTCGACATGCCGCAGAAGGATTGCCGTTCGGTACTCCGGTCGCAGGTCGCCGATGGCCGTCTCGATCTCGTCTCCGAGCTCTCGTGCCTCCAGCAGCTCGTCCGGACGCTCGTCGCTCGCGGCGAGGGTGATCGACGTGGCCGCCTGTCGATCCGGGCTCACCGCGTCGGGCGCGCCATGAATCGAGACGGTATCGAGCTCCTTCCGGCGCAGATGATCGACGGTGAGGTTGTACGCGATCTTGAAGAGCCATGAGGAGAAGCGATAGGAGGGGTCGTAGCGACGCAGGTTGTTCAGCGTGCGGACGAACGCCTCCTGGGCCAGATCCTCGGCCAGCTCGCGATCTCGCACCATCCGATAGATGAGGGAGAACACGGGCCGCTCGAAGCGCGAAATGATCTCGCGTACCGCCCGTTCGTCGCCCCGCCGGCAGAGGCGTACGAGCTCCTGATCGCTCTTCTCGGAGTAGGTCACGCGAACCTGTCCGGGCCGACCGACACGAAGCCGGCGGGCGCGCAAAGACCGGTGCTCGCCCGGATCGCCACAGCGAGCCGGGACCGAACAGCAGCATACTGACCCGTCTCGCGGCTTACAATCACGCGTCGCCTGCTCTCGCGAACAACCGAGGCCGGGAGACGGCGGGTCTGCTCAGCGCTGACAGCTCGGGCAGAAGAACGTGCTGCGGCCCGCCTGTACCAGGCGCTCCACCGGACTAGAGCACCGCCGGCAGCTCGCTCCTTCACGACCGTACACGCTCAGCCGGTCCTGATAGCGGCCGGAGCGGCCGTTGATCGAGCGGAAGTCCCGCAGCGTGGTGCCTGAATCCGCCAGCGCCTCGAGAAGGGTCTTTCGAATCGCCGTGTGCAGGCGCTCCACCTCGGCGCGCTTGAGCGTCCGCCCGCTGCGCCGCGGGTCCAGCCCGGCCAGGAACAGGGCCTCGCTCGCGTAGATGTTGCCGACCCCGGCCAGCTTCCTCTGATCCAGCAACCAGTTCTTGAGTGGCGCACCCGACCGCGAGAGCCCCTCGAAAAGGGCGGGTGCCGTAAAACCTGCCTCGAGTGGCTCCGGACCCAGGCGTCGGTCCTCCTCGTCCCAGACCGATGTGGAGAGCAGGCGGAACCCCCCCAGGCGCCGGACATCGTCGTAGAAGAGCGTGCGACCGTCGTCGAGCTCGAACTCGGCTGCGATGTGCCGGTATTCGCCGGGCTCCGGCAGGGAGCGGCCGATCGCGAAGCGTCCCGTCATGCGCAGCTGGGTCTGAAGCACGAGACCACGATCCAGCCGGAACAGCAGGTACTTCGCCCTTCGGTCCACCGCGCGGATCCGGCGACCGCTGAGCCCGACCAGCTGATCCGGGTCGGTGGGGGGCAGCGCGATGTCCGCCTTGTGGATGCGGATCGAGCGGAAAACCCTGTCGACAAGCTCGGGCTCCAACGAGCGGCGGATGGTCTCGACTTCCGGAAGCTCCGGCACTCCCTAGCGCGCCCCTCCCGCGGTCGGCCGGTCATGCCACCCTATGTCGCGTCGCCAGTGCTTGCCCTCGAAGCGTATCGAGTCGGCCGCCGCCTGGCTGAGGCGGGCGGCTTCTTCCAGGTCGGCTCCGATCCCGGTCACGGCCAACACGCGACCGCCCGCCGTCACCAGGCGATCTCCGTCGCGACCGGTGCCCGCATGGTACACCCTGACCTGCTCGTCGAACCCGTCTTCCGGCATGTGGATCTGGTGGCCCGTGTCGTACGAGCCCGGATAACCACCGCTGGCAAGGACGGTGACCAGAGCCGAGCCCGGTCCCGGCTCGTCGCGCCATGATCCCAGTCCTTCTCCCCGCGCGACGCTCATGAGGGGCTCGAGCAGGTTGGAACGGGTCAGCGGCAGCACGACCTGCGCCTCGGGATCTCCGAGCCGGCAGTTGAACTCCACCACCTTCGGCCCTTCGTCGGTGAGCATGAGGCCGGCGTACAGGAAGCCGCGGTAGGGTGAGCCACTTTCGGACAGACCCTCCAGAACCGGCGAAACGACGATCTCACGGACGTGGTCGATGAGCTCCGGGGTGGGCGGCTCTCCCGGTGGCCCGGCCGGTGAGTACGCGCCCATCCCTCCCGTGTTCAGTCCCCGGTCCCCGTCCTCGGCCCGCTTGTAGTCGCGCGAGGGAACCAGGGGTACGGCCGTCTCGCCGTCGGCCAGGAAGAACGTCGAGAGCTCGGGGCCCTGCATATGCTCCTCGATGACTACCTCGCGGCCCGCGTCTCCAAATTGCCCACCGATCATCAGCCGCTGGATCGCCTCGCGCGCCTGTCGTCGATCCTCACACACGAGGGCGCCTTTGCCGGCGGCCAGGCCGGAGGCTTTGACGACGATCGGTCCGTGCCCCTCATTGAGGTAATCGAGGGCTGCCCCGGCGTCGGTGAACGTTTCGAACTCGGCCGTCGGAACGTCACGTTCCCGCATCAGGCGTTTGGAGAACGCCTTCGAGGCCTCGAGGCGGGCGGCGCCGGCGGTCGGGCCGAACAGGGGGAGTCCCCGCGCGGCAAACAGGTCGGCGATCCCCGCGGCGAGCGGCACCTCGGGGCCTACCACGGTCAGGTCGATCGCCTCGCGCTCGGCGAACCCGGCCAGCTCGTCGAGCTCCTCCACCCCGATCGGTACGAGCCGCGCCAGCTCGGCGATGCCGGGGTTGCCCGGCGCGGCGAACAGCTGCGCGTCCGGTGCATCGCGGCTCAGCTTGTCGGCCAGGGCGTGCTCCCGGCCTCCGCCGCCGACGATGAGCAGGCGCCGCGGCTCGCTCACGTTCTCATTCGGCTGCGCCACGCCGTCCCGATGCGCTCACGCAGCTTGTCCACGGCTTCGTCCACCTCGTCGAACAGTTCGCGCGCCGAATCCCCATAGCCCTTCATGGCCTCGGCCAGATCTTCCCTGTACGGCCGCGTGTCCTCCTCGTCCCGCCGCTGATACTCGCCGTCGAGGATCCGATCGTATGCCCCGCTCTCGATCCAGTCCTGCAGCTCGGCTACGCGAACGACCGCGAACGGGTGAGTCTGTCCGAGCACGTTCAACACCTTATAGACGGAGTCCAGGATGTCTCCGCCTTCCCGATACTCTTCGGACTGGGCCACGAACTCATCCAGATCCAGGGTCTCGCCCCGGGTACCGCCTGCCAGGAGCATGAGCGTTCGCATCGTCGTGTCACGGTCCTGAATCGCGAGCAGCCCGGCTCGATCGGACGAAAGCTCGCTCTTTCGGTACCACTCCAGGAGCGCCATTAGGATCGGGCGCACGGCGAGGCCGGCCAGCGTGTAACGGAAGATCACCAGGTTGAGCAGGAGAATCAGCAGAGTCCGGTACAGCACGTGACCGCTCAGGATGTGCCCGACCTCGTGCGCGATCACCGTCTCCACCTCGTCGCGGCCCAAGACTTCGAGCATCGAGGAGTTGAGGACGATGAACGGATCGCTCATGCCGACGGCGCCCGCGTTCACGATCGGCGTCTGCGAAACGTACACCTCGGGTGGATGCTCGAGGTCCAGAATCTCACACACCCGGACGAGACGCGCGTGGATCCACGGGTATTGCTTCTCGGTCACCTTGACCGCGTTCGCCTTGAAAGCGAGACGCAGCGCCCGCTCGCCGAACAGGCCGAACACTTTCCGCAGCGCGAGATCGAAGCCCGGTATCTTGCGGAGCGTATTGAGTGCCGCACGGTCCGCCGGGTGCTCCCACGCCACGGGGCTGATTTGCGTGAGTATGCGGCGTTGTCTTCCCTGTTCTTCCGTCATCGGTCGCTCCCGTGTCCCAGCTCTATGTCCAGGGTCGCCACGGTCCGTCGGCGCGGCGGACACCCCTGCGATCGCCAGAATCCTCTACGCCGCGTCTCGGCGGCCGGTTTCAGATATCGTATCTGGCCGCAGCGCGGTCCACTCGCGTTCTACACCTGAGCGAGCGCAGCGGACAGATCGTCCAGCACGTCCTGCACGTCCTCGATTCCCACCGAAAGGCGCACCAGGTCCGAGGTGAGCCCGATCTCGCGTCGCTTCTGCTCGGGGACCGAGGCGTGGGTCATGGCCGCAGGGATGGAGATCAGGCTCTCCACCCCGCCCAGGCTCTCGGCGAGCGAAAAGATTCGTGTGCCCGCGGCGAAGCGTCGTGCCCGTTCCTCGCTGCCCAGCTTCACGCTGACCATCGACCCGAAATCCCTCATCTGCCGCCCGGCCAGCTCGTGTTGCGGATGTGTCTCCAGGCCCGGATAGAGAACGCTCTGAATCTCCACGTGCCCATCCAGGAATGCCGCTACGCGGCGC
>JBDHLB010000017.1:0-35003 GCA_039586095.1 Gemmatimonadota bacterium
GAACGTGACAATCGCGCTGTCAGTCGCCGTGTCGGAATTGCCGTCGTCGTCAGTCGCTGTCGCCGTCACCGTGTTCTCGTGGGTCTCGTCCCCGTTCGGGCGCACGAGGGTCTCGGTGAATGAGCAGCTGTACGTGCCACCGTTACCCGCGATTGTGCCGCCAGTCACACAGTCGCCCTTGTTGCCGTTCAGATCCCCGAACACGTCGTCGACGAGCGAATTGAGGGTCACCGACTCCGCGTTCTTGTTGGTCACCGTCACGGTGTAAATCACATCCCCACCCGTCTCCGGGACGCTCGTCGGGTTCGCCGTAAATGTGACATCGGCAAAGTCACTCTCTGTATCGGAGCCGGCTTCGTTCGTGGCCGTCGCCGTCACCGTGTTCCGGTGAGGCGTGTCCGGCTCACCGGACATGAACTCGGTGAACGAGCAGCTATACGTGCCACCGCTCCCCGCGATCGTGCCTCCGGTCGCGCAGTCCCCCTTCCCGTTCAGGTTCAGGAACACGTCGTCGGTGAGCGAAGTGAGCGTGACGGACGCCGCGCTGTTGTTCGTCACCGTCACGGTGAACGTCACGTTCGCGCCCGTCTCATCCACGCTCGTCGGGTTCGCCGTCTTGGTGACCGTGATGTCGGGCGGCGCGCTGTTGGTGAACGCGCAGGTGACGGTCTGGCCGCTCTGGGCCGTAATGCTCGCGGAATTGACACCACTCGCGACCGTTGTTTGGCCACTGACACAAGTCACCGAGGGCGTCCAGCCGTCCGGAGTCTCGGTGACCGTGAACGTCGGTCCGTCAGCCACCACCAGGGCGAACAGTGCGGACTCGCCGTCGGCGAGGTGGGCCTCGAAAGCCCCGTCCGAGGCAGGAGGATTCAGAGTGAAGTCGAAGCTCGTGGGATCCGCGTCCGGGATTGTCTCCTTCTGGACGACCAAGAATGCCGCACCAGGCGTTACCACGCAGTCGAACGGGTTGGAGTTCGGTGAGCCCGACGGGAACGAGCAAACGTTCGTCAGCTGTGCCCCGTTTACCACGTTCAGATCAAGCTTGCACTCGGCACCTGTGTCTCCGGGATACTCGTCGCCCGCCAAGAACGGATCCGTGTCGACGAAATCCACGGCGCACTGCGTGCTCCCGACTTCGGATTGGTCGAGGAGCACGACCTTCTGCGAGCAGCGGTCTGCCTTCTTGTCTCCGCACTCGTACAGGAGCGGTGATTCGAGCGTCTGGGTTATAACGGTCCCGTCCGCATCGTTCGTGATCTGCACGCACAGCGCATTGTTCGCGTTCCCATCTGCGTCGGTGTCGAACAGGGCGCAGGCATCACCCGTCTGTCCCGAGCCAGTCCATACGTACTTCTCGTCCCAGCTGAACCGCACCCACAGGAACGCCGGGTCGAAGTCCGAGCGAGAGAACTGCGTAAGGTCCACCTGGCCTGGCTCATCGTTCGCCCCCGCATCGTCGCTCACCCCGACAAACGTTCCCACCGGAGGTGCACCCGGCAGAATCTGCATTGCAATCGTTGGCGCCGATTCGTCCGACTCGCGGCTGTTCGACTCCTGCCCGGATGGTGGGTCGCCGCCGGTTTCCGGGTTCGGTGACTGCGTCGGCGGCGCCGCCACTGGCGCCAGGGGTGAGTTGGAGTCGTCTCCACAACCAAGGATCATAACGAGGCCAAGACCGACCAGAATGCGCGGAATGCGCCGCATTTCTTCATCTCCGTGACGGGGCCGTAAGCTGACGTCGCTTCGCGAGAAGTTTCGTGGTGCGAGGCAAACGCCGCACCAGTGCTTCGAGGCCTTCTAAGTGACTGTATTGAAATGTTTTGCCGAAACGGCAGAACTGGCCACTGTTGTGGCGCGTCGACACTTTCGCGTCTCGGAGTGCTGCACAGGTGTTCGGTGTTTGGTTTGTTGCGCGCTTGCGGTAAAGACCCCTGCGAGTAGCCCCTTCAGCGGCCTTCGGTGGCAACTCGGAAGGCGGACGGGTGACGGAGAGCTGCGTGGGGAGCGAGCACCATCAACCGCTCGCGCTCGGGAAAGACCCGCCGCACAACGACTTCAGCGCGATGAGGCCCGGGCGTCAGCCCGCTGACCGAAGGGCTGCATCGTAGCGACGAGCTACAGCGAAATCTCGGCCTCGTTGGAACACATGCTCGTCCCCGTGCCGCACACCTGATAGATGAGCGTGCCCTTTCGAACGCGGCCGAGCGTATCCCGGTATGAAGTGTAGCCCTCGACTGTGGCGATCTTGGTACGGGAGCCGCCCGGGTCGGTCCGGAACACGTCAACGTTCGGGAAGCTCGCGCCTGACCACTCGAGATCGACCCAACGATCCTTCTTGAACTTGAAGAAGACCGCGTTGAGGGTGAAAGCGTCCCCGTTCGGGTCTGTAACGGTGATGTCCCGCGTCTCGGTCGCCTGGGCCCCGCCATCGTCGAGCACGGTCAGCGCCACCACGTACACGCCTTGCTGTGAGTAGCTGTGCCTCGACGATTGGCCGGTCAACTCCGTGCCGTCGCCGAAGTCCCAGGTGAAGCTGACGATACTCCCGTCCGGATCGTGCGAGGCGGTCGCGTCGAACGTGCATGCCAGTCCGTTGCACATGGAGGTGAAGGAGGCGATCGGGGGCTCGTTGCCCGTGACCGGCTGTGAGACGTCGCTTGTCGCGCCCTCGTCGTCCGTAACCGTAAGCGTCGCGGTGTAGACGCCGTCGACGGCGTATGCGTGGCTGATCGACTCTCCCGTCCCGGTCGAACCGTCTCCGAAGTCCCATTCCCAGGACACGATGACGCCGTCCCCGTCGGTAGAGCCCGATCCGTCGAACTCGCAGGCCAGGCCCGTGCAGGTGACGGTGAAGTGTGCCGTCGGGGCGGAGTTGACCCATCCGCCGGTTCCCTCGAGCCGGCTGTAGACGAGGTCGTTGGCTGGGCTTTGTGCGTTCTGCACGGCGTTGCGCGTCGAGGTCGAAGCGATCGCTTCGGCGACCTGAACGGGTGTCGCTGTCGGGTCACGCTCCAGATACAGCGCCGCCAGGCCGGCCGTGTGCGGTGCCGCCATGGACGTGCCGCTCATCACGCGATTCGAAACGTCGTTCTGATTGCTGGCGGACACGATCGACGCGCCAGGCGCGAACCAGTCCACGCACGAGCCGTAGTTGGACCAGTAAGGCTTTCGGTCTTGGCTGTCGGTCGCCCCGACAGTCATGGCCTCGGCCACGAGCGCCGGTGAAAAGCCGCAGGCATCGGAAGAGCTGTTGCCCGCCGCCACGACAGCCGGGATCCCTCCCGCGATGAGTGATCGCACGGCATCGTTCATCGCCTGGATATCGCCGCTGCCGCCGAGGGAGATGTTGACGACCGAGGGTCCGGTGGCGTTGGCCGCCACCCATTCGAGACCGGCGATCACATCGGCCGCCGAGCCAGATCCCGCGCAGTCGAGCACGCGGACGGATTTAAGGGCAGCGTCCTTGGCCACACCGTAGTCCTCGCCTGCCACGGTCCCCGCCACGTGTGTGCCGTGTCCGTGGCAGTCGTCTCCCTCTCCGCCGAGTACGTCAACGCCGAGCGTTGCCCGGCCGTTGAAATCTCGGTGTGAGTACCGGATGCCCGTGTCGACGATGTAGACCGTGACACCCGCTCCCGTCTCGCGGTAGCCGTATGCGCCGTCGAGGGGCGCCACACGCTGGTCGATACGATCGAGGCCCCAAGTCGCGTTGAGCTGAGATCGCCAATCGTCGCCCTGCGTCTGGACGACCGCGTCCTGCTCCACCCGGACCACACGGGAATCACGAAGGAGTCCCTGACGGGCCGCTTCGGCGATCGATCCCGCGAAGCCGCTCAGCACTCGCGTATAAGTGTGACGCGGGCTCAAGCCATGGTCGCCGGACACCGAGTGCGGTGAGACGCCGTTCCGCAGCGTGACGATGAACTCCCTCGGACCCTTCGCGTGATCGTTTGATCGGCTGTTCGCAGTCCTCGCGGCGTCCGATGATTCACCCAGCGGCTGACTGGCTTGCGGGACGCCGGGCCCCGTGGTTTCGCCGCAGGCTGCAAAGGCGCCCAGGACAGTGATGGCGAGTGAGTGTGTCGCCCACGTCTTGATTGTCGTGCTAGTCATGGCTGGACCCTCGTTCCAGTACCGCGGTTCGTAAGGTCCGTTGGTCGCAATCGGAAGGCCTCGCCCGGGAGTGTGCCCGGAGTGGCTCGATGACCACGACAGAACTCACCTACCGCGTTGGGATCATGTCGCTTAGAGGGCGCCGTTCGGGCGGGCGGCGATGCTGTCGAGCCGGCGAACGGTGGGAGTCGCGCCCGTGCTTCTGTGAAATGTTTTCACTGTACGGAAAGAGACTGACCAGCCTGCCCTGATGCACTCCGCACGGTTTCGCGGCCCGGCGGAACCCGTATATTTGAGCGTGTATATGACGGCGGGCGGGGCAGAGAGCTCTTCCCGCCTTTTTGCCGCCGGACTCTGCAGCGCGGCAGAACCCAGCCACTCACTTAAATGGAGCAAAGCACGATTATGAAGCGCATTCTCACGACTGGATTGGCCGTCGTGTTCTCGTTCGGGCTGCTGGCCTGCGGCGGGGGTGAAGAGGCGGTCGAGACCGCCGAGCTGGCGGCAGAGGCTCCGGCCGAGGCGGCCGCCGAGCCCATGGGCGAGCTCATGGTGCCCGATTGGATGACGGTGGATGCCGCGGCGATGACCGTGTCGATGGACATCGTTGCCGGCCAGACCGACGCCAACAACTCGTGGAACTTCAACGGTTACTACAGCGGCAACGCGACGATCGTGGTTCCGGCGGGCTACGCCGTCACGATCAACTTCTCCAACGACGATCCCGTGAACCCGCACAGCGTGGGGATCGATGCGAACACGAGCGGCTCCTTCCCGGCCATGTTCCAGGACCCGGTACCGGTCTTCGAGGGCGCCATCTCCAGCAACCCGACGTCGATGAGCGACGCGACCCTGCCCGGTGCTTCGGAGACGCTGACGTTCGTGGCCGATGCGGCCGGCGAGTATACGATGGTCTGCTACATTCCCGCGCACGCCGCCACGGGCATGTGGATCTTCTTCAACGTTTCCGCCGAGGGTGATGCGGGCGTGATGGAGATGTAGGACGGCCTGAGCCACTCGAGGCTGGCTCTCAGCCAGCCGGGCCTGGATCGGTGGGGCGGAGGCGCGCGTCGTTTCCGCCCTTCTTCTTTCCCTACACTACGAGCACACCCGTCCCGTCGATCCCGTCCCGCGCCAGGCGAATCAGCGCCTCGTTGGCCTCTTCGAGCGGGAAGGTCGTCACCTCGGGCCGTATCGGAATCTCCGCCGCTTCGCGCAGCAGACCCCGGCCATCCTCACGCGTGTTCGCCTCGACGCTCTGAAGCGTCTTTTCGTGGAACAGGCAGCTTTCGTAGTCCATTTCGGGCACGGGGCTCATGTGAATCCCGGCCAGGGCCACCGTACCCCCCTTGTCCAAGGCCCGCAGTGCCGGTGGAACGATCTCTCCAGCCGGGGCGAAGACAATCGCACTCTGCACGGGCACCGGCGGGATGTCGTGCGGACCCCCGACCCACTGCGCGCCCATGCGCTCCGCCAGTGCGCGGTGACTCTTTCCTCGCGTGGCGACGTACACGCCGTGGCCCCGGTGCCGCGCGATCTGCATCACGACGTGGGCCGAGGATCCGAATCCGTACAGTGCCAGCCGACCGCCGGCGGGGACCTGGGCCCTTTTCAGCGCGCGATACCCGATGATTCCGGCGCACAGCAACGGTGTGGCTTCGACGTCGGAGAACGACTCGGGGATCGTGTAGGCGAAGTCCTCTCGAACGACGGCGAGGTCGGCATAGCCGCCGTGTTCGTGATACCCGGTGTAACGGGACCCCTCACACAGGTTCTCACGCCCGCTCGTACAGTGCTCGCACTGGCCGCAGGTGCCACGCAGCCATGCGATCCCTACCCGATCTCCGGGCTCGTGCACATGGCAGCCTTCGCCGCAGCGTTCCACGACTCCCACGACCTGATGGCCCGGTATGATCGGGATACGCGCTTCACGGAGATCGCCCTCGATGACGTGGAGGTCTGTCCGGCAGATCGCGCACGCGCGCACCCGAACCAGAATCTCGCCCGGGCCGGGCTCGGGATCGGGCAGATCACGCAGCTCCAGGGGGGCTTCCTCGATCGAAGCGCTGCGGGGCAGCACCATGGCGCGCATGGGTCGATTCAGCTCCTCGCAGAGTGTGGAATGGACGCGAGCGTGTGTCGAGGCTAAACATAGGTACATGCACCCCATGCGACGAACGCTTCTGTGGGCTTCTGAAAGCCCCTGGCTCGCCCATCGGCTGCCACGGATCCGTTTCGTGCAGAAGGCGACGCGCCGCTTCATGCCGGGAGAGAGTCTCGAGGCGGCGCTGGAGGCCGCGACGAGCCTCCACGAGCGCGGCGTACCGACGATCCTCACCCTCCTCGGCGAGAACATCGACTCCCTGGACGATACGCGACCGGTGGTGGACGAGTACCGGCGCATCGTGGACGAGGCGCGAGAGAGGGATCTGGATATCCAGCCTTCCGTCAAGCCGACGCAGCTCGGACTCGACCTCGATCCCGCGGCAGCATACGTCAACGTGGAGAGTGTGGTACGGCACGCCGCCTCGGCCGGGATACTGGTCTGGGTCGACATGGAGGCGAGCGCCTACCTCGAGTCGACACTCGAGATGTTTCGCAGGCTCCACGCGGAACATTCCAATGTGGGGCTGGCCTTGCAGTCCTACCTGTACCGGACCGACGAAGACCTCGAATCTCTTCTTCCTCTGGGCGCTCCCCTGCGGCTCGTGAAAGGCGCCTACGCGGAGCCGGCCGAAATCGCTTACCCGAAGAAGCGCGACGTGGACGCCAGCTACGAGCGGCTCGCCTTCCGTATGCTGGAGCACGCGGCGCAGTCGGGCGACGGCCTCTCGATCTTCGGCACGCACGATCCAGGGCTCATCCGCCGTATCCAGAAGGAAGCGGCGCGGCTCGAAGTCGATCCGGCTCGATACGAGTTCGACTTGCTGTACGGGATCGGAACGGGCGAGCAGGAGCGACTGCAGGCGGAAGGAAGCCCGCTGCGCGTCCTGATCAGCTACGGATCGGCCTGGTTCCCGTGGTACATGCGCAGGCTGGCGGAGCGTCCGGCGAATGTATGGTTCGTGGTTCGCTCGGCGTTGCGGGGCTAGAGTGCGCCTCGAGATGGCAGTACATGGCCGCTGGGCTCGCCTGACGTGCATTGGGGTGGGTCTGCTGGGCCTGCCCGGCGGATGGGGGTGCGCCTCGGGTGGCACGACCGACGAAGGGGCGGCGGCGATTCTGGACCGCCTCGGGGAGTCCGGCGCCGAGGAGACCGCGGGCATGGCCGGGGCACCCGTGGCCGGAGGCGAGGAGGGACGACCCCTTCCGCATCCCATTACACCGCCTCCCGAGTTCCAGCGAGCCGTGGCGGCGGGAACCCGAACCGACTCGGGGGCCCCCGGGCCCTTCTACTGGCAGCAACACGCCGACTACCGGCTGCAGGCCCGGCTGTCGCCCGGACAGAAGCGGCTGACGGGTCGGGCCGAGATCACGTACTACAACAACTCGCCCGACGCATTGGACACGCTCTATCTCCACCTTTCACAGAACGTGCATGCGGAAGGCGCCGTGCGAAGCCGACCGGCCGAGGTGACGGGCGGTGTGCAGCTTCGCCGGATCGCGCTGGACGGACAGGAATTGGAGGCCGACCCGGCCGAGGGCGAGGCCGGCTACGTCGTCGATGGCACGATTCTCGGCGTGCACCCGCCAGCCCCCGTGGGAGCGGGCGCCACCGTGGACCTGGACATCGAGTGGAGTTTCGACGTGCCGGCGCGTGGCGCGGGCAACCGGATGGGCTGGAACGGAGAAGATCTCTTTTTTATCGCCTACTGGTATCCCCAGTTCGCCGTCTACGACGACGTGGTCGGCTGGCAGAAGGACCGATTTCGCGGCGCAGCGGAGTTCTACACGGGCTTCGGGAGCTACGAGGTCACGGTGGAGGTGCCCCATGGGTGGCTCGTTCGAGCCACGGGGGCGCTGCAGAATCGGAACGAGGTGCTGCCGGATGCCGTGGTCGAGCGGCTGACGGTCGGAGAGCAGTCGGACACGGTCGTCAACGTGCTGACACCCACCGACTTTGGCGTGGGAGCGGCTACGCGCCGCTCCCCGAACGGGCGGCTCCAGTGGCGTTTTGTGGCCGACACGGTGCCCGACTTCGCGTTCAGTGTGACGCGGCGGTCGCGGTGGGACGTGACCCGTACGTCGGTCGGGGATCGAGACGACGACGGCACGGTCGATTTCTCCAGGATCGAGGCGCTCTACCGGGTGACGGCGCCCAAGTGGGCATCGGCCGCACGTTACGCGCGGCATGCGATCGACGTTCAGTCCCGCTACACGGGTATTCCATACCCCTGGCCTCACATGACGGCGGTGGAAGGTGGCGGGATCATCGAGGGGGGCATGGAGTTCCCCATGATGACGCTGATCGGGGACTACAACGCGCGCGCTGACAGCGCCCTTTATTACGTGACCGCGCACGAGCTGGCCCACATGTGGGTCCCGATGATCGTGAGCAACGACGAGCGTCGGCATGCCTGGATGGACGAGGGGATGACGACATTCCTCGAAAACCAGTCGCGCCAGGACTTCTTCCCCGGCAGTCCTTCCGACCGTCTCGATCAGGAGGCCTACCTCGCTTGGGCGCGAACGGGCCGCGAGGGCGAGATGATGCGGTGGACCGACTTCCACTATCCGGAGGCGTCCGGAGTGGCCTCGTACGCCAAGCCCGCTTCCCTGCTCGTGGCTCTGCGCGGACTCATGGGCGAGGAGCGATTCAAGCGCGCCTATCGAACCTTTCTGACCGAATGGGCGTTCAAGCACCCGAAACCGTGGGACTTTTTCGTGACGTTCGATCGCATCGCCGATCGCGACCTGGGCTGGTTCTGGCACAGCTGGTACTTCGAGACGTGGACGCTCGACCAGGCGATCGAGGCGGTGATCGCGATCCCCGACGGTACGCGGATCGTGGTCGGTGACCGCGGAATCGTCCCGATGCCGACCCGGCTGCTGATCACACGGGTGGACGGCACCGAGCTTCAGCGGGAGATCCCCGTGGAGACCTGGCTGGCTGGCGCCCGCCGGGCGGTCGTGACGGTCGAGAGTGGCGCGCCCGTCATCCGGGTGGAGATCGATCCGGAGCACGCCTTCCCGGACATCGATCGCACGAACAACGTCTGGGTGCGCTAGGCGACAAAGCTGAACACAGGAGAAAGGCATGCTGCGCACTTTCATATCTCGCCCCGCTACCAGGCTTTCGCTGGCCCTGGTCGGGCTTCTGGCGGTCGGAGCGGCCCCCGCCTGCAGTCAGGATGCCGCCTCTCGCTCGGACGATTTCGGCTACCGTGTCGTCATGGTCGTCGACGGATTGGTGCGCCCCTGGTCCATGGCGTTTCTCCCCGACGGCGACATGCTGGTGACCGAGAAGCCGGGCAGGCTCCGGATCGTGCGGGACGGGGCGCTTCTGCCGGATCCCGTGCCGGGCGTCCCGGAGGTCGTGACCCAGGGCCAGGCCGGACTGCTGGACGTCGTTCCCCACCCGGATTTCGACTCGAATCGCCTCATCTACCTCAGCTTCTCCAAGCCGATGCCGGACCGAGAGCGCGGGACCACCGCGGTCGTGAGAGGCCGGTTCGAAAACGATCGACTCAACGATGTCGAGGAGATCTTCGTGGCGGCTACGGAGGGACGCGGTCATTACGGCTCCAGGCTCGCCTTTGACGAGCAGAGCTACCTGTTCATCACCGTCGGCGACCGTCAGGCGTCGCCCGAGGGGGACCTGGAAGCTCATCCCGCCCAGGACATCTCCAACCACCACGGGACCACCATCCGGCTACATGACGACGGGAGAGTGCCGGCCGACAACCCCTTCGTGGATCGGGCTGGGGCGCGCCCGGAGATATGGAGCTACGGACATCGCAACGCCCAGGGACTCCTGGTCCATCCCGAAACCGGAGACGTGTGGCTCACCGAGCACGGGCCACAGGGGGGAGACGAGCTGAACCTCGTCCGCCCGGGCCTCAACTACGGCTGGCCGGTGATCGGTCACGGCGTGGACTATGGCGGGCGGAAGATTCACGAGAGCACCGAACGGGAAGGGATGGAGTCGCCCGTACACTTCTGGGTGCCGTCCATCGCGACCTCCGGGCTTCTGGTCTATACCGGCGAACAGTTTCCGACGTGGCGCGGCAGTCTGTTCGTGGGTGGTTTGGCAGGCCAGCAGCTCGCGCGGCTTACTCTGGACGGTCAGACGGTCGTGAGCGAGGAAACGCTGGTCCAGGGGCTGGGCCGTATCCGCGACATCCGACAGGGACCGGACGGGTACGTCTACCTGGCGATCGACGACCGCAACGGCGGACCGACGCCCATCGTCCGGCTGGAACCGCGTTAGACACCGTAGTTGCCGCTTCTGTGCGGATTTCCCCAATTTGTGGGCATGTCCGCGCACGCGAATGGCTTGATCGACGGGACGATCGTCGAGCGGATGATCGCCCGGCGAAGGGATCTGCATCGCCACCCGGAGCTCAGCTGGGAAGAGCGACGCACATCCGACCGCGTGGCGGAAGCGCTCGGGGGACTCGGCATCCCGCATAGACGGGCGGCTGAGACCGGAATCATCGCCGACCTTCCAGGCGAGGCCCGTGTGCCGGTGGTCGCGCTCCGCGCGGACCTTGACGCACTTCCGATTCAGGAAGAGACGGGCCTTCCCTTCGCCTCGGAGCGCGAGGGAGTGATGCATGCCTGCGGGCACGACGGGCATGCGAGCATGCTGCTCGGTGCCGCCGAGGTCCTCGCCGACAAGGCCGGCAAGAATCATCTGCCCGCGCCGGTGCGCCTCATCTTCCAGCCGGCCGAAGAGCAGGGTGCCGGAGCTCTCGCCATGATCGAGGCCGGCGCCCTCGACGGAGTCGGCATGATCTTCGGCGGCCACCTGGATCGCTATTTTCCGCGCGGCACGCTGGCGGTCACCCAGGGCGCGGTGAACGCCTCGACGGACGCGTTCCGGATCGAGATCAACGGTCAGGCCGGACATGCGGCGCGTCCGCACGAGGCGGTGGACGCGGTCGTGGTCGGCAGCCTGATGGTGATGGGCATTCAGACGATCGTGTCTCGCGAGGTCAATCCCGCCCACCCCGCCGTCGTATCCGTGGGACGCTTCGATGCGGGAACCGTGTGCAACGCGATCGCGGGTCAGGCGGTCCTCGAAGGCACGATTCGGACCCAAGATCCCGAGGTTCGGGAGCACTTCAAGAAGTCGGTCGAGCGCATCGCGAATTCCGTGGGACAGCTTCACAGCGCGGCGGTCTCCGTCGAGTTTCAGGCCGGGACGCCTGCGGTCCACAACCCACCCGAGCTCACCGCGATCGCGCGCGATGCGGCCACTCGGCTCGTCGGATCGGAGGGAGTTCGCGAGCTTACGCAGGCTAACATGGGCGGCGAAGATTTCGCCTACTATCTGGAGCATGTGCCCGGCTGCTACATCCGGTTCGGAGCGCGGCTCGAGGGTCGGAGGAACTTCCCCGCACATTCATCCAAATTCGACTTCGACGAGGGGGCGCTGGAGGTCGGAGCCGCCTGGCTGGCCCGGGTGGCCGAGGTGGCGGGGCAGTCGTTGGCAGACACTCCAGAAGCGGAGTAGACCGTGGCCGAAGACCGCACGTTTCGGATTCGGGAGGCGGCGGAGGAGGACGCACAGCAGATCGTAAACGTATTCGCCGCGTCGTACGGCGAAACCTATATGTACCCGGAGTTCTACGACGAGCATCACCTGAAGAAGATGATCTTCGGCGACGACACGCTCATGCTGGTCGCCGAGGACGCAGGGGCGAACGAGATCGTCGGCACGGCGTCCGTGGTCCTGGAGATCGGCGCCTACACGGACCTGCTGGGGGAATTCGGTCGGCTCGTCGTCCACCCCGACTGCCGGGGCTGCGGAATCGGCAAATTGCTCATGCAGCGACGCCTGGAGCGTGTGCGCGACCGCCTGCACGTCGGTCTGACGGAAGCGCGGACGGTCCATCCCTTCTCGGTGAAGATCGCTCAGAAGCACGGATTCGCTCCGGTCGGCTTTATCCCGATGAAGCTGAAGTTCGGAGCGGATCGGGAGCACCCCTCGATCCTGGTGCAGTATTTCGGTGGCGCGTTGGACCTGCGGCGCAATCACCCGCGTATCATTCCCGAGGTGTACCACCTGGCAGCCACGGCGATGCAGAACGTCGGGCTGAACCTCGACGTGATCGTGGACGAGGAGGCGGCACCGTACTCGCACGGACACGGCTTCGACGTTCAGCAGCTCACGGCGGAAGGGTACTCCTCCCTGCTGCGCATCGAGCGCGGTCGCGTCAGACACCGTGAGATCTTCGGGCCGATGCGACTGCACTACGGCTTCTTCAAGCTGGCCGCCACCGATTCCACCTACCTCATCGCGCGCGACAAGGGTCGCATCGCCGGGGCCGTCGGTTTCACGCACGACGAGCTCGAGCAGAACCTCCGAATCTTCGAGTTCATCTACCTGAGCGAGGAGGCGATCCGCTTCCTGATTCAGGAGCTCGAACAACGGGCGAGAGACGAGTGGGGCATCTGCACGATCGAGATCGACGTGAGCGCTTATGCGCCGCGCATGCAGCGCACGCTCCTCGAGCTCGGCTTCCTTCCCGTCGCCTACGTGCCCGCCATGGCGTTCCACCGGGTGGAGCGGCGCGACGCGGTGAAGATGAGCCGCCTGCTGAAACCGCTGGAGCTGGGAGAGGTGCAGATCGACTCGCCGGCCAAAGACATGGCGGACCTCGTGCTCCGCTCGTACGTGCGAAAGGACATCCAGCCCAAGATCGCCGAGGCTGTGGACCGCATCGGGCTGTTCGCCCGTCTGACGGATGAACAGGCCCGCCGCGTGGCACGCACGTTCGGCTATCAGAGCTTCGACCCGGGGGCGACGGTCTTCGACCAGGGCGATCCGTCCGAGCAGATGTATATCCTGCTGGATGGATCGATCGATGTCCGGATCGGCGACTCGCAAGTCGGCACGGTCGGCCCGGGCGAATGCCTGGGCGAGGTGTCGCTTCTCTCGCAGGCCACCCACTCGGCGCGCGCCGTGGTCAGAGACCCTGTCGAGGCAGGCGTGTTGACCCGCGCGGGCCTGACGGAGCTGGTGCGCCGACGCCCGGACATCGGGGTCGCGCTCTACCAGAATCTGGCCCGCGGTCTGGGTGAGAAGCTGCGTCGCGCGGACATGAATCACGTTCCGCAGACCAAAGTCGACCTGACGTAGTGCCGCCCTCGATCTTCACCCCGGACTTGCTGGCGGGTCGCGTCGCACTCGTGACGGGGGGTGGCAGCGGCATCGGACTCGGAATCAGCGAGTGCCTGCTCCGTGCCGGCGCTCGATTGGCGATCGCGAGCCGCAGCGAGAAGCGGCTGACGCAGGCCGCAGCTGAACTGGGCGAGCGGCATGGGACAGACGTGCTGACGGTGTCGCTCGACGTCCGTCATCCGGACGCCTTCCGGGACGCCGCCGCACACGTGGCTGCCGAGCTGGGCTCACTCGACATCCTCGTCAACAACGCGGCCGGCAACTTCTACGCACCCTCGGCGGACCTGTCTCCGAACGCGTGGCGGGCCGTGGTCGAAATCGACCTGTTCGGAAGCTTCTACGGCTGCCAGGCGGCCTTCCCGCTCATGCGGGAGCAGGGCTTCGGACGCATCATCTCGACATCGATGACCCTGCACTATCGGGGCTGGCCCCGGATGGCGCACGCGACCGCCGCCAAGGCGGGAGTGGATGCGCTCACGCGCACGCTCGCGCTGGAATGGGCACGGCACGGCATCACCGTGAACGCGGTCGCTCCGGGGCCGATTCCCACCGAGGGCGTGAAGAAAGCGTTCGCATCGCCCGGCGGGAAAACGCCGGATCTGTTCGACGTCGACGCGGGAGATCCGGCGAACGTGCAGAAGGAACAGGTTGCAGCTGAACGGGCGGCGGCGGGCGAGCGGGCAGCGGCGGCGTATGCTACGCGCTACATTCCCGTTGGACGCCTCGGGACTCCGGAAGACGTGGGCAACATGGTCGTCTACCTCGCCTCCCGTGCCGGAGACTGGATCACGGGGGCGGTGTTCGTAGTCGACGGCGGCGAGTCGCTGGCAGGCCCCCGAGTCCCTGGCGGCTCATGAGTTCGCCGGCCTGATTCCACTGCCGGTACGACTCCCTCACCTCCATGACCTCAGCGGAGGGCACATGATCAGCAGAACGGTATTCCGCAGCGCAGCACTCGCAGGACTCGTCACGCTTCTCACGCTCGGGACAGCCAGCCCGGCCGCACTCGAGGCCCAGGAGCCGCGGCTCAGCCCGCTCGACTCGGTCACAGCGGTGATCGAGGGCGCGGATATCGCGGTGCAGTATGGCCGACCTTCGATGCGGGAGCGCACCATTTACGGCGGACTCGTTCCGTACGACGCCGTGTGGCGGACGGGCGCCAACGAGGCGACGCACATTCGAACCTCGGCCGATTTGAAGATCGGGAATGCCACGATCCCGGCAGGCCATTACACCCTCTACACGTTGCCCGGCGAAGAGGCGTGGAGCCTGATCGTGAACAAGCAGACCGGTCAGTGGGGCACGGAGTACGACGCCGAGCAGGATCTCGTCCGGCTTCCCATGACGATCGCGACGCTCGAAGAGCCGGTCGAGATGTTCACGATCACGGTCGAGGAGACGGAGGGTGGCGGCGTGCTCGCCCTCGAATGGGAGGCGACGCGCGCTTACGTGACGTTCGAGGTAGCAGAGAGCGGTTCCGACTGACGCTCGAGCGCCGGACCGGCCACGTAAAGCCGCCCATCATCATGTGACGCCAAACGGGCCTCGAACCGGTCACCCGGCGAGAGGCCCGCTGCGGGCAGCTCCACCCGCAGGTAGTCTCCTGTGAGTCCGGAGACGGCGGTGCCATCTCCCTCCACGACGATATCCGCCCACTCTCCGACCCGCGCGGCTCGATACGCCCGCCCCTTTTCGAGCCCCAACGCCCGCAGCTCCCGGGAACGTTCAGCGGCCACATCGCCTCGTACTCGATCGGGCAACGTCGCGGCGATGGTCCCGTCACGCACCGAGAACGGAAACACGTGCAGGTAGGAGTAGGGCAGCTCTTCGACGAGCGCTCGTGTATCGGCAAACTCCCGCTCACCCTCACCGGGAAAACCGACGATGATGTCGGCGCCGAGCCCGAGAGCGGGCAGTCGCTGGGCGATCTCCAGAACACGGGCACGGTAGGCCTCGCGAGTGTGCCAGCGTCGCATGAGACGCAGCACCCGATCGCTCCCGCTCTGAAGGGGAATGTGAAGGTGCGGCGCCAGCTGCCCACCGGCCGTAGCCATGAGGTGCAGAGTGAGGTCGTCGATCTCGGTCGCCTCGATCGACGAGAGGCGAAGACGGACATCGACCGACTCCAGCAGTCGCTCGCACAGGCCTCCCAGGTTCAACGGATCGTCCAGATCGTGTCCGTAGTGGCCGATGTGGATTCCGGTGATGACCAGCTCCGGGTGGAAACGGGACAGCGCGATCGCTTCCCGAACAATGTCATCGGGGTGACGGGAGCGGCTGTCCCCGCGCGCCAGCCGGGTCGCGCAGAAAGAGCACTTTCGATCGCACCCGTCCTGCACCTTGAGCCAGGCGCGGGTGCCCCGCAGCTGGCGCAGCGGCAGGCCTTCGCCACCTGCCCCGGCCAGCTCGTGGCCGGCCGAAGCCATCTGCCCGTCCTCCGGAGTGGGTATGGACCCCTGCGCCCCATTCACGAGGGCCGCTGCCACGTCCAGCGGGGCCTGGCCCGCGACCACCGCGTCCACCTCGGGCATGGCCCGATAGTCGGCTTCGCGCAGGGCCGTCGAGCACCCCGCGACGAGTATGAAGATGTCCGGTCGTTCCCGTCTCAGCCGTCGGATCAGACGACGGGCGTCGGCATCGGCTTGATTGGTAACCGTACAGGTGTTGATGACCGCGACGTCCGCCTCGTCCGCTTCGAGGACGCTCGCCGCCCCCCGCGCCTCCAGCTCGTGGCGCATATGCTCGGTGTCGTATTGGTTCGCCTTGCAGCCGAACGTGTGGTACCAGACACCCGTCCGATCGGGTACTCGCTCGTTTCGCATGCCCCCTACTCTGGCGGTTGATGGCTCCGCTCGCCAACCATCGGGCGACTCAGTGGATCGAACATATAGGGGTGCGGACGGAAGCTGGCCGGGGACATGCTGGCTGAGGGAGATCGTCCCGTCTACGTTCATTAGATGATTCCAGGCCCTTCCGGAGACGGCTCATGAGCCAGATGGGAAGCTTTTTCCGCGAGCTGCGCGTGCGTCGCATCGTGCAGATTGCGCTCATCTATCTGGGTGTCGCCTGGGGCCTCGCCGAGGCCACCGGTTTCGCGATCGAGAACTACGAGCTGTCCCGCAAGCTTCTCGACGTGATTGTCCTGCTTCTCATCCTCGGCTTTCCGACCACAATGGTGCTTGCCTGGTACCACGGGGAGCGCGGCCATCAGCAGCTGCAACGCAGTGAGCTGATGATCCTCACCACGCTGTTCGTCCTTGGTGCGATCGGGACGTACCGCATCAGCACCGCGGAGGAAACACCGATCCGGAGCGTGTCGGACGTCATCGAACCGGTCACGGACCTGGGTCGTGGGTCGGTCGCCGTGCTCCCGTTTGCGAACAACACCGGAGCCGACAGCCTGGATTGGTTGGGCGCCGGGGTGTCCGACCTGCTCACCAGCAGTCTCGCACAGCACGACGAGCTGAGCGTCGTCAGCCCGCAACGGCTGTTCGAGCTTCTTCGCGCACAGGGCCGAGACGAAGGTGACCGCATCCCCGATCAATTCGCGATGGAGATCGCCACTCGCTCGGGCGCCCGCGTCATGGCGCGGGGATCGATCCTCGCCATCGGCAACGAGCTGGCGATCGACGTCCAGCTGATCGCCTTGAGCGATGGGACGGTATTGACCGCTGAACGCGTCCGCGGACAAGACGTGTTCACACTCGCCGACACGCT
This sequence comes from Gemmatimonadota bacterium, assembly GCA_039586095.1. GTDB lineage: Bacteria > Gemmatimonadota > Gemmatimonadetes > Palauibacterales > Palauibacteraceae > JBDHBD01. The sequence goes on from JBDHLB010000017.1 coordinate 17,123, forward strand.
GGCGCAGCGGCTCTCCGTCAACCTGCTGGGAGAGCTGGGCCCGACACCGCCTTCCCGCTCGCCACTGGCGCTCACCGGCGATCTCGAGGCGTACCGGCAATATCAACGTGATCTCCGCGAAAAATGGCGTCAGCTGGAGCCGACGGACCTGGACGGCCGTTACCACCTGGCGGCCATGTACGAGATGATGCCGGGACGGACAGCCGAGCGTCGCGCCGTGCTGGAGGAGATTCTCGAGCTCGACGAGTCGTCGGCCCCGGCCTACCACGGCCTGGCCGAGCTTGCGGTACGTGAAGGCGACATGAGAGCGGCCGACGCGTACATCACGCGATATCTGGCGCTCCAGCCGGAAGAAGAGACGAGTGGCCGTCTGCTCGGCGAATTGTACGAGGAAGCCGGCCGGTTTGAAGAGGCGCGAAGCGCGTATCGAAAGCTCGTCGGCGGCAAGAGCGAGCAGCCTGAGCTTCTCGACCTGCTCGTGCGCACGTACCTGCGCGAGAACCGCCCTCTCGCCGCGCGGGAGGAGCTGGAGCCGTACGCACGGAGCTCCGACCCCGCCGTGAGATTCCAGGCCGCGCTGCTGCTGGCTGACACGTACGCGTGGGAAGGTCGCTTCGATCAGGCGCTGGAGGGCTACGCCGCCGCCGAAGCAATCGCCGAAGCGGCCGACCTGCCGGGTCTTCGCGCGCTGGCTCGGGAGAGCGCAGTCGACGTCGAGGACTTGTTGGAGAACGACCGTCCCTCAGTCTTCAACCCGTCGATCTGGACGCTCCTCGAGATGGACAAAGGGGCGCGGGCGCTGAATCTGGTCGAGGCGGCGGATGCCCTTTACATGCGCGGCTCGACGCGGCTCTCTCCGGTGAACCACCACGTGCTCGCCTTTGCCCGCGCGCGGGCTCTGGAGGCCATGGGCTTCGCGGCACCCGCCCTGAGCCTGTACGGCGAGGTACGAAGCCACTGGGGCGAAGCGGCGGAGGCCGTTCCCCTCCTGGCGGAGCTCGAAGAGCGGGCCCGGCAGTTGCAGGACGAGCGCAGGTAAACGGACAATCGGCGCCAATCACCCCCTGTCGTTCGCCTCACCCTCACCACACTTTTAGGCGCGACGCCGGCGTGGTATTCGCCCCAGGATAGCCGTAATATCGCCCCCGCGTGCCCGACAGAACTTCATCGCGACAGAACTTCATCGCGACGACTCGAATTCATTGCCACGACTCGAACAGCTTCGATAGCCACCGGAGGTGAGTGATGAGCGACCAGCTGGTACATGTCGCCGAGGCCATGGTCAAGAAGGGGAAAGGGATCCTGGCCGCCGACGAGAGCACCGGCACGATGAAGAAGCGTCTCGACAGCATCAACGTCGAGTCGACCGAGACGAACCGGCGCGACTATCGGGAGATGCTGTTTCGCACCGCGGACGCGCTGGGCGAGTACATCTCCGGTATCATCCTGTTCGACGAGACGCTGCGGCAGAACGCCGAGGATGGGACCCCGCTGGTCAAGCTGATCCAGGACGCCGGCTCGATCCCCGGGATCAAGATCGACAAGGGCGCGAAGGACCTGCCGGGGGCACCGAGGGAGAAGGTCACCGAAGGTCTCGACGGCCTGCGAGAGCGGCTAGCCGAGTACTTCGAGCTGGGTGCCCGGTTCACGAAGTGGAGGGCCGTCATCGACATCGGCCGGGGCGGTGATCCGAACATCCCGAGCGCCTATTGCATCCGCGCGAACGCCCACGCGCTCGCCCGCATGGCCGCGCTCAGCCAGGAAGCCAACCTCGTACCGATCGTCGAGCCCGAGGTCCTGATGGATGGGGACCATGACATCGACCGCTGCTTCGAGGTGACTGAGTGGACCCTCAAGGAGGTGTACATGGCGCTGTACGAGCAGCGCGTCTTCCTCGAGGGCTCCGTGCTGAAGCCGAACATGGTGCTGTCCGGCAAGCTGTGTTCGGAGCAGGCGGACGTGGAGGAGGTCGCCGAGAAGACCGTGCGATGCCTGAGGCGAGGCGTGCCCGCCGCCGTTCCGGGGATCGTCTTCCTCTCCGGCGGCCAGTCTGACATCGAGGCGACCGCTCATCTGAGCGCGATGAACGCGGCCTACGACACGCCGTGGAATCTGAGTTTCTCGTACGGGCGGGCGCTGCAAGCGGCGCCGCTCAAGGCGTGGGGTGGGAAGGCAGACAATCGGCCCGCTGGAGCCGCCGCTTTCCGCCACAGGGCGAAGATGAACGGCCTCGCCACGATGGGTCAGTGGTCGATGGACCTGGAGAACGAGGCGGCGTAGCCCGAGTGTCCATGAAGCGAATCGTCGAGTGCGTCCCGAACTTCTCCGAAGGGCGGGACCTCGCGCTCATCAAGCAGATCACCGACGTGATCGAAGGCGTATCGGGTATCGAGGTGCTCGACGTGGACCCCGGCGCTGACACCAACCGTACGGTCGTCACGTTCATCGGTCCCCCGGAGGCGATCGCTGAGGCCGCCTTCCGGGCCGTGCGGTGCGCCTCCGAGCTCATCGACATGCGTCAGCACCACGGGGCACACCCCCGTTTCGGCGCCACCGACGTGCTGCCCTTCGTGCCCGTTGCCGGCGTCACGATGGAGGATTGCGCGGCGATCGCTGCGGAAGTGGGCGAACGGATCGGCCGCGAGCTCGACATCCCGGTCTATCTGTACGAGCACGCCGCGCAAGTCCCCGAGCGGCGTAACCTCTCCACCGTGCGGGCCGGCGAGTACGAAGGGCTGGAGGACAAGCTCGCCCAACCGGAGTGGAAGCCGGACTTCGGACCGTCCGAATTCAACCCGACGGCCGGCGCGATCGCTGTCGGGGCCCGCGAGTTCCTGATCGCGTACAACATCACCCTCAACACGGCCGATCGTCGCTACGCGACCGACATCGCGTACGAGCTCAGGGAGCGCGGGCGCTGGAAGCGGGCCGGCAATACGGAGCCCTTCTACTACAAGGGCGAGGTGGTCGAATTCCCGGGCGATGGCACCTACCCATGCGGAGCCTGTGACTTCTTGGCCGCCTCGTTCGAGGAGCTGGCCGAGCATTATCGGGAGGCGCACGGGGGAGACCTTCAGGAGCGCTACGACTCCATCCCCATCGATCCGGACGAGCCCAGCGGCCCCGTGTTCAAGGATGGACGCTTTCGGTATGTGAAGGGCCTCGGCTGGGTGATCGAGGAGTACGGTCGAGCCCAGGTCAGCCTCAACCTGACGAATTACCGGGTCAGCCCGCCGCACGAAGTGCTCGAGGCTGCCCGGGATGAGGCCCGGAAACGAGGCATCGTGGTGACGGGCTCCGAGGTCGTGGGCGTCATCCCGTACGAAGCGATGCGAGAGGCGGGGCGCTATTACCTGTCCCGGATGCGCAAGTCCACCGGTGTCCCCGTGCCCGATCTGATGGAGACGGCGGTTCAGTCGATGGGTCTCCGCGACGTGTCCGAATTCGACATCGAAGAGCGCGTGCTGGGCCTGCCCAAGTTGGAGGGCCCGCTCGTGCTGCGCCCGACCTTCGACTTCGTCGACGAGGTGTCGCGAGACACGCCCTCGCCCGGCGGCGGCTCGGTGGCCGCGCTGGCTGGCGCGCTAGGCGGCTCGCTCACGTGCATGGTCGCGGGCATCTGCGCCGGCAAAGGCGAGTTCGACGACCGTTACGACGCGCTCTGCACGATCGCGGAGCGCTGTCAGTCCGTAAAGGACGCGCTCGTGGCTGGCGTCGACGACGACACGCGCGCGTTCGATTCGGTGATCGAAGCGATGCGCATGCCGAAGGACACGGAGGAGGAGCGCGAGACGCGTTCACGGGCCCTGCGGGAGGGGTACAAGGCGGCGACCCGTGTTCCTCTGGCGACCGTGGAGCGGTGTCGAGACGCGCTGGCGCTGTGTCACGAGCTTGCTCCGATGGCTGACCCACAGATGATCAGTGACCTGGGGACGGGCGCACTGGTCGCCCACGCCGGTGCGCAGGCGGCTGCGTACAACGTGCGCACCAACCTGCCTCATACGGGCGATGAAGGCTTCAACGCCGGGGTGCGGGACGCCCTCGATTCGCTTCTGAGCGAGTGCGCCCGGCTGGCGCAAGCGGTCGCGACCGAAGTCGAGAAACGCCTGGAGGCCTGAGCGCCCTGTCGGAACCTGCCTCTTGGGGCCGGTGTTTGTACCGCTAGGCGATCTCAAGAAGACCTGCAAGGCGGTGAAGCTCATGAATCTCTCGTCCTGGTTGCTGGCAGCACCGCTCTTGCTCGCTGCGCTCGCGTCACCAAACGCCGGGCGGGAGACTCCAGGCCCCGCGCAGACGGCCGAGGAGGTCGGCGACGATTATGCGGTGGTCGTCGACAACCGCAGCTTCCGTGACGTGATCGTCTATGCCGAGCGGGGCGGCACCCGGATCCGGCTGGGCAACGTGCCCGGTAACCGGATCCGCAGGCTCCGCGCGGCCTGCGGTCAATTCAGGGGCACCACGACGGACTTCATCCTCCGTTCCGTCGCCGGCCGATCCGTGTTGCTCAGTGGAGCGGCGATCGTTGGCTGTGACCAGGTCTATCGGATTGTCATCGTCCCGGGTGGGCTCGAGTTCTCCCGACTGTGGATCGAGTCGATCTACCGCGAAGACTCCGAAGAGGAACCCGGAGACGACGGCTAGGGCGCACCCCCGTTACGATCCCGACCACCGACACAGAGGAATCCCATGGCACCGATCCGTGTCTACACGACCCCCACGTGCCCGTACTGCACGATGGTCAAGGAATGGCTGACCGAGCAGGGCTGCCCCTACGAGGAGCTCGACATCACGAGTGACGTGCAGATACTCCGCGAGTGGCGCGCGCTGTCAGGTGGCGCGGGCGTGCCGGTGGTAACACACGGCACCGATTTCGTGATCGGCTTCAACGAGGAGCGACTGGAGCAGCTCCTGGACTGTTGCGCTCATACCACCGAGGTCGAGCTGGAGGCTGAGTAGGCGGTCCGCCCGACGCTGGCGAAGCTCGACGCCGGCGGGCTCATGTAGCTGATGTAGAAAGGGGCGGCCCTGATTGGAGCCGCCCCTGCTGCGTCCGACCGTGCAGGCCGAATCGCCTGCCTCAGCGTCGGATCAGTTGAACAGATACCTGGCGCCGACCTGAATCCGCCAGCGCGAGAACTCGCTCAGGTCATCGACGAACGTCTGCGTGATCGTCGGGTCGAAGTTGAAGACCGGCGTGCCGTCGTCATCGATCCGCGACACCTGGAGCGGAGCCGTAGCGGCCGGACTCGCGATCTTCCTCACACCCCAATCTGAATTCAACAGGTTCGTGAAGTTCAGAATGTCCACGCTGAGCTGCAGCGTGTGCTTGTTCGCCGTGGGGCCGACGCGGAAGCTCTGCAGAAGCCTGAGGTCGACCGTGTGCCACCACGGGTTGATGAGCCCGAAGCGCTCGGCGATCTCGCCCCGGTGTTTGCTCAGGTAGCTGTCCCGCTCGATGAAGTTGTTGAAGGTCGTCCACTGCGTCTCCGGGCTGAACGTCCGACCCTGCGCATCGGTGTACGGATCGAACCGAATCTCGCTCTGGTCGCGCGGGATGTAGATCAGGTCGTTACCGCCGATCCCGTCGCCGTTCACGTCGCCCGCGTACACAAAGGAGTAGCGGTTGCCGCCCTCGCCCCGGAACACGTTCCCGTTGGCGATCTCGACGACGACCCCGAGCTGGGTACCCAGGTTCTCCGTCCAATCGACGCTCTGGAACAGCGTGCCGAAGATCCGGTGCTGCTGGCCGAACTCCGACCTTCCGAGCTCGGGGTTGTTCGGATCGTTTTGGGTGGGCTGCTGCTGCCACACCTCGAACGCGATCTCCGTGAACTTGAGGACGTTGCGCGCATCCGTGTAGCTGTACGCGCCGCTCACGTCGAGCCCGAAGTCGAAGCTGCGCCGCAGTTGCCCTGTGAGGTTCAGGTTCCAACCATCACTCCGGTTGTCGATCACGAACACGCCACCCGTGGCACCCGGGTTGAGCGAACCGCCCGGGAAGAGCAGACGGCCGTCCGGCCCGGGAAGGGTACCCACAGGAGCCGGCAGATCGGCGTTCCGGATGTAGATCGCATTCAAATCCTTCCCGTATATCCCCTCGAACGTCGCCTGGACGTCACCCGGGAGCAGGACATCCAGCGCGAGGTTGGATACCCACGTCTGAGGCCACTTGAAGTCCGGATCGAACGCGTTGAGGAAGAACGTCTGCTGCAGGATCGAGTCGTCGCTCGTCCGATGCGAATCGGGCACTTCCTCCAGCGGAATGCCCGGGAAGAGGTTCGGGTTGAAGCCTGGGTTCGAAATGTTATTCCCGACCCAAACGAACGGCAGACGTCCGGTGAATACGCCCGTTCCGCCGCGGAGGATCGCATTCCCCTCGCCCGTCACGTCATAGTTGAACCCGGCGCGGGGCGACCAGTGCGGCTTGACGCTGGGAAGCGAGCTCTGATCGACCGTCTCCGGATTGCGCTCTTCATCCAACAGGGTCAGGCTTCGCGAGAACGGGTTGTCCACGGGATCCGTGAAGTACATCGGCATGTCCACCCGCAGACCGTACGTCAGGTTGAGTCGGTCGGAGACCGCGAACTCGTCCTGTACGTAGAACGACAGCTGGCCCACGTCGATGTTCTCGCCCTGGAAGGGACGGATGTCCGGGTCGGGCGGGGTGATGAAGTTGCGCAGATCGATGAAGTTGGGGCTGTTCGGGTTGGTGAAGTCGAAAAAGTCGTCCAGCGAAAGGAAGGCGGTCCCGAAGGGCGCCGGTGCCACGAACAGACCGTGCCGGAACAGGTTGAACGAGTTGAAGAACCCGAACGTCTCGAAGTTCGCGCCCATCGTGATCGAGTGCAGTCCCTTGAACAACGTGAAATTGTTCGTGAACTGCCACACGTCCTGGTCCAGGATGTTGTGAATCGAGAATGGCTCGTGCCCCGCGGTGGTGTACGTGATCCCATCCTCCACGATCTCGAGCGTGGGGAAGTCCGCGCTGAACGGGTCGCGCTCGTCACGGAACCGGTTGTAGCTGACGAAGAACCGGTTCGCCCACCCGGTCGAGCGGCTGTTCAGCTCGACCGCCCATGAATTCAGGTTGTTGTTGATCGTGTAGCCCGAGTTCTGGAACGGCAGGCTGGTGGTGTTCGGCCCTCGGCCCGACAGGTTCCAGCTGCCTGCAAAGGGATGGGGCGGCAGGTCGCGCGAGGCGTCGAGGTAGTTCCAGCGGGCTGTCAGGTTGTTGTTCTCGTTGATGTTCCAGTCCAGCTTCGCGAGCAGTTTGTCGTTCTTCGTCTCATGGATGAACCCCTGGAATGGCCCGGTCTCATAGCCGTACACGTCCATCAGCCGCTGGCTGATCTGGTTCATGACCGATTCTTGAGGTCGCGACTCACCGGGTCCCGGCGTCGCGCCCGTGCTGGCCACGAAGTCCGTGCCGGGGTCGTCGCGCCGCTCGATCTCGCCGCTCACGAAGAAGAACAACTTGTCCTTGATGATCGGACCGCTGAACGTGGCCCCCGCCTGCAGAAACGACAGATCCGGGTTCGCGACGACGTCCACGCCGCGCACCGTGTTCCCGATCAGGCTCTCGTTACGGAAGAAGCCGTAAGCCGAGCCGCTGAACGTGTTCGTGCCGCTCTTGGTCACCGTGTTCACGTTCGCGCCGGTGAAACCGCCCTCCCGTACGTCGAAGGGGGCGATCGACACACGCACCTGCTCCACGGCATCGAAGGGCACGGGCTCGGCCGCCGTCTGCCCGCCCGGCGCCGGGTCGTCGAGTCCGAAGGAGTTGTTGAAGTACGAACCGTCCAGCGTGATGTTGTTGAACGTCCAGTTACGGCCCGCGAACGCGTAGTTTCCGTCGCTGCGCGGGTCGATCCGGATCAGATCACGGGTGCTTCGCTTGATCGACGGGAGGAGCTCGACCTGCTGAGGATCGATCGCCGTCTCGGCCCCGGTCCTAGCCCGCTCCGCTTCGAGCGTGACCTGTAGCGCCTCGACCTCGATCGCTTCCACGATCATCTCGAAAGAGAGCTGGAAAGCCTCACCGAGGGACAGGTACACAGCGTCTTCCTGGTTCGCTTCAAACCCGAGAAGGGTCGCCGTCACGGTGTAGGGTCCGCCGACCCTCATGTTGGCGATCGAATAGGCGCCACCCGATCGCGAAAGAGTGCTGTAGGTCGTGCCGCTCGGAACGTGCACCGCGGTCACGACGGCGTCTTCCAGGGGTTGTCCGAGTTCGTCGGTCACGAAACCTCGGAGTCCGGAGGTGGTCACGCCCTGGGCGAAGAGGTCGGGAGCGAAACTGACCCCGAGCGTGAAGAGGAGCGACGCGACCACCAGCAACCTGCCGAAGGCGCGCCTTCGAAAGTGTAACGGTCCTCGCATGGGATCCTCCTGTCGGGAGACGTGAGGGATAGGGGCGGGCGTGGCGTGTGCCAGCCTTTCGGCGTGCCTTGCTCTGGTCGCGTTCTGAACCATCGCGGGCCTGCCCCGAACGGGAAGCGGTGGGGGTACCTACGGCCTGTTTAGACTATGCCGGATCGGTGGCGGTCGCAAACCCCTGTTACGCGGTCGACTGTACCCCGTGGCAGATCAGCTGCACGGGGCTGTCACTCTTTGACATCGGCTGCAACGTACGCACAGCTGCGCGGGGGCTTGCCATCTCGGTCGCCATCTCCCGTCATCCAGTAACGCGTTGCCTCATATGGGTCTAGACGCCTGCCCCGTTAACCGGAAGAGCTGGAACGCCCCTTGCTCTTCCTGGGAGACCGCCACCCCCGACCTGGCGCGCGCCTGCCAGGACCGGGTCGACAGCAGGTCCTGCCTCAGGAGGTACAAGATGCGCAGACTCACCAGCTTTGCCGTAGCCGTCATCGTGGCTGCCGGAGTCCTCGCCTGTAACGACGCGGCGACGGCCCCCGATCCGGGAGTGACGGCCGACCGACACCTCGCCGGGAACGGTTTCCCGAAAGGAGGCCACGATTACAGGCTGAACATCATCGGGGTGGACAAGAACAAGACCGCCGACATGGATGACAACAACGGTCGTCGGATCTTCGTTCAGCTGTATTGCGATCCCGAGACAGCCAAGAACTGCAACTGGGATGGCAACAAGGAAGAGGAAGACATCGACTGGAGGACGTTCGACAAGACGAACCTGATCCTGCTCCGCATGGGTGACTTCCAGGTTACGGACTCGAACGCGACCGACGACGACGGAGCAATGTTCTACCTGCCGGCGCCGGGCACTTTTTCAATCTATGCCCGGGCGCACGGAAAGCCCGGCGGCTCGACGGTTCTGAGCACCTGCGGATTCGACGATGGACTGGTGCAGGACGAGAACGGCGACATCTGGTGCAGCATCGACCCGCTGATCATCGGTTCGAGCGATTTCAAGGGTAAGAACCACTCCAAGGCCATCCCCGTCACGGAACACCTCACACAGATCGCGATCTCGACTGACGCGTTCATTGGTGCGGACGAGGACGATCTCGCGCTGCAGGCATGCCTCGCAGCGAATCAGATCGGCGGTACGGGCGACGGCGACTATGACCTGCTGATTTTCAGCTCATGCTTCGAGGACTACTTCTGGAGCTACAACAACAATGGATTGCGACTGCTCGAGCTGCGGTTCTACATGAACGAGTGATCGACCAGCGGCTTTCCTTCCAAAGCTGATTACGGCCGGGAGTTGCAGTACGCTCCCGGCCGTATCTTTTGTCGACCGTCAGGTGGCCGTTGTTTGCCGGCACGCTATCTTGCCCTCCTCGGCGCGGCTCTCCGGCGGAGTGAGCCGCACAGATCCACACCGCAGACTGGATCTCGCGCGTAGCGGATGGAGCTCCTTCACTTCTACAGAACGCCGGCGCTCTCCGAGGCGGAGCGCGCAACGCTTCTTGAGCGCGTACGTCATCGGGTCTCTTCGGACATCGAGTCCCTCGACACGGAGTTCTGCTTCAACGTCGAAGCGGAGCGCGAGCTAACTGCCCGCGAGCTCCAGATACTCGGCTGGCTGCTGCGTGAGACCTTCGAACCGGAGGGCTTCGCGCGGCACAGCCTGCTGGAGGCGCACAGCGCGAAGCGGCGAGCCGAGCTGGCAGACGAGCGAGCCGGCGCACAGGCCGACCACATCCTCGAAGTCGGCCCCCGCATGACTTTCACCACGGCCTGGTCCACCAACGCGGTTTCGGTTAGCCAGGCGTGCGGAATCGACGTCATTCGTCGCATCGAGCGCTCGCGCCGCTACCTGCTCCGTTCGCGACAGGCGCTCACGTCTGAACAGGTCGGCGCCTTCCTCGCCGAAGTGCATGACCGGATGACGGAGTGCCCGTATCCTGCGTCGCTCACGAGCTTCGAGTCGGGGGCTCAGCCGGAGACGGTCCGTACAGTCCCGGTGCTGGCCGAGGGGCGTGAGGCCCTCGAGCGGATCAACCGTGAGATGGGGCTCGCGTTCGACGACTGGGACCTCGACTACTATACGGGTCTCTTCGCCGAGCGAATCGGACGCGACCCGACGGATGTGGAGTGCTTCGACATCGCGCAGTCGAACAGCGAGCACTCGCGTCACTGGTTCTTCAAGGGGCGGCTCGTGATCGACGGAGAGGAGCGGCCCGAGAGCCTGATGGCGCTTCTAAAGGCTCCGCTCGACGCGAACCCGAACAACAGCGTGATCGCGTTCAAGGACAACTCGAGCGGGATCCGCGGCTACCCGGTGCGAACCATCATCCCGACCGTCCCGGGCCAGCCGTCGCCGCTCCAGGCAGTCAAGCCCGAGTACCACATCATCTTCACGGCCGAGACGCACAACTTCCCATCGGGCGTGGCTCCCTTCCCCGGTGCGGAGACGGGTACGGGCGGCCGCATCAGGGATGTCCATGCGGCAGGCCGAGGATCTCTCGTTGTAGCGGGCACGGCAGCCTATTGCGTCGGCAACCTCCAGATCCCCGGCTATCCGCTTCCCTGGGAGGCCGGAGACTTCGCCTATCCAAGCAACCTCGCCTCTCCGCTCAGGATCGAGATCGAAGCAAGCGATGGCGCGTCGGACTACGGCAACAAGTTCGGCGAGCCCGTGATCCAGGGCTTCACGCGCTCGTTTGGCTTGCGTCTGCCGAACGGCGAGCGACGCGAGTGGGTCAAGCCGATCATGTTCAGCGGCGGGATCGGTCAGATCGATGCACGCCATACCGAGAAGGACAGTCCCGCCGAGGGAATGCGCGTCGTCAAGATCGGTGGCCCGGCGTACCGGATCGGCATGGGAGGCGGAGCGGCGTCCAGCATGGTGCAGGGCGAGAACGTCGAAGAGCTCGACTTCAACGCTGTGCAGCGCGGCGACGCCGAGATGGAGCAGAAGGTGAACCGGGTGCTGCGGGCGTGCGTGGAGCTCGGTGACCACAACCCGATCGTGAGCATCCATGACCAGGGCGCGGGCGGGAACTGCAACGTGTTGAAGGAGATCGTGGAGCCGGCCGGGGCCCGCTTGGAGGTCCGAGCCATCCCCGTGGGAGACGAGACGCTGTCGGTGCTGGAGATCTGGGGGGCCGAGTACCAGGAGAACGACGCTCTGCTGCTGAGACCGGAGCACGAGGCGCTGTTCCGGGAGCTGGCCGAGCGGGAGAAGGTGCCGGTCGCGTTCGTGGGTCGGGTGACGGGTGACGGCCGGGTCGTTCTTCACGACGAGCGCGACGACTCGACGCCCGTCGACCTCGATCTGGAGGCCGTCCTGGGCGACATGCCGCGCAAGACGTTCCACCTGGATCGTCGCACGCCCTCGCTGGTTCCGGTCGCACTTCCCCCTGCTCTCACGGTGGAAGAGGCGCTGGATCGGGTTCTCCGTCTGCTTTCGGTGGGCTCGAAGCGTTTTCTGACCACGAAGGTGGACCGCTGCGTCACGGGATTGGTTGCTCAGCAGCAGTGTGTGGGACCGCTACAGCTGACAGTGGCGGACGTGGCCGTGATCGCGCAGAGCCACTTCGGGATCACCGGCGCGGCAGCCGCGATAGGCGAACAACCGATCAAGGGCCTGTTGGATCCGGCCGCGATGGCGCGCCTGTGCGTGGGCGAGTCGCTCACGAACCTGGTGTGGGCGCGCGTGAGCGGCTTCGAAGATGTGAAGTGCTCGGGAAACTGGATGTGGGCCGCCAAGCTCCCCGGCGAGGGGGCGGCGCTGGCCGACGCGGCCGCCGCACTGAGCAACGTGCTGCTGGAGCTCGGAATCGCCATCGACGGGGGGAAGGACAGCCTCTCCATGGCGGCGATCGCTCCTGGCCCGCATGGCGAGGATGAGGTAGTGAAGGCGCCCGGAACTCTGGTCGTCTCGTCCTACGTGACGTGCCCGGATATCACACAGACCGTGACGCCGGATCTCAAGCTGCCCGGGGAGGGCCGGCTTCTATACATCGATCTCGCGAACGGGCAACGGCGCATGGGCGGCTCGGCGCTCGCCCAGGTGTTCGGCCAGATCGGCGACGAGCCTCCCGACCTCGACGACCCGCGTCTGCTGCGACGGGCATTCGAGACGGTCCAGGGACTGATTGCGGAGGGCGTCGTGCGGGCCGGCCACGACCGAAGCGACGGAGGCCTGATCACCACGCTGCTCGAGATGGCGTTCGCGGGGAACTGCGGGATCGAGCTGGAGCTGCCGAGCGGGGATGCAGCCTCGTCGACGGACGACACGGCTGCCGATTCGGCCCTGCCTCTCCTGTTCAACGAGGAGCTCGGCCTCGTGATCGAGGTGGCGGCCGAGGACGAGCAACGGGTCATGATGGCGTTCCGCGAGGCGAGCGTCCCCAGTCTGGCCATCGGTCGCACGCGGGAGGGTCCGACCGTCGAGATCCGGGTGGACGGGGCTGAAGTTCTTCGCGCGGACATGCGCGACCTGCGGGACGTATGGGAGGCGACAGGCTTCGCGCTCGATGCGCTGCAGGCGAATCCCGAATGCGTGGCGCAGGAGAGGGACGGCCTGCGGAATCGCGTCGCACCGCCGTACGAGCTCTCTTGCGAGCCGACTCCCACTCTTCCGGCCTTCCTGACAGCAGAGGACAAGCCGGCCGTCGCGATCATCCGCGAGGAGGGGAGCAACAGCGATCGCGAGATGGCCTCAGCGTTCTTCGAGGCCGGGTTCGAGCCCTGGGATGTCACGATGTCCGACCTCCTGGCCGGCCGCATCACGCTGGAACGGTTCCGAGGTCTCGCCTTTGTGGGCGGGTTCAGCTACGCGGACGTGCTCGACTCCGCCAAGGGCTGGGCCGGAGTGATTCGCTTCCATGAGGAACTGTATCGCCAGTTCGCCGCGTTCGCCGACCGGTCAGACACTTTCACGCTCGGCGTGTGCAACGGCTGTCAGCTGGCGGCGCTGCTGGGCCTCGTGCCGTGGCGAGGGATCGACGACGTGGCACAGCCCCGCTTCATCCACAACTCGTCCGGTCGCTTCGAGTCTCGCTTCTCCACGGTGCGTATCGAGGCGAGCCCCTCGATCATGCTGCGCGGTATGGAGGGATCGACGCTCGGGATTTGGCTGGCGCACGGCGAGGGCCGCGCGTACTTCCCGGATCCCGAGATCCTGGAGAAGGTCGAACGCGAGCGGCTGGCCCCGATCCGATTTGTGGACGACGCGGGCCGAGCGACCGAGGCGTACCCGTTCAACCCCAACGGCTCCGCGAGCGGGATCGCCGCCCTCTGCTCAGCGGATGGGCGTCACCTCGCGATCATGCCCCACCCGGAGCGCACGCATCGGATCTGGAACTGGGCGTGGATGCCGGAGGATTGGAAGTCGGGCGCAGGCGGCAAAGCGCTCGGTCTGAAGGCCTCGCCCTGGCTGTGTCTGTTTCAGAACGCCCGGGAGTGGTGCGAGGAGGTGGCTTAACCACCTCCCCATTACCGTGCCGCCCGTTTCCGATCCCGCGCGCGCTGGTGGGTCTCACCCAGCCAGCCACCCAACAGCGCGAGTACCATTCCGCCTCCGAAGCCGACCAACAGCGTTTGCGACGCGGCGAGATCGTCGAACCACAGGATAATGAACCCTGCGTCGATGATGATCAGCATTCCAGCGGCGATCGCCGGCTCGATCATCGTCATTCCGGGCGAGAAGAAGCCGACGAGCCAGCCAGTGACGAAGAAGCTGGCCGCGAAGACCAGCAGACTCTGGAGGGTCGTAAGGTCGAACAGTGCCCGGCCGAGGAAGACGGCGTAGGCGCTCAGGGTGACTCCGATAACCACGCTGACGAAGACCCAGGGCCAATCCACGGCGCGGTCTTCGTAGGCTTCCGCCAAACTGCCTTGCAGCATCTCTCCGACCCAGCCCCCGAGCATTGCCACGCCCGCGACGAGGAACGGAGCCATGAGCCACGCGAGTGTTGGCAGGGCAATCTTCAGTATCCCGGCGACCACGATCGCGAGCAGGGCGAGTAGTATGAGCCCGGCGATGGCCGTCTCCCGGATCGTTTCCCCCGGCGAACGATAGCCCACCAGGATGCCGACGAGGATGATGGAAAGCACCGTGATCGCCCCCGACGGGACCGGGTTTTCGAGCGTCGGGTCGACCAGGTAGACGAACAGACCGATCAGCACCGCGCCCAGCAGGACGCCGACCCCGACCCATGCCCAGCTGAGCGGTTCGTCGTGTTCGTCAGCCGCGGCTGCCATCTCGGGCGCGATGTCCGGCGCGCTGGAAGAGTGCTCTGTGTCCATCTCGATCTCCTGGCCAGAGTATTAAGTCGTAACGTATCTACAGTAACCGTGTCACGCTCTGCCTATGTGCAACGACCGGCTCGAAAGTCCGCCGGCAGACAGGCGAACTTCCACTCGGCCCATAGACCTCGCTCGGCTGCCTCGGCGTCTGCGACCGCGGCCCGGATCCGGTCCTCGTATCGACCGTTCGGTGGAATGATCAGCGCCACAGCATAGCCCAGGAAGGCCATCTGTTCATTCACCATGGTCCCGTCGGAGACATATAGATAGGTGAGATCGCGCCCGAAGTCATCCCGGGTGTCCGCGTCGTACTCGACATCGAGGCGGGTCCCGACGGGAACGAGGCCTCTCAGCACGTCCCGCGCCTGCCCGCCATAAGGTTCCTGTGCGATCTCCGGCGCGTCGATCAGCAGCAGACGGATCTCTCGCCCATCTGCGCACGTGATCGAATCACCATCGATCACGAAGGAGACTTCGCAACCCGTCAGGTCCGGCGGGGCCGGGCTCTGGTTGTCGCCGCAGCCGGCCAGCGACAGAGCGACCAGCAGCGTGATCGCCGCGCTGATCGCGAGCCACGAGCCGCCGCGGGTGGCGTCACGCCCCGGCACCGCCGACATTCTCAGACCATGACGAACCCCTCGGCAGACGCGGAAACCTCTCAGACCGGCGCGTCCGGCGGAATCCAGGCTTCGCGCGGCATGCAGCGCTCGTACGACGGGTGGCTTCGGCTGCTCGACCCGTGCGTGCTGTTCGCGGACCGTCCCGAGGTTTGCGAGGCGCGCACACCGGAGGTCTCGGCCTGGAGCGTCGGAGACCAGCTCGAGCATCTGTTACTCGCCGACCGTGGTATCATGCAGGCCGTTCAGGAGCTGATCCAGCCGGGTGGCGATCAGGGCGCCGCTGCCGAGATGGGCAGTCCGACCATCCTCGGACGCGTGATTCTGTGGACCGGATTCATCCCGCGAGGGCGGGGCAAATCGCCTGACTTCGCGAAGCCCTCGGGCATGTCGTCCGCCGAGCTGGGTGCCGGGCTCAGGGAAATCCGGGACGGCTTGCAGGCCCTGGCTCCGCGTCTGGGCGAGATCGAGCGAACACGCATGGTGCGGGCCCACCCGGCGGGGCTTGGCGCTTTCACGGCCGGCCAGTGGATACGCTTCGCCTTCGTGCATCACGTCCACCATGCGAAGATCATTCGGGACATCTTGAAGAACCGGGCGCCCGAGTAGCCTCGTTGTGGTTGGCGCAGGTCATTCGGGCCAGCCGTACTCCCTCGCCACCGACAGCAGGATCTCGAAGCGGATGCGCCCGCCGCCGGCCGCACTGTTCGTCATCACCACCAGGCCCTGTCCCGTTTCGGGCATGATCCACACGAGGGACGTAGAACCCCAGGTCCCGCCCGTGTGCAGCGCGCTGAGCCCCTCACCCTCTCCGGACAGGGCGAACCCCAGACCGGCCGCGTTCTGGATCGGATGATCCGGGATATCGACCCTCGGCATGAGCATCTCGCGCGCCATCCCGGGCGAAAGGATCCCACCGACCCGCCCCGAATACGCGAGCATGATCTCGTTCGCGAACCGCGCGAGATCCGCGGCCGTCGTCCACAGACCACCCGCCCCCAGCGTCGGAAAGTGATGCCGCTTGTCGGGAAACGGTCGGCCGTCCTCGTCGTGCTCGGTCGCCGCTCTTCCCCGCAGCCTCGCCTGAAGCGGTTGGGCGAAGGTGCTCGACCCCAACTCCAGAGGCTGCAGGACAAGCTCGTCCATGATCTGCGGAAACGGCTTGCCCGCCGCGTCGATCATCAGCAGTTCGACGATGCCATATCCGAGATTCGCGTATCGGTACCCGCTGCCGGGCAGCGAGGTGACCCGAGTCGGTGCGGAGAGCCCCGTTTGTGGATCCGCTTCCAGCATTTGCTGGATGGTCACGGTCGGCGCTCTGCCAGCTCCGCTGTAGCAGCATTCGACCCCGGTGTCGGTCCAGCCGTCACTCAGTCCGGCGCTATGACTGAGGAGGCCAGCGAGCGTGACCGGCGCGCGAGCCGTCAGATCATTCTCCGGAACGCGCCACGAGACCAGCCGGTCGTTGACCGGCTCCGTGAGGGAGAGCCGACCCTCTTCGACGAGCACGAGGGCCGCTGCAGCCGTCAGCGTTTTGGCCACGGAACCCGCGTGAAACAGGGTGCGTGCCGTGGCCCCGGTATCGCCGTCCCTTTCCGTGACACCGTAACCCTTGGTCCATACGAGCTCGAAATTGTCGATGACCGCGATGCTGAGGGCCGGCACACCGTAGTAGGCCATGCGCTCGGTCAGCGTCGCCTTCTCGCCCCAGGCCGGCTCGCCGTCTTCCGTGATCGGGATCAGGCCGTTCTCGACCCCCGCGATCCGCACGACCATGGTAGCTGCGTCCAGGACCGGTGCTTCGCTCTGTGTCTCCTGGACCTCTGGCGCCACGACGCGCTGCGTGGTCACCGTCGCGCAATTCCCGTGGAGCAGCGCCGTCAGAAGCGCGCCCGCGAGCGGCACCGCTCTGCCTGGCCCGCGCGACATCCGCACAGGACTCCCGTTCTTCAAGATCGCTCCAGCTCTCTCACGACGTCGCGGGTTTCAGCGTACGCCCCAGCCATTCGAAGAACACACGGTGCCATAGCACGCCGTTTTGCGGGGTGAGGATCCAGTGGCCTTCGTTCGGGAAATACAGGAAGCGGCTCTCGATCCCCTGCGCTTGTGCCGCCGTGAACGCCTGCATCCCCTCGGTCACCGGTACCCGAAAATCCTTCTGCCCATGGATCACCAGCATGGGCGTGTCCCAGTTCTGTACGAAGTCGTGCGGCGAGAACAGGTCGTAACTCTCGGGTCGCGGGTCCTGCCAGTAGGGCCCTTCCAGATCGAACTCCGGGAAGAACAGCTCCTCGGTCGCCCCGAACATGCTCTCCAGGTTGAACACACCGGCGTGGGCGATGAAGGTCTTGAATCGACCTTCGTGGTTCCCGGCCAGCCAGAAGACCGTGTAGCCGCCGAAGCTGGCCCCGATCGCACCCAGGCGATTCTCGTCCACGTAGTCTTCCTCGGCGACGTCGTCGATCGCGCTCAGCAGATCGCGCATCGCCTGTCCCCCCCAGTCGCCCGAGATCTCCTCCTTGAACGCCTGACCGAAACTGGGAACACCCCGGCGGTTCGGTGCCACGATGATGTACCCGTTGGCC
>JBDHLB010000018.1:0-36869 GCA_039586095.1 Gemmatimonadota bacterium
GCACCGCACTCCTCGATGAAGTCGAGGATGGCGGCCAGCGGTGACAGCGCCCGACGCGACGCCTGGTAGATCTGGACTTCCGTGTCGTGCGCTGTTGTCGCGCTCGCCAGCGCGACCTCGGCCGTGTCGTGAAGCTGCTCGTAGAGACGCTCCCGATCGGGGAACCGGTGCGTCGGACTGTGCGGATCGTCCGCGTGCAGGACGACGGCGTGGAAGAGGTAGAGCTGCGCCCGGTACGCTTCCGCCAGGAGGAGCGCGTACGGAAACGCCTGCGCCGAGCTGTCGGAGAAATCGGTCGCGAACACGATTCGGTTGATGCTCCGCACGGTCCCCTCCTTCGACATCGCCCGCGGGCACGGCGGGGCGGGTCCACGTGGCTCGGCCAGCAGCGCCGTGCCTCCCTCAACATAGGAAGCGCGGTCCGGGCGCCCAACCCGACGTTAGGACCCGCGTGGTTGCCGGCCGGGTCAAAGTGTCCCAGTCTTGAGTTATTCCGCCACCGAGAGCCGTGCTCCCGCGCGTGCGAGCTCTCGCTCTCCGACATCCGTATGTCACGTCGCCCCATAGGGTTGACGGACACGCGAACTCGTGGGGCCGTGGCACGGTCTGCGCGTGGGCTCGGAAGGGGACGGCGTCGGCCCGACCCCCGCGACCGTGAAAGCGGGAGCCATCCGAGCGAGGAGGCGAACGGAAGTGTCGAGTGTGGCTACCACCGAAGAGCGTCCCGCCACGGAAGAGGTCACGCCAGCGGCCGAGGAATCGGCGGTTACCGTCCACCGGGTTCTGATCGTCGAGGACGATCAGAACCTCCGCGACCTGCTCGTCGAGCTGTTGACCGAAGAGGGATATCGGGCGGTTGCGGTGGGCAGCGGTGAAGAGGGCCTGCGAACCCTGCAACAGGAACTGTTCGACGTCGTCCTGCTGGACATCAATCTGCCCGGCATGCACGGGATCAACGTGCTGGCTGCCGCCCCGGCCACTCAAACGGACGCCCAGTTCGTCATCATGACAGCCTTCGCGGAAGTAGAGACGGCTGTGGAGGCCATGAAGCTGGGCGCGTTCGACTACCTGCGAAAGCCGCTGGAACCGGACGAGCTCCTGCTGGTCGTCGAGCGGGCGATCCACCAGACCGAGCTGCGCAGAGAGGTCGCCCAGTTGAGGCGCCAGATTTCGAAAGGGCCCCGCGCCAAGATCATTGGCAGGGCCGCGATCCTGGAACGCCTGTTCGATCTCGTCGAGCGAGTGGCCCCGATGCGCTCCACGGTGTTGATCACCGGCGACACCGGCACGGGAAAGGAGCTTGTCGCGCGGGCCATCCACGATCTCTCGCCCCGAGCCCGCAAGCCCTTCGTGCCGGTGAACTGTTCCGCCCTTCCCGAGACGCTGCTCGAGTCCGAATTGTTCGGACACCTGAAGGGCAGCTTCACGGGCGCGATCGCCAGTCGCCGCGGACTGTTCGAGGATGCACACGGAGGCACGCTGTTTCTCGACGAGGTGTCGACGATCTCGCCGTCCACTCAGGTGAAGCTCTTGCGCGTTCTGCAGGACCGGCAGATCCAGCGGGTGGGCGGCGGCAATCTGATACCGGTGGACTTCCGGCTCATCGTGGCGACCAACGTCAACCTCGCCGAGCGAGTCTCCAGCGGCCAGTTTCGTGAGGATCTGTACTTCCGTTTGAACGTCTTCCCGCTGCACGTCCCGTCGCTGCTGGAGCGACGGACGGACATCCCGTTGCTGGCCAACCACTTCAGGCTTCGCTTCGCCGAGGAGAACGATGTCGATCCACCCGGTATATCGGCCGAGACGATGCACCGAATGATGGAGTACGAATGGCCGGGTAACGTGCGGGAGCTCGAGAACTTCATCGAGCGTGCCATGATCATGTATGCCGGATCGCCAACCATTCGGTTCGATCCGCCCCAGGCGAGTGAGACCGTAGCCGAGCGACGACTGCTGGCACAGTCTCGGGAGGAGCGCTGGAGTCTGGAGCGGCTCGAGCAGGAGCACATCTTTTCGATCCTGGAGCATACGGGCGGCAACCAGACGAGAGCCGCCGACATTCTGGGGATCGATCGGCGCACCCTGTATCGAAAGCTGAGACGGTACGAAACCGGGGACTGAGCGCCGAGACATATGCTGCGAGTCTTCCTGTTTGCCCTGGGCACTGCGCTGGCCACGGGGCTGGGGGCGCTGCCGTTCGTGCGCCCGGGATACGGTCGCAAGGCCAGGCGGTCACTCGGAGTCGAGAACGCGATCGCCGCCGGGCTCATGGGGGCGGCGAGCGGAGGCCTCGTCTACGAGGGGCTGGTGCTGAGCGCGCAACGGGTGGCCATCGGGTTTGCGCTGGGTCTGCTGTTCATCGCGCTCACGCAGGTGGTGGTCGAGCGCCGGCAGACGGCCCGGATCGCCCAGCTGCAAGGGAAGACTGCACAGCGGGCCCTGATGTTGATCGGGATCATGACGCTCCACTCGGCGGCCGAGGGAATCGGAGTCGGCGTGTCGTTCGGTGGCGGCGAAGCGCTGGGGCTGTTCATTACAGCCGCTATCGCGGTGCACAACATCCCCGAGGGCCTCGCCATCAGCCTGGTGCTGGTACCGCACGGCGTATCGGTCACACGGGCGGCAGGCTGGAGCATCTTTTCCAGCCTTCCGCAACCGCTGCTGGCGGTGCCCGCGTTCGTGTTCGTAACGGCGTTCACGCCGCTGCTGCCGCTGGGGCTCGGTTTCGCGGCGGGGGCCATGTTCTGGATGGTGTTCGCGGATCTGTTGCCCGAAGCACTTCAGGAGGCGCCTCGGAGCGTCGTCGCCATTACAGTGATACTTTCAGGAGCCGCGATGACGGCGCTCCAACTTCTGATACGACCCTGAGATCCGCCGGCCGGCGCCCGATGCCGCGGGCGGTCCTACGGAGCCGGGAAGCGCAGTAAAGCGCCGAGCGTGCCCATGTCGAAGAAGATCAGGCTGCTGCTCGTCGACGATCACGCGATGTTTCGCGCGGGTCTCCGTGCGCTTGTGGAGCTGGAATCCGATCTGGTCGTGCTGGACGAGGCGTGCAGCGGCGACGAAGCCGTCGAGAAGACGCGGGATCTCCACCCGGATGTCGTCATCATGGACATCTCGATGCCGGGCTCCGGGGGGCTGGAAGCCACGCGCCGCATCGCGGCGCTGGACCTCACGAGCCGCGTGCTGGTCCTGACCGTGCACGCCGAGGAGGAGTATCTCGTCCCGGTCGTGCGGGCCGGGGCGAGCGGGTACCTGACCAAGACAAGTGCAGATTCAGAGCTGATCCGTGCGATCCGGGCCGTCGCGAAGGATCAGGTGTACCTTCCACCACAGGCGACCAAGTTGTTGCTTCAGGAGTACAAGATCGCGTCGGACGAGAACGGGTCGGGTCTGGAGGAGCTGAGTTCCCGCGAACAAGCCGTGCTCGCCCTGACGGCCGAGGGCTACAGCTCGCGTGAGATCGGCAGGAAGCTCTTCATTTCGCCCAAGACGGTCGATACGTACCGTTCGCGGATCATGTCGAAGCTGGGGCTCGATCACCGCTCGGAGCTCGTTCGGTTCGCCCTGCACGCGGGCTTGCTGAAGGACGCCTGAGACGTCGACGGTCGCCAGCGACCCTGTACCTCCACCGAAAGAGACGCACGATGCAGCCCGATTCCGGCAGCAGAGACAGCTTCGGTGTGCGCCGCGCCATCCAGACGCCGGTTGGCCCGGCCACGATCTATGGCCTGCAGGCGTTGGAGCGAGCGGGCCTCGGCGATCCCGGCAGGCTGCCGTTCTCGATTCGGATTCTGCTGGAGAACATCCTCCGCCACGAGGACGGCGTCTCGGTCAGCGCCGATGACATCGCCGCGCTGGCCGCTTGGGACCCGCACGAGACTCCGGGCCGTGAGATCGCGTTCCGTCCCGCCCGCGTGCTCCTGCAGGACTTCACGGGCGTGCCGGCGGTGGTCGATCTGGCCGCCATGCGGGACGCGATGGGCGCGCTGGGGGGTGATCCGGGCAAGATCAACCCGCTGCTGCCCTGCGAGCTCGTCATCGATCACTCGGTGCAGGTCGATGCGTTCGGTAGCGCTGCCGCCTTCCTGATCAACGCGGAGCGGGAGTTCGAGCGGAACCATGAACGGTACGCGTTCCTGCGCTGGGGCCAGACGGCGTTCGACAACTTCCGCGTCGTACCGCCCGACACGGGGATCGTCCACCAGGTGAACCTCGAGCATCTGGCGCGCGTCGTGTTCCGGACCGACGGGGCCGAAGGTCCGGTCGCGTATCCGGACACCCTGGTGGGGACGGACAGCCACACCACGATGATCAACGGGCTCGGCGTGCTGGGCTGGGGTGTCGGGGGAATCGAGGCGGAAGCGGCCATGCTGGGCCAACCGCTCACCCTGCTCGTGCCGCCGGTGCTCGGGTTCCGATTGCACGGGACCTTGCCGGAAGGCGCGACGGCCACGGACCTGGTTCTCCGGGTCACCGAGATGCTGCGCGAGACAGGCGTGGTCGGGAAGTTCGTCGAGTTCTACGGCCCGGGGATCGCCAGCCTGTCTCTGGCGGACCGGGCCACCCTCGGCAACATGTCGCCAGAGTACGGGGCCACCTGCGCGATCTTCCCGATCGACCGGGAGACGCTCGACTACCTGCACTTCACCGGACGCTCGGAGGCGCAGATCGGGCTCGTCGAGACGTACGCGAAGGAGCAGGGCCTCTTCCACACGCCGGACGACGCGAGTGCGGACTACAGCGAGCACCTCGAGTTGGAGCTCGGCACCGTGGAGCCGAGCATCGCAGGACCCAAGCTGCCGCAGCAGCGCCTGCTGGTCTCGAAGGCGAAAGAGGCGTTCGAGGCGTTGCTCGAGAGGCGTGGCCACGGCCCCGTGGAACCGGGGAAGGGGACGGCAGCCGGAGGTAACGAAGAGGGAGGGGTGGCGACGGCCATCGCTCCAGCCGCCCGACCGAGGGTCGGTGTGAGCCTGGAGGCCGCGGATCCCGGCGAACCGGCGATGGAATTCGAGTTGACGGACGGTTCGGTCGTCATCGCGGCCATCACGAGCTGCACGAACACCTCGAACCCCTCCGTGATGATCGGCGCCGGTCTTCTGGCCAGGAACGCGGTCGAGGCCGGGCTGGAGCGCAAACCCTGGGTGAAGACGAGCCTCGCGCCCGGCTCGATGGTGGTGACCGAATATCTGGACGAGGCCGGGCTCACCCCGTTTCTCGAGGCCCTCGGGTTCCACCTCGTCGGATACGGCTGTACGACCTGCATCGGAAACAGCGGGCCACTTCCGGAACCGATCAGCCGCGCGGCAAGGGAGCACGATCTGGTGCTGTGTTCGGTGCTGTCCGGGAACCGGAATTTCGAGGGGCGGATCAGTCCGGACACGCGGGCCAACTACCTGGCCTCACCGCCGCTCGTGGTCGCCTACTCGCTGGCGGGTCGCATGGACATCGATCTGACGAGCGAGCCGCTCGGCCGGACGCGGGACGGACGGGAGGTCTACCTCCGTGACCTCTGGCCGTCCGCAGAGGAGATCCGTGACACGGTTCGGAGCGCCGTGAAGCGTGAGATGTTCGTGGAGAAATACGCGGACGTGTTCAAGGGCGACGAGCGGTGGAGCGCACTGGACGTGCCGGAGGGCGATCGGTTCGACTGGCAATCCGACTCCACCTACGTGCGGCAGCCGCCGTTCTTCGTCGGCATGCGGCGGGACGTGGCCGAGCCTGCCGACATACGGGGTGCCCGGGTGCTCGCCCTGCTCGGCGATTCGGTGACGACCGACCACATCTCCCCCGCCGGTGCGATCGCCAAGGACTCGCCGGCCGGGCAGTACCTGATCGACCACGGCGTGACGCCCGCGGAGTTCAACTCGTACGGCTCTCGACGAGGGAATCACGAGGTCATGATGCGGGGGACCTTCGCCAACATCCGGCTCAGGAACCTCCTCGTGCCGGGTGTCGAGGGCGGCTTCACGCGCCACCTTCCGGATGGCGAGCAGATGTCGATCTACGACGCGGCCATGCGCTACCGGGATGAGGGCGTGCCGGTCATTCTCGTCGCGGGCCGCGAGTACGGCTCCGGCTCCTCGCGGGACTGGGCTGCCAAGGGACCGTATCTGCTGGGTGTGACCGCGGTGATCGCCGAGAGCTACGAGCGCATCCACCGCAGCAACCTGATCGGAATGGGGATTCTGCCGCTTCAGTTCCAGGAGGGCGAGGGACGCGAATCGCTCGGCCTGGACGGCACGGAAGCCTACGACATCCTCGGAATCGGGGACGGGCTGACGGCCGGCGACACGCTTCGCGTCCAGGCCATCTCGACGGACGGTCGGGTCACGGAATTCGACGCACGGGTGAGGCTCGACACCGAGGTGGAGGTGGAGTACTTCCGCAACGGGGGGATCCTTCAAACGGTGCTGCGCCAGGCCGTCTGACGCTTCACCCCCGCGTGGCGATCTGACGAATCGCCTGAAGGTGCTGAAGCGCGTGGCTGAAGCGGTGGCTCAGCCTTCGCTGACCGCCCTCTCCAGCCACGCCTCGTCCCGCTCCGAGAGTTGGGCCTTCGGGTCGCCGGCGGCTGGCGCGGCCTCGGCCGACGCGGCCTCGGGCGCTTCCTGGCCGAGCTCGCTGGCCCCCTCTGCGTAGGAGGCCGTGCCTCCCACGGTTACGGTCGCGGCGGGTCGCCCGGCCGAGCCCCCGGACCACCGTTTCAGCAGCCGCCACACGATGAGCCCGCCGATCAGGAAGGTCAGGACGGGCAGCACGTAAACGAGAAGGTTCACGCCCCGCGCTTCCGGCTTGAGCAGAATCCACTCGCCGTAGCGGGCCACGAAGTAGTCCTTCACCTGCTCAGGCGTGTCGCCCGCAGCGAGCCGCTCCCGAATCACGGCCTGCATCTCGCGCGACAACTCCGCCGATGACTCGCCCACCGCCTGGTTCCGGCACACCGGACAGCGGAGCTCGCTCGCCACCTGCGCGGCCAGGTCGTCCAGCTCGGCGTCCGACAGCGACGAGCTCCTGCCCGCTTCCTGAGCGATCGCCGTATGGCTCGGGTCGGGCGATACGGGCCCGATCGCAAGCAGCGCTGTCGCCACCAGCAAGCCTCGAATGGTTCGCGATCGCATCACGAGCCCTCCGATGAGGGCGCTCGCGAGAGGGCCGGATCACGCCTCGCGAGGAGCGAGTCCACCTTGCTCTCTACGAGATCCCACGTCAGCGCGCCCACATGCTTGAACGCAACCTGTCCGTCTGGCCCGACGAAGAAGGACTCCGGCACTCCGTACACGCCGTAGTCGATCGCAATGCGCGTGCTCGGGTCCAGCACGCTGGGCCAGTCCCCGCCCAATCCGCGCATGAACGTCATGGCGTTCGCGCGCGAGTCCTGGTAGACGACGCCGATCACGGCGAGGTCCGTCGGTGGATAGGTGCGGCTCGTGCGGATCAGGACATCGTGCTCGGCGCGGCACGGGATGCACCAGGACGCCCAAAAGTTCAGCAGCACGGCCTTCCCGCGATGGTCCGCCAGCTGAATCGTGTCCCCATCCAGCGTTTCCAGTCGGAAATCGGGGGCCGGTTGTCCGACGAGCGCGGAGGGCAACACGAACGTGCTCCGGGTCAGCCCATAAGCGAGCAGCGCGAGGACCGGCAGCGCCGCCAGAGGAAGCAGCCAGCGCAGGTGGCGCCTCATGCCCTTACCGGCTCCGCCTCGACCGGCGCGGCCGCCTCATGCTCGTCCTGTCCGATCAGATCGGCCAGCGCCTCCGGCGTGGGCTTGCGACGCCCCGGCACGATGGCGATAACAGCGCCGATACCCATGATCATTCCCCCGATCCACAGCCAGGCCACGGCCGGGTTCACGATGGCGCGGACGGTCGCGTGCTCCCCCTGATCTCCGTCGAAGGCCATCAGCGTCAGATACAGATCCTCCGTGAGCGAGGAGCGCACGGCAGGCGTCGCGATGGGCTGCTGCGACATGGGATAATAGTTGAGCCGCGGCCGCTCCTCTCCCAGCAGCCGGTCCCCCCGATACGCCAGGAACGTGCTGCCCACCACGAACCGCTGGGGCTCATCCGCCGTCCACAGCTCCTGGAACTCGACTTCGTACTCTCCGATCGCGATTCGCTCCCCCGCGCGCAACGTGGCTTCGCGCTCCGTCTTCCAGGTCGTGGAGACCGAGAGCGCCACGGCGATGACCACCACACCGACGTGCACGACGTAGCCGCCGTACCGACGCCCGCTGCGGGTGAACAGGTCCAGGAACGCCGCCGGAAACGAGCGTCCGGCGATGCGCCGGCGCGCGGCCATCCCCCTGTAGAATTCCGCGACGATGGTCGCCATCACGAAGCCGGCGAGCCCGAACGCGAGGATCGGGTAGACGGCACGCAGCCCCAGCACGAAGGTGACCGCTACCACCAGCACGCCGACGACCGTCGGCATCCAGAAAGTCCTCAACACCTTCTCGCCCGTGGCACGCCGCCAGGGAAGCGCCGGCCCCACGCCCATGAGGAAGAGAAGCGCCACGCCGATCGGCGCCGCCACCATGTCGAAGTAGGGCGGTCCCACGCTGATCCGATCACCGCGGACGGCTTCCACCACCAGAGGGAACATGGTGCCCAGCAGCACGGTGAAGGTCAGCCCGACAAACAGAAGGTTGTTCACGATGAACGCCGACTCGCGCGATACCGGTGCGTCCAACTGACCGGGGGCGTGCAGGCGATCGCTCCGCCAGCCGATCAGGGCAAGGGAGATGACCGCGACGAGCGCGATGTACATCAGGAACAGCGGCCCGATGACTCCCTCCGTGAAGGCGTGCACGGAGTCGAGGATCCCCGACCGGGTGAGAAACGTCCCGAACAGCGTGAGCAGGAACGTGCTGATGATGAGGGTCAGGTTCCACGTCTTCAGCATCCCGCGTCGCTCCTGCACCATCACGCTGTGCAGAAACGCCGTCGCGGTCAGCCACGGCAGGAACGACGCGTTCTCCACCGGATCCCACGCCCAGTACCCGCCCCAGCCCAGCACCTCGTACGACCACCAGCCTCCGCCGATGATCCCCATCGTGAGGAACGCCCACGCGGCGATCGTCCAGCGGCGAGCTTCCCGCATCCAGCCCGACTCCAGGTTGCCGCTGATCAGAGCGGCGATCGCGAAGGCGAAGGGCACGGTGAGCCCCACGAACCCGAAGTAGAGCATGGGCGGGTGCAGGCCCATCAACGGATGATTCTGGAGCAGCGGGTTGGGGCCCGGACCATTGGCCGGCGCCGGCGAGACGAGCCCGAACGGGTTGGCCGGACCGGCCAGTAGCCCGAAGAAGAAGAGACCGACGAAGCCGATGGTCGCCGTGGCGAGAGGGGTGAGCGATCCGTGCTGTTTCCGCCGCCGCGAATAGGCGAGAAGCGCTCCGTAGCCGGCCAGGATCCACCCCCAGAAGAGAATGGACCCGTCGAGGCTGCTCCACAGGGAGATCGCCGTGTAGTAAGCTGGCGTCTCCCGGCTTCCCACGCGCGAGACGTAATCGACGCTGAAGTCGTGCGTGAGAAGCGCGATCTCCATGACTAGCATGGCGACCGTCATCGCACCGAACGAGAAGTATGCCGCCCGGCGCGCCACGTCGCCCCAGCCCGGCTTTCCCCGGACCCCCGCATACAATCCACTGACGGTAGTGATGGCCGCCCCGATCAGCGCGGCGACGACTGACGCGTACCCGATCATGCTCAGCATAAGGGCCTCACGCCTCGTCGTCGATCAGCGAGCGGTAGATCTCCTTGGGGTGCTCGCCTTCTTCCGGCGGCTGATACTCGTTGGAGTGCTTCACCATCACGTTCGTGGAATGAAACACGCCGTCACGCCGGTATTCCCCTTCGACGACAACGCCGATCTGGTCGCTGAACATCGCCGGAGGCGCGCCCGTGCTCTGCACGGGGATGTCCGCACTGCCGTCGGTGATCACGAACCGGAGGCTGCCGGCGTCGGCGTTCCAGTCCACCGAGTTCGGCTTGACCTGTCCCCCGAGCCGCAGCGGCTCGTCGTACACCGTCGTCGCCCGTGCCTGCAGCTCCGACGGAGTGAGGAAGAAGACCATGTTCTCGCTGAGGCCACCGGCCACCAAGAACAGCAGAGAGCCGACGATCGCGACGATTCCGACCAGTGCCCACAACCGACCTTTCTTCACGCCTGGACCTCCCTTATCACGTCTCACTGCCGGACCCGTTGCTCGGCCGGCGATGGTAATAGCCCAACACCGCTTGGAACGCCACGGCCTGACTCATCCGGCCCTCAGGGGCGCCGACGCGGGGCCAGCGACTCCTGACGTTCCTTGATTCCGGACTCGATACTGCGACACACCAGCTCGCAAAGCTGGAACAGCGACGGGTCCCGAATCGTGTAGTACGCGAACACCCCCTCCTTCCGCCGTGTCACGACTCCCTGCCGATACAACAACGCCAGGTGCTTGGAGACGTTCGCCTGGCTGCCTCCCGTCTGCTCGACGAGATCACCGACCGTCTGCTCGCCTTCGCGCAGCGCGTTCAGGATCCGCAGTCGCGTAGGCTCGGCCAGCGTCTTGAAGCGCTCCGCCACCAGCTCTAGCGTCGCACTATCGAACTCCCGAATGGCCGTCTCGTTCCCTCGTCTTCGACTCACGCTCATCTCCTGCTTCCGTTACGCCCTTCGGCCCGTTAGGGCGCGCGCACACCAGACGCTCCCGACCGTGTTCAGAACCCCGGTTTCGGAGGCTCTTGACAATCTAATAAATAACTATATAGTTATATGACGAAATGATCAAGGGCGTGTCTTCCCGCGAGGAATTCCTGTGAACGGCAAGCGAACTCTCGGTTCTAGACTTTATGTGATGGTTGTAACGATGCTCGGGTTGGGCCTGTTCGTTCCGGTGCCGACTGCGAACGCTCAGGAGCCGACCACAACGCTTACCCCTCTCAAAGAGGAGCGGCCCATCTCGCTCGAAGAGGCGCTCCACGAAGCCCGCAGAGGTAATCCGGAGCTTCGGGTGGCGGGCTCCCGAGTGGATATGGCCCAGGCCGAACAACGTCGGGTGGGCTCGGTGCTCTTTCCGCACGTGGAGGCGGGGGCCGGCTGGGTGCGTTCCAACGATCCCGTGTTCGCCTTCGGAACGAAGCTTCGACAGGGACGCTTCACCGAGGGAGACTTCGCACTCGACGTGCTGAACGACCCAAGTGCGATCGATGATTGGACAGCCTCGGCCCGCATTCGCTGGTCATTGCTGGATCCGGCGGCGTGGGTCGAGCGGGATGTCGCGGCCAAGCGCACCCGGGCCTCCAGCTGGGATCGGCGGCGCGTCGCCGAGGCGACGGACTACCGCACGAAGGTCTTCTACTTTCAGTCGCTCGCCGCGGAAGGTCGTTTGCGAGCGGCACAGAGCGGCGAGGAAGCGGCCAGGGCGACCTACGCGCGCTTCCAGAGTCGCAACGCCCGTGGCCTCCTGACGCGCGCCGACCTGCTCCAGGCGGAAGCCGAGCTGCGGGCGGCCGAGGCGTTACGCCTGGAAGCGGCCCGGCAGCTACAGGAGAGCCGGGAGCTGCTCGGCCTCCACCTCGGCTGGGACCCGGCGGCCGTCCCCGTGCCCGCCGATCCGCTCCCGGACGCCGTGGAGCCCGGCGAGATCGGGATCGCTCTCGAGTCACGATCCGATCTGCGAATGTTGGCGGCGCTTCGTACGGCGGCCGATGCACAGGTACGTCGCGCGGGCTTCGCGTATCTGCCGGCCGTGGACGTGTTCGCCGGTGTGCAGAGCCACGCGGCCGATGCGTTCGAATCGGACGGTTCGAATTGGAACGTGGGGGTCGCGCTCCGCTGGAGCCTCTTCGCCGGACTGGGTCGTCTGGCCGGACAGCAACAGGCTGCGGCGGCTCGTCAGCAGGCCCGGATACAGTATGACGCCGCGCTGCGGTCCGCCCGCAGCGAGGTCAGTCGTTCGAAGCAGGCGGTCTCGACGTCTCTGATCGCCGTGAGCGCCACACGGGCGGCCCGGGACGCAGCGGCCGAGGCCCAGCGGTTGATGCGGCGCCGGTTCGAAGACGGACTGGCTACGCCCGCCGATCTTCTTCAGGCCGAGGCGCGAGCGGTGGAGATGAATACGCGCTCCGTCGAAGCGCTCGCCTCGTTCCACATCGCGAAGGCCAGGCTCGAGTTCGCGACGGCTCGAAGTGCCGAGAACGAGAGTCTGGCAGTCGAACCCAACACAGAGGTCGATCGATGAAGTCGTTGCGTCTTGCAGAGTATAGAGTTCGCGTAACTGCGCTGCTCGTGGGTGCGCTGTGGCTCCAGGCGTGCGATCGCGGCGAGCCCGGCGCTCTGCCGCCACAGGAAGGTCCGGCGGACATCGTGGTGGCCAGGGTCGTCGAGAGCGCGGATATCGGCAGTTTTCCCGCGACCGTGGAGGCCGAGCGTCGGGCCGAGGTGGCCACTCGTGTGGCCGGCACGGTCCAGCGCGTGCCCGTGGATGTAGGGAGCCGGGTCGGTCGAGGGGATCCGCTGGTGATCCTGGATGCCTCCGACGTGCAGGCCCGAATCAGCCGCGCTGAAGCCGCGGTCCGGCAAGCCCGGCAATGGTACGAGCGGATCCAGTCGCTGGAGTCCGACGGGGCCGCCACGCCACAGGAGCTCGACGACGCCGAAGCGCGGCTCGCGATGGCCGAAGCGACCCTGAGCGAGGCCGTGGCCCAACTAAGTTACGCGGTGCTACGGGCGCCCTTCGCCGGCGTAGTCACCCACCGCGGAGTGGATCCGGGCGATCTGGCGACCCCTGGCGTCCCGGTGGTCACGCTCGTCACGAGCGAGGGGGCACAAGGGGCGACACGGGTCGTCGCGTATCTGCCGGCAGCGCTCGAGGGCGGGCTTGCGGTGGGAGGGGCGGCGCAGGTCCTGGACCCCGCGACCGACCGGCGCTACGAAGCGACCCTCACACGTGTCTCCCCGGCGCTCGAGGAGACGAGCCGACGGTTCCGGGTGGAAGCGCGACTCGAGCCGGGACCGCGATTGACTCCGGGAGCGTATGTGCGTCTCGAGCTCCCGCGCCCCGGGGCAGCCACCCGTTGGATGCCGGCGGACGCGGTTGTCCGGCAGGGCCAGTTGACCGGCGCGCTGGTGGTCGAGAATGACACGCTGCGGCTGCGCTGGATCCGACTCGGAGAGACGCGCGGTCCTGGGGTCGAGGTTCTGGCGGGGCTGCCCGTCGGGTCCGAGGTCGTGCGCCGTCCGAGCGAGTCACTGACGGACGGGCGAGAAGCGGGAGAAGTGCGCGAAGAGCCGTTCGCTCTCGTGGAGGGCGGCCGATGAAGACGGGCATCGCAGGCCGGATCGCCGACACCTTCATCGGCTCGAAGCTCACGCCACTGCTTCTGACGGCCGCTTTGGGGATCGGTCTCTACTCGGTCATCACCATGCCGAGCGAAGAGGAACCCCAGATCATCGTGCCGGTGGCCGACCTGTTTCTTCCCATGCCGGGTTACACGCCCGACGAGATCGAGAACCGCGTGCTGATCCCCCTGGAAGGGGTCCTCTCGGGCATCGAGGGGGTGGAGTACGTGTACAGCCACGCGGAGGCGGGCGTGGGTCTGGTCACGGTGCGGTACGAGGTCGGGCGGGACATGGAGGAAAGCCTCGTCCGGCTGTACAGCACGCTGCTCAAACACGCGGATCGGATGCCGCCCGGCTTCAGCATGCCCCTCGTGCGCACCGTCACGATCGACGATGTCCCCTTCTTCACGGTTTCCCTGTTTGGTGAGGGCCAGAACCACGAGGCACTGCGCAACGTCGCGGACGAGCTGAGGGTGTCACTGATGGGCGTGCCCGACGTGCGAGACGTGAGCGTGATCGGGGGCGAGCCACGGGAGATCCGGGTCGAAGTTCAGCCGGATCGGCTCGCCGCCTTCGACATCGATCCGCTGGAACTGGCGGAGCGCCTCAGGGCCGCGAACGTAAGCCGGAACGCCGGCGAGTTCGTCCGCTCAAACTCCGTGGTCCGCATCGAAGCCGGCTCGTTTCTGACCTCTGCGCGCGACGTCGAGCAGGTGGTCATCGACGTACGAGACGGCCGCTCCGTTCGCGTTGCGGACGTGGCGGACGTGAAAGATGGGCCCGCCGAGCTTGCCAGCTATACGTTTCACGGTGCCGGGTCGGAGGCACTCCGGCCGGTGGTCACGCTTGCCGTCTCCAAGCGACCGGGGGCGGACGCCACGGCGCTCGGGCACTCCCTGGAGGCGGTCCTGGAAACGCAGCACGGCCGCGTGATTCCAAACGGGATGGAATCCCGGGTCACGCGGAACTACGGTGAGACCGCTCGGGAGAAGGTCGTCACGCTGCAGCTACACCTCCTGCTCGCCATCCTCGCTGTGGGCCTCGTGGTGGCGCTGACGATGGGATGGCGAAGCGCGCTGGTCGTGATGACGGCCGTACCGGTCACCTTTGCACTCACGCTGCTTGTCTATCGCGTGTTCGGCTACACACTGAACCGCGTGACGTTGTTCGCGCTCATCTTCGTGACCGGCATCGTGATCGACGATTCGATCATCGTCGTCGAGAACATGCATCGTCACTTCACGATGCGGGACCGGCCGCTGCGGGCCGCCGCACGCGCCGCCGTGGACGAAGTCGGAAACCCGACGATCCTCGCGACGCTGACGGTGATCGCCGCCGTGCTGCCGATGCTGTTCGTGTCGGGGTTGATGGGTCCGTACATGAGCCCCATGCCGATCGGTGCGACCCTTGCGATGAGCTTCTCGCTCCTCGTGGCGTTCGTGGGCGCACCGTGGCTCGCGTACGAGCTGTTGAGCCGTGAGCACCGACACGAGTCGGCTGATGGGGCGCACCCCGCCGGAAACAAGGAGGAAGAGAAGTCCGGTTACGCCCTGGAAGACACGAGGATCTACCGCGTCTACCGGGCGGTCATGCAGCCGCTGCTCGAGCGTCCGAGATGGATGGCTGGCCTGCTGGCAGGCGTGGGCGTGCTTCTCGTGGCTTCGATGGCCCTGTTTGCGGTGCGGGCCGTCTCGGTGAAGATGCTGCCGTTCGACGACAAGAACGAGATGCAGGTGATCGTCGACATGCCGGAGGGAACGCCTCTGGAGGAAACGGCCGCTACTGCGCTCGAGATCCGTCGCTCCCTCGTCAACGTGCCCGAGATCTCCGACATGCAGCTCTACGTCGGCACAGCCGCGCCTTTCAACTTCAACGGCCTCATCCGCCACTACTATCTGCGACAGGGAAGCCACGTCGCGGACATTCAGGTCAACCTGGTGGACAAGGGCGACAGACGGGCAAAGAGTCATGACATCGCGTCGCGAATTCGGCCACTCGTGCACGCCGCGGCAGACCGAGCCGGGGGCGGTGCCCGCGCCAAGGTGGTCGAGGTTCCTCCGGGTCCGCCGGTGCTTTCCACGCTGGTGGCGGAGGTGTACGGAGAGAAAGCGACCGCCCGCGAGTCGGCCGCCCGTCGGATCCGCGAGCTGTTCTCGGCCCACCCCGATGTCGTGGACGTGGACTGGTCGCTGTCCGCGCCACAGCGTCAGGTGCGATTGACGGTGGACGAGGAGAAGGCGGCCCTCAGCGGTGTGGGGAAGCCGGCGGTCGCGCGCGCCCTTCATCTGGCACTGGAAGGCGAGGTGGCGACGTACCTGTCCGAGCCGGCCTCCCGACGCCCGGTTCCCGTCCGGGTCCGACTGGCCGAAGGTGCCAGATCCGGGGTGGACCGTCTCTCGAGCGTGCACGTCTCGTCCGCTCTCGGTCCGATGGTGCCGGTGGGCGAGATCGTCCAGCCCTCGGAGGGCGTCGTGCCGCAGGTCGTCGATCGAAAGAACGGTCAGCGGGTCGTGTACGTGACGGCCGAAGTGGCCGGCGGCCAGGAGAGCCCGGTGTACGCGATCCTGGATCTGAAGGACCAGCTCGCCGAGATCGAGCTGCCATCGGGATCCCGACTGGGTCAGCTGTATACGCGCCAGCCCGGAATCGTGCAGCAACCGGTGGTGAAGTGGGATGGCGAGTGGCAGATCACCTACGAGGTGTTTCGGGACCTGGGGATCGCTTTCGCGGGGGCCCTGGCGCTCATCTACGTGTTGATCGTCGGCTGGTTCGGCTCGCTCACCACACCGCTCATCATGATGTCGGCGATCCCCCTCACCCTGGTGGGCATCGCGCCCGGGCACTGGATGTTCGGTGCCTTCTTCACCGCGACGAGCATGATCGGCATGATCGCGCTCGCGGGGATCATGGTGCGAAACGGGATCCTGTTGATCGACTATCTGGAGGCGAGACTGGGCGCCGGTGTCCCTCTGAAGCAGGCGATTCTCGAGGCGGGAGCCGTGCGAACACGTCCGATCGCCCTTACGGCAGGTACCGTGGTGATCGGGGCGGTCGTGATTCTGTTCGACCCGATCTTCGAAGGCCTGGCCGTGGCGCTGATCACGGGGGCGATCGCCTCGACGATTCTCACGCTGATCGTGGTGCCCGGCATCTACTTCCTCGTCCGCCGGCGAAGCCAGGAGGAAGCGGCCGTCTGAATCACATGCACGAAGCGCGTGGATGATAGACGTGTGCATGAAACGCGAGCACGAAAGATGTGTCTGGAACCCGAGAGACCAGTCCGCAGGAGGCAGCAACGTGAAGATGGTCATCTTGATGTATCTGGAGGACGATGAGGCCTGTGTGACCCGCCTCCTGGCCGAGGAGGGCGTCGAAGCCTTCAACCGGCTCTCCATCGAAGGCTTCGCACCCGGCAGCCAGCGCGGCTGGTACGGCGAGGTCGCCCCCTACGAGTCGCAGATGATTCTGTCGCTGCTGCCGGACGAGGCGGCTGCCAGCCTCATGGAGGCCGTGTCTTCCTGCCGGGGAGTAGAGGACCCGCGGCACCCGATTCGAGCCGTCCAGCTCGCGGTCGAGCAGACGGCGGCCTGTCGCTGGGATCAGCCTTCGGGGGAAGGTCAGCAGATGCGGGGAAGCTGATCGCCCGGAAGCATGTCCACCACGCGGCGGCCCCCGACGCCCGTCTCCAGCACGACCATGCCGGCGTGCTCGTCGACGGCGCGGCCGATCACGACGCAGCCGGCCCCTGCGCTCTGACCGGCCATGACCTCGAGGGCTCGCTCGGCCGCGTGGCCATCCACCAGCGCCACAAGCACCCCCTCGTTCGCCACGTACAGGGGATCCAGCCCCAGCATTTCGCACGCCGCCAGCACCGGCCCGGGAACGGGTAACGCCGCCTCGATCAGCTGAATGCCCACCCGGCTCGCCGCGGCGATCTCGTTGAGCGCGCTGGCTAGGCCCCCTCGGGTCGGGTCCCGGAGCACTCGGATGGCGTCCCCCAGCTCTTCGCGCAGCGCGCGCACCAGTGGCCAGAGCGACGCCGTATCGCTCACGATCTCCGTCTCGAATTCCAGACCCTCCCGGACCGCCATGACCGCAATCCCGTGCCGACCGACGGGGCCGCTCACCAGCACGGCGTCACCCGGCCGCGCGCGGTCGGGCGCCGGCTGGAAACCGGGGCTCAGCAGACCCACGCCGGTGGTGTTGATGAACATCCCGTCCGCCTTGCCGCGCTCGACCACCTTCGTGTCGCCCGTCACCAGCGGCACGCCGGCGGCCCTGGCCGCGTGGGCCATCGAGGCGACGATCCGGTCCAGAGTGTCGAACGGAAGCCCCTCTTCGAGGATGAAGCCAGCCGAGAGATACAGCGGCTCGGCCCCCATCATCGCCACATCGTTCACCGTCCCGTGCACGGCCAGGGTCCCGATGTCACCCCCCGGAAACTCCAGCGGGCTCACGACGAAGGTGTCTGTAGAGATCGCGACCGATCGACCGTCGAGGTTCACGACGGCCGCATCTCCCAGCGCCTCGAGCGCCTCGTTGGCGAACGCCGGGAGAAACCGGTCGCGCAACAGCGTGGCGCTCATCTTGCCGCCGGACCCGTGACCCAGCTGCACCCGCTCGGGCGCCATCGGCGTGGGGCAGACGGGACCTTCGGCGAGCGACGACAAGGCTACGCCTCCTGTTCGACGGGCGCCGCGTCCATTCGGTATTGCCCGTAGTTGTAGTAGGCGGCGCACGCCCCCTCGGACGAGACCATCGGGGCTCCGAGCGGGTTCTCCGGGCTGCAGCGTGTGCCGAACGCGGGGCATCCCGTCGGCTTCAGACGGCCTCGCAACACGTCGCCGGCCCGGCATTCCGCGGATTCCGTGGCCTGTATGCCCTGGAGAGCGAACCTCCGCTCCGCATCGAAGGCGGCGAACTCCTGGCGCAGCCCCAGACCGCTTCCCGGGATGAGGCCGATCCCCCTCCACGGTCGGTCGACGAGCCGGAAGACGCGCGACACGAGCTCCTGCGCCGGCTCGTTGCCCTCGCGACGCACCGAGCGCACGTACTGATTCTCGACCTCCGCGCGCCCCTGCTCGAGCTGCTGCACGGCCATCCAGATTCCCTCGAGGATGTCGAGCGGCTCGAAGCCCGTGACGACGATCGGAACGCCGTATCGGGACGCCAGCGGCTCGTACTCGGTCCACCCCATCACCGTGCAGACGTGACCCGCCGCCAGGAAGCCCTGGACACGGTTGTCCGGCGACTCGAGGATGGCCACCATCGCGGGTGGCACGGTGACATGCGAGACGAGCACGCTGAAGTTCTTCACACCCAGCTCGCTCGCCCTCCAGACCGCCATCGCGTTGGCGGGCGCCGTTGTCTCGAAGCCGACCGCGAAGAACACGACCTCCTTGTCGGGGTTGCGGCGCGCGACGTCGAGCGCGTCGAGTGGCGAGTAGACCACTCGCACCTCGCCGCCCCGCGCCCGCACCTGCAACAGGTCGCACTCGCTGCCCGGAACGCGGAGCATGTCGCCGAACGACGTGAAGATGACGTCCGGTCGCCCGGCCAGATGAACCGCCCGATCGATCTGTTCGAGTGGTGTGACGCACACGGGGCAACCGGGCCCGTGAATCATCTCGACCGCGTCCGACAGCAGCTCGTTCAGCCCCTGCTTGACGATCGTGTGGGTCTGCCCCCCACATACCTCCATCAACACCCAGCGCCGGGTCGCCGTGTCCGCGATCTTGCCCAGGAGCGTCCGGGCGAGCTTCGGGTCCCGGTACTCGCTCAGGTACTTCACGGATTGTCTCCGTCTCCCGGCGACCCTGGCCCGCCCAGAGGTTGCGACTCGTCTTGCACCCCGGGCACGTCGACGGACTCCGCC
This sequence comes from Gemmatimonadota bacterium, assembly GCA_039586095.1. Taxonomy (GTDB): domain Bacteria; phylum Gemmatimonadota; class Gemmatimonadetes; order Palauibacterales; family Palauibacteraceae; genus JBDHBD01. Next base: position 19,208 of record JBDHLB010000018.1, read on the forward strand.
TGGTCCGCCACCTCCTTGATCCACTCGAGCTCGTCCAGCTGGCTCATCTCGCGCAGGATCTCGAACGTCCGCCTGGCCTCGTCCTCGTCCACCCTGGAGATCGCGAACCCGACGTGCACGATCGCGTAGTCGCCCACCTCCACCTCGTCGGCCACATAGGCAAGGCACACCTCACGGCGGACACCCCCGAAGTCGACCACTCCCATCGCCAGCGCGCCGTCGCGTCGTATCTCCGTGATGCGGCCCGGAATCCCCAGACACATGCGCTATGCCTCCACTTCACGATGCAGCGTCGCGGCGGCCACAGCCGCCTGACCATAGCTGATCCCGCCGTCGTTGGGGCTCAGCGCCCGTGGCGTCAGCGCCCGCAGGCCCCTCTGCTGAAGCCGCGCCGTCACCGATGCGAGCAGGCGGGCGTTCTGGAAACAACCCCCGCCCAACGCGACGGCCTCGAGGCCCGTAAGCTCACACGCCCGGGCCGCCACCTCGACGGCAGCCGCTGCCACGCTTTCGTGGAACCGGGCGGCCAGATCGGCCCGATCCTCTCCCGCCGCGATCCGCTGCCCGAGCGAGATGAGGAGCGGCAGCGGATCGAGGACCCAGTGCGTCCGCGGTGCGCGTGAGGAGCCGAGCGACGCACCGGAAGCGCCAGCGAGCTCGTCCCCGTTGTGCGTCGACGGGACCGGTCGGCCTCCCGGAAGCAGTCCCGCGTCGACGACGGGGAAGGGGAGCGGCTCAGCGGGCCGCGTGCCCGCCAGCGCCTCGAGCTCCATCGCCGCCTGACCCTCGTAACGGGCCACTCTTCGTACACCCAGCACGGCCGCGGCCGCGTCGAACAGACGACCCAGTGATGAGGCGAGCGGCGCGTTGAGTCGCCGCTCGATCTGCCGCTCGGCCAGGCTGCGCTCCCGCTCCGAGACTCTGTCGAGCGCCAGCTCGAAAGCCGGGCCGGCGTCCGGCTCCAGGGACAGATAGCCCAGCGCCGTGCGCCAGGGACGGCGCATGGCGAGGTCCGATCCGGGCAGGGGAGCGTACCGGAGGTGGGCGAGTCGTTCGTAGTGCACCAGGTCGCTGACCAGCACCTCCGCACCCCAGACGTTGCCGTCGTCGCCGTACCCCGTGCCGTCGAACGCCAGCCCGATGACGGGACCCGAGATGCCGTGTTCGGCGGCTACGCCGGCGATGTGCGCATGGTGGTGCTGGATGTCCAGGATCCTGGCGAGATTCAACTCTTCGGCCAGACGGGTGGACAGGTAGCCCGGGTGCTTGTCGCGCACAGCCACCTCAGGCCGGATCGCGAACAGCGTCTCGTATCGCTCGAGCGTGTCCTGGAAGTGCTCCAGTGTCTCGATGTTCTCGAGGTCCCCGACGTGCTGACTCACGTAGGCACTGTGATCATGAACCAGCGTGAACGTGTTCTTGAGGTGCGGGCCCACCGCGACCAGCGGCACCGGCGCCGCGACCGGAAGGGCGATCGGGAGCGGAGCGTAACCGCGGGCTCGCCGCAGAAACACGGGCTGGCCGGCGACCACACGTAGCACGCTGTCGTCGTACCGTGAGACGATCTCCCGGTCGTGCAGGAGAAAGGCGTCGGCGATGCGCTGCAGACGCCGCTCCGCCTCGTCGTTGGAGATCGCGATCGGCTCTTCGGACAGGTTACCGCTGGTCATGACGAGCGGGCGCCCCACGCGCTCGAGCAGCAGCACGTGCAGCGGCGTGTACGCCAGCATCAGACCCACCGTGTCTAGACAGGGCGCGACGGCCCTGGCGATCGGAGCGTCGGGCCGGCGCCGCAACAGAACGATCGGCCGCTCCCGCGATGTGAGCAGCGCCTCCTCCTCCGGTCCGACCTCGCCCAGCCGTCTCGCCTCCTCGAGCGTTCCCACCATGACGGCCAGCGGCTTCGCTTCACGCGCCTTGCGGCGACGAAGGCGTCGTACGGCCGCGTCGTTCGTCGCGTCGGCGGCCAGGTGGAAGCCGCCCAGGCCGCGCACCGCGAGAATCTCGCCCTCCAGGAGCCGCTCGACGGCTTCGTCCAGCACACGCCGGGGCTCCGGCGTCTTCCCCGTGACGCCCTGTTGCGTATCGAGCGTTTGCAATGGGGGTGTCGATCCCGATTTCGGCTCGGCGAGCCAGATACGGGGCCCGCACGCCGGGCAGCTGTTCGTCTCGGAGTGGTATCGCCGATCCGACGGCGTGGCGTACTCGGCGAGACAGGTCGGACACTGCTCGAACACGCGCATGCTCGTGCGCTCGCGGTCGTACGGCATCGTCTCGATGACCGTGTAGCGGGGACCGCAGTCCGTACAGGTGATGAACGGATATCCGTGACGCCGGTCCGCCGGGTCTGTCAGCTCCGCCGCACAGGGATCGCAGATCGCCACATCCGGCGACACGGGCAGCCGGCGCGCCGGCTGCGAGGCGCTGGGCGCGATCTCGAACCCCTCGAGGCCCAGCGGCTCGAAGTCCGTACGGCGCAGCTCGTCGATCGACGCAAGCGGCGGAGCATCCGTGGTCAGACCCGCCACGAAGGCGTCCAGCGCATCACCAGGTCCTTCCACCTCGATGAACACCGAGCCCGACTCGTTGCGGACACGGCCGGCCAGGCCGTGCCGGATCGCCAGACGGTGCACGAAGGGGCGGAACCCCACGCCCTGCACGACGCCGCGCAGGTGGAGCCGCAACCCCTGGAGCTGTGTCGAGGAGGGCACGTCCGTCTCGTTCTCCCGTCCGACTCGTGCGTCACGTCGTCCGGCCGGCCGCAGCGCCGACTTACCGGGGCTCGCCCCGGGCTTCCGCCGTCTGTTGCCTGAGAAAGCCGAACCACTCGTCCAGTCCCTCTCCCGTGAGGGCCGAGGTCAAAAAGAACCCGAGCCGGGGGTTCACGCCACGGGCAAACTCCATCGCCCGCTCGACCGAGAAGGGGACATGTGGAAGCAGATCGATCTTGTTGATGACTGTGTGGGTCGCGACCTGGAACATCTTCGGATACTTGACCGGCTTGTCCTCACCCTCCGGGACGGAGAAGATCACGACCTTCGCCGTCTCGCCGAGATCCCAGCTCGCCGGGCACACCAGGTTGCCCACGTTTTCGATGAACAGAAGGTCTGTCTCGTCGAGGTCGATCGCCTCGACCGCCTCGAGCAGTTGCCGAGCGTCCATGTGGCAGGCGCCGCCGGTCACCACGGCCTGCACCAGCCGGTCGGTGTGCGCCGCGAGACGGTCCGCGTCGTTTCGGGTCTGCACGTCGCCCGTCACCACGGCGATCCGTAGCTCCTCCCCCAGAGCGTCCAGGGTCCGCTCGAGAAGGAGCGTCTTCCCGGCCCCCGGCGACGAGACGAGGTTGAGGGCGGACACCCGGGACTCCCGGAGCCGGCCACGCACCTCGTCCGCGAGCTCATCGTTGCGGGCCATCACCCGCTCTCGAACCTCAATCGTCCGGACGGCCATCGTCCACCTCCAGGTACAGGACTCTCAGGTCGTCGCCGGGCACACGGGTCAACACGGGTCGCGCACGGCCGAACGGGGGATGCGAGAACAGCGCCTCCAGGCAGAACTCCAGGCTGCCGAACTCGACCCCCGCCTGCTCGCCGACCTCCACGCCGACCTCGACCACGTCGGCCAGACCGTCGCGCCCCACGTGGTCCTCCGCGATGCGGCACACCTCCAGGGCGATGCTCATCTCGTGCACGCGGAAACTTACTGGCTCGGGGAGTCCTGTGGGGGACGAGGCGGAGCCGCGCGATCGGGGCCCGAGCCGGCGGGAGCGGAGGGCCCGGGGTGAGCCTCGTGCCCCCACGCCTCAAGACGCCGAATGGTCTCCTCGATCAGCCTCGCGAGCCCCGCACTGACCGCCGGACCCAACTCGGTCGACATCTCGACCTTTTCGGGCTGCAGGCCGAGCACAACCAGCTCCTCGGGAAGCGTGCCCCGGAATTCGGCCAGGGCGATCACCTCGCGCAGGTCGATCTGGTGCGGCGAGACCTTGGCGGAGAGGAAGCGCGGGATCTCGTCCCCTTCGAGGACCACGAGGCTGCCCGGCTCGCCACTGGCGTGGATCGCGTCCAGGATGAGGACCCGCCGGGCGGCCTCCAGAAACGGAAGCAGGTTCATGCCCCACGTGCCCCCGTCCACCAGCTCGACGTGCGGCTCGAATCGATAGGAATCGCGCAGATGCTCGAGGGCGACGAGGCCGAGGCCGTCGTCGCCCATGAGTGGACTGCCCACGCCGATCACGATGGTCTCGTGCGTAGGCACGATCCCTATCGCTTGCGACGCTTCAGGTCCTCGTACTCGAGGTCCGTGCGCACGAACTTGCCGCCGGTCACCATCGAGGAGATGAGTCCCTCACGCTCCGTCACGTCCGCCCGGAGCGAGAAGTAGACGTGAACCGGGATGTAGATTACGAACAGCCACGCCGCCGTGTGGTGCCAGAAGCGCACTACCTGGGCGCCTCCCATGAGGTTGGCGACCCACCCGAAGGTGGTATAGAAGAAACCGCCGGGGTTGGACTGTCCGTACATCGCGAACCCGCTGAAGATCATGAACGTGGCCACCACATAGATGAAGCTGTATGCGGTCTGCGCCATCGGGTTGTGTCCGAGGAAGTGCGGGGCCTTCTCCGATTCCACGAGGAGATAGGCCTTCACCGTCTTGAAGAAGCTAGTCACGTCCCGGCCGCTCGTCGGGAGGATCGCCGGCAGCCGCTCGAACCGGTTCCCGTTGAACGCCAGATACGTCCTCACCATGGCGGCCGCTACGAACCAGCCGGCGCCGACGAAGTGCAGGAAGCGGATCGTCCCCATCAGGTAGTGGGAGCTCGCCTCCCCGCCGGTCATGAACACGGGCCGACCGATGTAGAAGCCGGTCACGGCCAGAAACAGGATCGCGACCACCGAGATCCAGTGGATGGCGCGCAAGGGCCAGGACCACAGGTCGACCCACTTGTACTCGTGCCGCCCGGTCGCGGCGTCGGCGCCGCTGACGACCAGACGACGTCTTTCGGCTTCGCCGCCTGTCGCTTCCATTATCGCACCCTCACTCGCGTGACTTCCTTGCCGGTCGCATCGAGCACGTGCACCCCGCACGCCATACAGGGATCGAAGGAGTGTATCGTGCGCAGGATCTCGATCGGCCGCTCCGGATCGACCAGCGGGTGGTTGTCTACCAGCGACGCCTCGTACGGTCCCATCTGTCCCACCTGGTCACGCGGCGAGCAGTTCCAGGTGCTCGGCACCACGCACTGGTAGCGCTCGATCCTGCCGTCCCGGATCTGCACCCAGTGACCCAGTGCGCCTCGGGCCGCGTCCAGGTAGCCGTAGCCTTGCGCCGACTCGGGCCACGTGTCCGGATCCCACTTCGACGGGTTGAAGGTGGTCGTGTCGCCGCCCCGGATGCGTCCGACCAGCGCGTCGTACCACTGTTCCAGCTTGCGAGCCAGCAGCACGGTCTCCGCACCGCGGGCCGCCGTACGCCCCAGGGTAGAGAACAGAGCTTCGGGCCCCACGTCGAGCCGCCCGAGGGCCTCGTTTACGACCTCCTGGTCCTCCTCGTGCCCCGACGCGTAGGCGACCAGCATGCGGGACAGCGGCCCGACCTCCATCGGCTGGTCGTCGTAGCGCGGCGACTTCATCCAGGTGTACTTGTCGTGGTCCTGCAGGAACGTCCAAGGCGGCTCCGGCCCCGTGTAGGCGGCCTTCGTCTCGCCCTCGAACGGGTGCAGCCCCACCTCGTCGCCGTCCTCGTACTCGTACCACGAGCTCGTGATGTACTCCTTCACCTTCTCGTGGTCGTACGGGACCACCTCGGCCAGATTCTTGTTCAGTATGATCCCGCGCGGGAAGTACAGGGAATCGAGGTCACGCCACCCGTTCTCCGGGTATTCGCCGACCGTGAGGTAGTTGCCCACGCCGCCGCCGATCGCGGCCCATTCCTTGTAGAAGCCGGCGATAGCCAGCAGGTCCGGCCAGTACACCTGCTCCACGAAACGCCGCGCCCGGCGGATCATGTCGTAGATGTCCGTCAGCCGCTCGGCGTTGATCGTGGCCGTGCTCTCCAGGTTGATGGCCGAGGCCATCCCGCCCACCAGGAAGTTGGGGTGCGGGTTCTTCCCGCCGAAGATCGTGTGCAGCCGGATCACATCCCGCTGCCAGTCGAGCGCCTCCAGATAGTGGGCGACGGCCAGCAGGTTCACCTCCGGCGGCAGCTTGTACGCCGGGTGGCCCCAGTAGCCGTTGGTGAAGATCCCCAGCTGCCCCGTCGACACGAATTGCTCCAGCCGGGCCTTGATCTCGGCGAAGTAGTCGGCCGAGTTGTTCGGCCACGGCGAGACAGCCTGCGAGATCGCCGCCGTCTGTGCGGGATCGGCCGACAACGCGCTCACCACGTCCACCCAGTCCAGCGCGTGCAGATGGTAGAAGTGGATCACATGGTCCTGCACGGTCTGCATGCCGTGCACCAGGTTGCGGATGATCTCCGCGTTGATCGGGACCTCGATGTCGAGGGCATCCTCCACCGCGCGGCACGACGCGATGGCGTGCACGACCGTGCACACGCCGCAGATCCGCTGCGTGTACGCCCACGCATCCCGCGGATCCCGGCCCTCCATAATGATCTCGATCCCTCTGAACTGCGTGGATGAAGCCCACGCGTCCGCGATCCTCCCGTCCTCCTCCTGGACCTCGATCCGCAGGTGCCCCTCGATCCGGGTGATCGGATCGACGACGACTTTCGTTCTAGCCATCGGAGCCCTCCTCCGGTTCCGTCGCCACGATCACTTCATCCGCGACCGGCAGCTCGCCCGTCTTTCGCTTCCTGGATCGGTGGACCCAGGTGGCCACCCCGTGCGCCGCCACGCCGGCCGTCGCACCCGCCGCCAGACCGAGTCCGATCATGTCCACCGTGCTCTCGACGCCGAAGCCCGCGACCGCAGGCAGGCGCTCGTAGAACGGGCTCATGGTGTCCCAGAAGTTCCGCTCGGTGCACCCGATGCACGGGTGCCCCGCTCCGATCGGCCAGCTCGTGCGGGTGTTCCACTGGAAGATCGGGCAGGGCGAGAAGCAGGCCGGCCCCTTGCAGCCGACCTGGTACAGGCACCAACCCTTCCGCGCCGCCTCATCGTCGAACTCCTCCACGTACTGGCCCGCGTCGAAGTGCGCGCGCCGCGGGCACTGGTCGTGGATCCGCTTTCCGTACGCGAAGAGCGGCCGGCCGTCGTAGTCCAGCTCGGGCACGCGCCCGAAGGTGAGGTAGTGCGCGATCGTCGCGGTCACCGTGTCTGCGATCGGCGGACAGCCCGCGATGTTCACGACCGGCCTGTCCCTGATCACCTCGTCCACTCCGACGGCGCCGGTCGGATTGGGCGCCGCCGCCTGGACGGATCCGAAGTGCGCACAGGCGCCCACCGCGATCACCGCCGCCGCGCCCTCGGCCGCCTCCTCGAGGATCACCTTGGCGGTCCGGCCGGCGATGGTCGTGTAGATCCCGTCTTCTTTGAGCGGCACGGATCCCGTCACGACGAGCACGTACGCGCCATGGTTTTCCTCCATCGCGGTGTGCAGCGCCTCCTCCGCTGCCGCGCCGGCGCTCGCCATGAGCGTGTGGCTGTAGTCCAACGAGACCATGTCGAGCACCAGGTCGCCGATCGTGGGTTCCGCCGTGCGGATCACGCTTTCGACACACCCGGTGCACTCCTGGAGCTGGATCCAGATGACGGAGGGCCGCTTCTGCTGCGCGAGCGCTCTCGCGACGGTGGGGGTCATCATCGTGCCGAGCCCCAGAATCGCTCCCAGCTCGCCACAGTAGACGAGGAAGTCGCGCCGACTCACACCTCGCTTCTCGAGGTGCTCGCCGAGCGTCTCGCCGTCGGCCCAGGGGTGAGAGGACGGGTAGTACATGGGCCACCTCCGGTCGACGCTTCACGTGTAAGGAGGAGCCCGGGCGAGGGCAGGGTTCCCGGCGGGGCATTGCGCCCAATAGGGAGGTCCCAATCCTGGCACCGGGTTTCCCCACTATAACGATTCGGGCCCCGCGAGTCACCCCCTCTTGTAGCGCGAACGGCACGTGAGTATTCTTACGCATACAAAGCCGTATCGTCAAATCTTCGTTGAAGTTACCGGAATCACGGCGCCGGGGCATTCTTGACCAGTTTGTGTCAAGATGTCCCGATCAGCAGCGGTCCGAAGGAGGAGGCGAACCGGCCGGAAAGCTCGCCGTTCAGGGCTCATATCGTACGTGCGGTGAGTGGCGCGACAATTGCGCGCGCGCGGTTGCATCGAGACGGGAGCGCAGGGGGACGAGGACAGAACAAGCGATCCCACGGCAACACAACGGGAAACGGGTGGCGATCATGAATATACTGAGTAGACATTCGGTGTTCGGACGGGCACTGGCCGGGCTGGCGGTCGTGCTCGTGGCGACAGCGTGTACCGAGACCGAGGTGATCCAGGAGATCATCGAGGTCGAGATAGACCGGCCCTTCTTCAATGACCCGCCCGCCGCCGCGCAGGGCTTCCTCGGGTACGGCACGCCCGAGGATCAGGAGGATGGGCTCACGACCTGCGGCAACTGCCACATCGGACCCCAATCCGCCTGGGCTACCACCGTACACGCCCACGCGTGGGAGGGCCTGCAGGGCAGCGGTCACGCCCAGGAGTTCTGCGAGGGCTGCCATACGGTGGGCCCGCTGGGCAACGCGAGCGCGGACGGCGGCTGGACGACGACCGGCGACCCGCGCTACCACGACGTGCAGTGTGAGAGCTGTCACGGGGCAGGTCAGCCGCACGTGCTGAACCCCGACGCCTCGCAGCCGCTCGCCTCGGCGGACGTGGGAGAGGGCAAGACGGGGAACTGCGGCGACTGTCACGAGGGCTCCCACCATCCGTTCGTGGAGGAGTGGTCCGAGTCGCCGCACGCCCGCGTCGTCGGCTTCGCGGCGGATCGGGACGGCTGCAACTCGTGCCACAGCGGACAGGCGGCGATGGCGCGGTTCGACCCGGGCGCGACGACCTATACCGAGGCGGACGGCACCCAGTTGGCCGTAACCTGCTCCGTGTGCCACGATCCGCACGGCAGCCCCAACGAGGGTCAGCTGCGGGCCCCGGTCCGGACGATCTCGGCCGAGCAGCACATGTGCGGGCAGTGCCACAACCGACGGCCGATCCCGGATGGGGCCTCGTCCCACGGGCTGCACCCGCACTCGCCGGAAACGGCGCTCGTCGAGGGTGAGGCCGGCTTCTTCTTCGGTGGCATCGAGGTGGGCCAAATCCGGGCGACCCATGCGACGCAGGCGAATCCCGAGCTGTGCGCCACCTGCCACGTGTTCAGCTACGAGATCGACGATCAGGCGACCGGCGATTTCCTGTTCACGGCGACCGGCCACAACTTCCGGCCCATGCCGTGCGTGGATGAACAGGGGATCCCGGAGGGCTTCGAGGTGCAGTGCGGTCTCGAGACGACGGCCCGCAGCTACGTGGGCTGCACGAGCGCCGGCACGGGGCTCAGCTGTCACGGCTCGGCGGAAGCCCTGGTCGGTATTCTCCAGACCGGCATACTGCGCGTCGAGACGCTGGTCGAGGAGCTGCACGAGTTGCTGGAGCAGGTGGACCCGAACCTCGACGAACCGGGCGGCGAGATCGACGCCACCGATGGCGTGATCACCGTGGCGGAGGGAGCTTTCTTCAACATGGAGCTGGCCGAGTTCGGCAGCGAGGAGTTCGGCACGAACACGGTGCTCGGCTCGCTGGTGCACAATCCCTTCCTGATCGAGGCGCACCTCATCAGCAGCATCGCCGCGGTCGAGGACGAGTACAACGTGTCGGCGAGCATCCAGGAGGACTGGGGCGCCACCCTCCAGTTGCTCATGGAGAAGTAGTCGCTTGCTGATCAACGAGGCGGATCCACAGGCCGGGCGGGCAACCGCCCGGCCTTTTCTTGTTGCCGCGCCCGCAGGGCGTGCTGTAGTGTGTTGCCGTTTCGCATACTGACGCGGGCCAGGGCCGAGCGAGGTACAGTGTTAGGCACCGAGCGACAGAGATCGGAGGCAGCCCCGATGAGCCTTCTTCGGGCGGCCGGGCGTATGGCACGCCTGCTGGCGGCCGTGTCCGTGATGCTGTCGCCCCTTCCGGACGCACTGCTGGCCCAGGAGGCCGCCGGCGGGGCGTGCGGGGCCTGCCACATCGAGCTGCCGGACGAGCGGCTGGCCGAGCCTGCACGGTTGCTTCAGGACGATGTGCACGGGGTGGCGGGGATCGCCTGCGCGGGCTGCCACGGCGGAGACGCTGTGTCGACCGATGCGCGCACCGCGCATCGGGGGATGAGAACGCGGCCGGCGCGCGACCGTGAGCCCGAGATGTGTGCGCGTTGTCACTCCAACGCCGAGTTCATGAAACGGTACAATCCGGACCTCCGGATCGACCAGCTCGATCGCTACCTGACCTCGGTGCACGGCCGGCGGCTCGCCGCGGGCGATACGGCCGTGGCTACCTGTGTCGACTGTCACTCGAACCACGGGATCCTTCCCGAGACGGACGAACGATCCAGCGTCCACCCGCTCAATGTCCCCCGGCTGTGCGGATCGTGCCATGCGGATCCGGAACTGATGGCGGCCTACGAGCTGCCGACCGACCAGCTCGAGGAATACGAGCGCAGCGTGCACTGGCGCATGCTCTCCGAGGGCGGGGATCTGAGCGCTCCCGTGTGCAACGACTGTCACGGCAACCACGGCGCCGCGCCGCCCGGTTACGAGTCGGTGGGCCGCGTGTGCGCGGAGTGTCACTATCAGATCGGCGAGTACTACGCGGCCAGCCCCCATGACTCCGTGTTCGCGGCTCGCGGCCAGCCGGCGTGCGCCACTTGTCACGCGAACCACGACATTCAGGAAGCCACGGACCACCTGCTCGGCATCGAGGAAGCAGCGACGTGTCGCGGATCCGGGTGTCACTCGGCTGCCGACGCGGGCGGCCAGGCCGCGGTCGCCATCCAGAGCCTGGTGGATTCCTTGCGGACCGCCTATATGGAGGCCGATTCGCTGCTGCTCGAGGCCGAGCACGCCGGGATGCACGTGAGCCAGGCGCAGTTCGAGCTCAACCAGGCCCGCACCGCGCTGGTCGAAACGCGGGCCGTCGTGCACGCGGCCCGGCTCGAGGCCGTGCGAGAGAAGGTCGGCGAGGGTCTGGAGATCGCGGCGGAAGGCTACGCCGAGGCCGAGGCGGCCTTCCATGAACTGGACATCCGACGCGGAGGATTGGCCGTCTCCTCCGCCGTCATTCTCCTGCTGATTGTGGGCCTCATCATGAAGATCCGGCAAGTGGAGCGCACCCAGGCGATGCATGCGGCGAAGACGGCGCCGGGAGAGATGGACGAATGAGTCCCAAGAGCTGGCTGACCGCTGACCCGGAACGGCAACGCGAGCCTCCCTCGGGAGGACCACCCGTCACGGCGCGCCGGGGCTTCCTGAACTGGCTGCTGGGCACGGGCGCCGGGGCACTGGCGGTCTCCATCATCTATCCGATGGCTCGCTATATCGTCCCGCCCCGCGTCGAGGAGGCGGCCACCAACCAGGTGACCCTGCCGTTCGGCCCGCAGGATCTGGCCCCGAACTCCGGTGAGGTTTTCAAGTTCGGCAACCGGCCCGGCATCGTCGTTCGTACACCCGACGGCGAGCTGCGGGCGTTCGACGGCATGTGCACGCACCTGGACTGCATCGTTCAGTACCGTGACGACATCGAGCACATCTGGTGCGCGTGCCACAATGGCCACTACGACTTGAGCGGGGCGAACATTCAGGGTCCGCCGCCCCGGCCGCTTGCGCGCTACACGGTGAACGTCGTGGACGACCGGATCATCGTCACCAAGGAGGCCTGAGCGTGGATTCGCGCCGCGGGCCCATCCGCCGCACGTGGTCCTGGCTCGACGACCGTATCGGGTTCGCGCCCATTGGAAAGCTGGCCCAAAAGAAGGAAGTCCCGGTCCACCGCCATACGATCTGGTATTATCTGGGCGGGATGACCCTCTTCCTGTTCATCATCCAGGTCGGAACGGGCATTCTGCTGCTGTTCTATTACCGACCGAGCGCGGGAGAGGCGTACGAGTCGATCCAGTTTCTCATGACCGAGGTGCAGTTCGGCTGGCTCATACGCTCGCTGCACAACTGGTCGGCCAACCTGATGATCTTCGCGCTGTTCTTCCACCTGTTCAGCGTCTTTCTGATGCGCGCCTATCGACCGCCCCGCGAGCTCACCTTGTACACGGGGATGGCGCTGTTCGGCATCGCGCTCGCGTTCGGCTTCACCGGCTATCTGCTGCCTTGGAATCAGCTGGCCTACTTCGCCACGCGGGTCGGCACGCAGATCCTCGGGTCCGTTCCACTGGCCGGCGACTTCCTGCTCAAGGTAGGGCGAGGCGGGGACGACGTGAGTGGGGCCACGCTCACGCGCTTCTACGCGATTCACGTCGCGGTGCTGCCCCTTCTGATCACGGGCGTACTCGGCCTGCACGTGTGGCTGGTGCAGAAGCACGGGATGAGCGTGCCGCCGGATGTCGAACGGCGCGGCGGGGCGAAGTCGTCGATCCCGTTCGTGCCCAACTTCCTGTACCGTGACCTGGTGGGCTGGCTCGCTGCCCTGGCGATCGTCGCCGCGCTGGCCGCCTTCTTCCCCGCCGAACTGGGCGGAAAGGCGGACCCCTTCGCGCCGGCCCCGGCCGGGATCAAGCCGGAATGGTACTTCATGTTCATGTTCCAGACGCTGAAGTACCTGCCGCCTCACATCCTGTGGTTCGAAGGCGAGGTCGTCGGCATCATGGGCTTTGCCGCGGCCGCCGTCTTCCTGCTGTTGGTGCCGGTGCTCGATCGACGTCGGGGGCACGGCGAGGCGAACCCGCTGTTCACGTGGATCGGCATCGGCGCTATCTTGTTCATCGTGGTCCTCACCTATCTCGGGTACGCGGCGAGCCCCACGCAGTGAAGACCTTTCCGGTCAAGTGCTCAGTGGGCTTGTCTCTCGCCCCAAGTCTGAACCGGGCCCCACGGCTCGCGGTCATACCAGGCCTCCTCTTCGTATCGCTTCTGGCCGTCTCGGCCAGTTTGATTCTGCCGGCGGGCGTCACCGCGCAGGCCGCGTTCTCGCACGAGAGTCACGAACGGCTCGAATGTGAGCGCTGCCACGGCACGGGGCGCGCGACCGTGACATCGGAGCGCGGCTGGTGCGCCGATTGCCACCGGGCGGAGGGCGGGGGCCCGAGAGTGGAGGCCACGGCGGATGCGAGACGCGTCGGTCAGTTCCGGCATGAAAGCCACAGCCCGATCGAGTGCGAGGCCTGCCACGCGCGCGGAGCCGGGATGCAGACGGGATCGGCCGGGCGCGAGTGGTGCGCCGGCTGCCACCACGAGCGGGCGAGCTTCGCGCAGTGTACGGGGTGCCACACGCTGAGCTCCGTGCGTCCCGGACCGCTCGAGGTATCCCAGACCTTCGGCTTCGAGGGAGGTCCGGCCGAGCGGCAACTTTCCTTCGAACATGCACGGCACGCCGAACTGTCGTGCGGCACCTGCCACCTAGACGCGATCGGCTTCGCGGTGAAAGGCGACTGCGAGACCTGCCATTCCGCGCACCACTACGCCGACAGCGAGTGTACCGCCTGCCACGTGAAGCCGGCCAAGGGCGTACATCCGGTCGAGGTGCACGGGGCAGGGTGTGGCGGTGCCGGGTGCCACGACCCCGAGCGGATCGAGGTGGATCGGGAGGCGCTGGCCGGTTCGCGGAACCTGTGTCTCGCCTGCCACACGGATCAGAGCCGGCACCAGCCGGGCGAGGTGTGCGCCGGCTGTCACCTGCCGGGCATGGCCGTGTCGACTACGCCATAGCCTCCGCCGAGGCGTGGGCGCTGGTATGCGCAACCACCGCTACGCCGTGAGCAGCGCCCACAGCATGAGGGCGATCAACGTCATCCCGATGATCGCCGCGATGATCCCCAGCACGCTCGCCCACAGATAGGCCGTCTGGGTGGGCGGGTCGACGACCAGCTCCTCCAAGCGGCCCTCGCTCCGAAGCCGCTCCAGCTCCAGCGGGTGCTCCTCCTCCATGTACTCGACGGTTGCGCGTCCCGTGAACATCACCAGGTCGACCGGGAACTTGTCGGGCCGCCAGTGCACGTTGAAGAAGTGGGCCGAGAAGATGATGCCGGCAGCCAGCAGCGCCTCGATTCCGTGTACGATGGTCGCCACGTTGAACCACCAACCGGGCAGCACCTGCGTCACGAGATTCGGGAACCACAGCAGCAGACCCGTGCCCCCGATGATCGTGACGCCCCATACCTCGCCCCAGTAGTCGAACTTGTCCATGTAGGTCCAGCGGTCGAACTTCGGCCGCTCGCCCCGGAAGAAGAACCAGCGGAACATCTGCCCGATGTCCTGGAAGTCCTTCTTGCGGGGGGCCATCGAATCGGGCCCGCGGAAGAAGCTCGCGCGGTTCGGGCTCCGCCAGATCCGTATCGACAGGTGGATGACGTGCCCGAAGAAGTAGCCGAAGGTGATCACGGCGCAGATCCTGTGGATGCCGGCCGCCGCCTCCGTGCCGCCGAACAATCCCATGAGCAACTGGGCCCACCCCGTCTCGGGGAACAGGAGCGGCGTTCCCGTGGCCACCAGCCCGAAGAACGACACGATGATCATGGCGTGGAACACGCGGTGCATGAGCTGGAAGCGCATGAGGTACGGTCCCTCGCCCCGATCGGAGGCCGACAGGGTCCGCCTCCACGCTCCTGGAATGCCGTGGGTCTCGCCGCGGAAGCGGCCGAGAGTCAACCGGGTGAACCACAGCCCCGTATGCACGCCGAAGAACGTCCACACGCCGCCCAGCAGTGACAGCATGAGCACGCGCGCCCACCACAGCACGGGGTAGTTCTCGCGGTCCTTCGGATCGCCGTGCGCGTAATACTGAACGAAGTTGGCGTTCGATTCCTCGTGACACTGCCCGCAGGTCGCGATGATGTTGTCCGCGTGGACCGAGGACAGCGGGTCCGTGGGCGCGCGCGTGTCGTGTGGCGGGTGGCAGTCGGCGCATTTGGCGACGATGTCGTTGCCCAGCGCCGTCGTCTGCCCGTGATAGGTGTCGAAGTACGTCTCGTAGACACGTTCGTGACACGTCCCGCACTCCTCCACCGTGCCGATCCTCCACACGGCCGTCGTGTCGGAGACCAGCTTGTGGCCGGGGTGGCAGTCGTTGCACACCGGGGCCAGGTGGCCTTCATCGTCGTACCCGCCCGCCGTATGGACCAGCGTGTCACCCGATAGCAGGGCCAGCCCGTGGAAGCTCTCGAGATACACCTCCTCAATCCCCAGATGGCACTTCGAGCAGGTGACGGCGATGTTTTGACGGCTGAGCGTGGAGGCGGCCGAGTCGGGCGGAAAAATGGAGTGCGAGCTGTGGCAGTCGTTGCAGGTCGCCACTATCTGCAACCCCGCGCGCACCTGCGCGGCCCCGTGCACCGTCTCGTGCCACCGGGCAGCCGCGATGCGACCGACCGAATCCTCGGGCGCCGAGTAGCGCCGCTCGATCATCGCGGGGTCCGCATGGCAGCCCGCGCACACCCGGTCGACGTTCAGCGCGTGCGTCGGCGACCGACGATCCTGCGCGTGAAAGGAGAGCAGGTACTCCGCTTCGATCGCCGCGTGGCACTCGCCGCACGACACGGCCCGCTCATCCGTACGGTGCGGATATCCGGCTCCGTGCTCCGGGTGACAGCTGGAGCAGGAGAGAGAGGCGTGATCGGAATCGCGGATCTGCGCGCTTGCCACGAGCAGCGCCGCGTCGCCTTCGGGCGAGTCGGTCCTGCCTTCTAGGAAGAAGGCGTCGGCGTGGCACTTGTCGCATTCCGCGTCGTCGTGAGCCGGTGGCTGCTGGGCGAGGGCAGTGCGTGCGGCGGCCCGGGCGGCGGTGTCCTGGGCCAGGGCGGTGCGACCCGACGACGCTCCCATGGCGAGCAAGAGCAGA
This sequence comes from Gemmatimonadota bacterium, assembly GCA_039586095.1. Classification (GTDB taxonomy): domain Bacteria; phylum Gemmatimonadota; class Gemmatimonadetes; order Palauibacterales; family Palauibacteraceae; genus JBDHBD01. The sequence continues at coordinate 35,194 of JBDHLB010000018.1, forward strand.
AAGCCCGCCCGCAAGAAACGGAGAGAATCCGTCAGAATCCGCCTTCGATACGAGCCGCCACGCTCCTTCATGCCCGAGTCAGCCATCGTCTATCCTCTCACGCGCGGTTCACCCGTCCGCGCGTCTCTCGCAAGTCGCCCAGTGGCTATGATGCGCTACCATTTCCTCCTAGTGCAGCAAGATCGTCCAGATGACCGTCGCGACGGTCAGGATACCAAGCCCCAGCGCTCCGAATCCCAGCACGAGCGACCACACGTAATACGAACGGTCGGCCGGGGGAGCCTCCAGCTCGCCCAGCCTCCCCTCTTCGAGTAATCGCTGGTACTCGAGGGGATGCTCCTCCCTCATGTACTCAGCCGTGGCCCGTCCGGTGAAGATCACCAGGTCGATCGGGAACTTCTCCGGCCGCAGGTGCACGTTGAAGAAGTGGATGGTGAAGATGAAGCCGAGCGCCAGGAGCGCCTCGTCGCCGTGCACGATCGTTGCCACGTTGAACACCCAACCCGGCAGGAGGCCGGCAAAGAACTCGGGGAACCACAGCATCACGCCCGAGCCTCCGATGATCGCGACGCCCCAGAATACCGCCCAATAGTCGAACTTCTCCATGTAGCTGAACCGATCGAACTGTGGCCGGGGGCCCTGCCCGAGGTACCACTTGAACTGCGCGACCACGTCCTGGAGGTCCTTGAGCCGGGGCACCATGGTGTTCGGACCCGTGAAGAAGCCCTTCCTGTCTTCGCTCTTCCAGAAGCGGTACGCGACCGTCCCAATGTGCGTGAAGAAGTAGAAGAACGTGATGATCGCGCAGAAGCGGTGGATGAGTCCGGCGGCCTGGAACCCGCCGAACACGCGCACCATCTGACGGGCCCACGGGGCGTAAGAGAAGTGGAGCGGGATCTCGGTCAAGACCAGCCCGAAGAACGAGAACACCATCAATCCGTGGAGCACCCGGTCCAGCCGCGAGAAGCGCCACAGCATCGGCCCTTCGCCGCGCTCCGAGACGGCGATAGGACGCGGCGAATGGGATGGGGCATCGGCCCGGAGGGGCGTCACCGGCCCCTCGACTCTCTCCGCCGGGCGGGCGGTCGCCGGTTCGGCGGGCCCGTTCATGAACCGCTCTTGTCGCTGTCGGCACTGCGGTCCGACTCGGAGGCCGCCCGCCGGTGTCTACGACGCGCCTTGTAGCCGTCCAGACCCAGCCGACCCAGCCACATGGCCGTGTGCAGGCCAAAGAAGGCGAACACGCCCCCCAGCAGCGTCGACATGAAGATCCACGTCCAGTAGAGCCTCGGATATCCTTCCCGGTCCTTGTGGTCGCCGTGGGAGTAGTACAACGCGAAATTCTCGGTCGATGCCGGATGGCACTGTCCGCAGGTGGCGACCAGGTTGGCGGGGTGCACGGACGATCGCTCATCGTCGGGTGGGAACATGGCGTGCGGGGTGTGGCAGTCGCTGCATTTCGCAGTCATCCCGTACCCGAGCCTCGTCACCTTGCCGTGATAGGTCTCGAAGTACGTCTCGTACAGGTCCTCGTGGCAGTCACCGCACTCGTCCACGACCCCGATGAACCACTCGTCGGTCGTGGCGCGAACCATTCTGTGGGACGAATGACAGTCGGCACATACGGGGGCCGGTCGACCGTTGGGGGCCGTCCTCCCCTCGCGGTAGGCGACGCC
>JBDHLB010000019.1:0-34521 GCA_039586095.1 Gemmatimonadota bacterium
CGCCTCGGTGCTCTTCGTGGCGAACTTCCCGTCCAATACCGGTTACGCGTGGCAACATATCGAGAGTCTTTTCGGAAAAGTCGCGGATCGGCTCGCGCGCCGGAACATAGCCTCGTTCGTCGCCTATCCGGCAATTCCCGAGCCACCCCGCTCCCTTGCCGGAAGCTCGGCCCGGCCTGTCGAGCTCGATGCATCCCTGAATTCCTGGAGCTCTCTCCTTCAGACTGTACGCTTCATAAGACAACACCGGACGAGAGTGATCTATCTCACAGACAGACCGCCATGGCAAGCGGCCTACATGGCACTTCGCATGGTCGGGGTGCGTCATATTACCGTGCACGACAGGACGTCGGGTGCGCACACGCCCCCCAGGGGGCTGCGGCGACTCGTCAAGTGGATACTCGTCCGCTCGCCGTTCATCTCCGCCGACCTGGTCATAGCCGTAAGTGATTTCGTAAGGCGTCGAGACCTTGCCGTGTGGCTCGTTCCGCCGAATCGCATCGTGACCGTCCACAACGGTTTTCCCGTTGCACATTCAACGGCCGGCGGTGTGGGCCACACCCATCGTGCGTTGGGGATTCCGGCTGAGCGACCGATCGTCGCCTGCGCGTGCAGAGCCGCGCCCGAGAAAGGCGTACAGCATCTTCTGCGAGCGTTCGACATGGTTCTCAGGCGCTCCGACTCCGACCGGCGGCCAGTCCTGGTCTATCTGGGCGATGGGCCGTACCTGGAGGAACTGGTCCAACTCCGTGCCGAGCTGCCCTCCGCTCCCGACATCCGCCTGGAAGGATATCGGCCTGAAGCCATGGAGCTGCTGACAGACGTCGATGTGCTCGTCGTCCCCTCCACCTGGCAGGACGCCCTTCCCAGTGCCGTTCTGGAGCCCATGGCGAGAGGCATGGCAGTCGTCGCGAGCGACGTCGGTGGTGTCCCGGAGATGATCGAGCACGGGAAAAGCGGAATCCTCGTACCACCAGGAGACGAAGAGCGGCTCGCGGCCGCGATCGACGAGCTGCTGGCAGACCCTGGACGCAGGAAGCAGCTCGGTGAGAACGCTCGACGCCGCGTGGCCGAGTGCTTCTCGCCGGACGGTCAGTTGACCGCGATTACGGAGCTGTTGGATCGCGCGTTGGAGTGATTGGACCCGCTCAACCCATCTCACCGGCGTAGATTCGCTCGTACCGGGAGACCATCGCCTCGATGCTGAAGCGTTGCTCGACGCGGGCCCTTGCCGTTCGCCCGTCGGCCGTGCGCGCGGCAACATCGCTCAGGGTTTCGTTCCAAGCTCGGGCAAGCGCATCCGGATCCTCCGGCGGTACGGCACGATGCCGCAGATCCTCTCCCAAAACATCCAGATTGCCGCCTACATCCGTCACGACCGGGCAGACGGCCGAGCTCATGGCCTCGAGCAGGCTGACCGACGTCCCCTCACTTCGCGAGGACAGGGTGAAGATGGAGAAAGAGGCGAGCAGTCGTTCGATATCATCTCGCCAGCCCAGGAAGCGAACCGAGTCGGCCAGACCGTGAGCGCGGGCGTCGGCCTCGAGCCGGCATCGCTCAGATCCTTCCCCGACGAGAGCGAGAGCGGGAGGAGGTCCCTCGTACTCGCGCTCCCGTAACCTGGCGAAGGCTCGCAGCATCACGTCGTACCCCTTGATGGGTTCCAGTCGTCCGACGCTTCCGATAATCGGCGCATGGGCTGACAGATTGAGCTCCTCCCGTAACGACGACGTGTCGCCGTTCGGGGAAAACCTGTCCGTGTCGACGCCGTTGATCACGACCTCCAGCCTGGTGCCGTCGCGCAGGATCGTGGCTCTCAGATCTCGGGCAAGCGGTTCGGAGACCGCGACCACGACATCTGTGCGCCGGGCCGCTCGACGGCGCAGCCAGGTTTCGAACCGAGATGCGGTGTGGCTGTGTCCATGCTCGGTGTGGACGATACGCGGTACGCCAGCTCCCCTCGCAGCCAACGATCCTTTGTACCAGACGCCGGCATGAGTATGGACGACGTCGGGACCGATCTGCCGGATGCGACGGGCAAGCCTGTCTGGCCAGATCATGGACGTTCCGCGTCGAGGGCGCTCGAGGTGGAGCTCCGCACAGTCCTCCAGACCTCTCGCGAACCGGCCCAGGTACTCTAGGGCCAACACATGGCTCTCGAACCGACGGGTGTCGGTGCGCTGCACCAGGTCGGCCAGCAGGCGTTCCATTCCGCCGTAGTTGAGGTTCTGAATGATGTGGAGAATCCGCTTGCGCTCCATGCGTCACGCTCTAAGCCGTCTTCTCAGGTAGCGCCGAGCGAGGCGGAGCCAATCCAGCGTCTCCCTGAGGAAGGGTCTCAAATCGGACAGCCTCAGGACCTCGTACCGGTCACCAGGCCGCCACACCAGCGCGAAGTCAAGGAGCACCCTCCACTTTGATGGCGCGTCCGGTGGCAGAGCGAGCTCGGCGGCCGAGCGCCGCAGTCGGAGCAGCAGGTGCGAGACGTCTCCCCACAACCACCGGCATCGGAGACCCACGCGATACGTGCGAGCCTGCGGAGGCTCGTCGCCGAGCGCAGCCTGAACGAGGAGCACCGGAAAGTTGACGCCCGCATCGATAGCGAGCTGAAGCGATCCCCAGAAACGCCCATTCACCTCCATCACGTAAGGTATGCCCGAGGACGCCTCTATCTTGTACTCCACCATCGCCACTCCAAGCCAATCGTGTTGACCCAAGAGATCACACGACAAGTCGACCAGCCTTGCGTCGACTGTGACGCTTTCGCGATACACGCTGACGCCACCGGAGGGCGGCTTCTCCCGGAGGCGACGGTGACCGAAAACGGCCAGGACCTCGCCCTTCCAAATGAGGAGGAACACCCCGATCCCGGGCCCGACGATTCGCTCCTGCAGCAGGAGCGGGTAGGCGTGCGACGGCAAAGCGTCTATGACACGCGTCAGTTCGTCGGGATTCTTCGCGTACCGCACACCGAGTTTCTCACGACCCCGCCCCCCGTCCGTGACAGACCGGGCCGGCTTGACGACAATCGGAAATCTCAGTTCGTGATCGACGTATTGCGACGCCCCGTCCGGGGTCCTGAGCACTCGCTGACGGGGCAGCTCGAGCCCGAGATTCGACGCGGCTTCCGCTACGGACACCTTATCGGAAATGCGACGGAACGCATCGAGGTTCGGCGCCGGAAGGCAGACGTCCGGGAAGCGATCCCGCGCTGCAAGCAGAGCGAGATTCGACGCATCCGTCATGGGCAGGAGCACGTCGATCTGTTCCCGGCCGGCGAGGTCCACGATCGCATCGACAAACTCGCTCGGGGCCGAAAGCGGGCTTGGCACGACGTGCTCGCCCGCTGAATGACGCGAAGCGCCCGCCAGCGACTTGGACCGTTCCGACGCGACGATCACGCGGCACCCAGCCTTGCCGAGCGAGCGCACCACGGCCAGCGCAGATCTCTCGGTGCCGTCCGTCACCAGCACGCGGGCTTTCACTCGGAGGACAGTCCGGCCGCACGTAGTGCGAACCCCTCGTTGGATAGACCGGCCGGGACATTCAGTCGCGGAAACGAGAATCGGTCCGAGTCGCGTCTCGTCAGCCACCCGCCCTCGATGCGCAAACCAGCGGTATACCCGACCGAGCCAGCCACCTCAGCCACTCGCGCATCCGACAGTCCATAGGGATAGGAGACCCACGACGTCACGGCGTCGAAGCGGGCTTGCAGCCAGGCGAGCGGCCGTTCGAGCTCCTCGGCGAGCGCTTCGCCATCCAGAGCACACAGGTTCGGGTGGCTCCAGGAATGCGAGCCGAGCGTGACACCGGTCTGCGAGGCGGCCCGTGAAAGCTCATCCAGCGTGGCAATCCGAAACTCCGGGGGCAGCGATCCCGCCACCATTCCGCTGGAACCGGTGTGTTCTCGAATCCTCGAGGTCTGCCCGGCCAGGTCGACAATCGCCTGCGCACGGAACGCGGGCTCGGGAGCGCCGTGCACGCGGTCGGCGAAGGCATCCCACCAGAAAGGCCCGCTCCCGAGCAGGCCGGGAGGAACAAAGAACGTAGCCGGCAGGTCGCGTTGCACCAGAGACTGCACACCGAGGGTCAGGGCACCGCGGTACGCGTCGTCGAAGGTGATAGCCACCCTCGGCCGCTCTGTCGGGTCCGTCTCGAGTATCGAGTCGAGGTCCACGACATCGAAGTGCCGCCTCAGATGGTCCAGCTGCGCCTCGAATGCCCGCACCGACAGATGGAGTGAGGAGTCGCCGAATCCGGTCAGGCCGTGAGGAACGATGTTGTGGTAGGCGAGAATCAGAGCGTCTTGACGGCGTCGCCGGCGACTCAGTCGCGCCACGCCGCCGGCGACAAGAAAGGTCTCCAGGGCCTTCTTGACTACGACCTGCACGGTTCCAGGATCACCGCCCGGCCATGGCAGCCGGACGCCGCATTGCGACAGGTCTCTGCGTCTGGGTTGGCAGGGGGCCAGCGACGGTGAGCCCCGCTGCATGGCGCTTTTCCCTCGCCAGTTCCTTCTCGGCGCACACGTACGTGGCAGTCATGAGGGCGGCGAGAATGTAGAGCGGATCCTCGTACGCGAATGACACGAAGAAGGCGGCCACCGAGAATCCGATCAGGGAAACAGGCATGTAGATGGTCATCGTGTAGAGAAAGCGTTGGTCGGAAGTGCCGCGGCGCCAGTGTCGCGGCAATCGCCTCCTCAAACTTCGCATGCCGAAGACCCCCGCCAGAGCGAGCCAGGTCCACAGCACCAGACCGACCACACCCATCTCCGCGCCTGCCTGCACGAACGAGTTGTGTGCCGGTGTCCAACGCACGCCGCTGGATACGATCTCGTCCTTTCCAGAGATCGTCCCCTCGGCACGCGCGAAGTTGTCGACGCCGATGCCGAACACCGGGTAGCGCTTCATGTAGTCCAGGCCGCGCTCCGCCAGCTGCTTGCGGCCATCGATCGACGTCCAGTTGTAATCTTCTTCCAGACTTACGATCGTCTCCATCTGGTCCCAGTAGCCTCGTGGAGCGAACAGTACAAGTCCCGCCATGACGGCCATGACGAAGACCGTGCGCTTGATCACGGACACGTGCGGCACGAACAGCAGCAGCGTCAGCCCGACCGCCACGAGGCTGACGAAACCTCCCCGGGACCCGCCTCGGGCGACCGCCGCGCCAATTCCGAGGAGGATCAGACCGGCCAGCCCCTTCAGCTTCGTGTTGGAGGTCTGGAAGGCGAGGATGGTCAGTGGGAGACCCATCATCAGAATGCAGCTCACGTCATTCGAATCGTACGTGTACCAGTTGGTCAAGCGCGCCGCGAACGAGGCGCTGTCGTACCCGAGCTGGAACACGAACAGCGCGTAATAGGCGAGGACCCCGCAACTCAGTGCGATGGCCCAGACGAAGAACTTGAGCTCTCCAGCGGTGCGGATGCCCGCGATGAGGAGAAAGGCCAGAATCAGGACCTTCGAGAAGTTGAAGAGAATAAAGGACCCGGAACCTCCCAAAGACAGTCCGAAGGCTGCCGAGAAGCAGGCTGTGACGGCCAGAGCCACCATGACCTTGGCAGGCCAGTAGCGCAGCAGATTCGCCGTGCTCACACTCCTTGGATTGAAGAGGGCGTAGGCGACCGTGATCACGGCGAGAAGAAGGGCCGGCCGGAAGCGGTCAAGGCCGAAGTGAAGGTGGAGGCGACTCAACGATATAAGGATAAGCAGGAATAGCGCAATCCGAAGGGGATCGAGTTTGAAACGATCTTCACGGGCGTTCGCGGGTGCCTGACGCGGCACGCCGCCTGGTCCTACCGGCAACGCCCGGAGGCCATGGCCGAACCCCGCAGATGCCGACGCTGCGTTCTGGCGGTGATGTGTTTGCACCGGCCTCGACCGACTCATGAATCGTCCTGGCTACGCTGTCCGCCCACGGTACCCCCACCGGTGTGTGTCGTTCACGTGCACGGTGCGCCATCGAGCAAGATCGGGGCCTCGGCCATCCACGTTGTAGCCGCGATCGCAGCCTTCGGCCAGGACAAATCGCCGTTCCCCCCGGCCGCGTACTCCCTGGACTCGACGCCGGACGCCACCGGCGGGCTAGCTGTGGCGGTTGCGCAACACTCGAGCCGGCAACAGCGGCAGCGCCGCAGCACCTTCATGAGGCCTACTTCCTGCATCAACGGGTGGTGCGACCGGGTCGCTCCAGTGATGGCTGACACTCGCACGCCGAACATAGACAGAACCCAAGCCCACGATTGCGTTCAGAGACTGCGATGGCAAACAACATGTGGCCCGAGCCAGCCCCCCATGCCCGGTCACGTCGTTCCGTCTTTGTGGTGGCACTCTGCCTCACGGTGGCTGCGGCACTTCCACGCCTGGCCAATCTCGGCGAACTCAGCTTCGTGGACGACGAGGAAACCAGCGCCTTCCCCGCCCGATCGCTGCTCGAGCGCGGAGAGGCCGTCTTTCCGTCCGGCATGGAGTACAGACGGGCCCTTCCGCAGAGCTGGGTCAATGCGGCTTCGGCGCGTCTATTCGGTGTGGACCGCGAGTTCTCGTACAGGCTTCCGGCCGCTCTGCTGGGCACCCTGACGATCCCCCTTCTGTTCGTCGGTGGCCGGAGGTTCTTCGGAGATTCCACGGCTCTCGTCGCGGCCGTACTGCTGTCGCTGTCCGCTTGGCACCTGACGACCTCGCGAATGAATCGAATGTACGGCCCGCTCTTGTTCTGTTTCCTCCTTGCGGCCTTCGCCGCCTGGTGGTGGGTCGAGACCGGCCGGCTTCGGGCGCTCGTCGTCGCAGCCTTCTCGTATGCCGGCGCGGTTGCATTCCACGCGATCGGCATCCTTGCGGCGGCCTTGCCGCTGCTGGTCGTGATCGTACCGGGTTGGTCGCGAGTTCGGGTGTGGAAGCTGGCTTCCGCAGGAATGATCGCTGCCGTGGCCGGAAGGCTGTTTCAATATCGCTACGTGAGGACACCGTACGGCTTATGGGACAGGGTGCAGGGTCGAGAAGGCTCGGCCGAAGTGCCGGGCATGGGCGATTTGGAGTCTCTCGCATCGACCCCCTGGTGGTTCTGGGCACTCGCCGGCACGGGACTCCTCCTGGGCCTGCTGGCAGCTACCCGTAGCAGGACCCCGGACGAGGGACCCGGTGCCTTGCTCCGAAGCCTTGCATCTTTCGGGCTGGCCGGCCTCGCCGGCATCGCCGTGTTCCTCGGGCAGCTGTACGGTGCGGCTCTCGCAGCTGTCCTCTTCCTGCTTCTCCAGCAGGGAGATCGCCGGGTGCTGCTCCGGCAACTGCGGGTTCCTGCGGCTGCATTCGTTCTGGCAGGCTTGAGCTGGGTTGTGGTTTCCATCGGTCGGCTCGGATTGGAGGAGGGTCTGAAGTCGGTTGTCCAGATTCCATTTCCCTACCCGTTCTTCCTCGCTCAACGCCTGTACGGAGTGCTCGTACTGTTTGGCGTGCTGTGCGTGTGGCTGGTGCTCCGTCCACCCCACTTTGAAGAGCGCGGGCTCCGAGGGTCGGTCGGCCTCGTCCTGGCTACGGTTGCGGGACTCGGTCTGGTCGCAGAATGGGCACCCAACCGATATCTGATCGCTGTCTATCCGTTCGTCCTGTTGCCGGCTGCCCACGCGATCGTGCTGGGAGGCGAAGCCGTGGTTCGCCGACTCGGCCGGGCGTCGAGTCAGCCGATCGGGACTACCGTCACGGCTGTGGGAATCGTGCTGGCCGCCTCGGGCCTTCTTGGCAGCCATGGGATTCCCCAAGCCGTGGCGGTGGCGACCCAAGACCATGGGGTGCCTGAAGGGCTGTTCTCGCATGCGCTTCAACTGCGCCCCGACCACAGGGGAGCCGGGCTATTCCTACGAGAAGCATATACGGATGGGGATGTGATCATAGCGGAAGATCCACTGCAGATTCGGTGGTACAGTGGACGAGCCGATTACTGGCTTCGGAGCCGTGACGACGCCCGGGCATTCCTTCATGTAGCTCCCGACGGCACGCTGCGCGACAACTACGTCAACAGTGCGCTGGTTCTCGACGTGGACACGCTGCGCGCGCTCCCGGGTCGCACGAGCGGCAGGGTCTGGCTAGCAACGTCCGCGGAGACCGCGCTCCAACGAGCGTACTTCTTGGACGCCAGACAGCACGCCTGGCTGGACAGCCTCGAGGCCTTCGCGGAACCCGCGTTTACGGGCTCTGACGGCCTGACGCGCGTGTTCTGTCTCCAGTGCGAACGGGGTGCCCCCTGACCGCGGGTCAGCATCCGTGGGGGGAACGAAACATCGTAGCAAAGGCAGAGGCCCGGTCTTGACCGGGCCTCTGCCTTTCATGGGATAGGTTACCGCGGGCGACGCGCCATGTGTTCAGCGGCCGCTGATGTAGTAGTGGTCGATGTCCATCGTCATCGTCTGTCGGACTTGATCCCCAGTCCCACCCCATATCGGGTCGTGATTGATCTTCCGCCAATTCCATGGCGAGCTTCCGGCAGGCAGAATCGAGATGTTGGGATGATCCATGACCAGTCTACCGTTGTGCCACCATTTGGCTGCACCGTCACAGCTGCCAGGTGTGTTGAGCTTCAGATAGACCTCGATCAACACCCACTCGCCGCGCCGGATCTCGGCACTGCCGACGTTCGGCTGCAGCGACAGCACGCCCGACACGCCGCAATCCGCCTGCGATGAGGCGTTCGACGTGATCTGCGGCCGCAGCGGGTTGGAGCCGCTGCCATGTGCGTCAAACGTCGGTTCAGCGTTGGGCGCACCCGCCTGTATGTACGTGGTCTTGTTCACGCCTGAGCTGTGGCCCTGCCAGTTGGACGAGAGCTTGATCCAGTAGGAGATATAGATCTCCTGGTAAGATCCTTGATACCGAATCCCGCGACTCAACCGGCACTGGTCGCCACCACCGCCCGCCAGGCCGCCGGGAAACGTGCAGCGGAACACGTTGGGGGCACTGGCTGGCGCTGACGCGTCGCTGATGATCGAAGCGTTCGGCGCGCTTACAATCGTCCAGCTGTCTCCCGTCAGCGCGTCAAACGGCTGATCCGAGACCTTCGTGAATCCGGCGGGCTCGTTCGGCGTCATCGCACCACCCCAATCGCTACCCCCGCCTGACCCACCGTCACCAGAACCCCCACCCGACCCGGAGTCCGACGTGGGTGCGGACGTCACGGCCACCGATGACAGGTCGCTGGACTCCTGAGCACTTGCACTGATCGTTGCGTCGCCCGTGGACTGACCCGTCACCGTGCCGGTCTGATCGACCGAGGCGACCGACGATCGTGTCGTCGACCACGTCACGGGCGCTTGAACCGGGTTTCCATACGCGTCTGTGACCTGAGCCTCGAGCACACGCTGCTGTCCGACCTCGACCTCAAGTGTCGACGGGATGACATCGACCACCAGTGGTGGGTCCTGAGTGGTGCCCGTGGCCAGGTTTGACGGTGGGCCAAAGACGGCATCGACGTTGAAAGTCCCCCGGTACGCCACGAGCTGGAAGTCATATCGAGTCGAAGGCTGAAGCCCCTCTACCGTACACGTAAGCGTGCTGCCGACGGACTGTCCGAGGAGTGGTGTGGCACAACTGCCGCTCGTGACATCGATGGCGTCGCCCCAGCTCCACCCCAGCGATCCATCTGCATAGCGCACGCTGTACTTGGCGGCTACTCCGGTCCCATCGTCCACTTCCGTGAAGCGCAATGTGACAGTGTTCTCGCCGGAGGAGACGACTGAGAGATCCGTGACCGCTCCGGGCGCCGCCGGTTCCGAGCCTCCCCCATCTCCGGAGCCGGAACCCGAGTCGCCCGAACCAGAATTTGGCGTGGCGTTCCCGACAACGGCCTCCGCCACTCCGCTGACACCTCCGGCTGTTGCACTTATGACCGCAAGACCGTCGCCGCGGCCGTGCAGCACTCCATTGCTGTTGACCCAGGCAACTGCCTCGTTCGAGCTCGACCAGCTTACGTCGCGATAGAGACGATTCCCGTCTCCATCACGAACATCGGCGTCGAGTTTGAGAGATTCGCCTACACCGATCACGGGCGCGGAAGGCGCAATGGTGACCGATGCGACCGGCACGGGGTTGATTTCCAGCCACTTCTTGCCCTGCTTGCCACGTCCGGCGGCGGTGACGAGAGTGGTCCCCGAGTTTCGGGCGATGAGCTCACCGTCGGCGTCGACGACGGCGACGCCGGGATTGTCGCTGTCCCATTTGAGCTTGCCGGCCTGTCGCCGAGCCCCATTGCTGTACACGAAGATGGCGGAGAGCTGCGCGACGCTTCCCGCCGCGAGTTCGGTCGGAGACTCGACCTCTATCCCGACGACCTCACCCCGTACGTCGATCGTCGCTTTGCCGACCACGCCTAGCACGTTGGCTGAAATCGTAGCACTACCTTCGTTCACCGCCACGACACTTCCGTTTCCGTCGACCAGCGCGACCGACTCGTCCGAGCTCGACCACTCCACGGGGCGACCATTGACCTGCTGCCCTCTCGCGCTGAACACGCGCGCATCGAGGCGCACCGCTTCGTCAGGTGCCATCAGAGCGTCCGAAGGAACCACCTTCACACTGGAAACCAGGCGGTTCTGCTCGGGCCCGGCCGGTGCCGTGGGAATCGCGTCTGTGCTGCAGGCGGTGATGGCCAGAAGTAAGATGCCGGTCGTCATTCGGCTCCGTTTGCGTCGCAGCGGCTGGAGGAAACTGTGACGATATCGGGGGCAGGTACCCGAAGTACGGGTCGAGGGATCCCCGGCGTGGGACGCGAGCAACTTGGTCATTCTTGACCCTCCTGGCAGCTGAACCCGGAACAGAGGTTGTCTCACTCGGCGTTTAGGCTCTGTCCACGTGCTCTGCGTCCAGGAGAGTTCCGCGTGGGATGCTCTCTCCGCCGCTTCCACTGGCGGGCCGACCGACCTAGCGGGTGCTTTCGCCCCCGCCGTAGCCTCGAAACCTTTGCGTCCCCGGTTTTCACCGGGTCTGCCCTGAGACAGTGGACGGAGCTAGGTGCACCATGTGCGCATCGCTACTTATGTGCCCGGGAGTGCTTTAGATATCATGTCGTTGTGTGACAACGGATTACGACACGGAAGAGGCCGGGAGATTCTGGCACGGAAGGCCATAGCTATGAAGTATTTTGGCAGACGATGGCGCATCCTGCATTTTTTGCGGCGCGCCAGCCGGTTGGATGGGGCCGCGATCAGACGTGCAGTGACATGAACTCACAGGCTTATGCGAACCGGGGCAGTCTCCGCATCGCATGCCTCTTGGATTTCGCGCCCAGCAAGCTCGGTTCCCTCGAGGCGTGGTTGTCGGCCATGGCCAGGGAGGCCGTCGAGCGTGGGCACGTGGTCGACTTCTACACGCAGGAGCCGATCCACCCGCGCCTCCGCAGTGAGCTCGAACGGCTGGGAACCAAGTGGGACGCCGTGGACGACGTACTGGAGTCCTTCTGGAGAGCCCGTCGAGTTCTGGCCTCGTACGATGTCATTCACCTGAGCCTGTTCGCTCCGAGGAGTCGAGCCGCGATTCTCGCGTACGCCGCCTGGCCGGCCAAGGTGTTATTCGTCGACCACTACTCAGGAACCGGAGCCGCATCGAGACAGCCGCGGCTCAAGCGTGCGGTCGATTCTCACACCATGCACCGCGCAGCAGGACTCGTGGGGGTGTCGGAGTACGTGACCCGCCGCGACATTGATCGGTTCCGATTCCCACCAGAGCGCGCGCGTACCATCTACAACGGGGTCCCCGTCGAACGCTTTGTCGCGCAGCCGCCGGATCCTAACCTTCCACCCACCTTGCTCGCCGTCTCATCTCTGATACCGGAGAAAGGCATTTCCACATTGTTACGCGCCCTGGCGAGGATGCGGTCGCCGGATGCTCGTCTGTGGATCGCCGGTGAGGGGCCGGAGGGTGCGCGGCTGGCCGCCCAGGCGCAGGAGCTCGGGATCGAAGCCCGCACCTCGTTTCTGGGACTGCGCGACGACGTTCCCCAGCTATTGCAGAATAGTCACGTGTTCGTCCACCCTGCGCTCTGGCAGGAGGCTTTCGGCCTGGTCATCGCGGAGGCCATGGCAGCGGCCAGACCCGTAGTCGCTTCAGCCGTCGGCGGGATTCCGGAGCTCGTGAAGGACGGACATACGGGCGTTCTTGTGCCACCGGGCGATGTGAAGGGGCTCGCCAGGGCACTCGACACGCTCGTGTCGGACGCGGATCTGCGGCGCCGTCTAGGTTCGGCTGGCCGGATAGAAGCTGAAGCGCGATTCAGACTGGGGAGCTGCGTGCAAGCCCACCTCTCCTGGTGCGAGGAGATTGCCGGAGATTGAACCTCAGTTGGAGCCGGCTGCGCCGTCTTCCGGGCCCCTCGCCTCCCCTTTCGATCGGAGCCGATAGCGACGTCCCGTCGACTCGTGCAGGTGAACGATGATCTCGCCGATGAGCCCGAGAGCTACGGCCTGAACCCCCAGCGTGACCAGCAACACCCCGAGCAGCAGCACCGGTCGGTTCGCGAGCGGTTGTCCTGCCAGTCGCTGAACAGCCACCACTACCAGCACCAGGGTGCCCGCGATCGCACTGACGCTTCCGACCAGGCCGAAGAACCGAAGCGGCTTGTGCGTAAAACGCGTGAGAAACACCAGTGCGAACAGATCGAGCAGACGGCGCAGGTATACAGAAGGTCCGTAGACGCGCGCCTTCAGGTCGCTCTGATGCTGGGGGCACTCGACCTCTTCGACACGGAACCCCTCGTGCACTGCCAGCACGGGTAGAAACCGAAGGAAATCACCATACAGCGGGACCTGCTCGAGTACCTCGCGACGGCCAGCCCAGACGCCGGAGCCGACATCGTGAAGCCTCGTGGAGGTGGCGCGCGCCAGGAGGGCGTGGAGCACGCGAGTCTGCACTCGATTGATCCGTGGATCCCGGCGGGGCCAGCGGCGGGCCAGAGCCAGGTCCGCGCCAGCAGTGACCGCATCGATCAGAGCCGGCAAAGCCGATGGCTTCACGCGGCCGTAGGCCGGCATGACGAGCACGATGCGACCTTCACAGTGTCGGAGCGCTTGTTTGGCCAGGCCGGTCGTTCCCTTGCCACCCTCGAAGCGCAGCAGCGAGATGGGCTCTCCCTTCTCCTCGTACCTGGCCAACGATTCGGACATGGACTCGGCCCAGGGCTCGAGGGCGAATACGAACTCGCACGAATACCCCGTCTCCCGCAGAACTTGGGACGTTTCCCGATACAGCGTCTCGAGGTCGATCGGCCGTTCCGAGACTGGAATCAGCACGGACACGTCGAACCCGTTCGTCTCTACGTTACGGTTCACTCCGCAGGTCCTCTCGAGGGTCCAATCTTGACGGGCGTGGCGTACCGATTGACCGCCACCTCGGCAATGAGCCCCAGCATGATCAAGTAGATCGCCAGCCCGAACAGCAGCAGCGCCGCACCGGGGAGAACCAGCGCATCGGCCTTGGCCGGTGAAAACGCTACCAGTGAAACGATCGCGGCGGCCATGGCGAGGATCCCCAGCAGCGTGGACGCAGCAGCGCCAATCGCGAACATCCTCAAGGGGCTTTCTCGAAACCAGCGGATCATCGTGATGGTCACGAGGTCGGCCAGAACCTTGAAGACCCTGGAAAGCCCGTATTTGCTCGCGCCGGCCCTTCGAGGATGGTGGTGGACCGGAATCTCGGCGATCCTGGCCCCGGCAACACCGACTGCGACGGCCGGAATGAAGCGGTGCTGATCCGAGTACAGCTCCACTTTCTGCAAGAGCTCTCGCCTGTATGCCTTCAGCGAGCAGCCGTTGTCTCGGATTGCCACGCCCGTTATAAGCCGGATCAAACGGTTGGCGATCCACGATGGGACTTTGCGTGTGATTAGGGGGTCCCGTCTCCGCATTCTGTACCCCGCGACGAGATCGTACCCCTCTCCGAGCTTCTCCAGGAGCCGGGGGATGTCACGCGGATCGTTCTGGAGATCCCCATCCATGGAGACGACCACCTCCCCTCCGGCGTGATCGAATCCTGCCTGCATGGCCGTCGTCTGGCCATAGTTCCTCGCAAGACGCAGCAGGCGGACCCGGTTATCCCTGACCACCTCGGCCTCAGCCGCCGTGATCGTACCGTCCCGGCTTCCATCGTCGATCAGCAGCAATTCCCATGATCGATCCTCCAGCGCGAAGCGTACGGCCGACACGAGGGGCCGAACGTTGGCTTCCTCGTTGAACAGAGGGACGACGATCGAGACCAGAGACGATTCCATACTCATGTGCGCTGGCAACCCTCGTGCCGCGCGTAGCAGGCTCTCCCAACTACGCGAAACTCAGAACGACCGCATCGCTGGCCGCGGACCCGAGCGGCCAGCATCCCGGTGTTGCTTGACTACCACAATACGCTGTGCCGGGGATTCGGCGCGATCGCTCAGTGTCAGATCAGGCGGCGTGCCTCTTGCTCGGTCGTGGAGCTCTCGCGTGAAGCATGTGACTTCCTGAGGGTTGCTGGTTGTCTACAAATCGCTGAGAGTGTTCTTATGTAGCGGACCACGCCGCCCCATCGATAAGCCACACGGCACCTTTTCGGTGGAGACCCGGACAGATATGGATAGCGCGCCGGTCGTTCCCGCGGCCCTTGAAAGAGACTCGCGGCGCAAGCTGTTCCTGATCCTGAAACTGGTCGTCTCGGTCGCCCTGCTGTACGTATTGCTCCGAAATGCGAGCGTCTCTGAGATCTTTCGCACTCTCGGGTCCACAAACCTCGGACTCTTCCTGGTGGCACTCGGCTTCTATCTGTTGCGAATCTGGATCGGCGCGCTTCGGTGGTCGTTGCTCCTTCGACCCCTCGAGGTGCGGGCCAGTCCGCGTTTTCTGTTTCGATCCAATCTGATCGCCGCATTCTTCAGCAACTTCCTTCCGACCATCATTGGTGGGGACCCGGTTCGCGTGTACGATTCCTGGCGGCTCGGCGCTGGTAAGGCGGGGGCGGTCTCGGTGGTCTTCCTCGACCGCTTCCTGGGTTTGGTCGCCCTCATCGTGTTCGCCGTGCTGGGCATGGCCGCATCGAAACGCCTTGTCGATTCCCTGGGAATCCCCTTCCTCGAGCTCTGGACGGTGGTCGGAATGCTTCTGATGTTCCTGCTTCTGTGGATCGTGTTTCACCCGACGTTGCCAGTGCTTGACCGGTTCACGCGCTCCCGGTGGGCAAGCCTTGGTGGGCTGGATCAGCAGGCGAGCGACTCTCTTGCACCGTTCGGCGGCCGCTCGGACATCCTGGGCAAATCCTTCGCTCTGTCTCTCTTACTACAGCTGGCCATTATCGCCCATTACGTTTTCCTCGCGGCGTCCCTCAGTCTGCCTGTGCCTGCCGCCGCCTTCCTTGTCATCGCCCCGCTGGCCATACTCGTCATGATGCTCCCGATCTCGATCAACGCGATCGGACTGCGCGAGAACGTCTTCGTCTTCTTCTTCGCCCTCTACGGTGTGCCATCGAGCCAGAGTATTGCGTTCGCCTGGCTTGCTCTGGCGATTCTCCTGCTGGTGGGGGTGGCGGGAGGCATCCTCCTAGCCACACGAAGAGAGGGGCGCGTCACCGTTTAGCCGCTCGTCAGCGCTCGCGCCACGACCGTGAGACAGCGATCGATACGGCCGAAAACTGCATCAAACACCTCCCTGGGCTGACCGAAGGGATCGCGGATTCCCCGAGTATCGCTGGTCAGTGGATCCAGATCGCCGAGTACCAGCAGCCGCTCCTTCGATACCCCGTGTGTTCGTCTCAGCAAACGGGCCTGCGCGGGACTCATTACGACGATCAGCGCGGCTTCGGCGAGCAGCTCGGGCGTGATCAGCCGGGACCGGTGGTTCTCGATGTCTACCCCTCGGGCCGCCGCGGTCGCACGGGCCATCGCCGGAGAGGATCGTCCGGGACCGATGAAACCGGCTGATTGCACCACGTGTTCGACCTGTCCGCCGAGCATGGCCCTCAGCGCTGCAGCGCCATAGGGACTGCGGCAGATATTGCCGTGGCATACGATGAGCACGGGTCCCGACCGGATCGACATGCGGCCGTGCAGTCGCTGTACGGCGCTGCGCCGACGGAACGGGTGCAGGAGACGCCAAAACGCTCGCCTTAGGGGCACCACCACTTGCCGAACGCGGGACCGCACCGTCACCGCAGGAGATCCACTTCCATTCCACGCATCGGTCAGGCGGGCAGATGCGCCGCGAGGGCCAACATCACCTCACGAACCACTTTCGAGGCACGAAGCGCAGTTACACCCTCGTCGCGGCCCACGGGAAAGACCAGCCTTACGAGAGCCTCGTCGGTACGTCGCCTGAGCACAGCGTCTCGCACGAGGTCCCATTTGACCATGTACTCGTTGGCCTCCACGCGACCGCGTCCCTGATACCAATAGTAGACGACGGCCCGGGCGCCGGACTCGTGCTCCACGACGTATCGATTGACGGATCCGCCTCCGTAGGGAGTTTCCACGCTCGACCGCTGGTGATCGATGGGGGACCACCCGGACCCCGGCAGGCAGTTGCGTGGGGAGTGAACGCTCACGCCGCTCAACTGGCGTCCGAAATAGGCGATCGAGAGCCTGAACGGTCGTCCCGACTCGTTCCGGTACTCCCGGTTCACATAGTCATCGGTTCTCAAAACCCGCAGTTCATCCGCGCCCAACGGTTGGCTGCGGGCCGACTCGAATTCTGCCAGTCGATCCGGAAACTCCGACAAAGGTGCTGCCAGGGGTAGCGAGCGGTTCGGCTGGACCGCACCGTGACCCAGCGCTCCGATCGCAAGAACGAGCGCAGGCGCGGCACCGATCATCAGTCGCCGAAGGCACGACCCGTGGATGTTCATGGCGTGTGCACCACGGTTCTCCCCTCGATGTTGCGGAGAGCCAGCACGGCGGCGCCCACCAGGGCGAGCGCGACCAGGAATACCACCCCACCGGCGAGAGAATGCAGCGTGCTCTCTGTGGCGCGAGGTCCGATGTAGTACGACGCGAAGCCGGTGGCGAACACGCGCAACGCGTTGGCCGTCAGAGCCGCAGGCACTGCCAGCGCCATTAACGCGATACGGGACGCCGGGTGAGCGAGGCTGGTACCCCCGATGAGCAGCGTCAGCCCCAGAAGCGCCGACAGTGAGCGCAGACCGCTGCATGCCTCGGCAACGAACAGTTCCTGACCCGGAAGGAATATGATGTTCCCTGCCAAACCGACCGGCACATGTCGGAACTCGAGCATGGAGACGGCCCATCGTGAGGCCAGGAGCTGAAGTGGCAGGGTCAGAGAGTTGAGCACGACTTCGGGCAGCGGAATCGTGAACAGCAGTAGCAGGTACGGAAGCCACCAGGCCCGCAGTTGGCGAATCCCAACGAAGAACACCGTAAGTCCAGCCAGCGCCAGGAGCACCGCCACCCGGCGCGTGAAGAACTCTGCGGCCAGCGTCCCCACCAGGAACAAACCGACGGCGGCGGCCAGCAGCAGCAGGCCCAGCCAGCGGGACGGCGTCGATTCGGTGCCCCGGTTCCGCCAGGCGAGATAGGCGGCTATGGGCAACAGGAAGAAACCGTGACCGTACTCGCCGCTGTTCGCCCAATCGCGAAGAAGCTTGGCGAGTGTCTCCCCGAATAGAAGCAGGAACGCGACGGCGGCGGCTCCCACGGAGAGCCACGCCTCTACTTTCACCCGGTCCATTCGTTTGCCCGGCACCGTCCGCGCACCATATATCGGCAGGTCCTCGCAAGGTCCCGACGGCAACGACTACTCACGGCCACCACGCCACATGAGGGCGGCGATGGAGGCCATGACGACGGGATAGATGACAGCCTGGAATCCATGCCGAAAAACCGCGCGGCGGACTCCTTCCACGGCCTCCGAAGGCGTGCTTGTAAGAACCGCGGGGGCGGAGGTGGCGAACAGTATGGCCGCCATTACCAGCAGCATGGCGCTCACGCCGAACAAGATTCCGAACGCCCGCATCCAGCTGCGCCCCATACGTGGGTGACGGACGGCACCGTACGTCATCAGACCGAGCCCGAGGGCGGGCATCGGCAAGCCGTCCAGCGTGCGACCCACGGTCGCAAACTCCCACGCCACGCTGGAGAAACGCGTCGGAATCCAGAGCAACAGAGAATCGACGCAGCCGATCAGGAAGAAACCACCCCCGAGGAGCAGCAGCAGGAGGGCTGACCGCGAGCGTTCTTCGTGGACCCGCTCCGGGCTGGTGGCAACGCGCGGTGCTGTTTCACGACTCATCGTTCCCTCTCCCCACTCCGTGTCACATCGCGGAACCGGTATAGTGACACACGACGGCTAGACTCAAGCGGGCGCAGCAATTCGAATGCCACCCCCTGCTTCGCGCGCGTTAACGAGGGCGCTCTGCGCGTCGGCGAGTCTGGAGAGGCTGGTGAACCGGTTGGCAGCAGAACGCCGCAGCACCCCTTCGACGGCTTCCTTTTGGTCACGCTCCCTGAGATCGGAAAGTGGAAGAGTCACGATTCCCGCACTCAGTGGCTCGGGAGCCCCAACGGATTCAGGTCGATCTGCCGATCGCTCGCTCAGTCGCTGGACGATGGCTGCGGCAGTGTTCGCGTCGGCGTTATAGGCGACGAGCGCGACGTCCGCTCCGCCGACCGTCGCACACAAATCGGAGGTGCGCGTGAATTGCTTCACGAGGACCGCGATCGACCTACCCTGTCGCTTCAACTCCGAGCTGGATTCGGCGGGCTGTGTCGGACCGATGACCGCACAACTGAGCGGTGCACCCGACCGCTCGGCCAGGGAGCCGACAATCGGGAGCGAGTGCACGAGGCCAGCCAAGTTGTAGAGCCCGGTCTCCTGATCCGCGAGGCTGTTCTCCTCGGCAAACTCGATCAGCCGTCTCAGTTGGAGGAGTCTCCGCAGCTTGGCAACCAGAAGTCGAGACCGGATCGGCTCGCGGATCACGTCCCAGGCGCCAGCCCGTATCGTCTCTGCCTGTTCGGTCTCGTGCCAGTAGTTCGCGGAGTAGACGAGAATGGGCACGCTGGAACCGAGACCGGCAGAAAGGGCTTCCTGACAAAACTCGGGCGCCGGCATGCCTGCAAGCCCCTCGTCGATGATCAAGATCTCCGGGTCGACCTCCGGGATCAGCTCGAACGCCTCCTGCTCCGTCCAAGCGTGGATAAACGAGAATCCTTCCGGCTCCAGCACCGCCTGCAGGGCCGAGGCGAACCAATCCCGCCCGCTGACGAGCAACACCCGCACAGCCTGCCCCTCATCGTGTACGGCGGCTTCGTCAACCATGAAACACGTCTTTCCGGCTGCGGTGGGACTCAGGTTTCGCGGCGCTCGCTGCCAGACCCTTCGCCGAGCATCACAGGAAGCGTTCGGAGCATGATTCTCAAGTCGAACGCCAGCGAACGGCGGCGCAGATACTCGAGATCGTAATCGAGCTTGCTCCTGACGTCATCGATCGTCTGATCGGGCTGCTGATTCACCTGCGCCCAGCCCGTGATCCCGGGCGGCACCCTGTGACGAAGGCGATAATGCTCGAGATGTTCCCGAAGGTGGGTCACGAACACAGGACGTTCAGGGCGTGGACCCACGACCGCCATCTCTCCCCTCACGACATTCAGGAACTGCGGGATCTCGTCCAGCCTGTACCGACGCAGCATCCGACCCGCACGAGTGATGCGGTCGTCGTCTCGGGCGGCCCACACGGGACCCGTCTCCTTCTCCGCATCGACGTGCATTGTCCGAAACTTGTAGATCGTGAAAGGACGTCCGCCGATGTCGACGCCGCGACGCCCGGAGTACGGGGCATCCCCTGTCACCCCGCGCTCGAACTCCCGGCGGTCGAGCCCGACCCGCAGCTGCCGAAAGAGAATCGGCCCTGGGCTGTCCAGCTTGATCGCGATCGCTATCAGGAGGATCAGCGGCGAGAGAACGAGAAGTGACACGCCAGCGACCGCGACATTGACCGCACGCAGCAGCAGGTCGGTCAGCGGTCTGCTGCTCACCGTCTCGAACAGGCTGGAATCGACCGGGCGTTGCACGCCCCAGCCCACCGTATCCTCACCACCCACCGCCTGAAGCGTAGCCAGTGGCCTTTCTGGTCCGCTGTCCACGATGTCGCGTCCTGGAATGTCCGTGATGCCTGTACCTGCGCTGGCCACCTGTCCCGGTCTCAGCATCTCCCGTTCCATATCCACGTCGGCTGTGCGCACCTGTTCGCTGAACATCCCATCGGAATCGCCGCACGTCGCAGCTGGAATCAGATCGCTCTGAAACGCGCGGTGGCGGCGCCACTTGTGTTCAGAAGGGGAGGGAGCACCGACCGTGCCAGAGGGCACGATCAGGACAAGCTGCTGATTTCAATGAGGTTACGCCGTCAGCAATGGCCGTGAGCCAGGACCCTATGGCGAGAACACCACACCTTTCCAGGGATCACCACCGCGTGAAGAGGAAGGTAATCGTGGCGGCGACCCCCAGGATCGAGGTGAAAACGACCCAGAAGTTGAGGTTTCTCTTCTCGGGCACGAACACCTCGTCACCCGACATGAGACCGAGGTGGTCGAGCGTCAAGCTCTCCCACACGGGGCTCGGTTGATCGGCGAGTATGCGGTCCCCTCGCCTTCGGAAGGCGATCTTGTCCAGGTCCGCAGAGGGGGCGGGGCCGCCCGCTATCATGATGGCATCGCTGACCAGTATCGAGCCTGACACGGCATAGAACCCGGGGCTTCCCACCGAGCCCACGACTCCGATCCGTTTCAACACTTCGACCCGGATTCGAGGTTCACGAATGTAGCGGGCCAGGGCTCGCGTGATCGCCTCTTCCACTTCCGTGTGAAGCACGCCCGAGAGGTCAATGGCGTCGATGTCCGGCAGTTCGAGATTGCGCTCCCCGTCCACGGCGAACTGACCGGTCCACTTCTCGGAACCGGAGACCGTGAGCTGGATCTGGTCGCCAGGAGATATGTCACCATTCTGCAGGCGCAAGGCGAGACCGCTAACCTCCAGTTGAAGCTGTTGCCGCCCTTCCTCGCTCATGTTGACCGTGGATACCTGCTGGAGGGAATCGAGCATCGACTCGAGCTGGGATCGCGTCGCCATCCGCGGTCCCACCATCTGCGGGCTGGCATCGCGTGGGAAGAGAAAGAGGCTCCCAGCGGCAAGTACCGTCGTCGCCGCCAAACTCGCGGCCTTGCTTCGTCTCATCTCTCCCCCTGTGTGCTCCGGCAGTGTCCTGTGTCGCCTCTGCCCGGCCGTCCACCCCGGCATCCGGCCAAGGGCCGGCAAAGTCTCAGCGATCTCATGCCGTCGCAAGTCGCGAGCCCAGCCCCTACGGCTGCGGCTGGTAGCCACCTGCGGGCCTCCGTGTCGCTCCGTCGGCCGGCGTCCGGTGGCGTGTTGCAACGATACTACAGACGGCCGGGCTGCCCATCTCGTCACGAAGGCAAAGAGCGAACGGGCGGACCGCCCACCGATGGTGCTCCCGGTTTGTGAGAGTCTGGCCCGCTGGCGCTCCTAGCCCAGCCCGTAGTCGCGAATCTTGTACAGCAGGGCTCGATAGCTCAGCTCCAGGAGACCGGACGCCTTTGTGCGGTTTCCGTCCGTGATCTCGAGCGCGCGCCGAATGAGCTCCTTCTCGAGCTCCGCTGTACGCTTCTTCACGGACAGTTCGTCCGCGGGGAGCGCGTCGACGGCGTGCATGGCCACGTGGTTCTTGCTGCGGACCGAGCTCGGGAGCTGGTCAACGGTCACGGTCGAGCCCTCGGCCAGGACCATGGCCCGCTCGATCACGTTCTCGAGCTCGCGCACGTTGCCCGGCCAAGCGTAGGAAGTCAGCGTCTGGATCGCCTCGTTATCCAGACCCTCGACCTCGGTGTCGAGGACTGCGTTATACGTCTCGAGGAAATGATCCACGAGAGCCGGAATGTCGTCGGCGCGGTGACGGAGCGGTGGTAGGTGGATGTTCACCACGTTCAGCCGATAGTAGAGATCGGAGCGAAAGCTGCCTGCTTCCACGTCCTGCTCGAGGTCTCTGGCCGTGGCCGCCACGATGCGCACATCGACCTGCCGCAGTCGTGATTCTCCCACCCGCCGAATCACATGGTCCTGGAGCGTACGGAGAAGCTTGACCTGAAGCGCCGTCGGCAGCTCGCCGATCTCATCCAGGAACAGCGTGCCGCCGTTCGCCTCCTCGAACAGCCCCACGCGATCGGCGTTCGCACCCGTGAAGGCGCCCTTTACATGCCCGAACAGCTCCGCCTCGAGCAAATTCTCGGGAATCGCGCCACAGTTCACCGGGACGAAGGTCGCGGTCGCGCGTGTGGAGGCCGCGTGGATCAGTCGGGCGATCACCTCCTTCCCCGTTCCGCTCTCTCCAGTGATCAGAATGGTGGAGGGGTGTGGCGCCACCTTTCTGGCCAATTCGATCGCGGTGACCATGGCCGGGCTCGACGCCACGATCTCCGGCTCGGCCGTCACGGGAACCTCCTTCCGCGGACGGCGAAGCTGCTTCAGATCCCGGCGCCGCTTCTCGCGCTCTTCGGCCTTTCGTACGGTCAGGAGAATCGCGTCGGCGGAGAACGGCTTCGCGATGTAATCATAGGCACCGCGTTGGAGCGCTTCTAGCGCGAGCTCCGCGCTTCCGTACGCCGTCATGGTGACGACGAGTCCCTCACCGCCCTTGCGCCGGTATTCTTCCAGGAACTCGAGACCGTCCATTTCGGGCATGCGCACATCGCACAGCACGATGTCGGGGCCCCAGTCGAGCGCATGCTTGAGGCCCTCTCGACCGTTGGACGCGGTCGAAACGCCGTACCCCTCGTCCTCCAGGATCATCGAGACGGTGCGGCGCACGCCAGCTTCGTCATCGATGACGAGGACGTTCATCCCTGCTCCGACACAATTGCCCGAATGTTTCAAGAGCTACGTCTTCTATCGCTCAGTGGCTGCCTTGAGGACGCGCACGTACGTGCTCCAAAGGCAAGTAGATGGCAAAGCACGTGCCTTCCTCGGGGCTCGAAGAAACGGTGATTACGCCCTCGAGCTCTTCGATGATTCGCGACGAAACCGCGAGGCCCAATCCGGTTCCGCGACCGGGCTCCTTGGTCGTGTAAAACGGCTCGAACACGCGGTCCCGGTTCTCCGGCTCGATCCCCACGCCGTTGTCGCGCACCTCGATCTTCAGGGTCGGATCGCCGGCCTGGAACGGCGGCGACCGATAGTTGGGGTCTTTCCGGTGCGTTCGAAGATGGGAGTAGTCGATGCCCTTCGGATCGCTGCCGCGACGCGGCGGTTCGAGCTTGCCTGGACCGCCGTAGGCCGCCCGTGATGTGCTGACCTCGATCTGTCCCGCGCGGTTCGCCTCCTCGATCGCGTCCCTCGCGTTGAGCAGTACGTTCACCAGGACCTGCTCCAGCAGCGCCGGGTCGGCCTCGATGACGGGCGCTTCGAGAGAGAGGTTTCGCTTCACGGTCACTTCCTTCAGTCGACCCTGATTCTCGAGCAGCTCGATCACCCGGTCGGCGATTTCGTTGATGTGGACCGGCTCGACCTCGGGCTCTCGGGGTCTGGCAAAGTCCAACAGTCCGCGCACAACGCGATTGATTCGATCGACTTCGCCCTCGATCTCGTCGACCCATTGTTCTCCGTTCGCACCGCGTCGGCGGGCCACCTCGAGGTAGCCGAGAATCGAACCCAGCGGGTTGCCGATCTCGTGCGCGACCCCGGCCGCGAGACGACCGACGGAGGCGAGTCTCTCCGACTGAACCAGCTGCTGCCGCGCGGCAGCCAGCTCCCGGTTCGTCCCATCCAGGGATCGGACGTTTTCGGCCAGCAACTCCTGATTGTGGATCAGGTGTCCGGCCATGTCGTTTACGCTTCGTGCGAGGCTCTGGAACTCGTCCGGCCCGACTTCTTCGATGCGTCGCTCGTACTCGCCTTCGGCCACCGCTTCGGAGTCCTCCACCATGCGCTCCAGCGGCTTGATCAGGCGCGCCTGCATCAGATAGACGCCGGCCAGCAGGATGAGTCCCGATTCGATCGCCACGAGGCCCAGCACGCCCAGCAGCAGGGCCAGAGGATCGGGACGCAGGGGAAGCCAGAACAGCAGGACCGTGCTCAACACCAGCAGTGCGAGCGTGACGAGTACGGCGAGACCGCTCAGCAGCTGCGATCGAAGCGGGCCACCCGAGGGTCGGGCGAAGCGGAGCCTGGAACCGCCCTTCTCCGAATTGCCGGCCTGCGCTTCCGCGTCGCGCGCACCATGCGCGGATGCCGTCTTATACGATGGCTGGCGATCGCCCTCGCCCCATCGTCGGGGCCCTCGCCCTTCGGTCTCTTCCGTCGACTGGTCGGTTCGCCGGGCACGCTGATCCCCCGCGCGGGGCTCTTCGGCCTCGGTCAGGACTCCGTTTTTTCCAGGCTCGCTGGAATCCCCAGAGACTTCGCCACGCGCCCGATCAGACTCGGGTCCGACTTCGGAACGTTCGCCCAGTCGGTCCGTCGCAACACGATGTCCTCCCCGCACTGTGCCGCCTCCTCCTGTTGCAGTCGGCGCACGTACTCCAGCGCCTCCTTGGGCCGGTCTTGCTCCAAAGCGAGGAACTCTGGTAGCGATATTCGGGCCGCGGGGGCGGGCCTGCCCTTGCATGCCGGAGGGGCGGGGGTGAGACGTTTCCCGAATAGAACCCGTAACGTCCGCTCCGCCACGCTTCTGGCGGTCGTGTACTTGACTCCTACCACGCTGACGAGCCCTGTCGGGCCTCCGGTTGAGCGGTGCGCGTGAATCACATCCCGAGTTGCGAGTTGCGTCGACCCGGCTCGTTTTGCGGGCAGGATGCCCGAGTAGGTTCGGACGACGTCGCTCGCTTCCAGACTCAGCTCCGGGAGTGCGAGATTCAGATCGTCGACGAACGCCTGAACCTCCTGCCGGGTCGGCCGGGCTTTCTCTGAGCTCTGGAGAGGGAGATGCCGCGTTCCGGCCAACAGGCCACCGCGCCACGGTCGCAAGAAATACGTCGGCGGCGAACTTTCCCCGCTTCGCCTCGTACTTTCAGAGACTCGTGGTCTGATCGCCACGGCCACCGGGGCTATGGGCTTCCGGCGAACCAGCAGGTTGAACGCGAGCGACGGTCGGAAGATCGACGGGGCCTGCGAGTCGAACTCCCGTGCGAGATCCCCGCTCCACGGGCCTGCACAATTCACCACGATGGGTGCGCTGAAGAGTATCTCGTCCCCCCGGATGCGATCGAAGGCCCGTACCCCTTTCACCTCGTCGTTCCGCGAAGCCAAGTGGCGCACATCCACATAATTCAAACAGGTCGCTCCCTCGCTGCATGCCCACCTGAGCAGCTCGGTCAGTAGCCGGGGGGCGTCCTCCATGGAGGCATCGTACCACAGCGCGCCCCCAAGAAGACCTGTTCGGGGCGCGGACGGGAGCAGATCGAGGGTCTCCCGTACACTGAGAGTCCGGCCCGCTGGGATCCGACTTTCTTCCTCTACGCCTTGGTTCCGTCGTCGGGAAAGCAGGTCGTTAAGTGCGAGGGCGGTCTTGAGCACAAGTGGACGTCGCGCGCCCTCGCCGTAGAGCGGCATCAGGCAGGCGAGCGGCTCGACCAGCTCCGGAAAGCACGAGAGAAACCACCGGCGCTCGCGGACCGATTCCCAGAATCGCTGCAGATCAGAGCTCTGAAGATAGCGCAGACCTCCATGCACGATTCGCAGGCTGTTCCAGGAAGTAGCACCCCCGAAATCGGAGCGTTCCAGAAGCAGTGAGCGGTATCCGCGGCGAGCCGATTCAAAGGCAAGGGCCGCTCCGTGAATACCTCCCCCGACCACGATGAGGTCATGAGTCTGCGATGCCGCAGCGTCTACATCCCGCTGGATCAAGCCGCCCACCGTCTCCGCCAGTCCTGGAAGACGAGCAATGACCACAGGATGTGGCTGTGGTTCTCCCGAGCCGCCAGGTGCTCCCGCTTCAGTCGCCCGATGATTTCGGGCCGAAAGATGCCCTGTCGCCTGATCTCATCCGTGTTCAGCAAGTCATCCAGCAGTGGGCGAAACTCGGCTCGTAGCCAGTGTTTCATCGGGATGCTGAAACCCTCTTTCGCTCGATACACGCACTCGCGCGGTACGTAGCGGGCGGCCAGTCTCTTAAGAAGCGGTTTGGTTCTGTTTCTCGAAACCTTCAGCTGAGGTGGCATGGAGAACGCGAGCTCTACCAGTTCATGGTCCAGAAACGGAACGCGGACCTCTAGCGAGCATGCCATCGACATCCGATCCACCTTGACCAGGCAATTGTCGGTGAGGTAGCTGCGAGCATCTACGTACAATCCTCGATCGACTCCCGACCTCTCCGCAGCTTCCTCAAAAAGCTGTCGAACGTGCGCGTCGGGGTGGCGACCCATGGCCTCTAGCGCTTCGGGTGTAAAAAGACACTGGCGGAGTCCTTCGGTGAGAAACAGACGCCACCGGGCGTGGCCAAGCTCTTCGTCGTTCTGCAGACCTTCAACGAAGCGCCTTGCCTTGTTCACCAGTCCCTTCTTCTTCGGGCGGGGACGCAGGCGCATGATCGCTGGCTCAAGCATTCCCTCACGCAGCACTCTCGGGACTCGGTACCACATTCTGGCTAGTTGTTGGGCTGCATACGTCTCGTAGCCGCCGAAGAGCTCATCTCCGCCATCCCCTGAGAGCGCTACGGTCACAGCCTGGCGAGCATACCGCGAAACGAGGTACGTCGGGAATATCGAGAAGTCGCCGATGGGATCGTCCATGAATTGCATGAGCCCATCGAACAGGGCGACCGCGTCCGGGCGGATCACAGCCGTTTGGTGCTTTACACCAAGGCGGCGTGCAACCGCTCGTGCCCAATCAAGCTCAGAGTAGCTGGACTCGTCGAAGCCAATGCTGAAGGCCTCGGTCGCACCCATCTTGGCTACGATGAGCGAGCTGTCGACCCCGCCCGACAGAAACGCTCCCAGCGGCACATCCGCCACGAGCCGTCGTCGCACGGCCTCGCCCAGCTTTGCATCCACAGCTTCTGCCCAGCCGTTCGGCGTGCTCGGTGTATCCGGGGACTCACGCACTGGCGGATCCGGAATCCGCCACCACCGATCGACCCGCCCCTCAAAACGGTCCAAGTCTACGAGCAGCCGACCCGCCGGCTCGAGCTTTTGTATTCCGCTCAGGAGAGTGCGCGGCGCAGGCACATATTCCCAGGCCAGTAGCTCAGCGACCGATTCGAGCTCCAACTCGCCACGAAACCGACCAGAAGCCAGGATCGCCTTTATCTCGGATCCAAACACTAGATCCCTGGCGGTCAGGCAGTAATAGAGAGGCTTGATCCCCAAGCGGTCGCGAACGAGGAGAAGCTCTCGACGTCGGGCGTCATGGATGGCAATCGCGAACATGCCATTCAGGGAGTGAACCAGGTCTGGGCCATGCTCTTCCCAGAGGTGGACGATCACTTCCCCGTCTGATCGGGAGTTAAAGCAGTGTCCTTTGTCTTCCAGCTCCTTCCTGAGCTTGCGGAAATTGTAGATTTCACCGTTGAATACCGCGCGGACTGAGCGGTCTTCGTTGAAGTAAGGTTGTTGTCCTCCCGCAACGTCGATGATCGCTAGCCGCTGCATTCCGAGGGCCACCGTGTCCTGGATGTGGATCCCGCGATCGTCTGGCCCTCGGTGCCTGAGCGACTCGCACATTCGTTCGAGAGTACGGGCGTGCGGGCGGGGACGGTCTGCAGCAACGGCGATTCCCGTTATGCCGCACATTGTTCAACGGCTCACGAACTCAACAGGGACAGGACGCCCCGAATCTTATCGTGGTAGGCGTCTCGACTGTATCGGGCCTTGTAGAGTGCCCCTGCTGCCTCTACCACCGAGCGACGGCGCTTTTCATCCTCCAGTGCGTTACGTATCCCCTCGGCCAACGAGTGCGGATCGAGATCCGCGAGGAAGCATACGCTTTCGCTCAGCACTTGCGTGTGAGACGGGACGCGTGTTGCTACCAGGGGTTTCCCGCTGGCCAGGTGCCCGTAGATCTTGAGAGGCGTGTTTGTTCCTGCCGAACGAGGCGAAACGAGCACATCAGCCCGCTGCTCGAAACGTACCGCAGTTGCCTGGTCCACGCGCTCCTCGATCAGGCACCGCTGGTCCACACCCACCTCCTCTGCCAGCGCCTGGTAGCGCGAGACCTGATCCGGCGTGCCACCCACCATCAGCAGAAATGCCCGCGGGTTCTGCGCCAGCACTTCGGCAAAGGCAGGCAGGAGGATGTCCAATCCCTGGTAGACCTCGAAGGTGCCGGCATAAACCACGAGACTTGCATCGTCCGGAACCCGATCAAGCACTCTCCGGGCGAAAGCCTCGGAATGGCTCGAATCAATCGTATCTGAGTCCCCTCCGTCCTCGTCCGGAGAACGCGCCAGCCGCACCGCATCGAGGAGCGAGTTCTCGATCAAGAAGTGCCTGGAAGGGTCGGGCATTCGATGCTTGGCGTACTCCGCCAGCAACGGGCTGATCGTGATCACCGCATTCGCCCTCCGAAGCGAAAGTCTTTCGAGCCGCTCGAATAGCCAGGTGATGATCCGGGACTCGGTGAATCCGAAGGCCTTGAGCTGTTGAGGAAGGCTGGAGTGCATGTCGTACAACAGTCGAAATCGAAAGATCGGTCGCAGCAAAACGCAGGGGAAAACCGCCTCCTCATGCGCATGGACGAAGTCGTATCTGGTGCTGGCCAGAAGCCCCAGCAAGCGGAACACGAGGACGGTGTCGAGGCAAAGCTTCGTCACCGAGGGGCCGATGGGCACTGGACCGAGCAAACGGAGAGATGGAATCCGAATGACACGCACTCCCGGGATATCGACGTCCGCGCCCCGACCATACGTGAGAAGGTCGATCTCGACTCCCTCTTCAGCCATGGCCAGGGCGCGGTGGTACACGCTGAACGGAGTTCCCCGGGGTGTGAAGAACGGCTGAGGGGCAATAACCAGAGCTTTCACCTGACAGACAGCCTGCGCCGCAGCTGCATTCGCAGCTGCGCTGAGAGGAAAGGTCCTGTTGGCTGCAACTCGCCAAATCGCCGCACCAGAGACACCCCAGAACGTATTAGTCTGCGTAGATCGTCCGCTGGCTCCTGCACGCTGACGGCTTCCTCGAGCACGGACCCGAGTGAGCCGACGCGGCCCTCCTGCCCCTTGAAGGGCAACGGGTCCGAGCCCGGGAGAATCGGTATACCGCCACTGCGGGCCATGGCAAACTGCCGCGGCTCCGGAAGCCCTCGCGGACGCCCACCATTGTCTCCCAAGGCGTCCAGTTTACGGGATTCGAGGACCTTGTCCAGCAATCTGCCTCGTCGACCCCACCACTTGCCGAATCCCCACGGGACCACCGCCAGTCCTCCGGCTTCCCGCACCTGACCCAACGTCTCAAACACGGTCAAGCCATCCTCGAATTGCTCGTTAGTGGCCAGTGCCAGAACCTCCAAACGCTCACGCGTGACGACTTGCCGTCCCGCAACAATGAGCAGCGTGACCTCCCCGTCGTCCGAGAGTAAAGATTCCGCCTCGTCGGTTCGCTCAAGGGTCGGATCGGCGGTCTCGGCCCTTTGACGAAGTCGGGAGAAGTGATCGACCCCGCAAGACTCGGTGAGCATAAGAACGCCAAGGGGGCGAGCCACACCGACCCCCAAGGCTGCAGCGCGGATGTTATGACGAGCCGCCTTGAGAAAACCTTCGTCGGTAAAACAGTCGTGGAAGTGGACGTGGGCGTCGACAAATGCCAAGCCCGATGCTGCTGGGTCGTCTCCCACTTGCATGTTGTGAGGATTCTTCAACCCGGCTCCGAAAGTCTTGTAGCCCAACCTGTCCCCCAGTATCTGCTGCCCCTTCTTCATCTGGTGGCTGGCGTGGAGTATTCTGCGCAACCTCTCGTTTACGGGCTAGCCACACCAGTGGGCAAAGGCCGTTAGATTCACTACCGAGACTCGCACTCTCACGCAGGAGTATCGGAGCTTCAGCAAACGCCTGCCATGGTAGCGACAACAGCGTTGGCCATTGTTTCTGTGTGCCTGCGGCTCACCGGCGTTGAACTCCGTTCCAGAGGGCCGGTTCTGCTCACACTATCGGGCTGGATCTTGTGCACGCTCTCCAGTTGGGCTGTCGTGGTCACTGTGGGGGCTTGGGCGCCGCTATGGGTTGGGATAGCGGCCGGGCTGCTCAGCTTCCCGTTCAGCCTCATCTGGAAGAGTCGGATGATGCTGGTTGTGGCTGACGTGCTCACCGTTGGCGCAACAGCTTCTGCAGCCGCCCCGCCCGTTGGAGCCGCTCGAGTCACAGCTCTCGCAATCGGAGTGCCTGTGGTATGGCTTTTACTCGAACGGCTCGCCAAGGGCGCCGGTCCTCGGCAGCGGGTGACAGTCCGCTGGGCGTGTGCGGCGATGCTGATCGCCGGTTCCCTTAAGGTTCTTTCTGTTCCTCACGATCCGCTCCGCCCACTCGTGTCGTATCTTCCTTTTGCCGGAATTGGACAGGTTTGCGCGGGAGAGCAGATACGCTTGTCAACAGGCGCCGTAGCCTGGCTAGACCTGAACGCGACGAGTGACACCGGACCTGCGGCTCTGTTCTTTCACGGGAATGACCCGAGAGGATCTCGCCAACCCTCGGCCTGCGCCATTCGGAGAGCGCTGGCGGCGGCCGGCTTCGTTGTGCTCTCAGTCGACCATCCCGGCTACGGGTTGAGCCCCCCACCAAACACCGACGGCGACGTGGAAGACTGGGATCCGAGGCGAACCGGCCTGGCAGCTCTCAGAGTGCTCTCGATCGAACTTGGCTATGACCGAATCGTCCTGGTGGGCCACTCGATGGGAAACCGGGAGGTTCTCCGGCTTCTCGAGGACAGCAGGGCCGGAGCCGGTTTCCTACTTGGGGCAGCCTTCCGAACCGATCCGCCTAGCAGAGATGACTATTGGTATGACAGGTTTCATCAGACCCGCCGGCTCACGGACAGGGTCTCGAGGCCAGAATGGCGTCGAATAGTCGATGCGTACTACTCGACCAGGTCGTTGGTCGCGTCGCTCGGCGTGGACCACCAGCCTGTTGTTTTGACTCATTTCGGGTTTGAGTGGGGCAACGTTCGGGCAGGCCGTGACTCTCTGGCAGAGTCCCTTCCAGGTAGAAAGACCGTGTATCACCTCCGAGCTTCAACCCATTACCTGAGCTCCTTTCAAGTTTGGCGCTACCTCATTGCGGACACTCGCGTCACCCGCCGTTTGTCACAGCAGTTGCAGACGCTCGCCGGACAGATGAACTAGCCGAAAGGCGTTCAAGGCCTCGGAAGGTCCACCCCACAGTTCTAGGCGTCGCGGGTGACGGCGCCTAAAACAACCATTCGTTCGCAATTTATTCAAAGATGCGACGTCAATATACGCCGTACGCCCCCACGCCCGGCGCAAATGTATCGTTTTGTGGCAGGAACCTTGACGTATGCCCGGTACAATCATAGGATCGAGCGCGTCTTATCGAACGCGGGCTTTAGACATGAGCCCAATCTCACACTTGGGGGGAGGTACCATGACGGCCAGCGAGATCTTCGGAGCACCGCCTCAGCACGAGATAGATACTTGGTATGCTGAGTACGAGAAGAAACTTGGACCGGAGCCTGAGAAAGAGGGCATCTTGGAGCTGTGTCGGGTGCTCAACGTACGCTTCCTTCGCCTGATCTTCACCGATATCCTCGGCCAGAACAAGAACGTGGAAGTCCCGGCCAGCCAGTTTGGAAAGGCGCTGGATGGCGAGATGATGTTCGAAGGTTCTTCGATTGAGGGCTTCGTGCGAATCGAAGAAAGCGACATGCTCCTCAAGCCCGACCTCCG
Organism: Gemmatimonadota bacterium; assembly: GCA_039586095.1. Classification (GTDB taxonomy): domain Bacteria; phylum Gemmatimonadota; class Gemmatimonadetes; order Palauibacterales; family Palauibacteraceae; genus JBDHBD01. The sequence goes on from JBDHLB010000019.1 coordinate 31,850, forward strand.
CACCTTTCGGGTCTTTCCTTGGGGACGGAAGGACTCGCGCGTCGCGCGGCTTATCTGTGATGTCTTCAACCCGGATGAAACGCCGTTCCTTGGAGATCCGAGATTGGCGCTCAAGCGGGTGCGTGCGGAGGCGGCGGGACTCGGCTACCAGGTGAACGCGGGCGTCGAGGCCGAGTTCTTCCTCTTTCACAAAGACGAGAACGGCGACGCGACTACGCTCACACACGATGCCGGAGGCTACTTTGACCTGACGCCTGTGGACCTCGGAGAAAAAGCACGCCGCCTGATCGTGACCGATCTCGAGGCCATGGGGTTCGAGGTTGAGGCGGCACACCATGAAGTCGCCCCGGGGCAGCACGAAATCGATTTCAAGTATGCCGATGTACTTGATACGGCCGACAACCTCATGACGTTCAAGTTCATCGTGCGGAACGCCGCCCTCGCCCACGACCTGCATGCCACGTTTATGCCGAAACCGATCCTCGGGCAGAATGGGTCGGGCATGCACACGCATCAGTCGCTATTCAAGGACGGCGAGAACGCGTTCCATGATTCGGATGGGGAGTACGAGCTATCCGACATCATGCGTTGGTATATCGGTGGGCTGAAGGAGCACGCGAGGGCCATCGCGGCGATCACCAACCCGCTCGTGAACAGCTACAAACGGCTGGTGCCTGGCTACGAGGCACCCGTGGACATCGCCTGGTCCCGGCGAAACCGGTCGCCGATGATCCGTGTGCCGGAGCGGCGCGGTATGGGCACGCGCTGCGAGTTCCGGATGCCGGATCCCGCCTGCAACCCGTATCTGGCGCTCGCGGTTCAGCTGGCAGCCGGCCTCGACGGCCTTCGCAACCAGATCGATCCCGGCCCGCCAGTCGATGCCAACGTGTGGCGAATGAGCGCAGAAGAGCGCGCCAAGTTCGACATGCGGGCGCTTCCCGCGAACCTGGGCGAAGCAGTCATCGAGCTCGAGAAGAGCGATGTTTTGAAGCAGGCTCTGGGCGAACACATCTTCACGCACTTCGTGGAGGCGAAGAAGGCGGAGTGGGCCGAGTACATCTCGCAAGTGACCCCGTGGGAGCTGGAGACATACTTGGGCGCGTATTGAGCGCCTGCGCAGAGCGCCCGGCGACGACTGCTCGCCGGGTTTCGCTGGTTTGGGGGCCCCGGCCGCATGCGGCGTTCGATCAGGGGGTGCGACTGCGACCGTGGCGAACGTGCCACGATATTCATCGTACCACGATATTGGCGCCGCCTCCCGGAGCTGTGTAGCAGCCGTCCGACAGACCAGAGTGAACAGCTCGCGGTGACAGACACCCAATCCGTTGCAGTCATGTAAGTTAGACCATCACACCGGGCGCTTGGTGCGAATACTGCGTATTTGCTGTCCGGCGAGGCGGTCCCTGGTCGTGGCAGGGAGCAGCGCTGCTGACGACGCATGACGCATGCGCTCCTGACGGCGCATGACGCATGTAGATCAGGTGTGATTCCGCGTTCAACATTCCTATGTAGGAGAAAGGCTGCGACCATGAAACAACGGAAGAAACTCGGTCTTCTTGCGCCGGTTGCGTTGGCGGGGGCCCTGGCCGTTGTGGGCTGTGATGCGGGAAGTCAGCTGCCTATGGCGGCCGACGGTCCTGCTCCTCAGTTCTCCCACACCCCGGCGGTGGAAGAGTGTGCCACGGTCGATTTCAACGGCTTCACGCACGGTCAGGTCACCGACCCGATCAGCGTGACGTTTCCATCTTCGCAGGTCGTCGTGTTTGACGTCGCCGGGTCCGCCACCGCAGGCGGATACGACGCGGTCGCATTCGACGTGAACATCGAGAGCGCCGTCGACCCGGATATTCAGGACGACGACGGGGCATTCGGCTACTGCAACCCGTGCAATGGCCAGGGCAATCTCCTGGTGATCGGCAGCACGACCCCGGCGACGTTCGCCAGCGAAGGTGATCATGCGCCGGGCGGGACGATCGTCTGGACGCGGGACGATGGCGAGGAGTTCCGCATCGCGGAGACCAACTTCTTCGACATCGAGACAACCGAGCTGGGGATCTCGCTCACGCGGAACACGGGTCCGACCGTGGTGATCCCGGCGTCGAGCTCGACATCCTCCGATGGGGGCGCGACGGGTCCAGTCTCCAACACCGATCTCACCTTCGACCTCACATGGACCTACGACTTCGCGGGATCCGGCGCCATCGACGACATCGAGATCTGCGTCGAGCCGCCGGACGGCGGCGGCGAGGGCTGCACGCCGGGATATTGGAAGCAGGAGCAGCACTTTGACTCCTGGACGGCGACCGGTTATTCGACGGCAGATGACTTCTGCACCGTGTTCGGCCTCACCACATCGCTGTGCGCTACTCCTCTGGCCCATCCCGAGAGTGGCACGCTCGATGACCTGACGCTGCTCGACGCGCTCAAGCTCAAGGGCGGCGGGATCAACGCGCTGGTTCGTCACGCGGTTGCCGCGCTCCTGAACGCGAGCAGCCCTGGTGTGAGCTTCGATCTCACTTCCGGTGAAGTCATCAGCGGCTTCCAGAGCGCCATCGACGGCGGCGACATCGATGGAACGAAGGACACCTTTGAAGGCTACAACGAGCAGGGGTGTCCGCTGGACTGACGGACGCCACCGGATCAACCGCTGGCGTAGTATCGTCAGCCAGTGG
>JBDHLB010000083.1:0-11040 GCA_039586095.1 Gemmatimonadota bacterium
TTCCGGATCACCCGATCATGCCGGGCGTGCTGATCGTCGAGGCGATGGCGCAGGTCGGCGGGCTTCTGCTGATGAACGAGTTCGACGACCCGCAGGACAAGGTGGTCTACTTCATGTCGCTGGATGACGTGAAGTTTCGCAAGCCCGTCGTGCCCGGCGATCAGCTGATCTTCGATCTGGAGATGCTCCAGTTCCGGGGCCGCGTCTGCAAGATGCGCGGCGTCGGCCTGGTGGACGGGAGCCCGGCCGCGGAGGCGACCATGCTCGCGCGCGTCGTCGACCGATGACACACGCCGGTCTGGAACCGGGTCTCCGGCACGCGACGGCGATCATCCATCCGGACGCCACCCTGGACGAGAGCGTTAGCGTCGGACCGTACTCCCTCATCGGCCCGGGCGTGGTCATCGAAGCGGACACGGTTGTGGGGCCACACGTACTCGTCGAGAAGGACACCCGGATCGGACGCGGTTGCGTGCTCGCCAAGGGGGCGGTGCTCGGGACCGATCCCCAGGACATGAAGTACGGCGGTGAAGAGACGTCGCTCGAGGTGGGTGACCGCACGGTCGTGAGAGAGTACGCGACGCTGAATCGAGGCACGACCGCCTCCGGACTCACCCGCGTCGGCAAGGACAGCCTCATCATGGCCTACGCACATGTGGCTCACGACTGCTGTATCGGAGACCATGTGATCCTCGCCAATGCCGTCAACATGGGCGGTCACGTGGAGATCGAGGACTGGGCCATCGTGGGCGGCGTCACGGCCATCCACCAGTTCGTCCGCATCGGCTGCCACGCCTTCATCGGCGGGGGCTCTCGGGTACCCCAGGACGTGGCCCCGTACGTGATGGTGGCGGGCAACCCGTGTACGGCGTACGGCCTGAACACGGTCGGATTGCGCCGGCGGGGCTTTTCCACCGAGACCGTCCAGGCTCTCCGACGCGCCTACCGCGCGATCTTCCGCTCGGGACAGAACGTCGGTCAGGCGCTGGACGAGCTGGAACTGGACGACGGACAACCACCGGAGGTCGAGCGTCTCGTCACCTTCATACGGGACAGCCGGCGCGGCGTCACGACGTGACGGAGCTGCGTACCTGCGTCGTCGGTGTCGGACGGCTCGGTAGAGAACACGCGCGGGTCCTTTCGTCCCTACCGGGCTCGAAACTGGTCGGAGTGTGCGACATCGATGCCGGTCGGGCCGGGCGTGTGGCCGATCGCGTCGGAACCGTTTTCGAGCCCGAGCTCGACGCACTTCTGGAAGCCGCGCACGCGGCCGTGATCGCGGTGCCGACGGTCGAGCACCATGCGGTGGCGCGCAGAGCGCTCGACGCGGGCTGCCACGTTCTCGTCGAGAAGCCCCTGACACGAACGCTCGAAGAGGCGGATGACCTCGTGGCGCTCGCGCACGCGCGGGGACGCACACTCGCCGTCGGCCATATCGAGCGCTTCAACCCTGCGCTGCGTGCCTGCGCGCCGTACCTGGAGGAGCCCCGCTTTATCGAGTCGCTTCGTCTGGCCCGCTTTCAGCCACGAGGAACCGACGTGACGGTGATCCTCGATCTCATGATTCATGACATCGATCTCGTGCTGGGGCTCGTGGGCGGGGGCGTGCGTGAGCTGAGCGCCGTCGGAGTCCCGGTCTTGTCGGGCTCGGTAGATATCGCGAACGCCCGTCTCGGCTTCGAGACAGCTGAGGATCTTCCAGCCTTCGGGCTACATGAGCCTGGATCTGGCTCGCGGCACGGGCGTGTTCCTGAAACGCAAGCCGGGCACTTGCTTCGCCGCGTCCTTCGAGAACCAGGCGGGCGACCCGGCGAAGGCGTCGATCCCGTCGCTTGCCGATATCGTGGAGAAGATCCCTCTCCAGGCGGCTGACACCGAGCCCCTGGAGCTGGAGCTCGCTGCCTTTCTGGGCGCCGCACGGGGTGAGGAGACGGCGATCGTGTCCGGGCAGGAGGCTCGTGAGGCGTTGGATATGGCACTGCGGATCACACGTGAGATCGAGGAGTTTGCGGATGTCGTTGCTCAAGATTCGTGAGGAGCGAAAGAGGCTCGGAGCGGGTGTGAAGCGAGGGCCGAAGACGATTGTGCTCCTGCTTCTGCTCATCGTGGTCTTGATCCTGATGGTATATCTCGGACGGATCTCGTGACTCGAAGCGCCGGTTCACGTCGGCGCACCGTCTTTCTGTCCGCCGGAGAAAGCTCCGGCGATCTGCATGGAGCGGCACTCGCCAGGGCGCTGCGCGAGGCGGATCCGGGGCTGAGACTCGTGGGCCTCGGAGGGAGTCGAATGGCCGCCGCGGGCGTTCGGTTGCTTGCCGACCTCGAGGATCTGGCGGTGATGGGCCTCGTCGAGGTCGCCAAGCGCGCGCCGTTCTTCTTCCGGCTGCGGCGTCAGGTCCGTCGCTTCCTCGTCGAGCAGGAGGTCGATCTTCTCATCCCGATCGACTACCCCGGTTTCAACCTCCCGTTGGCCGAGTTCTCGCATTCCCGGGATGTGCCCGTTCTTTACTTCATCGCACCCCAGGTGTGGGCGTGGCGCGAGCGTCGTGCACAGCGGCTGGCCAGGGCCTGTGACCTGGTGTGCGTCGTGCTGCCCTTCGAAGCCGAGCTTCTCGGCGCCTACGGGGCCGAAGTCCGTTTCGTGGGCCACCCGCTCCTCGATCTGTACCTGCGGGGAGGAGCGGCCGCGGGCTCTCCCGGCCACGACGAGACCGAACCCGGCGGATCGCCAGATGTGCTCGCTCTGTTTCCGGGGTCCCGTCCACAGGAGCTCGAGTGGATCCTGCCCACGTTTGTTCAGGCGGCCCGGCTCGTTCGTGCTCAGCGACCCGATCTCGAGATCGTGGTGGCGCGTGCCCCGGATCTCGCGAAGGACCTGTACACGTACAGCACCGGTGCGCTGCCGCTGAGGCCGCCCGAGGAGGCGGTGGCACGGGCTACGGTTGCGCTCACCAAGTCGGGCACGATCACGCTGCAGCTCGCGCTCGGCAGCGTCCCGATGGTGGTCGGGTATCGCATGAGTCCGGCCACGTTCATGATCGCTCGTCGGCTCGTGGCCGTGGAGCACATTGCCCTGGCGAACCTGGTTGCCGGCCGGCGGCTCGTGCCGGAATTCGTGCAGGATCGAATGACCCCCGAGGCGCTCGCGTCGGCCGTCCTGCCCCTCCTGGAGCGCAACGGGGAGCCGCGACGTAAGGTCATCGCCGGCCTCTCGGAGGTCGCCGACCGGCTGGGCGAACCCGGCTGCGCCGGCCGCGTGGCCGAGTACGCGCTCGGCCTGCTGGGGACCGCGTGAGGATTCCGGTCTCCGTCGCCGCAGGAGCGGGCGGGGCAGCGGTTGGGCTGCTGTCGCGCACCTGGCGCTTTCGCGCCTGCCCGCCCGCTGACTCGGCGAACACGGATCCAGGCGGAATGCCCCGGGGAGTGTCTCTGGCGGAGCCCCCGGACTCGCGGCTCGAGCATGCGGTGTACGCCCTGTGGCACGAGCATCTTCTGCCCCTGGCCGTCCTGCACGCCCGGCAGGGCACAGCGGTTTTGATCAGTCAGCACCGCGATGGGGAGATCCTGGCCCGCCTGATGTCGCGCTGGGGATATCTGGCGGCCAGAGGCTCGAGCACGCGCGGTGGAGAGGCTGGACTTCGTCTCATGGTGCGCGCTGCGCGGGCGGGCCGCCCGATCGCATTTACACCGGATGGCCCGCGAGGGCCGGCGCGAGAGTGTAAGCCGGGGATCGTGCGGGCGGCCGCGGAAACGGGTCTGCCGATCGTTCCGGTCGGCGTTGCCGCCACCCGCGCACGTCGACTGCGCAGCTGGGATCGCTTCCTTGTGCCTCTGCCGTGGGCCACGATTATCGTATCCTATGGTTCCCCCCTTGTCGTAAACGACATGAGGGAGAACGATCTAGGGACATGGACGACACGGGTCGAGGACGCGTTGAACCGAGAGGTGGCGCGGTGCGAGATGGTCGCTCGGAGCGCCGTCTGATGCGAGGGGCCACGCGGCGCCTCGTGGAGAGCAGGGTCCGGACGGCATGGGCGCGGCGCCCGGGTCGGTCTCTGCGATTGGCCGAGGCCGTGTTCGGCGGAGCGGTCGACGTGCGTCACTTCCTGTACGACGCCGCGCTCATCCGCGCCTTCCGGGCACCCCTCACGGTCGTGTCTGTGGGGGGGCTGACCGTAGGAGGTAGCGGCAAGACACCCATCGCAGCCGAGCTCGCCCGGTGGTTGCTCGTCGAAGGCCACTCGGTCGCCGTCCTCACCCGGGGGTACGCGGATGAATTGGCGGTTCATCGAGAGCTGAACCCCGGAGCCGTCGTCCAGGGGCACCCGAGTCGGCTGAAGGCGGCGTGCTCGGCCGCCGAGCAGGGCGCCACGGTGGCGGTACTGGACGACGGCTTTCAGCACCTGCAACTTGCGCGCGACCTCGACGTTCTTCTGGTCGACCTGGACGCGTTGATCCGCACGAATCGGCACCGGCTGCCGGCCGGACCCTTTCGCGATCGGTTTCGTGAGGTTTCCAGAGCCGGTGCTGTCGTGTTGGTTCGGCGCTCCGAGGCAACGAGTGAAGAGCCGGCGGTGGCGGAGTGGCTGGCGCGACGCCTGCCGGACACGCCGCTTGCCCACTGTCGACTCATGCCGGGGGCACTGCGACCGCAGAATCCGGCCGCCTGGGACGTCGCCCGCCCGCGACCCTCGGTCGCCTTGACCGGCGTCATGAAGCCCAATCTCTTTTTCGACCAGCTTGCCGAACGCTGGCCGAGCGTCGAACACCATCTCGCGCTGCCCGACCACGAGGCCCCGACAGTCGGCGATATGAACGAGCTGCTCGAACGGGCCGGCAGCCAGGGGATCGTAACCACGCTCAAGGACGCCGTGAAGCTGCGAGGCCGAGTGCCCGACCACGTGCCCTTGTGGAGTTTGACGGACCGACTGGAGTGGACCGGGGGGGCGGGCCGGCTGCGCTCGACACTCCTGAGCGTCGCCGCTCAGGGACCGCCCGACGGCCCGCGAGGCCTCGACGTGCGAGGCCTTGACCGGCGAGGTGCCCGATGAAGACGCTGGAGGCCGATGTTCTGGTCGTGGGGAGCGGGATCGCGGGCCTGACCTTTGCCCTCAAGGCTTCCCACTACGCCGAGGTGCTGCTTCTCACGAAGAAGGATCGGGTCGACTCCAGTACGAATTGGGCGCAGGGGGGCGTGGCGGCCGTGCTCGGGGCCGACGACTCCGTGTCACTCCACGTCGGGGACACCCTCACGGCGGGCGCCGGGCTCTGTCATCGCCGGGCGGTCGAGGAGCTGGCCCGCGAGGGGCCGGAGCGCGTGCACGAGCTTCTGGAGTGGGGGGTCCGCTTCTCTCGCCAGGAGGGTCCCGGAACGCCACTCGCTCTCGGCCGAGAAGCGGGCCACAGCCGGCGACGGATCGCACACGCGGCTGATCTGACGGGCCGCGAGATCGAGCGGGCGCTCCTGGCGGCGGTCGCCGCCAGTCCGCGGATTCGATTGCTGGAAGATCACTTCGTGTGGCGCCTCCTGACCACGGCGCACCCGATGACGTTGCACCCCCGGTGCAGCGGCGCGATCGCCCTCGACGTCCACGGCGAGGGCTTCCTGGAAGTACGGGCTCGTGCGGTGTTCCTTGCCACTGGCGGGTGCGGACGGCTGTACCGACACACGACGAATCCAGAGATCGCCACGGGGGACGGGATCGCCCTCGGATACGAGGCAGGCGCGGCCGTCGCGAATCTCGAGTTCGTGCAGTTTCACCCCACGGCTCTTTATCCGGCCGGCTCGAGCGCCTTCCTGATCTCCGAAGCGGTGAGAGGGGAGGGCGCGATCCTTCGGCGGCCGGACGGCACGTCCCTGATGGACGATTACCATCCGGCGGGCTCGCTGGCGCCACGCGACGTTGTCGCACGTGCGATCCTGGCCGAATTGAGCAACAGCGGTGACGAGTACGCGTTTCTCGACGCGTCAGCGATCGAGCCGTCCCGGTTCGCGGAGCGGTTCCCGACGATTCACGCCACATGCCGGGAGCGGGGCATCGATGCCCCGAGCGAACCGATCCCCGTCGTGCCCGCCGCCCACTACCAGTGCGGGGGTCTTCTGACGGATTGGGACGGCCGAACCTCGCTGCCCGGGCTTTATGCGGCGGGCGAGGTCGCGTGCACGGGCGTCCATGGCGCCAACCGTCTCGCTTCGAACTCGCTGCTCGAGGCCGTCGTGTTTGCGCACCGGACCGCACACCGTCTCCGCACAGACCTCGTCGGTCTTCCGGAGCCGGGTGCACCGCCGAGCGGGGAGCCACCCCTGAAACGCTTGGGCGAGCCTCCCGAGGAGATCGATCAGATCGTGCGCTCGGTTATGTGGGATCATGTAGGCCTGGTTCGCTCCGACTCCGGTCTCGTGAAGGCTCGGCAGGCGCTGGATGACCTCGCGACGCGTCGGCTGACCATTCCCTCGATCGGTCCGGCTGCGATGCGGACGCGGGAGCTGGAGTTTCTGGTGCTGGTGGCCAGTCTGATCGTGCGATCGGCCCAGCGCCGATTGGAGAGTCGAGGACTGCACTTCAACGAAGATCACAGATACCGCGACAGTGAGCACTTCCTGCGCGATACGGTGCTGGCTCGCTGAATGGACGTCGTCGTAGCTGCCGTGGGCAGACCGAAGCAGCCCGGCCTGGTGAGCGCGATCGCGGAGTACGAGAAACGCGTCAAACGCTATTTCCGCTTTCGGACGATCGAGGTCAGCCCGGCCGGTCTCCCGGACGACGAGGCGGACCGGGCCAGGGAGCGTGAAGCGGACGCCCTCGTCCGGGTGCTTCCCAAGGGACTCGAGCGTGTCGCGCTGACCCGAGGGGGGAAGCCGATGAGCACGCCGTCCTTCGCCCGTTTTTTGGAAGACCTGGCAACATATGGCCAGCCTGGCGTCGCGTTCCTGATCGGCGGGGCGCACGGTCTGCCGGATGACCTCCTTCAGGCCGCTCGTCATCGACTCTCGCTGTCGCCGATGACGCTGACGCACGAGCTGGCGCGTCTCGTGCTCGCCGAGCAACTGTACCGGGCGGGCACGCTCATGCGCGGCGAGCCCTACCACAAGGGACGATGAGCGCACCCGCCGAGTGGTTTCGCGACTGGTTCGGAGAGGCCTATCTGTCGCTGTACCCTCACCGGAACGAAGCCGAGGCGGGCGCCGGGGTCCGCCTCTTCGAGAGCGCTGCGCGGCCAGAACCGGGCACCCTCGTGCTGGACCTGGGATGCGGGGTCGGGCGACATCTCACCCATCTGTTCGAGGCCGGCCACACCTCGGTGGGCTTCGATCTTTCGGCCCGCTTGCTGGCCGAGGCCAAGCGATCTATCGAGCTCGCCGTGCCTCTCGTTCGGGGGGACATGCGACGCCTGCCATTCCGCTCCGGGGCCTTCGGGGCGGTCGTGAACTTCTTTACGTCGTTCGGCTACTTCGTGACGGCGGAAGAGGATCGGGCCGTAGTGGACGAAGTCCGACGGGTCCTTCGACCAGGAGGCGTCTTTCTGCTCGACTACCTCAACGCCCCGCACGTACGGGACACGCTCGTACCCAGCGATGAATCGGAATCTGGCGGGCGACTCATTCGGCAGACACGCTGGATCGACGGAGAGACCGTGACCAAGAGGATCGAGATCGCCGCGTCCGAGCCCGGGGAAGAAGAGGTGTACTACGAACGCGTACGGATGTACGAGCCCGATCAGCTGATCGCGATGCTCGATGCGCATGGCCTCCGTACGACGGATCGCTTCGGCGACTACGACGGTCGCGCGCACGATGACGCGGCGTCGCGGCTACTTCTCGTAGGGCGGGCCGAATGAGCGCCCGGCCGCGCATCCTCCATCGGAAGCTGGCTCCCTCCGGTACGCTGCCCGGAGACTTCGTGACCGGCGAGCCTGCCGCGCGCCGGCTGCTCCGCCCGACCAGTGAGTCGGGGGACGAGGGCACGCACGCCGACAAACCCTATGATGCGTCGAGGACGCGCCTGACCGCTTCCGGCTTCGGCACGTCGGATCCCGAGGCCGGCGAGAAACTGGATCGTATCCTGGCCGGCGAAGGATCGCTGGTCACGACCGGGCAGCAACCCGTCCTGTTTCTCGGCCCGATGTACGTGCTGTACAAGGCGCTGACCGCGATCGAGACGGCCCGTCGGCTCGAAGAGCGGACGGGTCGACCCTGCCTGGCCGTATTCTGGGTCGCCTCCGACGACCACGATTGGGAGGAAATCGGCGTCACGCGGCTTCTGGATTCCGAGGACGTGGTGCACGCGGTCCGTGTGCAGGCGCCCGACGGGCGTGCGAATCGGGCCGTCGGGGCGACCCGGCTCCCGAATTCGACCGGTAAGGCGCGTGAGCGACTGGGCGAGCTGCTCCCGCTCTCGGAATTCGTGGGACCGTGCCGGCAGCTGCTCGCGGATCACTACGGGCCGAGCGTCACGTTCGGTCAGGCTTTTGCCGGTGCGTTGAGGGGTGTCCTGGCCGGTCACTCCTACGCCTGGGTGGACGCGGCGTCGACGGCGGTGAAAGAGGCCTCCGCACCTCTGTTTCGGCGGGTGCTCCAGGAAAGCGCCGCGGCGCAAGAGCGACTCGCCGAGGCCACGGAGGCCGTGCGGCGGGCGGGCTACGAGCCTCGCATACCTCTTCTTCCCGATGCCGCTCCGCTGTTCGTCGATACCGGAAGACGTCGTGTGCGCCTGTATCTCGCGGATGAGACGGCTCGTCTTGGTCGTGGGGGAAAGGAACTGCCGCTACCCGAGCTGCAGGCGTGGCTGGAGGACTCGCCGGCCGACTTCAGCCCCAACGTCGAGCTGCGTCCGGTCCTGGAGTCGTGGTTGATGCCCGTGCACTCCACGGTTCTCGGACCTGGCGAGATCGCCTACTGGGCGCAGCTTACGGGCCTCTTCCAGCGGTTCGGCGTCCCGTTCCCCAACGTCGTGCCTCGCACGTCACTCACGATTGTGGAGCGCAAAATCGACCGGATACTGACGAAACTGAGTCTGGATCCGGACGAACTGGCCGACGGCGCGGACCCGATCGTCGCGAGGCTCACCCGCGCCGCGAGAGCCGACGACCTCGATGCCGCGCTCGGAGCGCTTCGGGATGAGCTGGGCCGGAGGTTCGAAGACCTCGAGGAGGTCGTGAGAGAGGCCTTGCCAGGCGTTCTCGCCTCGGTGAGCAAAGCGTCGAAGAAGGCGTGGGATGTGGTCGACGGCGTCGAGAGGCAGATCGACCGCCGGGTGAAAGAGGAACAGCAGACAGCCATCGCTCAGGTCCATCGCTGCGTCCAACACCTCTTCCCGGAGGGACGGCCTCAGGAACGGGTGCAGAGTCCGTTCTACTTTCTCTCTCGCTATGGCCCCGAGTTGGTCGGCCAGCTCGAGGAATCCGTCCGTGAGAGCCTGGAGGGTGACGAGAGCGCCCCCGCCGGGTAACAGGAGGCAAGGTCATGGTCTCCGAGGGGACGTATCCCCCTGGTCCGGGACGAAGCGCTCGCTCGTTGCTGGGGTACGAGCCGGCACGTAGTATGGCCCCGAGATCGGCGGTCGGGGCTCCAGGCCGTCGAAGAAGCTTCAGAGGGACGCCAGGATGACCGTCTTCGCGTTCGTTCTCATACTGATCATTCTCATTCCGGTGCTGGCGATCGTCATCGACTCGCCCGTCGGCCAGGCGCTGGCGCGTCGCATTTCAGCTGGAGAGGAAGAGCAGGGGAGCCTCGGACCGCGAGTCGAGGCGCTCGAGGGCGAGTTACGCTATCTGAGCGAGACGGTCGAGAGTCTCAAGGAAGAATCGGAGTTCCTCCATTCGCTCATCGAGGGGAAGAAGGACGAGACGAGGCGACTGGAGGCCCCTGAGAGTCCGCCGGATTCCGAGCCCGGCTCGTAGGGCGGTGTTGACCTCCGCTCACAGCCCCCCGGGCGCGCCCCTCCGTTTTGGCGGCCGCGTCCGACCCCGACCATGAATCCGTCCACCACCCGATCCGCCGTCTCGGTCGGCTCCGGGATCTTGATCAGTCGGGCCACGGGCTACCTGCGCGATATGACCATCGCGTACTTCTTCGGCACAGGTCTGGCCGTGGATGCCTATACGGCAGCGCTGCGGATACCCAACATCCTCCGGAACCTGCTGGGGGAAGGGACCCTGTCCGCGGCCTTCGTTCCTGTCTACAGCGCCGCGCTCGAGGGAGAAGAACAGACGACTGCGCCGCGTATCGCCCGGGGGGTGCTCGGCGCCGTGGTGACTCTGGCGAGCCTGTTGGCGGCGCTCGGCGTCCTCGCCGCGCCTCTCCTCACGCGTCTCGTGGCGCCCGGGTTCGACGAGGAGGCGGCGAGCCTCACCACACACCTGGTTCGGATCCTCTTCCCGATGGCGGGGGTGATGATCCTGGCCGCCTGGTGCCTCGGCGTGCTCAACAGTCACCGGCGTTTCTTTCTGCCGTATGTCGCGCCGGTGCTCTGGAACCTGGCGCAGATCGCCGGTTTGCTGATTGGCGCACGACGGGGCTGGACGCCACTGATCCACGTCCTCGCATGGTCCACGCTGGTGGGCAGCTTCCTGCAGTTCGGCGTTCAGCTCCCTGTGGCGCGGCGGCTGGCTGGCAGCATCAAGCCGACCCTCGATCTCGCCTGGGAGCCAGTACGGCGCGTCGTCCGCAACGCCGGACCGGTGGCGGCCGGCCAGGGCGTGTTTCAGCTCTCCAGCCTGATCGACATCGTGCTCGCCAGCCTGCTGCCCGTCGGGGCGATTGCGGGTCTCTATTACGCCCAGCGCGTCGCCTACCTGCCGCTGGCCGTGTTCGGGGTCGCGGTGGCCACCGCCGCACTCCCGGAGATGTCACGCGAAACGGCCGCTGACGCGCTGCGTCGGCGCCTGGTGGATGGGCTGTTCAAGATTCTCTTCTTCGTGCTGCCCTCGGCGGTTGTGTTGATCCTGTTCGGCGATCTCGTGCTCGTCGTGCTATTCGGGCGGGGCGCGTGCGACCTGGGAAGCGTGGAGCTGATGCGCCCGATTCTGGCGGCTTACGCC
>JBDHLB010000020.1:0-41708 GCA_039586095.1 Gemmatimonadota bacterium
GTCAACGGGGGTAAGCGGAATCGCGAAAGCCAACCTATGGAGGAACGAAACGGCGTGAAACCGCGCAATCTGTTTGCAGGAGGGACGCTGGATCGCGCTCCGAAGCGCCGCGCCGATGAAGGTTGGCTGGCCACTCGGTTCAGCGATCCGCGAAGCCGCATCGTGCCCATCCGGAAGACCCGGAACCTGCTGACCGGGAACGAGAATCCGCGTGCAGTCTGGTTGCCGGGCGGCCATCCCGACCTGCAAGCGGAGGCCGCCACGGGGCCCGTATTCCTGGGCATTGTCGGGGACACCGTGTACTTCGCCGTCGAAGTAACCGCTGACCTGCCGGCGCATGGCGAATTCGCGGACCTCCGGCGAGTGGCGGCTCTGCTGGACCCGGCGGAGGGGTCGGTGCTCGCCTATGCCCGTGGCATGATCTACTGGCACGTGCGACATCGGTTCTGCGGTTTGTGCGGAAGTCCGACGCGGAGTCGGCAGGGCGGCCACGTCCGTCGCTGCAGGAACGCCGACTGCGGTGCGTCGCATTTCCCTCGCACCGATCCTGCCATCATCGTTCTGGTCACAGACAACAACCGCTGCCTTCTCACCCGGCAGCAACCGTGGCCGCGTGCGTACTATTCCGCTCTCGCCGGATTCGTGGAACCGGGCGAGAGTGTCGGAGAGGCGGTGGAACGGGAGGTGGCCGAGGAGACGGGCATCGAGATCGATTCCGTTCGCTACCATTCCTCGCAGCCGTGGCCGTTTCCCTCCTCACTGATGCTGGGGTTTACGGCGACCTATCGAGCGGGGGCCCTGGAGGTCGATCACGAGGAGCTGGAGGACGCGCGATGGTGCGAGCGAGAAGAGCTTCGGAAGCTCACCGCCGCGGGAGAGATGCGCCTGCCGCCCCGGCCATCGATCGCACGTCGACTGATCGACGAATGGCTGAACGCATGAAGACCGCGGCTACCCTCTGCCTGGCGGGTGTCGCCCGTGTCGACGAGCAACCGGGACGGCCGGGCCAGCCCTGGGGCGGCTGACGATCTGATCGTGCGTCTGCGTCCGACCCGCTGAGCCGTCACGGGGCCGGGCCCGCCGACAAGCGAACGGACTAGACCGGATCGAGCAGCGGGGGTGTGGCCTTCGCCGCACCCGCTCTGAGGCTCACCGTCGCGAGCCCGCTGAGCGGGGTGGGTTCCGGGTTGACTTCGATCACGTTTCCACCACGCGAGCGAGTCAAGGCCGGCAGACTGGCCGCCGGCTGGACCACGGCGCTCGTTCCGATCACGAGGCACGCATCCGCGCGCTCGGCCAAACCGAACGCTTCGCCGAGGATGTCGGCCGGGAGCGCCTCTCCGAACCACACCACATCGGGCCGGACCAGGGCCCCACACGTTCGGCAGGAGGGCAGGGAGTCTTCGGACTCCGCCTCGATCGGGTCCCGGTGGGAATAGCGCTCCGGACAGCGTGTGCAGCGGACGCGGAACAGCGATCCGTGCAGCTCGAGCGGTGCGGCGGGATCCACAGGATCGGTCGGAGCACCCGTCCCCGACTCCCGCGCGTCCAACAGGGCTTCTTCGTCTGCCTCCTCTGTGACCTCAGCGGCCGCCAGCGCGTGCAGTCCATCCACGTTCTGGGTCACAATGCGGACGCCTTCGCGACGGCGGCCCCAGCGGGCAAGCGCGAAGTGCGCCTCGTTGGGCCTGCACGCAGCGACCTTAGCTCGCCGCCACCCGTACCATTCCCATACCAGGCAGGGGTCCCGTGCGAACGCCTGGGGCGTCGCCAGCTCCTCCGGGCGGTATCGTTTCCACAAGCCCTGGGGGCCCCTGAAGGTGGGCACGCCGGAGTCGGCACTGATGCCGGCTCCGGTCACAACCAGCACTTCCCGCGCTCCCTCCAGCAGCCTGCGAGCGTCCTTGAGTGCCGAAGCGTCGATCACTTTCGTCCGCGTCCCAGCCACAGAGTGCTCCCGATTACCAGGGCCGCTCCCGCGACTCCGAGCACACCGGGAAACTCCGTGAAGAAGATCGCGCCGAGCACCGCCGCGAACACGATCTGTACGTAGCCGACCGCCATGGCGCGGCCGGCGGGCTCGGCGGCCAGCCCTTTCGTCAGATACACCTGCGCAATGTGGGTCGTCACACCCACGCCCACGAGCCCCGCCCACTCGATGCCCGTCGGCCACAGCATGCCGGGGCTCGCGATGGGCAGAGAGCCGAGCACGACGATGATCGAGAAATAATGAACGATGACGAGCGGATGCTCCGTTCTACCGAGCCGTCGCACCGTGACGTAGGCGGCGGCACTCAGGATCGCTCCGGCCAGCGCGACGGTGACCGCCACCGGGTCGAGGGGAGCCGCACCGGCCTCGAACAGGAAGCCCGGCCTGGCGATCAGCGTCACACCGGTCAGGCTGATGAGCACCGCCAGGAGCTCCCGGGCCCCGATCGGCTCGGCTAGCACGGCGGCGGCGATCAGGGCGGTGAACACCGGGTTCGTGTACTGGATGACGGTCGCGTCGGCGAGAGGCAGGTGCACGACGGCGTAGAAGAAGCAGCTCAGGGCTCCGAATCCGAGAAGACCGCGCAGGATGAGCAGTCGTCTCTTACCCGGTGTACCACGCGCGGATACGCGGGCGCGCTTGAGTGCCGCGTAGCTGAGGACGACCGTGACGATTCCACGCCACAGAACGATCTCCTGGCTGGGCAGCCGCTGCCCCACTGCCTTCACCAGGAGGCTCATCAGGCTGAAGAAGAACGCGGCCCCGACCATGAACCGGAGGCCGGGGGCGAAGCGGCTCATCAGGCCGGAAGGCCGTGGTCCGCGACGTGTTCCATCGCCTCCGCGAAGCGATCCAGCTCCTCGAGCGTCGTATATACGCTGGGCGAGATCCTCGACCCACGGAACTCGGCATGCGTGATCGGCGTCGTGATGATGCGATGCTCCTGCCACAACCAGGTGTTGAGCGCGCCCGGCTCGACTCCTTCGATCTCGACCGTGGCGATCCCGCACGCAAATCCCGGCTCGAGGCTCGTATGCAGCCGAACCCGTTCGTGCTCGAGCAGCCTGCGGGCCCAGTAGTCCCGCAGGTAGACGAGCCGCGCTTCCTTTCGCGTGCCGCCGATCAGCTGGTGAAACGTGAGCGCTTCCGCGATCGCGAGAAAGTTGGCGGCCGGGTGGGTCCCGATCTCCTCGTACTTGCGGATGTCCTCCCGCATCTCCCACGGGGCCGCCATGAGGGGCCACACCTCGGGAATCTTGTCGCGTCTCACGTACAGGAGTCCCGTGCCGTGCGGGGCGAAGAGCCACTTGTGCAGGCTCACCGAGTAGTTGTCGCACTCGAGGTCCGAGATCTTGAAGTCGAAGTGGGCCAGAGCGTGCGCGCCGTCCACGATCACGGGGATCCCTCGCTCTCGCGCCATCGCGACGACGCGGCGTACGGGAAGAATCTGACCCGTAAGGTTGATCATGTGGCACATGAGTATCAGCCGCGTGTTCGGCCCGATGTTCTCCTCGAACAGACGCACGATCTCGTCGTCATCCTCGGCCGGGACCGGAATCGAGAACTCGCGCAAAACCAGCCCCTCTCTCGCCTCCCGCTGCTTGAAGGTCGTGATCATGCGCGGGTAATCCTGATTGGTCGTGAGGATCTCGTCTCCCGGCTTCAGGTCGTAGCCGAACTGACAGATCTGGAGGCTCTCGGAGGCGTTCCGCGTGATCGCGACTTCCTCCGGATCGACACCCCACTCCCGCGCGAGTCGCTGTCGAACCGCCTCTCGCTGCGGTTCCAGAATGCGCCACATCGTGTAGGTCGGCGCCTTGTTCGAGAAGTCGAGGTGGCGTTGCATGGCCTCCTGCACGTAGGCGGGAGACGGACTGACTCCCCCGTTGTTCAGGTTGACGAGGCTGCGGTCGACCGTGAACGCCCGCGAAATCTCCTCCCAGAAGCCCTCCTGCCCGGCGATCTCCTCCGGCGTTCCCGGAGTGGCCGCGAGGTCCGCCGCGGTCTCCAGCAGACGCTCCCAGCGAAGAGGGTGGGCCGGTAGAAAGGCCGTCGCGCCCACAGCGGCGGCCGGCATGCCGATGGCGCCGAGGAAGCGCCGACGTGTGTACATGGGTCCCTCCTTGTGGCTCGGCTGGACGCGACAGTGCGCTTTCCAAGTCCCTGCCACGCAATCGCTTCAGGGCGATGGCTCAACTGCTTTGTACGGACACCGTCTTGACGTTCACGAATTCGCGGATCCCGTGCTTGCCCAGCTCGCGTCCGAAGCCGGAGTCCTTCACGCCGCCGAAGGGGAGCCGCGGATCTGACGCGACCATGGCGTTGATGAACACGGAACCGGCGTCCAGCTCTTCCACGAAGCGTCGCTGCTCGTCCTCGTCGTTCGTCCAGGCGGAGGCCCCGAGTCCGAACGCCGTGTCGTTCGCTCGCTCGATCGCCTCGTCGAGGTCTCGCACCTGAAACAGCGCGGCCACGGGTCCGAACAGCTCCTCACGGGACGCCGGACAGTCGAGCGGCACGTTGGCGAGCACGGTGGGCGGGTAGTACCAACCCGGGCCGTCCAGCCGCTGGCCCCCGGTCAGCACACGCGCCCCGGCAGCCACCGACTCAGACACCTGGCGCTCGAGCTCGACGAGGATCTCCTCCTTGGCCAGCGGACCGACCTCGACGCTCTCGTCGGTCGGATCGCCCACGCGCAGGTCTCGCATCCGGTCTACGAGCCGCGCTTCGAACTCCTCGGCTACCGCCTCCGCCACGAGGAATCGTTTCGCCGCGATGCAGCTCTGACCGCTGTTCTGGATACGCGCCTCTACCGCCGTCTCGACCACCGCCTCGAGATTCGCGCTCGGCATCACGATGAACGGGTCGCTCCCGCCCAGTTCGAGCACGATCGGCTTGATGTGATGGCCCGCCACCGCCGCGACGGCCCGTCCGGCTCTCACGCTCCCCGTGAGGGTCGCGGCTCGCACGCGCGGGTCCCCGAGGATTGCCGGGACGTCGTCCACCGCGGCGAACAGGTTTTGGAAGGCTCCGCCGGGGAGGCCGGCGGCCCCGAAGACCTCTTCGATCGCCAGCGCGCAGCGCGGGACGTTGGGCGCGTGCTTGAGCAGGGCGACGTTGCCGGCCATCAGTGCCGGGGCCGCAAACCGAAACACCTGCCAGAACGGAAAATTCCAGGGCATGATCGCGAGCACCGGCCCGAGCGGATCGTAGCGGACCCAGCTCCTCTTCGTGCCCGTGTCGACCAGCTCGTCCGCCAGGTAGTCGGCGCCGAATGCGGCGTAGTAGTCGCACACCCAGGCGCATTTCTCGACCTCCGCGACGGCGGCCCAGATGGGCTTCCCCATCTCGGAGGTCATCAGCGACGCCAGTGACGACTTCTCCTGGGTCAGGAGTCGTGCGACCTCACGCAGATACTGCGCCCGGTCATTCTCCGGAAGTCTGCGGTAGACATGGAACGTCTCCGCGGCTCGCGTCAGGTAGGCGTCCAGCGCCGCTTCGTCGAGGCTGGCGAACGTCTCGACGATCCGGCCCGTCGCCGGGTTGCCGCTAACGAACTCCGGCTCCGACTCCGATCTCATGGGTCGCCGTAGAAGCGCCAGGACGCGACGAAGTTTCTCTCCGGCGGCTCTCCGAGGAGGCGCGCTCGAACCATCTCGATCGGCATACGGCCGCCCTGCAGAATCGCGTCGTGGAATTCGCGATTCGTCATGCGGCCCGAGCTCACGAGCTCCTCGTGCAACGCCCGGATCTGCAGCCCGCCGAGCATGTAGGCCGCCTGATAGAGGGGCGAGTAACTGCCGTTGAACGAACGACGCACCTCGGCGGTCGCGTTGGCCCGTTCGTGTCCGACCCGGTCCACGAGAAAGTCGATGGCCTCCTGCGGCGTCATCTCACCCATATGGAAACCGAGCGAGAAGATGATCCGGGCAGCCCTGTGCATGCGCCAGAACAGCATCCCCACGCGGTCTTCGGCCGTCTGCGGGAAACCGAGGTCCCACAGGAGCATCTCCCAGTAGAGCGCCCAGCCCTCGCCCCAGAACGGGGTGGAGAAGAGACTTCGGTGCGCGTTGTAGCGACGTGTCATGAAGCCCTGCAGATGATGGCCCGGGATCAGCTCGTGCTGCACCGTGGCGCGCGAGAAGTGGATGTTGTTGCCGCGCATGCTCATCAACTTGTCGTCGTGCGGCATCTGGTCGGTGGGGAAGGAAACCCGGATCACCTCGCCACCCAGGAAGAAGGGCGCCACCTTCTGCATTTCTAGCGACATCATTTCCAGCCGCCACACTTCCTTGGCCAGCGGCGGAATCGTCAGGAGGTCTTGCGCTTCCAGGAAGTCGACCGCTTCGACCGCGAGCTCTCGCACGAGGTCGTCCTGACGGCCGGGCTCGACGTGTAGCGTCTTCACGTGCTCGAGCGCGGTCTTCCAATCCTCCCCGAAGCCGAGCTCGCGCGACGCTTCCAGCATGCGGGCCTCGCACCAGGCGAACTCGTTCTCAGCGATCGCGATCAGCTCGGCGGGCGTATAGGGGATCATCTCGTGGACCAGATCCCCTCGCATCCCCTCCACACCGATCGGGTCACCGACGATGGGCTCATCCTCCCCCTCCTTCCAGCCGACGACCTTCTCCTTCAGAAAGGCGAGATACGCGTCGATCGATTCGTCCGCCTTTTCGTACGGCTCGGCGACCCACCACGTGAACAGGGGGTCGTAGCCCGCGTAGTTGTCGAACCAAGTCTCGAGCGTGGCGCGCAGTCCCTCCAGCGCCCGGACGGCCCGGAGCGCCACGATGCGTGAGAGGCCGGACTGATCGGCGCGGCTCGGGGTATCCCCCTCACCCTGCAGGGTCTCCTCCAACGCCTTACGTGCGTCGTCGATCTTCTCGGGCAGCGTCGCCAAAGATGCGGCAGCGACGGGCGGATCGACCGGCTCGAACGCGCGACGCGCTTCCTCCAACGCAACGATCGTGTCGAAGAAGGGGAGAAAGGTCTGCATCTCGCGGGCGAGTCGTTCCTCCCTGTCGAGCAGCTCGAGGGCGAACCGCAGCTCGGTGCCGAGCAACACGTGGTCGATTCGGCCCTCCAGCCCTAGGGCGTCGAAGTCGACTTCGGCCAGCCGCGCCTGCCACTCGCGGTGGAAGTCGCGCAGGCGCTCCCGCCGCGCCTCCGAGTAGTCGAGACCCCAGCGTCGCCCCAAAGCTTCGCGATCGAGCGTGAAACGGGTGACCACGTCCCGGAGCTCCGATTCCGTCTGCGCGCGGGCAGGCGCGGGCACGAATCCGGCGATCGCCACCACCAGCATTCCGGCGAGCCACGGCAACCGGCCGGGGCGTGCCACAGGCGGGTGATTCATTCTCGATTCTCCGTCGCGTCTCGGGCCAATCGAGCGCCTCCAGCCTCTCACGCGCCTCCAGCCACTCACGCTACTCCAGCCTCTCCAGGACCGAGCAGAGTACGCGGTAGAACTTGGCCACCGAGTCGACTTCGACCCGTTCGTCCGGCGAGTGAGGGAACTCGATCTGTGGCCCGAACGAGACCATGTCCATCCCTTCGATCTTCTCGCCGATGATCCCGCATTCGAGGCCCGCGTGCACAGCCCCCACTTCCGGCTCGCCGAGGATCTCCGTGTAGACCTCCTTCACCGTCCCCAGCAATGGCGAGCTCACGTCGGGCTGCCAGCCCGGGTAGCCGCCCCCCTCGTCCACGCCTGCCCCAACCAGCGACGCGGCGGCCCGAATCCGCTGATTCAGAGCCGTCAGCGCCGAATCGACCGAGCTTCGACTGCTGAGCAGAATGTCCAGCTCGCCGCCGTTCGGCGTCACGACGGCCAGGTTCGTGCTCGTCTCCACAAGTCCCGGGATGTCGTAGCTCATCGACATGACGCCGTGGGGTAGGGCGTTCAGCAGGCCCAGCGTCGTCGCCGTGGACGCTGCGTCCATCGCCGAGCCGACCTCCTCGGACGGGAAGACCTCCAGGCTCGCACCAGGATCGATCGGCTGGAACTCCGCGGCAATCGCGTCACCCTGGGCGGCGAGCAGCTCACCGAGCCGGTCGGCCGATCCGCCGTCTTCGAGCACGACGGTCGCCGAAGCCTCCCGCGGGATCGCGTTGTGTGCGTTCCCTCCCTGGAAGGAAGCGAGCCGGAACGATTCCTCCAGGGATACCGCGTACAGCGCCCGGGCGAGCGTCTTGATCGCGTTGGCACGCTGCAGGTGGATGTCCACCCCGGAATGCCCACCTTTCAGGCCGGTCATCCGGACCGTGAGCGCCGTCGCCCCGGCGGGCACGGCTTCCACCTTCACCGGCAGATGGAGGTGGACGTCGGCGCCACCCGCGCAGCCGATCGTGATCACCCCCTCCTCCTCCGAATCGAGGTTGAGCAAACGGCGCCCCGTCAGCATGTGGGGCTCCAGGCTCGCCGCGCCGGTGAGTCCCGTTTCCTCGTCCACCGTGAACAAGAGCTCCAGGGGACCATGCGCCAGGCGGTCTTCCTCCAGAATCGCGAGCATGGCCGCGACGCCGATCCCGTTGTCGGAGCCGAGCGTGGTGCCGTTCGCCGTCAGATAGCCATCTTCGCGCACGGCCTCGATCGCGTCGGTCGCGAAATCGAACGCGACCCCCGAGTTCTT
The DNA here is from genome assembly GCA_039586095.1 of Gemmatimonadota bacterium. Taxonomy (GTDB): domain Bacteria; phylum Gemmatimonadota; class Gemmatimonadetes; order Palauibacterales; family Palauibacteraceae; genus JBDHBD01. Next base: position 8,620 of record JBDHLB010000020.1, read on the forward strand.
CTCCTGGACCATATCGAGATGGGACTGGAGGATGGTGGCGGGCACGTTCTCGCGCCCGCCAGCGCCGGGCTTCCTCACCACGGTGTTGCCGGCCGCGTCCACCTCGTACTCGAGGCCGTTTCGCTCGGCGACGGCGATCACGTACTCGCGGGCTTTCGCTTCGTCCTTCGAGGGGCGTGGGATCGTGAGGATCTGATCGAAATGGGCCCACAGAGATTGCGGCTCGAGCTCGGACACGAATGTCATCGGATCTCCTCCGGGATGGGCGGCCTGCGATTTCGGGCGGTTCCACTGGCGCATCGCGACGCATGCGCACAGCTTCCTGCACGTTATCGTCCGAGGGGAAACTCGTCCACGGAGGAGGCCGGATGAGCGATCAGAAGTTCGAGCCCTACGTATCGGGCACAACTCACATGGCCGAGCTCACCTTCAAGGCTCTGTTCCTTGGGGTGTTGATGGCGATCGTGCTCGGCGCGGCAAACGCGTACATCGGGATGAAAGCGGGTCTCACGGTGGCAGCGACGTTCCCGGCTGCCGTCGTCGCGATGGCCGCGCTCCGACCCTTCAAGGGCACGGTCCTGGAGGAGAACATCGCGCGCACGACCGCCTCGGTCGGCGAGGCGCTCGTCGCGGGCGCCATCTTCACGCTGCCGGCCTTCATCATCGCCGGTGCCTGGGAGAACCTCCACTACGGCGAGAGCACGCTGATCATGCTGGTCGGCGGACTGCTCGGCGTTCTGTTCGTCATCGTGCTGAGACGCACGCTCGTGGTCGAGGCCGACCTTCCGTTTCCCGAGTCCGTCGCGGCCGCCGAGATCGTGAAAGCGGGTCAGGCAGGGGAAACGGGCGCCAAGTACGTCTTCGGAGCGATGGGCCTCGCGGGGCTGTGGGAGCTGTTCAAGAACTCCAACGGCATCCACTTCATCGAAGAACGGACGCAGGCCGTGTTCAACTTCGGCCGGTCGTCGATCGAAATGCTCGGAGAGCGAATCGAGTACGCGGGCGGCATGCTGGTCGCCACACCGTCCGCCTCGCCGGCCCTCATGGGCGTAGGCTTCATCGTCGGGCCAAGGGTGGCGGCGGTCCTGTTCAGTGGCGCCGTGATGGGCTGGCTCGTGCTCGTGCCACTCGCCCTGTTCCTCAACCCGGGTCTCTCCGCTGCGGTCGGCGGGAGCGCGTCGCTGACCGACCTCGCCAACGAGGTGTGGTCCAGACAGATCCGGCCGCTCGCCGTGGGCACGATGATCGTGGCCGCCTTCTACACGCTCTACAGCCTGAAAGATGCCCTCGTGAAGGGGATCGGGAAGGCGTTCGGTGACATCAGTGTGAAGGGGGAAGCGAAGGCCGCCGAGCGTACCGAAATCGACCTCAGCTTTTCGCGCATCATCCCGGCGATCGCGGTGATGGCCGTCGCGACGTTCGCGCTCTACTTCTTCTTCACCCGCTCTGTGGGGGGTGCGGCGATCCTCACCGCCGTCATGGTGGTGCTCGGCTTCTTGTTTGCCGCCGTCGCCGGCTACCTGGTGGGGCTGATCGGCAGCTCGAACAATCCGATCTCCGGGCTCACACTGAGCGCTCTGCTCATCGCCGCCGTGCTGATGGTCGCGATCGGCGTCGTCAACGTGCAGGGCGTGGCGGGCGTGCTCGGCGTGGCCGGCGTGGTCTGCTGCACCGCGGGAATCGCGGGCGACATGATGCAGGACCTCAAGGTCGGTCATATCCTCGGCGGCACGCCGTGGCGCATGCAGGTGGGCGAGATCGTCGGCGTGATCGTGGCTTCGCTCGTGCTGGCCTTCGCCGTCATGGCGCTGCACGAGGCGTACACGATCGGGTCGGCCGAGCTGCCGGCACCACAGGCGGGACTGATGGCACTGATGGCCAACGGGATCGTGGGTGGCCAGATGGCGTGGCCGCTCGTCATCGTCGGCATCGTGCTGGCCTTCGGGCTCATTCTGATCAAGGCTCCGTCGCCGATGCTGATCGCGGTGGGCATGTATCTGCCGTTCTACTCGACTGCTGCGATCTTCGTGGGCGGAGTGATCCGCTGGTTGCTCGAGAGGCGGCTCGACGCGGGTAAGGCGAAGGAAGAGGATCGGACGCGGGCCCGCAATACGGGCGTGTTGCTGTCCTCTGGATTCATCGCCGGCGAATCGTTGATGGCTGTCGTCCTCGCGTTCTTGCTGATGGGCGGAGACTTCATTCCGTTCCTCGTAAGTCTGAAGGAACGGCTGACGCCGGCCGGGGAGCCGAGCTTCTGGCTCAGCCTGATCGCTTTCCCGGCGATGGTCTATCTCCTCGTTGTCTTCCCGCTCCGGAAGATGCGGGAACGCGCCGGAGGCGCACAGTAGGAGCCGGGCTGGAAGACCTCTAGAGAAGCATTGCGTCGCGCGAAGCAGCGTCCCTGGGGTGGCCGGCGAGCCACGGTTCGACCGGCCGCTTCGGAGACGCCGGAGCTGCTGGGTTTTTCACCCACCCGCCTTGCGGAGTGGCGTGAAGTGGGCACGCGCGTCGTGGTCGAGCGCCCGCGCCCGACGGCCTCGGGTCTACGTGGCGTGGGCCAGCAGCTCGCCTACCTGATGGCAGCCAGACGCGTTCGCCTCGACGATGTCGGTAGCTTCTCCTGGCGCCAATTCGACGGGGAAAGATCCTGCCGTGATGTCTGCCATGCCCTGCGCGAGGAGTTCGGCGAGGCGATCGAGCCGGTCGAGGAGCGGCTCGGCACGTTCCTGCGCATGCTGCTTCAGCAGCGGCTCGTGCGGCTGGACCCGCCGTAACGCTGCGGTATCTCGCTGCGCGAGCTGGCGGCCGTGTGACAGCGGCGCGCGACATGTCCCTCCGCGAGCTGGCCGACGGGGTCGGAGGCTCGCTTCGCGACATGCCGCTCGCGCCTCTGCGGCCGAGGCTCGCTTCGGGAGACACCGCGAGCCTTTCGACATTCATGTCTGTCGTCGTGTGATAGAGAGCAGGCACCGGGCAAGTGTGGGTCCCCGCTGCCGAAGACCAACCTGACAGGAGATGGAAGTGGCAAGGAACCGACTGTCCCCCGCGAAGAAGTCTGCGTCGCGGGCCCGCTGCACACGGCGAACCGTGGCTGTGCTGGCCGTGCTGTCCGCCGTCGCGTCCCTCCCCGAGTCGATCGTGGCGCAGCGACCCAGCGACACCCCCAATCCTCCCGCCTTTTACGCGATACAGAACGTCCGGATCGTGCCCGTATCCGGCTCGGTGATCGAAGACGGCACCGTCGTGATCGCGAAGGGGCTCATCGAATCCGTGGGCGTCGGAGTGCCGATCCCGCCCGAGGCCTGGGTGATCGACGGGTCGGGCCTCACCGTGTACCCGGGTCTGTTCGACGGCATGTCCAGCGTAGGGGTCCGGGCGCCGGACGAGGAGGATGGTGGTGGGCCGGGAGGAGCTGGCGGTTTCTCCTTCCCCGGCCAGGGGCAGGATATCGCCGAGGGCCCCGAGGATCGCCCCGCCACCACGCCGTGGACGAACGCGGCGGATCTGCTGGATCCGGAAAGCGACGCGATCGAGCGCTGGCGAAAGGGCGGCTTCACCTCGGCCGTGATCGTGCCGGACGGCGGGATCGTGACGGGTCAGGCAGCGATCGTGAACCTGGCCGGTGACGAGCGGGAAATGGTTGTGAAGACACCCGCCGCGCTGAGGATCACGATGGATTCGCCGGGTGGTTTTCGTTCCTTTCCGGGCTCGCTGTTCGGGGTGATCTCGTACGTGAAGCAGCTGTACGCCGACGCCGAGCATCAGGCCCGCTACGCTGCCGCCTACGAAGCGAACCCGAGCGGACGCGAACGTCCCAGGTATGATCGCGCGCTCGAGCCGATCCAGCGGTCCATCCAGGAGGGCTGGCCGACGATCTTGCCAGGCGTGGAGAAGCGGGAGATCCGACGTGCCGTGAAGCTGGGTGCCGATGTGGGGGCGCGCACCGTGGTGGCCGGGGCGCACGACGCGTACGCCATCGCCGACGAGCTGGCGGCGAGCGGAGTCTCGGTTTTGGTCAGCCTCGATTGGCCGGAGCGCGGTCGGGACGTGGACCCGGAGTCACAGGAAGCACTGGAATCCCTTAGGCGCCGGGCGAACGCACCGACAACCCCTGCACGCCTGCACGAGGCGGGTGTCACGTGGGCGTTCTACTCGGCCGGTCTGGCCAGCCCGAGGGAAGTGATCCGGAAGGTGAACACGGCGATCGAGAACGGCCTGCCGCGCGAGGCTGCGCTGCGCGCGATGACGCTGGGCCCCGCCGAGATCTTCGGCGTGGCGGATCGCATGGGAAGCATCGCGCCGGGCAAGATCGCGAATCTGGTCGTGACCGATGGAGACCTGCTGGACGAGGACACGAAGGTGAAGATGGTCTTCGTCGACGGCCAGAAGTTCGAGGAGCTGGAAGCAGAGCGCCCGAGCGAGCCACCGACGGTCGACGTGAGCGGTCGCTGGCTGCTCACCATACCGACGCCGCAGCGGACCCAGGAGGTGACGGCCGATCTGGAGATGGCCGAGGACGGCACGCTGTCCGGGACTCTGACGAGCGACCGCGGCGAGTCCACCATCACGGAGGGTTGGGTGAGCGGCGATTCCTTCCGCTTCGTGGCGAGCACCTCGATGGGTGGTCGCACGTTCGAAGTGACCTACATGGGAACGATCGAGCGAGAAGAGCTGCGCGGGACGGTGTCGTTCGGCGGCCGCTTCTCGACGGACTTCACAGGTGAGCGACCCGGAGGAGGTGTCTGATGAGGCCGACGGCTAGACGGACGGCGATCGCTTCCAGCGTTCTCGGAGTGGGGCTCCTGCTCGCCGGGACGGCACCAACGACGGCGCAGGAAGCCCCCATCGTCATCCAGAACGCGACCGTGATGACGGTCACCGGCGGGACGATCGAGAACGGGTCCGTGCTGATCCGGGACGGCAAGATCGCCGCGGTGGGGTCGGACGTGAACGTGCCGGGGGGAGCCACCGTCATCGATGGGACCGGCAAGTATGTGATTCCCGGCATCATCGACGCACACTCCCACCTGGCGGCCGACGCGATCAACGAGGGGAGCGTCGCGGTATCCTCGATGGTCCGCATTCAAGACGTCATCGATCCAACCGACATCAACATCTACCGGTCGGCGGCCGGCGGTGTGACGATATCGCATGTCATGCACGGGAGTGCGAATCCGATCGGTGGTCAGAACGCGGTGATCAAGCACCGCTGGGGCGCCGACGCGGAGGGGCTGCTGATGCGCGACGTCGTGCCCACGATCAAGTTCGCCCTGGGCGAGAACCCGAAGCGCTCCAATTTCGGCGGCATTCCGGGCATCCCTGAGCGCTATCCTGCCACGCGCATGGGCGTGGTGGATGTGATCCGGATGGCGTTCCTCGAGGCGCAGCAGTACCAGGCGAAGTGGCAGGACTACGAGCGTCGTGTCGCCGAGGGAGACCGCAAGGCGATCCCGCCTGCTCGCGATCTCAAGCTGGAGCCGCTGGTCGAGATCATGGAAGGACGCCGCATCGTGCACGCCCACTGCTATCGGGCGGATGAGATTCTCCAGCTCATGCGGCTGGCCGAAGAGTTCGATTTTCGGATCGGGGTCTTCCAGCACGTACTGGAGGGCTACCGGGTCGCGGACGAAATTCGTGAACACGGTGCCATGGCGTCGACTTTCTCAGACTGGTGGGCTTACAAGATGGAGGCCTACGAGGCGATCCCCCACAATGCGGCCATCATGACGCAAAGGGGCGTGGTTGTCTCCATCAACTCGGACAGTCCCGAGGAGGTGCGGCACCTGAATCAGGAGGCCGCAAAGACGATGAAATGGGGCGGTCTGAGTGAAGACGAGGCGCTCCGGCTCATCACGCTGAACCCGGCGATCCAACTGCGGATCGAGGATCGGGTCGGATCGATCGAGGTCGGCAAGGACGCCGATCTCGTGATCTACGACAACTATCCGCTCAGCTCGTATGCCAAGGTTCGGACGACGTTCGTCGACGGCGAGATCGTGTTCGATGTCGAGCGAGACGCGGAGATGCGCCAGCAGATGGCGGCCGAGAAGGAGGGGTTGAGGCGACAGCTCGGCGAGGCGAGTGAGGAGGAAGCGGCCGAGGAGGGAGACGTGGCTGCGACGGAACCGGGTCAGACGGGACGGTCGGCAGCGTTGGAGCGGAAGGGAGGTTCCCGATGAAGCGCATCAGACGAAGCTGCGCGCGGACCGCGAGCCTTTCACGGGTGACGTCGCGGCTGATCGCGGCAACCTCGACCCTGCTACTGATCGCGGCCGGACAACTGGCTGCGCAGGGGGGCGAGTACGCGATCACCGGCGCCACGATCCATACGGTGGCCGGCGACGTGGTCGAGCAGGGGACGGTTCTGATCCGTGGCGGTCGGATCGTCGGGGTGGGATCTGACGTCTCGGTCCCCACGGGCGTCGAAGTGATCGACGCGGCAGGCAAGCACGTGTATCCCGGCATGGTGGACGCCTTCAGTCGTCTCGGTCTCACCGAGGTCGGCTCCGTGCCGGCTACGAACGACCAGAACGAACTGGGACAGTTCAATCCTCATCTGAACGCGCACACGGCCATTCATCCGGCAAGCGAGCACGTGCCGGTGGCCCGCGCGAACGGGATTACCCACGCACTCACGGCACCGGGGAGCGGCGGAGGTGGCTTCTTCGGTGGCGGAGGCGGCAGCGGCGGGATCCCGGGCCAGGCGACGCTGCTTCACCTGGACGGTTGGACCGTGGAGGAGATGGAGATCGAGAAGTCGGTCGCCATGGTCCTCACCTGGCCCACGATTCAGACGCGCAGCTTCGACTTCGCGACCTTCAGCATGAAGGAGAGCTCGTTCACGGAGGCGAAGGAGAAGTACGATGAGGCGGTCGCGAACCTCAACGAGTGGATCGAGGCCGCCAAACACTACAAGCAGGCAATGGACGCGGGATCGGATCGGGTCGAGCGAGATCTGCAACTCGAGCAACTCGCTCGAGTGTTCGACGGCGGGCTCCCCGTCATCGTGGTCGCCAATGACAAGCGGAGCATCGAGGGGGCGATCGAGTTCAGCGAGCGTCACGGATTGCGGATGATCCTGGCCGGGGGGAGGGATGCCCGGGAGGTGAAAGAGACGCTGGTCGCGAAAGAGATCCCGGTGATCCTCGGCGCGGTGCAGCGCCTGCCGTCCGAGCGCGACGATCCGTACGACGAGCCGAACACGTTGCCGGGCGAGCTGCACGCGGCAGGCGTGAAGATCGCGTTCGCGACGTTCGGTTCCTCCAACTCCCGAACGCTCCCCTACGAGGCGGCGAACGCGGTGCCGTTCGGACTTCCGCAGGAGGCGGCGCTCGAGGCAATCACTCTGAACCCGGCCCAGATCCTCGGGGTGGGGGATCGGCTCGGCTCCATCGAGCCCGGCAAGGTGGCCAACCTGATCGTCACCGACGGCGACCCGCTCGAGATCCAGACGGGGATCGAGCACGTGTTCATCAAGGGCATGCCGGCGGACCTGGACAACAAGCACGAGCGGCTGTGGGAGAAGTACCAGAATCGACCGGAAAAGGAGGAGCCGGTCACGGTCTCCTGAGGTGGCACACTACGGTGTCTTCCTCGCGAGGCGGCAGCCGCGGCGCGCGGCGTATCCCTCCGCTCGCTGCCGGCGCCCGATGCTTCGGAGCCTCCTCGCGCGGTGCGCTGCGGGGTCTCCTCCGCGGCGCCGGAGGCTCGCTGCGGGATGCGCCGCTATCGCCGCTGGCGCGATATCTCTCCCGAGACCCGGTGGGACGGAGTACGAGGTCCATAACACTGGCGAGCGACCGATCGCGCTTTCAGACGTTCACGTCCGGTTGGTCGGCGCAATGAAGGACGGACCAGTGCTTTCGGCGGACGAAGACGATGTGATCGCCGAGTGCACGTACTTCTACGGGCTGTTCGTGAAAACCGACGGCGAGGTGGCAGGTGCGGCCGCAGTTCCCGACGCGCCACTGTGGACGACCGCGACCACCTGACAGGGTCCCAAAGGCATATCGCGGAGCGAGCCTCTGACCTGTCAGCCAGCTCGCGGAGGGATATGCCCTGGGCCGCACTTCACAGGGTCACGACGTGGGGCTGGTGTGCCGCCCGAACCAGTCCAGCAGCGCCAACATCTTCGCGATGTGGTGGCTTGGCCGCCTCCGGATTCCGTGGGGCTCTCCGGGAGCTCGAATGAACCGGCTCTCGACGCCTAGCGGCTGGAGCGCTGGTTCGAAGGGTGGACGTCGTCAGAACTTGGCCGGGCGCCTGGTCTTTGCGTGTTCGCGGGCCTGGGCGATCTGCTCGGCGGTGAGCCGCGTGCGATCGTGCGAGTCGCACAAGGGAGCCATCAGGTTCCCGGCCAGCGTACACTCGACGTGCAGGAGCGTGAGCGAATGACCCAGCTCGTGCGCCAGGATCCGCCCCGGGTCATCAAGCCCAGCCGGATCCACCTCGGACGAGACGGCCGCGGGTAGGAAGGCCAGGTAGACGCCGGGCGAGCCCCCCGCGCTAACGAGGTCGTGCAGAACGAAAGCGTCCCACCCCTCCTCGAACAGTCGGTCCTTTGGCAGGACGGCTGTGATCACGCCCGTGCTGAACCGTCGCCCCGCCAACAGGACCTCCTCGATCTCGTCCTCCGACTGAGCGAATTCCCGGACGATCGACTCGATCTCCCACATGACGTCGGCTGGACGCCAGATCTCGTTCACGCGGGCTACCAAGGCGGTCACGGTCGCGGCGTCGAAGGTGGAATGGACCGGCGGCAATCGCGAAGTCAGGAGGTGCACCCGGAGCGGAAGCCTCAGCATTTCGCTCGACGACGGGGGCGGTCCGGTACCCGCACTTCCCAAATCCCCGCCGCACGCGACCCCCAGACAGGAGGCGACCAAGACGGCGAAAAGCCGGGGGCGCCTCAAAGCTGTGGCCATCCTCAGTATCAACTCGCCCTCCCTTCGCCCTCCTTGCCGAGATCGCGATCGAGGCGACCCTTGCACGGATTCGCGACACCTGCGCGACACCGACGGGAGCTCGTTGAACGCCGATCGCAGCGGAAACATGGTAGACGACGGAGGCCTGTAACGAAAGAACCCGCGGCGGCAGACAGGGGTCTTGCGGCACATAAAAATCATATTATCATGAAGAAACCATGTATTAGCGCAGTGGCGCATGACCACCGAAGCCGAATCTAGAGTCCGTCCGTGATATCGAAGACCGAGGAATACGCTCTGAGAGCGGTGGTGCACCTGGCTCGCGATCAGAGCGATGGTCCCAGCCGCACGACGGAGATCGCGGAAGCGATCGACATTCCTGCCAACTACCTGAGCAAGATCCTCCACCGACTGGGGAGACATGGTGTTGTGGCGTCGGAGCGCGGCCGACACGGTGGCTTCCGACTGGGGCGCCGGGCGTCTGAAATCACGCTAGCCGACGTCGTGGCGCCTTTCGGGCCTCTGGAGGAGCGGCAGCGCTGCCTGCTGGGACGGCAAGAGTGTTCGGACGAAAACCCCTGTGCAGCGCACGAGCGCTGGAAGGTCGTTCGGAGAGCCACAACGGAGTTTTTCGCGGACATGACCATCGCAGACGTAATCCGGGGGATGGACCAGGGCGCCCACAACGGAAAGAGCGAAGTGTGAAGATGCGGAAGATGAATGAGGACAGGTGCTGCGCGGCACACGATCGATGGTCTGATCGTGTTCGGCCGCGCCGAGCCGGGTGGTGGATGGTGTTTCTCGCTCCTGTCGTATGGCTCGTCGCGGGCTGCGGAGGAGAACAGGAGCGTGGCCAACCAGCCACCAGCGCCATCGAGGCGGCTCAGCGGACCGCAGATCGTGTCGCAGAGCGCACGGATCAGATCGCCCAACAGGCCGCACAGGTTACGGATATCGATTCGGAGCTGGCCGCCAGTGGCGAGGAGGCTTTTCGCTCCAGGGGATGCCTGGCGTGTCACACCGTGGGTGGCGGCCGCCTGGTCGGGCCCGACCTGTTGGGGGTGACCGAGCGTCGTACGCCCGGCTGGATCCATGCGATGATCCTGAACCCGGATTCCATGATCAAGAACGACGCGACCGCGAAGCAGCTCTACGCGGAGTACTTCACGCCCATGCCGAACCAGCAGGTCAGCCGCCAGCAGGCAGCCGCCATCTACGAGTTCCTGCGGAGCAAGAACTCAGGCGGCTGAGCGCCAGTCCGCAGACGGCGCGTAGAGAAGGCAAGACGTGCGACAGAAGACAGCCCAATCACCGAAGCCGATGGACCTTCAGACAGGAGCTGGGAGCGGAATGAACACGAAACGATCAATCCGGTGGACGGTCGGCCTAGCGAGCCTGGCCTTGCTGGCCGTGCTCGGGTACGCGTGCGGCGGTGCGGCCGGCCCGAGTGCAGATGTGGGCTCGGTAGCCCAGGACCGAGGGCTGAGCGAGCAGGACGTGCTGGCGGCCGTGAAGACCTACCAACCGACCGGCAGAATGGACGAGTACATCATGTTCTCGTCCGGCGGTCACTCGGGTCAGGTGCTGGTGATCGGCGTGCCGTCCATGCGGCTGCTCAAAGTGATCGGAGTCTTCACGCCGGAGCCGTGGCAGGGCTACGGATTCGGCGCTCAGGAGACACACGACATCCTGGACGAAGGTTCCATGGCGGGGAACGAGATCCGGTGGGGTGACACGCACCATCCAGCGCTCTCCGAAACGGATGGTGACTACGACGGCCAGTTCCTGTTCATCAACGACAAGGCGAACCCCCGCATCGCCGTGATCGATCTGCGTGATTTCGAGACCAAGCAGATCGTGACCGATCCCAACATGGGGACGAACCACGGGGGCACCTTCGTCACGCCGAACACGGAATACGTGATCGAGGGAGCCCAGTACTCGATCCCGCTGTGGCAAGAATACGCCGATGTCGACGAGTACCAGGAGCAGTACCGGGGTCTCGTGACGATGTGGAAGTTCGACCGCGAGGCGGGCCGCATTGACGAGGAGGAGAGCTTCTCTATCGAGCTGCCCCCGTATTGGCATGACCTGTCGGATGCAGGCAAGGGGCCGTCGTTCGGGTGGGCGTTCCTCAATTCGTTCAACACCGAGATGGCCACCGGCGGCATCGAGGACGGGAATCCGCCCTTCGAGGCGGGCGCCTCGGCGAACGACATGGACTACCTGCACATCATCAACTGGCAGAAGGCGGCGGAAGTCGCTGCGGATCCGGCCAATGTCCGGATGGCCCGCGGCATCAAGGTGATTCCGCTGCAAACGGCGATTGACGAGGGACTGCTCTTCTTCGCGCCCGAGCCCAAGAGCCCGCACGGTGTCGACGTGACGCCGGACGGCACGAAGATGGTCGTCTCGGGCAAATTGGATCAGCACGCCACGATCTATTCATTCGAGAAGATCATGGCCGCCATCGACGCCGGAAATTTCTCCGGTACGGACCCCTACGGTGTGCCGATCATCGCCCTCGAGGACGCGATCGACGGTCAGCTCGAGCTGGGCCTGGGTCCACTCCACACGCAGTACGATGATGAGGGCAACGCCTACACGAGCCTCTTCCTCGAGCCGTCCGTGGTGAAATGGCAGCTGGATCCGCCGCAGGTGCTGGAGAAGATCCCGGCGCACTACAACGTGGGCCATATCGCCACGGCCGAGGGCGACACCAAGTCCCCGGACGGCAAGTACATGGTGTCGATGAACAAGTGGGCTCTGGACCGCTTCAACGGTGTGGGTCCACTGCTCCCGCAGAACTTTCAGCTGGTAGACATCGAGTCGAGTCCGATGCAGCTGCTCTACGACATGCCGATTGGCGTGGGTGAGCCGCACTATGCACAGATCATCAAAGCCGACAAACTCGAGCCGTTCGAGATCTACCCGGGCATCGGCTTCAATCCCGGAACGATGGCACTCGACCCCGACGCGCCCCAGGCGGGCGAGGAGCGGATCGAGCGGGACGGGAACACCGTCAACGTCTACATGACGGCGGTTCGCAGCCACTTCACGCCCGAGTACATCCGGGTCCGTGAAGGCGACGAGGTCGTGATTCGCATCACGAATATCGAGCAGGCCCACGACGCGACCCACGGTCTCGGGATCGCGAAGCACAACATCAACGTCAGCCTCGAGCCAGGTGAGACCCAGGTCATACGGTTTACGGCGGATGAGCCGGGAGTGTATCCGTATTACTGCACCGAGTTCTGCTCGGCGCTGCACCTGGAGATGACCGGCTATCTTCTGGTGGAGCCGCGCTAGCGCGAGTGGCCGGAGCAGCGGCTTACTGGAGTCGAGGATCCAACCACTGACGAGGTCCGGGCGGGGTCGGTTCGACCCCGCCCGGGTGCTTCCATAGATCACACCGCAAAGACGAGTCAATGGACAGAATCAGCGCGTACTTTCAGGGACAGCTCTCGAAATCGAGCAGGATCGCTCTCATCGTGGCCGGGCTGATCATGCTTCCGAGCATCGTTCTGCCGGTATGGTCGATCACCCTGAATGCACCGCAGTACCCGGATGGGCTGGAGGTCGTGGTGTACCCCCACACGGTGGCGGGTGAGCTCACCGAGGTAAACCTGCTCAACCACTATATCGGGATGCACGAGATCTCGGCGGACGAGTTTCCCGAGTTTCGCTTCATCCCGTTCTTCATTCTCCGTTTCGCCGCGTTCGGACTTCTCGCCGCACTCATCGGACGCATGGCGATTGCCGCCATCGGCTATCTCGACTTCGTCCTCTTCGGCGGCGTGATGTTGTATATCTTCCAACACTGGCTGCGCGATTTCGGCACCAACCTGTCTCCCGACGCGCCGATCACCCTGGAACCGTTTGTCCCTCGTTTCATCGGCACGACGGAAGTGGCCCAGTTCTCGGTCTCCAGCTGGCCAGCCGTTGGAGGACTTCTCATGCTGGTGGCGGGTCTCCTGGGCCCGGTGCTGGCCGTTCTGGAGTGGCGTCGCTCTCGCGGTGAGCCACCCGTGGGCATCGAGTCGGATACGCATGCGGGATCCCTGTAGTACGATCCGCGCCGCTCTCGTCTCCGCCGCAGCGGTGTTCATCTCTGTGACCGTCGCGGCCTCGACGGCCGGCAGCGTGATGTGGCCGCCCTCGGCTCGGGCTCAGCAGGCCAGGACATCGCGGACGCTGGTCGTCGGTCCCGACGAGCGCTTCACCACCGTCGGGGAGGCCCTCGAGCGAGTCTCGGCCGGTGACACGGTCGTCGTCCGGCCCGGCGTGTACCGAGAGCATCCAACCGTGACGAGGCCGATCGTGCTGCGCGGCGACGACGGCGCTGTTCTCGACGGGGGAGGGGAGGACGTCGTGCTTACGATCCTGGCCCCGGCCCGCGTCTCGGGACTCACGATCCGGGGCTCCGGTCGCGATCTGTCGCGAGAGGACGCGGGGATCATGGTGCTCGAGGCAGATGACGTCGTGATCGAGAACGTCCGCCTCGAGGATGTGTTGTTCGGCATTTACGTCAAGCAGAGCGACAACCCGATTCTCCGGAGCAACGTGATCATCGGTAAGGTGCTTCCGGTGGCCGACCGTGGAGACGGAATCCGCCTGTGGTACTGCCAGGGCGGGCAGGTCGTGGGCAACCGCCTCGAGCGCACTCGCGATCTCGTGATCTGGTTTTCGTCGAACCTGGAGGTTCGCCGCAACCTGGTGCGAGACGGGCGATACGGTCTCCATTACATGTACAGCGACCACAACCGGTTCGAGGAGAACGAGTTCCGAGACAACCAGGTCGGGGCTTTTCTCATGTACTCGGCCGACATCCAGTTTCGCCGCAACCTGTTCGCCGAGGCTTCCGGGGCCTCGGGAATCGGGCTAGGGCTCAAGGATGCAGATGACATCCGCGCCGAGGAGAACGTGTTCGTCGGGAACGCGGTCGGGATCGCTCTGGACAACGCGCCCACCTCAGTGGGCGTCACGAACCGGTTTCGGCGAAATCTGATCGCGTACAACGATGTGGGGGTCTCTTTGCTGCCCTCCGTCCACTCGAACGTGTTCGAGGAAAACGCGATCATTCACAACCTCATCCCCGTCGGGGTCAGCGGGGGCGGCAATGCGCTCGCCAACGAATGGGTGGACAACCTGTGGAGCGACTACGCGGGATTCGACGTGGACCGGGATGGGGTCGGTGACGATCCGTACAAGCATGAGCGGGTCGCGGACGAGCTGTACGCGCGGCATCCGGAGCTCAGACTGTTCGTGCTCAGCCCGGCAGCAGACGCCCTCGAGCTTCTCGGACGGTTCTTCCCCTTGCTCAAGCCTCAGCCCGTCGTGATCGACTCGTCCCCTCGACTGACTTCGGAGCTGCCCGTGTCGCTCGGTCAAAGGGATCTGGCGCTGACGGCAGACGTGCCGGGCTCCGAGGCGCCCAGGGTGAGTGTCCAGCGGGCGAGTTCGCTTCCGCTGATCGGTCTGGCCGCTGCTGCGGCAGGACTGATGGCCCTCGCGGGCCGCAGGCGAAGGTGGGCCGGGTGATCCACGCATCAGGTTTGGCGAAGGCCTTCGCTGGCCACGTCGTGCTCGACGGTCTGTCGCTCACGGTAGCCGCCGGGGAGCGGGTTGCCCTGCTCGGTCTCAACGGAACCGGCAAAACCACCCTGTTCCGCTGCCTGCTGGGTCAGCTTCCCTACGAGGGAGAGTTGCTGATCGACGGACTGGACGCACGACGGGACGGTCGGCGGGTCCGGGCCAGAGTCGGATACGTCCCGCAGAGACCGCCGCATTTCTACGGCACGCTTGGCGACCTGGCAGTATTCTTCGGCGGGCTACGCGGGCTCGATCTGCAGGTCGTGGCTCGGCGCATGGACCATCTGGATCTGTCGCTCGAGGATCACGCGGCGAAGCCCGTGAGCGCCCTGTCCGGAGGCATGCTGCAGAAGACGTTGCTGGCACTTGCCACCGCGGCCGAGGTCCCTCTTCTCTTGCTCGATGAGCCGACCGCCAACCTGGACCCGCGTGCACGCCGCGAGTTCGTACGAGCCCTGGAGAGCGTCTCGACGGACACCACCGTATTCCTCTCCTCGCATCGCCTGGAGGACATCCGTGCTGTGGCGGACCGACTGCTGCTCCTGCACAGCGGTCGTCTCGTGTTCGACGGCACGATCGAGGAGCTGGAGGCGACGGCGCGCGCCGGTTCGACACTGTGGGTCGGACTGTCCGACGATGCGCTGGAACGAGCCGCCCAGGCCTTCGCCTCTGATCCGCGCGTGGTACGGGTGCGTCGGAACGGGAGCCGCGTCGGCCTGGAAGCCGCGTCCGCCGAGCTACCCGGGCTCCTGGCCGAACTCGATGATCTCGGCCTCGAGGTGCTCGACCTTCGGACCGAGGCGCCTTCCCTCGAGCGACTTCTGGCGGGTTTCGTGGACGAGGATGCGTCATGAGCCTTCGCACCCGGCTGCGCCTGTTTGTCGTCCGAGAGCTGGGGCACGCGCTGCGCGCCCGGTGGTTTCTGGCCTACTCGGCCATCTTCCTCGTCGGCGGGCTGCTGCTCATCGCGCTGGGCGCACGGGATACGATGCTGATCGGGTATCGCGGGTACGCGCGATCCCTGGCCGGACTCGTCCATTTCGCGGTCCTGTTTGTCCCGCTCATGGCGCTTTTCCCGGCCACCGCGGCGATCGCAGAGGAGCGCGAGAACGGAACGCTGGAGTACCTTCTCGCGCAGCCGGTGACCCGCGGCGAAGTGTTTCTCGGCAAATGGGCCGGCGTGGCGCTGGCGGTGGTCCTTTCGATCACCGTCGGCTACCTCCTGGCCGGAGGATTGGCTGTGCTCCGGGGCGTGCCGCCCCGCTTCGTGTGGATCTCCTACGCCTACCTGCTGCTGCTGGCGCTCGCCTTTGTTTCGGCAGGGCTCGCGGTCTCGGCGCTGGCGGAACCCCGCGCGTGGGCTGTCACGATCGGTCTGCTCGGCTGGCTCGCTCTGCTGGCGCTCGGATCTCTGGGCGCGATGGCGGCGTTCGTACGGTGGGGTGTGCCGTCGGCGGCCCTGGTCGGCTGGTCATTCGTGAACCCGGTCGAAGCGTTCCGCATCGGCCTGGTCGCGCTCCTGGATCCCGACCTGGGGTTGCTGGGCCCGCTCGGCGCATCGCTCGCGGCCCGCCACGGCGCCACGAGGATCCTGTGGGGGACCGCTCTTTCTCTGCTGATGTGGACGGCCGTGCCGCTGGCTCTCGGTGCGAGCGGGCTGCTGCGGCGACGACAGGGCGTCTAGTTCAGTCGCTCACGCCACAGTAGTCGACCGCACTGAGAGCGAGGACCTCCGCTGTCTTTTGAACCGAATCGAGGTCGACCCACTCGACGGCGGAATGCGCTCCGGCTCCTGCAGGCCCGAACACCACGGTGTCCACTCCGGCGGTCGCGAGGAACGCCGAGTCCATCCAGGGTGACTCGCCCACCTGCGGAGGAGCCTCGCCGAGCACCGCCGTCGCCGCGCCCATGACCGACCGGACCACGGGCGCATCGGGGGTAGCCTCGAAGGGCTCACGGTGGAGGAGCGTGCGACAGGAGATCTGCAGGTCCGGGCTTTCGGAGCGTAACTCTGTCAATATGTTAGCAATTTCCGTCTCAACCTGATTCTGAGACTCGGGAGGCACCGTGCGGCGCTCGACCTGGCAGGTGCTGCGGGCGGCGTAGGTGCTTAAACCGCTTCCTCCCCGAAGCGTCGCCGCATGCAGCGAAGGGGGGCCGAGCAGCGGGTGACCCTCGCGCCGTTGAAGCTCGCGCTCCAGCTCTTCGAGACGGGTGAGAAACCGGCCCATCCGCAGATTCGCGTCGATCCCCTCGTCGTACTTGCTCCCGTGGGCGGCCCGGCCCTCGGTGGTCACCTCGAGCCAGGTGAAGCCGCGGTGCGCGATGCACAGGCGGAGCTCGGACGGCTCGGTGACGATCGCGCCATCCACCGGGTAGCGATCGATCAGATCGGCCGTACCGAGGCTCTCGTGCTCCTCGTCCGCGACGCCTGCGACGAGCAGGTCACCCCGCAGAACCGTGCCGCTTTCACGAAGCGCCCTGACGGCGGCCAGACACGCGGCGAGGCTGCCCTTCATATCGTACGCCCCGCGGCCGTACAGCCGTCCGTCTCTCACTTCGGCGCGGAACGGCTCCTCCATGCCTTCCACGCCAACGGTGTCGAGGTGTGCGTTGAGCATCAGGGAACGTCCGCCGCCCGAGCCTGGCAGACGTCCAACCACGCTGGGTCGGCCCGCTTGCGGCTCGTGCACCGCGACCTCGAGCCCGAGTGCCTCGCACGCGCGGGCGAGGTAGCCGGCGATCGCGACCTCCCCGGGCGCGCCCGGCACCAGGGATGGATTCACGGAATTGATGCGCACCAGCTCCTGCAACGTGGCGGTCAGGTAGTCGCGATCGATCCGCAGCCGGCCAACGCTCATCGCGAGATCAATGCTCCTTCGGCCCGCGAGGCGATTCCTCGGGCCGATGTGGAGGGCGCTCTCCAGGCCGGCGCAGTGGCTCGAGGGCGGCCAGTCGCTTGAGATTCTGACGGACCCGGATGCCGAGGAGGACGCACATACCGACGAAGACAAGGACGCCGAAGATGTCGAACACGGTCAGCGGCTGGTCGAACAGGTCGAAGCGCAGGGGTCCGATGAGCAGAGCGGCCGTGTTCAGACCGATGAGCACGACACGGAACTCGGTTGGACCGATCAAACCGTACCCGAAACTGAACTCCCCGTAGACATGTGTCTCGAGATAGACGTTGATCGACATCACCAGGTAGACGATCACGGCCGCAAGCGCGACAGACAGGAGCATGTACGGGGACAGCCCGAGTCCCAGGCCGATGGCGAAGGTCGAGTACGCGTCCGTGAAGTGATCCAGGTAGAAACCGTACCGGGGCCTCTCGGCCTTTCGAACTCGAGCCAGTGTTCCATCGAGGCTGTCGCCGTACCACTGCACGATGAGACCGGCGCTGGCCGCCCACAGCCAGGCCGGGTTGCGGACCGTGAGCATGTAGGCCACCGCGATGCCCGTCGAAGCGACCAGCCCGAGCAAAGTCAGGTGATCGGGCAACACCCAGCGGGGCAGAGCGGCCGCCATCCGCGGAAGCACGGCTCGCTCGAAACGGGCCAGAACGAACTTGTACTGACGTTCGTGCTCTCCAGGCCTGGTCAACGCGGTTCTCCTGGTCGACGGCTACCTCGCGGTCGCCCCTCGCGGCCGAGTAGGGGGCCGGCTGCGCCTGCCCGATAAGAAACCTGCCAGTTATGTTGCCCAGTGAACAGATCCACGGGCAAAGGTACGGCGTGAGAAGGCGTGAAATGGACCGACACGGTCATTGGGAGCGGGTGCACCGGACGGCCGATCTCACACAGGTCAGCTGGGTGGAACCGACTCCAGCCATGTCCCTGAGGCTGATTGACGCGTCCAGCCTCCCGCCAGGCGCGGCGATACTCGACGTCGGCGGTGGGATCTCGACGCTTGTAGACAACCTGTTGTCGGCCGGCCACGAGATCAGCGTGCTCGACGTATCCGCGACCGCGCTGCGAGAGTCACAGCGCCGGCTGGGCGCCGACGCCGAGCGGGTGGAGTGGATCGTAACGGATGTAACCCGCTTCGAGCCCGACCGAACGTGGGACGTGTGGCACGACCGGGCCGTACTGCACTTCCTGACCCATCGGGAGGAGCTCGCCGCCTATCGACACGCGCTATGCAGGGCGATCGACGTGGGAGGCCGGGCCGTGATCGCGACGTTCGGACCCGCCGGGCCCACGCGCTGCAGCGGGCTGGCGGTTCGCCGCTACTCCGTCGAGTCGCTGGTCGCTTTTCTCGGGCACGAGTTCAAACTGGAGGAAGACCATTTGCATGACCACCAGACTCCGGGCGGGGCCATGCAGCAGTTCCTGTACTGTCGTTTCTGCCGCGTGCGGAAGCAGACCCGGAAGCAGATGTAGATCGGAGAATACGCGATGACCGTGAGACGATCCGGAGAGATCCCGGCGGAGCCGGTCGAAGACGGTGACGGAACGGTGCGGCAGGTCCTGATCGGGCCGGGCGAAGCTCCACACTTCTCTCTCCGTCGCTTCATCATGCAACCGGGCGGCGGGATGCCGGCGCACACCAACACGGTAGAGCACGAGCAATACGTGCTGAGCGGACGCGCACGCATCGGGATCGGCGAGGATGTGGTGGAGGTGACACGGGGAGACGTCGTGTTCATCCCGGCAGGCACCCCACACTGGTACCAAGCCGACGGGGAAGAGCCGTTCGAGTTCCTGTGCGTGGTCCCCAACCTTCCGGACGAGATCCAGCTGGTAGAGCCGGCAGCATCGGAGGACCCAGCGACGGAGTAGCCGGCCGCGTACGGGGCGCGCCGCTCGCGAGCTGCCCTCGGTTCCTGGAAGTAGCCACAGGTGCGCCAGCCGGCGGATCCACTCGCGGAGCCCGCGCGACCCTTGTATCCTCTCGTGTCGTGGTGTGTCGTCCGTGCTGTCCACCCCTGCCGGGAGTCGTCCAATGCGAAGAAGCACCCCCGCGACTGTCCTGTTCGTCTTTCTCGTCTCTCTCGCCGCCTGTGTAGCCGAGCCCGAAGCCCCGGTCATCGATGACGCCGCGCTCGCGGACGTGTCGCAGACCGATGACTGGCTCGCCTTCGGCCGGACCTACGACGAGCAGCGCTTCAGCCCGCTGACGCAGATCAGCGACGAGACCGTCGGAGATCTGGGCGTCGCCTGGTTCATGGACCTCCCGAGATCCAACACGCTCTACGGGACACCGCTGGTCTCGAACGGGATCATGTATTTCGAGGGGAGCTACAACGTGCTCCGGGCCGTGGACGCCACGACGGGCGAGCTGTTGTGGGAGTACGACCCGCAGGTGATCGAGCACGCCGGCGACCGGCTGAGGATCATGTGGGGCGGCAGCCGCGGGATCGCCCTGTACGAGGGGAAGATCTACGTGGCGACGGTCGACGGACGGCTGATCGCCGTCGACCAGCAGACAGGCGAGGAGCTGTGGAGCACGATGACCTTCGATCCGGAGCTCCCCCTCTTCATCACCGGCGCGCCCAAGGCGTTCCGCGGGCTCGTCGTGATCGGCAACGGCGGGACCGAGTTGGGTCCGATCCGTGGCTATCTGGATGCCTACGACGCCGAGACCGGCGAGCGCGTCTGGCGCTGGTACACCGTGCCCGGCAACCCCGCGGACGGCTTCGAGAACGAGGCCATGGCGATGGCCGCCGAGACCTGGACCGGCGAGTGGTGGAAGTTCGGTGGCGGCGGGACGGTGTGGCACGGGATCACCTACGACCCCGAGTTCGACCAGCTGCTCATCGGGACGGGGAACGGAACGCCCTGGAACCAGCGAATCCGAAGCCCGGGCGGGGGAGACAACCTGTTCCTGTGCTCCGTCGTCGCGCTCGACGCCGCGACGGGAGAGTACAAGTGGCACCACCAGACGGTGCCGGGCGAGACGTGGGACTACAACTCGAACATGGACATCGTGCTGGCCGATCTCGAGATCGATGGCCGTACGGTCAAGGCGGCCCTGCACGCGCCGAAGAACGGGTTCTTCTACGTGATCGACCGCGAGAACGGTCGCGTGCTGTCGGCCGAGCCGTTCGCCGACATCACGTGGGCGACCGGTTTCGACGTGGAGACGCAGCGGCCGATCGAGGCCCCCGGGATGCGCTACGAAGACAGCCTGACCACTGTAGTGCCGGGACCGCTGGGCTCGCACAGCTGGCATGCCATGTCCTACAACCCGCAGACGGGACTCGTCTACATCCCGGTCATCGAGCTCGCCGGAGGTTACGGCGATGAGACCATCGATGTGGAGAACTGGCAGAGTCCCGACTGGCGCTTCGATACGGGAACGGACCCGGGGATCGGCGATGTTCCGGCCGACGCAGGCTACGGGATGCTCAAGGCGTGGGATCCCATCACCCAATCGGCAGCGTGGGAGGTCGAGACGCCCGGGGTCGCGGGTGCCGGCACGCTGACGACCGCCGGCAACCTGGTCTTCCAGGGCCAGGCGGACGGTCGCCTCGTGGCCCGCCACGCGGAAACGGGTGACGAGGTGTGGAGTGCGAATCTCGGGCTCGGTGTGGCAGCGCCGCCGATCACGTACGCGGTGAACGGAAGGCAGTACGTGGCAATCCTCGTAGGGTGGGGAGGCGCCGGCCCGGCGTTTCTGGGCTCGCTCGTAGCGAAGCACGGCTGGGCCTACAAGGCGCAGCCCCGGCGCCTGGTCGCCTTCGCGCTCGGTGGCGATCTGGAACTCCCGCCGTCCGCACCGCCAACCTTTCCGGAGCCCCTGGTCAGTTCTGACTTCGTGGTCGACACGGTCCTCGCGAACGCCGGCGGCCGCTCTTATGCGCAGCTCTGCACCATGTGCCACAGCGCAGGCGCCGTGTCCGGCGGCGTAGCGCCCGACCTGCGCGCCTCACCCGTCGTGCTGAACCGCGATGCGTTCCTGAACGTGGTCCTTGGCGGGGGATTGCTCCAGAACGGCATGCCCCGGTTCACCTCCCTGACGGAGATCGAGGCCGAGGGGATCCAGCACTACATCCGCAGCCAGGTGCCTGCGCCGGAGGGCGAGGAGTAAGCCCGAGTCCCGTACGACAGGGGGGCGACTTCCGAGCGGAACGGACTGCGAGGCTGAGAAGGGAGGAGCGTCCTGAACAAGATCCTGGTGACCGGAGCGTTGGGGCAGATCGGTAGCGAGCTGATCCCGGCCCTGCGAGAGCGCTACGGACGCGACAACGTCGTCGCGTCGGATATCCGTATGCCCCATGCGGGTCGTCCCAGCGACTATGAGCCGTTCGAGTTCGTGGACGTCACGATCCCACGCACGATCAATGAAGTGATCCGCCGACACGGAATCGACGCGATTTATCACCTGGCCGCGCTCTTGTCGGCGGTGGCCGAGGAGAAGCCGCTCGTCGCGTGGGATGTGAACATGGGCGGTGTGTACAACATGCTGGAAGTGGCCCGCGCGAACCGTTGTGCCCTGTTCGTGCCCAGCTCCATTGGCGCCTTTGGCCCTTCCACGCCGAGTGAGAACACGCCTCAGGACACCGTGCAGCGTCCCACCACGATGTACGGCATCACCAAAGCCTCGGGCGAGCTGTTGTGCGACTACTACCACGAGCGCTTCGGGCTCGACACGCGTGGCGTGCGGTACCCCGGCATCATCTCTCACGTCGCGTTGCCCGGCGGTGGAACGACCGACTACGCGGTCGAGATCTACTACGAGGCGATTCGCAACCAGCGATACACGTGCTTCCTGGGCCCGGATACGCGGCTGGACATGATGTACATGCCCGACGCGGTGAAGGCGGCGATCGACGTGATGGAAGCCGACCCGGCGCGCCTGATTCATCGCAACGCCTTCAACGTGACGGCGATGAACTTCACGCCGGAGGAGGTCGCGGCGGCGATCAGGAAGCACATCCCGGCCTTCACGATCGACTACAAGATCGATCCTGTGCGCCAGGGCATCGCAGACTCCTGGCCCGACTCGATCGATGACGGAGCCGCCCGCGAGGAATGGGGGTGGGCGCCGGATTACGATCTGGAGGGCATGACCGAGGACATGCTCACGAACCTGGAGCGGAAGCTGTCGCGTGAGAAGTGAATGGCGCTTCGCCTGACGCCCGTGCTCCTCAGCTTCGTGCTCTTGGCCGCCCACTTCTCCCGGCATGCGGTTCCCTTCGTCCCGTATCTCTGTTTGGCCATTCCGCTGCTCCTGCTGGTGCGGAAGACGTGGGTGCCGCGGCTGCTGCAGGTGCTGCTCGCCGTCGGAGCGCTGGAGTGGCTCCGCACGGCATTCGTTCTCGCAGGCAGACGGGTGGATGCCGGCGAGCCGTGGATTCGCATGGCGGTGATTCTGGGAGTGGTGGCACTGTTGACGGCCGGGTCGGTCGCCCTTCTGCAATCAGATCGGGTCCGCCAGCGGTACGTCGACCGTTAGTCGCCCGACCCTCCGCCCCGGCCTCAACCTCCGTGTGCTGAACTCAGCCGGCACCATAGATTGGCGGCTTGTTCTCTCAGGCAAATTGCGTCCCGCGCCACGTCAGCCAAGGACCGCGCGAGGCTCGAGCGAATCTTTGGAGGTTGGAGGATGAAGATGAAACGCGATCGGACATATCGTAGGCACTACCAGACCAGGACGCGGATCTCGATCGGGCAGGCGATCGTCGTGGCCGTGGCTGGACTCTCGCTGAGCGGCACGGTGGGCTGTGCACCGGAGGCGGCGGCACGCGATCAGGCCGTGACGACGCAAGTCATGGTGCGGGCCGTTTCCAGAGACGCGAAGGTGATCGGAGACGGGGTAGGCGGCGCTCACATCACGATTCGAAATGCCGAGACTGGCGAGGTGCTGGCCGAAGGTACGCAGTCGGGAGGCACGGGGAGCACGGACGCCATCATGCGGGAGCCACGCGCACGCGGCACGACGGCGTTCGGCGTCGATCCCGAAGCCGCGGGCTTTCTGGCATCGCTCAGCCTGGCTGAGCCGACCCGGGTGGAGATCATCGCCGAGGGCCCGCTCGGCACCCCTCACGCACGCCAGAGAACGTCGAAGACGATCCTGCTCGTGCCGGGATACGACCTCCTGGGCGAGGGGATCATCCTCGAGCTGAACGGATTCCGCGTAGAGCTTTTGGAGCCGGTTCCGGAACAGGAGCTGGTCGCCGGAAGTACGCTGGATATTCGAACGAAGGTGACCATGATGTGCGGCTGCCCGACCGAGCCGGACGGACTGTGGAACTCGAACGACTACGAGCTGTTCGCTCGCCTGCTGCGCGACGGGAACGTCGTCCAGGAGACATCGCTTGTCTTCTCTGGGGAGACGAGCGTATTCGAAGGCTCGCTGCCACTGGAATCGCCGGGGGAACTGACCCTCGAGGTGTTCGCGATTGACGTGGAGAAGGGCAACACCGGTATGATGCGCCGCGATGTTACAATTGCCGGCTGAACGACGCGTTTCGCGCGACCGGCTGAGCTACGGACCATCCGGAACCGGCTGCGGACCGGCCGCAGCCAACATGTAGCATTGCTGCGGGACCGAAGATGGAGAGTGGAATGAAACGCGTGCTGTTTCCGAAGCTGGTCGCAGGGCTCGCCCTGATGTTGGCCGGCGCCTGCGCCCCGATGTACCGGCCGGCCGGCGGGCCGGCACCCGGGGCGACATCCACCTCACAGGGCAGTGGCCAGGAGGCCGAGGGTGAGTCGGCGGGCAAGGACGGCTCGGGCGGCCAGGACAGCGGCGAGAAGAACGGCGACAAGAAGGACGAGAAGCCGCCCTTCGAACCCTGGGAAAAGGCCATCAAGGATACGGAGCCGATCGAAGGCTTCTTCACCTTCCATCGGAAACGAGACGGCGCGCTGCTGCTGGAGATCCCCCTCGATCGACTGGAATCGGAGTTCGGTCTCGTTCTTCACCTCAGCCGCGGGGTGGGCGACTTCAACGTCCAGCAGGGGCTGCCGCTGAGCGGTACGCAGCTCATGAAGCTCCGGCGAGTGGCGGACAGGGTCCACCTCGTTCGGCTGAACCCCCGTTTCGTTGCCGACGACTCCTCGGCCTTCGATCTGGCGCTGCAAGCCAACGTAGGCCATTCGGTGATGGCGGCCCTCAAGCTCAAGAGCGAGCACCCCGAGAGTAAGGCGCTGCTGGTCGACGCGACGGAGTTCCTGCTGTCGGACTATGCAAACCTCTCTAGGTGGCTGTCCGGCTACTACGGTCGAAAACCCGTGAGTCTCGCCAAGAACCGGAGCTATGTCGGCCGAGTCCAGGGCTTTCCCAGGAATGTCGAGATCGATGCGGAGCTTACCTTCACGGCGAGCGACCCGCCGCAGGCGAGCGGAGGCTACGGCGTGGCGGACACCCGTTCCATCCCGGTGGGCGTGCGGTTCTCGATCTTCGCTCTACCCGAGACACGTATGGCCCCCCGTTTCGCGGACGACCGGGTCGGACACTTCCTGACCGCCCGGTGGGACTTCTCACACGATCGAGAGATGGTCCCGTATCTGCGTTACGTGAATCGCTGGCGTCTCGAGAAACGGGATCCCGCCGCCGAGATGTCGGAAGCGGTCACTCCGATCGTGTTCTACGTGGACCGCAGCGTTCCGGCCGAGTACCGCCAGTACGTGAAGGAAGGCATCGAGGCCTGGAACAAGGCGTTCGAGGCCGCAGGGTATCGCAACGCGATCGTGGCCAAGGATCCGCCGGACGACGAGAACTGGAGCGCCGAGGATCTACGCTACTCTACGGTGCGCTGGACGCCCTCGTACAACATGGGGTACGCGATCGGACCGTCTCAGACGGACCCGCGTACCGGCGAGATCCTCAACGCCGACGTGTTGATCTGGGACGGCATCATCCGCGGCTGGCTGCTCCAGTACGAGAATATCGGACCTGCGGCAGGTCGCGGTCTCGTACAGGGTCATTTGGGGGTCCTGGGTTCCGGGTCCCCGTCGGACAGCCCGACGCGAGACCTGGCGGAGAGCACCCCCCTCGGTCGTTTGATCTCGCAATACCGAGACGGGGTCGTGCTGCGAGAGTCCCTGCCTCCCGAGCTGGCATCGAGGGTCTGTCTGGCCGCGATCGGCAAAGTTCAGCAAGCCGCGTTCGCCCGCACCGTGTTGCTCGCGTTGGGCGAGGAAACGGCGGGGGAGGGGCTCCCGGACGGCTACGTCGGCGACGCGATCCGCGATCTCGTGATGCACGAGATCGGACATACAACGACACGGCGTTCACGCGACGCAACGGCCTCACGCTCTCCGTGATGGACTACGCACCGGTCAACATCTCACCGGACCGGGATCGCCAGGGGCATTACTGGAATCAGGAGGTGGGCTCGTACGACGTGTGGGCGATCCGATACGCCTACGAGCCGATGTATGAGAAATACGAGACGACCTCGGCTGGAGGCGCGCCGGAGGCCACACCGGGCACGTCTCGGAGCACGCTCGCCGACGCCGGTGGCGACATGAGAACTGCCGGGAGCGCCGTGGCACCTTCCGGCACCGCGCGTCAGCCGATCATGGACCCCGAGCAGGAAGTGGAGGCGTTGCGCAGGATCGCTGCCCTGGGGGCAGACCCGCTCCACACGTACGGGACGGACGAGGACAACTGGCTGGGTTCGTTCGCCATCGATCCCAACACGAACGCCTGGGACCTGGGCTCCGATCCGCTCGCATATGCCCGGGACCGCGCTTCGATCGTAGCCAAGGTGCAGCCGCAGCTCGAGGAGCGTCTGATCGAGGAGGGCGAAGGATACCAGCGTCTCCGGTCGGCCATGATCTCGCTGATCTTCGAGCGCTATCTGTCGCTGCTCCCGATCACGAAGACGGTCGGCGGGATCGAGTTCGCCCGCGACCACAAGGGCGATCCTTCGGGGCGTCCACCTTTCACCCCTGTGTCAGGCGACCGGCAGCGGCAGGCGGTCGAGTTCCTGGTTGAGCAGGCGTTCTCGGCAGGCTCGTTCCCGTTCGATCCGGAGCTCCTGAACAAGCTGGCGCCCAACCGGTTCAACCACTGGGGCATGGGGATCCAGCTTCCGGTGGACTTTCCGGCGCACAGCTACGTGAGCCTCATCCAACAGGTGCTGCTCGGCGAGCTCCTGGCCCCACCCCGCTTATGGCGGCTGATCGACAACGAGACACGAATGGCCCAAGGGGATCGACCGTACAGGGTGAGCGACTTGTTCAGCAACCTGACGGATGCGATCTGGAGCGAGCTGGGCGAGGAAGGGCAGCCCGCGCGATCTCCGGATTCGTTCCGGCGCAATTTGCAGCGGGCTCATATTCGCCGTCTGAGCAGTCTGTTGCTCAACGACGGCGGGTCCGGTCCGGTTGCCGCCCCCGAGGATGCTCGCTCGTTGGCCCGCCAGGAGCTGAAGCAGCTTTCGGCCCGCATGGGCACGCTGCTCGCCGGTTCTGGTTTGAATGCGATGACCCGTGCACACCTCGCGGAGTCCAAGGCGCGCGTCGACCGCGTTCTGGAGGCATCGCTCGTGGAAGGCCAGCTCCGACTGCGACGGTAGCCGGGGGCGGGCCCGGCGGCTCGGAGGCAAACCATCGGCGTGGCCCCACCTTTGCACGCCTGAAGCATGGCTCGCGGACGGCTCCGCACGAAACGACAGCGGGGAAACACCCGTCCCAATGCGGGTAACACGGCCGTTGCGCTATATTTCTCGCCCGAGAGCTTGGTGCAGCGCCGCCAACAAGGTGGAAAGAGTATGCACAGCGATGCGCATTCAGGGACCGTTTCGCGGCTCCTGGCGGCCAGCCTGGTCGTGGTTGCTCTGTCGCCCGCTCCAGCGCTGTCGCAGGAGCAGCTCGTCGTCCTGAGCCGCACCGGCTCTCAGGCCACTCTGGTCGATCCCAACACTCAGGAGGTGCTGGTTCGTCTGCCGGCCGGATCCTCTGCGAGCGAGCTCGCTCTCTCGCCCGACGGCCGGTTTGCCTACGTACCGAACCAGAGCGGGCACGCGTCGATGACGGAGCCCGGCACCGTTACGGTGCTCGATCTGGTAGAGCGCAGGGTCGAGACGGTGTACCAGCCCGAGGGATACCGCGGGCTGCGCGATGTCACCGTAGGGGCCAACGGGCGCCGAATGTGGCTGACCTCGGAGGCGGACAGCGGCATTGTCGAGCTCGATGTCGCCACGGGCACCGTTTTGATGCTGTGGAAGACGGGCGCCGCGAAGAGCCACCGAGTGGTCATCACGCCGGACCTGCGAAAGCTGTATGTGGCCAACGGAGCGTCGGACTCGGTCACGGTCATCAACCGTCAGACTGTCGTCGCCAAACGCATACCCGCCGGCCTGCACCCCGAGGACCTCGATGTGGCTCCCAACGGGCGCGCGATCTGGGTTGCCAACCGCGGCGATCATACGGTGAGCGTGATCCACGCCGGGAGGGACAGACTGGTCGCGTCGCTGCAGAGTGGCGGCCGGGAGCCCGTTCGCGTCCGCTTCCGGCCCGACGGCTACGAGGTGTGGGTCGCGAACTACGCGAGCAGCACTCTGACGATCTTCGACCGCTATACGCAGACGCTTACGGACACGATCGAGCTGGAAGCCGGACCGTGGGATATCCTGTTCTCGCCCGACGGCCGACGGGCGTTCGTCAGTGCGCCCGACCAGAACCTCGTGTATGTGATCGACGTCGCCACGCGCGAGGTCACTGAGTCCTTCTACGCCGGGCCCAATCCGACATCGCTGGCGTGGGCGTCGAATGGTCACAACTCGAAGGGTCTCCAGGCTCGCTGACCTGCTGACGGCACCGCACGCCTTGTGAAACGGGCCGGAAGCCATGCTTCCGGCCCGTCGTGCATCCGGGCAGGGCACTCACCCACCGTCGACGGTGTTCATGCAAAGATATCGACACGCTTTGAGCCCTGAATCTGAGGCCCTGAACCGTGAAACGGTACGCGAAGAAAGAGGACACAAGGTTGGTGGAGAGCTCTCGACGGCAACTCTCGTCGCGAGCGCGGCTACGGATCTGGGCGCTAACCTCGGTGCTTCTCGGCCTGACGGTAGCGTGCTCCGAGTCGCCGACCGATCCGCCGGGCTCCGATCCCGGACTCACCGTGACGCTCACGGGTGGGCCCGCCTCCGTCCGTCAGGGCGATGTTGTGACCTTCACGGCCGAAGTGCGGGACAACGACGGGTCCGTTCTGCCCGACGCAAACGGCGGCTGGTCGGTGCAACCCTCGAGCGCAGGGTTCATCGATGACGACGGAAGATTCGTCGGGTACGAGCCTGGCCCGGCCACGATCGTGGTGACCGTGCTGGGGGGAGCCAGCGATGAGGCGCCGATCGAGATCATCGCGCGGGATCTGACTGGCTCTTTCAGCGTCGTGGGTATGGGCCCGGTCGACGATCGCTTCACGTCGGATCTGTGGCTGCACGGAGGGTTTGCTTACACGGGAACGTGGGGCACCCGCCAAATCGGGGACGATTCGAACCGAGGCGACCGGCTGTACGCGTGGGACATCAGGAATCCAGCTACGCCGCTTCTCGTCGATTCTCTCATCGTAAGGGCGCGCACCGTGAACGACGTGAAGATCCGAAACGATGGAGCGCTGGCCGTGCTGACCCGGGAGGGCTCATTCCCGAATGGGATCACCCTCCTCGACACCACCGATCCGCTGCACCCGGTCGCCCTCTCTCAGTTCACGGAGCGTCTTGAGCCCGGCGTCCACAACGCCTGGATCGAGGGAGATTTCGTCTATGTGGTGTCGGACGGTAACGACCCCGATGTCGGAAGCGGGCTCAACATCGTCGACATTTCGGATCCAGCGAGCCCCAGGCTGGTCGCCAGCTTCTTCGGCGGAGCGCCCGGCTCTCCCGACTTCCTGCATGACGTGTACGTTCGCGACGGTCTGGCGTTCTTATCTCACTGGAATGCGGGGCTCGTGATTCTGGATGTGGGCAACGGTATGGCCGGCGGATCGCCTGCGAGTCCCGTCGAGGTGGGCCGAATCCGGACGGCGGGTGGGCAGGTGCACAACGCCTGGTACTGGCCGGCCACCGGTTACGTGTTCGTAGGTGAGGAGGATTTTGGCACACCCGGCGTCGTGCACGTCGTCGATGCAAGCGACCTGACCCAGCCACGGGAGGTGGCGACCTACCGCGTGGCCGGCTCCACGCCGCACAATTTCTGGTTGGACGAAGAGCGGGGGATCCTCCTGGTCGCTTGGTATACCGAAGGGCTGCACGCGATCGACGTGAGCGGCGAGTTGTTCGGGCAGCTGGAATTACAGGGCCGGGGGCTCGCGTCTATCGAGTACAACGGTTCCGGTGAGTGCTCGAGCGTTATGGGCACCTGCACATGGGCGCCGCAGCTGCACGAAGGCCTGGTGTGGGTGTCCGACAAGAACTCGGGCCTGTGGGCCCTCGAACTGGAGGTGGAGACCGGAGGCTGATCCTCATCCCGGCCCGCGCATACGATGCGGACCGGGCACGAGGTCCGGCACGAGCGAATCAGGGCGCGACGGAGTGGGGCCGCCGCGCCGGCGCACGTGTCAGATTCCCGGCAGCTGCTTGAACTCTTTCCGCCCGTGTGCCACCCCGGTGCCTACGCCGATTCCAAACAGGATGGCGGTCGGGAGGCCGACGATGGGGAGCAGCCCCACCACGGGAAGCGCCACGCCCGCCGCCAACGCCCCACTCACCTGTGGGATGAAGCGCTTCTGGACCGCATCCACGTAGCGGAGCCGCTGCTGTACGAAGCGCTTCGTCAGCGTGTAGCCGCCGATGGCCGCGACGCCGGTAATCAGGATCCACAGGAACAGGCCGATCATCTCGAACATGTGCTTACTCCTTCCGCGATCTCGTACGAGCCGCGTTGGTCGCCGGTTTCAGAGTCTGAGGCCTCACGAGTCGTGGAGGCGGCGTGCGCTCGGGTTCACGACTCATTCCCCGATGATCTTGATCAGGACGCGCTTATCGCGGCGGCCATCGAACTCGCCGTAGAAGATGCGCTCCCAGGTGCCGAGGTCGAGACGTCCGTCGGTGATGGCCACGACGACCTCCCGGCCCATGATCTGCCGCTTGTGGTGTGCGTCCGCGTTGTCCTCACCCGTGCGGTTGTGGTGATACCGCTCGGGGCTCGGATCGAACGGCGCGAGCTCCTCGAGCCACCGCTTGTAGTCGTCGTGAAGGCCCGGCTCGTTGTCGTTGATGAACACGCTGGCCGTGATGTGCATCGCGTTCACCAGGCACAGCCCTTCCCGGATTCCGCTCGCCTCTACCTCTGCCTGTACCTCCGGCGTGATATGGATCAGGTCCATCCGTTGGGGAACGTGGAACCTGAGGTAGTGCGTGTGCGACTTCATCGGATCCTCTCTCTCTCGCTCGGTGCTGCGCTCGACTTGTCGCGCGGTCGCTC
This sequence comes from Gemmatimonadota bacterium, assembly GCA_039586095.1. Lineage (GTDB taxonomy): Bacteria > Gemmatimonadota > Gemmatimonadetes > Palauibacterales > Palauibacteraceae > JBDHBD01. The sequence continues at coordinate 39,464 of JBDHLB010000020.1, forward strand.
CGGCCACCCTGTCCGGCTATCATAGCCCCTCATGGCACACAACGAGAGACGATCCACGCCTCGCCCGGGTGCAAGCGAGCCAGGTGACACAGGCTGGGGCCGGGTCCGTGCGCGCCAGGTGATTGTCGCGACCCTCAAGGTGCTTGCAGCGACCAGTCTTCTCGCCGGCTGTACCGAGAGAGATGACGTCGGCGCGCGCGAGGCTCTCCAGGCGCTTGACGTCATGGCGGCCCGCGCTCCGTGGCCCGGCTTCGATCCCTCCGCGGTGCCGATCGCACTGTTCGACGACCGCCGGACCTACCTCTTTCGCCACCCGAGCCCGCCTGAGGACTTTCGTGGGATGCGCGGCAGAGCGGACGCGTGGGTCATGGACTCCGTCCACCCTGCCATGCGGGCCAATACGACCGTCGACCTGGGCGGCCAGCTGGTCGCGACCGTGTTCGTGGACCCGGTTCGCGCCTGGACGCCGGACGAACTGGCGCGCCTGCTGGTCCACGAAACGTTTCACGTCTTCCAGCGTCGGAGGCACGCGGAGTGGGCACCGAACGAGGTCGACCTCTTCACCTATCCCGTCGCCGCGCTCGAACCGCTCCACCTGCGCAGGCTCGAGACCGCGGCACTGCGACGGGCTTTGATCGCGCCCGACTCGGTCCGTCGACTGTGCTGGGCACGGGAAGCCCTGGAGACTCGGGCGGCCCGCTATCGGGCATTGTCAGCCGCAGATGTCGCCTACGAGCGCGGAACGGAGCTGTGGGAGGGGCTCGCCCGTTACGTGGAAAGGAGAGCGAGCGGAGAGCCGAGCGACGCAGTCCTTCCACCGGAAGGCTTCCCACCCGCCGATGTGCGGGAACGAGGTTACCAAATCGGCAGAGCTTTCGCGCATTTGCTGGACGCGATCTCGCCGGGGTGGCAGCAAGCGGTCGAGGACGGAACCGTCGGGAGTCTGGAAGCGGCGTTGGCCGACGCCCTCGCGGCACATGAAGCGGCCGGATGTCGTCTGTCGCCGGACGAACGGCGGCGCGCTCGCGCGGTCGCCGCCGATGACATCCAGACCTACGAGGCGGAGAACCGGCGCCTTCGCGAGCGCTTCGAGTCCCGCTTGGGTTACAGTCTCGCGATCGAAGCCCCCGAGGGAGCGCCCCTGTGGCCCGAGCGGTTCGATCCGCTGAACGTGCGAGTACTGGACAGGCAGTCGGTGCTCCACCAGCGGTGGATTCGACTGGGGCGCGACGGCGAGTCGATCGAGGTGCTGGCGCGTCAGGCCCTCACCCGGGCGGCGGGCGAGCATCCACTGTTCGAGGGCGTGTCCGGTCTTCTGGTAACCGGACTGCGCAACCCGCTGGAAGTCGAAGCACAGGGCGACACGGTACACATACGTGGAGATGGCGTGACGGCGACTCTTGTCGCCGCCGACATCGAGCGGGATGGTCCGAGAACGGTGGCCAGGCTGCGCGCTCCCGAGACACCCGAGTAGTTGGCCAGGCGGCGCGCCCGTCAGGTAGTCTGACCGATCTTCCGAGGGTCGAGCTAGTTCGCGCCAGTCCGCACGTAGAGGAAGAACGCCGTCGCCGCGGCCATACACACGATCCCCACGATCGACCACAGTCGCAGCCCTCGCCCCGGCCTCAGCCGTGGTTCCGGGATCAGGTGAACGGCGCAGTAGTGATTGAGCCCGTACAGCACGGGCGCGATGACGAAGCTCGCGACGGCAGCGATCGTGACCAGAAAGACGGGATCGGGGATCAGGACCGTTTCCAGCAGCGCCAGGACAAGGGTGACGCCGAGGAACCCCCAGTACAGGCGGGACCGACGCGCAACGGGCTTGATTTCCCCCGCGTCCTCCTCGGCGTCCGCACCTGTGCGCAGGAGGGTCACCGTCTCGGAGAACGCGCGCGGAAATCCGTCCATTACGCCATAGGCCGTCGAGAACATCCCGAAGAACGCGGCCAACAGGAGCAACGGCAACACCCAAGCGCCGAGCGTTTCCGTATACAGCCGGGCCAGGGCGATCGCCACGCCCGCCCCCTGCGGCACGAGTCCGGCCGGCCGCAGCACTTCCGCTCCGAGAGCGACGAAGAACACGGCCAGGACGAGCGAAAGCCCGTACCCGAGCTGCATGTCGAGCCTGCCGAGGGCGAACACGCGCCGCGGATCGACCGACGATCCCGCCCGGCCGTCCGCCGGCGTGGCATCCCCCGGTACCGCCCGCCCCGTCGCTCCCGCCCTCTCTGCCCACGCCTGTCGC
>JBDHLB010000021.1:0-50438 GCA_039586095.1 Gemmatimonadota bacterium
CACGCGTAACCGGTATTGGACGGGAAGTTCGCCACGAAGAGCACCGAGGCGTTTGGCCGGTCGCGCGACTCTTCGCTCGGCACAGACGGCGTGACGGCCCGGTCGTCAACCATGTCGATCGGGCTCGACCGGCTCGTGAGCCGCTCTCGGAGGGGAGAAGAGTACTCGCATGCGCGTGAGTGTCATAATCCCAACATACAACTATGGGCGGTTCCTGCAGGAGTCTGTAGGTAGCGTCCAGCACCAGACGGTCGAGGACATCGAGATTCTGGTCGTCGACGATGGCTCGACGGACGAGACACAGGACATCCTGCGCAGCATCTGTGCCCAGGACACGCGTGTGAAGAACCTCCGCATCGACAACTCGGGCGTCGCGGCCGCACGAAACCATGGGCTCGAACAGGCGACCGGGGAGTTCATCGCCTACCTCGACGCTGACGACAAGTGGGACCCGAGAAAGCTCGAGATGCAGCTCGGCCTGATGACCGGCGAGCCCGAGGTGGGACTCGTGTTCACGAATGCCCTAATGTTCAGCGAAGACGGAGAGTTCCCCGCGGACCGGTTTCGCTTCATGCCGGAGCTCGACTCGCTGGAGACGCGGGCGGCGAGCAGCGGAACGGGTCGCGTCATCACGGAGGATACGTTCTCGGCACTGATCCGTGTCTCCATTCTGGCCGCCACCCCTTCCTCGGTCCTCCTGCGTGCACGAGATGTCGGACAGCTTCGCTGGATGGATCCGCTGGCGGCGCAAAGAGCGCGCCAGGACGGGCGTGTAATGCAGGTGGAAGATCAGTGTTACATGGCACAGGTCTATCGGCGCGTGACGGCCGGATTCTTGAAGGAACCGCTGGTGTTGAAACGGCGACACGGCGATAACAGCTACATAAGCGTATCTGAAACGCTCGTTCCCTCGATCGCGGCGCTCCGCTTCATGTTGTCCGACACGTCAGAGCCTCTGGACGCTGCGGAGCGCGAGGTACTCCGGCGGCGGATAGGAAAGGCCTGGTGTGGTGTGGGCCACCATCACTTCTGGCGTCGCCGAGCGCTGGGTTCCGCCGGTGCCTACGCGAGGGCTCTTCGGTATCCGGGCTGGAGGACGAACGCGGTACTCCACCTGCTCGCTACGCCCATCGTTCCCTTTCTGCCGTCGCGAGAGGCGGAGGATGAGGAGTTTGTCTAGTTCTGGTCAGGGCCACGACAGGACCGAGCCTGGTTCCGCCAGCCTCAAGAAGGTGTTCGTCGTCGGGGCACCCCGAAGCGGAACTACGTGGGTGCAGCTCCTGCTCGCACAACACCCCGCCGTGGCAACCAGCCCGGAAACGCATGTATTCACCCAGTACCTGACGCATCTTCGGCAACGCTGGGAGTACGAACTGTCTGAGACGGCCCAGGGATACAAGGTAAGCGGCCTGACTCGAGTTCTGACGGAAGAGCAGTTCTACTCCGTCTGTCGGGCCTTTGTGGATCGTCTGTTCGACATCGTCTGCGGAGAACCGAGGGCCGGGCTGGAGGCGATCGTCGAGAAAAGCCCGTCCCACGCCTGCTTCGGAGAGTTCATTCTCTCGGTCTACCCCGAGGCTTACTTCGTCCATGTCCTGCGTGATCCCCGCGGAATGGTCAGCTCGTACCGGCAGGCGGGCCGAACCTGGTGGCGAGAAGCGCCAACCGGCCCCATCGAGGCGGCGCAACGCTGGCGCGATGAGGTAGCACTGGGCCGTTCCATCGGGCAGCGGACATCTCGCTACACCGAGGTACGTTACGAGGATCTGCTGGAGCGCGGAGCCAAGGAACTCTATCGCCTCATCGAGTGGCTGGGTCTGGATGTCGACGCGGAATTCTGTGAACGGGCGATCGAAGCTTGCCGGATCGAGCGACTGCAGGCAGCCAGCGGCGACTCCGCCGGACGAACCGGTCTCACTGCCGAGCCCGCAGGCTTCTTCCGCAAGGGTGCGGCGGATGCCTGGAAGGAGGAGCTGTCCGCCGGCGATATCGCGATCGTGGAGCACATTGTGTGGGACCAGATGGATCGATTGGGATACGAGCCTGCGACAGGTACTCGATCGGTTCGCAAGCCGGGCCGCCTGGTACTCCACCGTCTCGCAGAGAGGGTGCACAGCGTTGTGAATCGGGTTGCCGGATCGTTCGACTGGCGACTCCGGGCTCTCATGAAGAAGCTTTGATTCGGTGTCCGCACAGGCTGGGCTGAGTATGATCTCCGGTCCCCCGGAGCCGGGTGATTCGACACGAGACACAAGCCGAGCGGCGAGCGTCGCCGCCGGAGCGATATTGACTGAGTGAACGATCGAAACGTCGAGCCGGGCGATCCGACGACTGCCCCGCTAACCCGACGAACGGCAACGGCGGCCCAGTGGCAGTTCTCATCTGCGATCGTCCACGCGACGCTTCAATTCGGCGTCGGTGTCCTCCTGGCGAGACTCCTTCCACCCGAAGACTTCGGTCTCGTCGCCCTCGCGTTCGTGTTCACCGGCCTGGCTGGCCTGTTCTCCACACTGGGATTGCGGCCTACGCTGGTCCAGCGTCGCGAACTCACGCCTCGCCACGTACGCGTAGGTTTCACGGTATCGGCGCTTCTCGGAGCGGGTGTTGCCGCTGCACTGCTTCTGCTCGCCCCCCTGTCGACTTTCGTGTTTCCCAACGAAGATCTTCCCGCGGTGCTCAGATTGATTTCGCTTCTGTTCATCATCCGCGGTCTTGGCACGGTCTCCGGTGCGCTGCTTCAGCGCGATCTCGACTTCCGTAAGATCTTCTTCATTGGAACCACGAGCTACGTGTTGGGCTACGCCGTTGTCGCCGTAACGCTGGCTCTGCTCGGCTTCGGAGTGTGGAGTCTCGTCGCTGGCTCGCTCAGCCAGGCGCTTGTCGAGACTGTGCTGATCGTGGCCGTGGTCCGGCACCCGATGACGCCGCTCCTCGCGTCGCGGGAGCTGAAAGATCTGCTGAAGTACGGGGTCGGCTTCAGCGCGAACAATCTGCTGGTGTACGCCGCGGACAACGGAGACCGGTTCGTGATCGGTCGGTGGCTCGGAGACGCGCCGCTAGGGCTTTACACGCGAGCGTTCGCGCTCATGAACCTCCCGCAGCTTTACTTCACCACGACCGTGCGATCCGTGCTGCTTCCAGCCCTGTCGAAGGTCCAGGACGATCAGGGGGCACTGGCGCGCGCCTACGTGGCCACCATGGCGATGACCACATTGTTCGCGGCTCCGGTGTTGATCGGGATGATCGTGGCGGCTCCTCACATGATCGTCGGTCTCTACGGCCCGAACTGGACCGGGTCCATAGTTCCGCTACAGATCCTGGCCGCCTTTGGCCTGTTCCGCGCCACGTATCCGTTGGGCTCGGTCGTCGGGAATGCCACAGGCCGCGTATACTGGGTCGCAGGTATCACGCTGGTGTACGTAAGCCTCGTGGTGGCCGGGGGGATTCTCGCGACTCCGTGGGGCATCGAGGGGGTCGCGCTGGCCGTCGGCTTGGCCGTTGCGGTCATGTTCTTCGGAGTCTCGCACCTGTCGCTCCGCATCACCGGACTCCGCTGGCGCTCGCTGCTCTCGGCGCAGGCTCCCGGATTGCTCGTGGCGATGCTGGTCGGAGCATCGGCGCTCGTGGTGCGTCTTCTTCTCGAGGGCCTCCACGTACAGAGCCTTCTGATCTTTCTTGCGATCCTGGCCAGTTGTGCCGTGACTCTGGCGCTGGGTTTGCATTGGCTTCCGAGCAGGATGAGACCCGAAGCGCTGTACGACCATTTGACCCAAATCGCTGATACCTGGCCCGCCGTGCTCCGGAGAACTGTACGTTGGGCCTTGAGACTGTGAGGGTGAGCGGCGGAGACTCTTCGCTGCAAGACGGATGAATCGCTCGATCCTACACGTCGCCTCCCCGGCCAGAGCGGGTGGCCTCGAATCGGTCCTGCGCATGCTGGCCATGGAGCAGGCAGCCCGCGGCCACCGGGTCGGTGTCGTGCTGAGGGTCGGCGGGCACGACGCCGAGTCCCCTTTGGCAGCGGCGCTCGAAGCTGCAGGTGTGGAAGCGTACGTTGGAGACATGCCGTACCGCCGATACCTGGCCGAGCTGCGGTGGCTGAAACGCATCATCAGGTTACACGCCCCGGAGGTCCTTCACACTCATGGTTACAGATCGGATGTGTTCGGAAGCGAGGTGGCGCGGCAGCTCCGCCTGTGCGCCGTCTCGACCGCTCACGGCTTCACGGGTGGCGACTTGAAGAACCGCTTCTTCGAGTGGGTGCAGGTGCGCTCATTGCGCCGGCTGGACGCGGTGGTTGCAGTGTCCAGTGCACTCGCAGATACCCTGGTCCATCGGGGGGTCCCGAGAGATCGCTTGTACGTAGTCCAGAATGCATGGCGAGCGGATCGCCTGCCCCTTTCCAGAAGCGCTGCGAGACGAGTTCTGGGCTGGGATTCCGGAGCTTTCGTGATCGGCTGGGTAGGGCGGCTCAGCCGGGAAAAAGGGGCGGACGTGTTCCTGAGCGCTCTCCAGGAGTGTCTGGACCTCCCCATTTGCGCCAGTGTGATCGGCGATGGACGTGAGCGTGCGCTACTGGAAGGAGAAACGGTGGCTCTCGGTCTGAGCGATCGTTTCCGGTGGCACGGTCATATGGATGAGGCCGCTCGGCTCTTTCCCGCCTTTGATCTGTTTGTGCTCAGCTCACGGACCGAAGGGACGCCTATCGTTCTGTTCGAAGCCATGGCAGCGAAGATACCCATCGTCACGACGTCAGTCGGTGGTGTGCCGGATGTGCTATCGAATCGAGAGGCGCTAATGGTACCTCCTGATGACCCGAGGGCGCTGGCTGCCGCCATACGGGCCGCTCACACAGATATCGAGGAATCCGCGAACCGGGTTCGTGCCGCTTCGTCCAGGCTCTCGCACTTCGATACAACAGCCTGGGTCGACCAGTACGACGCAGTCTACGCTGCGGTAACGGACGTGTGATGACGTTGCTCGGCCTGACGCTGGTGGGACTTACGACGGTGTTCTTCGTCTATGCGTACGTCGTATATCCCGCGATCCTGGCTCTGTGGGCGTCCCTTACAGAAAGGGGCTCGGGTGCCGATTCTGATCCGCCGTTCGAATGGCCCACTCTGCATGTTTCCCTCGCTGCCTACAACGAAGAAGCTCAGATCCGCGGTGCCCTGGAGGCGCTGCTGGCCACCGACTACCCGGCGGACCGCCGTCGCGTTTTGGTGATTTCCGATGCTTCGACCGACCGTACGGACGACATCGTCCTCGAATACGCCGAGCAGGGGGTCGAGCTGTTGCGACTGCCGTCCCGCGGGGGCAAGACGGCGGCAGAGAATGCCGGCGCGAAACACGTGGACGCGGACATCGTGCTCAACACGGACGCGTCCACCCGCCTGCTGCCTGAGTCCGTCAAGCAGCTGGTTCGGGTCTTTGCAGACCCCACGGTCGGTGTGGCCTCCGGTCGCAACCGCAGCGTGGGAGCCGAGGGATCGAGTTCGAATCTGGGCGAGACGGCGTACGTCGGTTACGAGATGGGCGTGCGGTCGCTGGAAACCCGGACCGGGTCGATCGTGGGAGCGAGTGGCTGCTTCTACGCGATACGCAGCGAGCTCCACTTAGAGCCGCTTCCCGAGTTCCTGAGTCGAGATTTCGCCAGCGCCCTGGTGGCAGCCGAGCACGGATATAGATCTGTCTCCGTGGATGATGCCGTGTGCTTGGTTCCGCGGACAGGAAGCCTCAGGACCGAGTTTCGGCGAAAGCGCCGCACGATGGCGCGAGGACTCGAGACGCTGTGGTTTAAGCGGCGGCTGCTCAACCCGTTTTGCTACCGTAGCTTTGCCTGGAAACTCTTCAGCCACAAGCTGTGCCGGTGGCTCGCCTCGCTCTTCCTCCCCCTGGGTATCATCGGTCTCGCCCTGCTGGCGTGGGGGTCCACTTGGCCGAGGGCAGTCCTTGCGCCGCTCTCGCTCTGGATCGTGCTCGGTCTTGCTGCCCTGCTGTGGCCCGCGTCCCGTCGTCCGCCGCGTATCATCGCGATTTGCGGGTATGTTCTTCTCGGTAGCGTGGCAGCGGTTCTCGCGTGGGCGCAGGCGCTGCGTGGCGAGAGAGGCGCGATCTGGGAGCCGACCCGTCGTTCGCAGATCGGCTAGGGGTTTCTCTCCAGACAGCAGCCGGACTCCCAGAAGTGAGGTCGCGCGGCCCAGACATCTCGCGGGCGAGCCTCCTTGATATTCCCGACCGGCTCTGTCTTCCAGCAGACCTGTACGTCGCCATTCGAGTTCACCTGGAATAGAGCCAGGGCCGAGCAATCCGCTCCCCACTCGTGGGATTCCAGGTGCCCGGGGTCTCGGAAGTAGGACATCATGTGCTCGAGGCTCGCCGTGGAGTTCGCGATCGACAATCGGGCACAGGCTGCTGCGCGTAGTTTTGCTCGATTGCCTGATACAGGACATCCATTCCCGGCTGCGTCGCATATTCTGCAACCGCTCCGAGATTATGCAGGTTGTGCGACATGACGACCGTCTTGAGGCGGATCGAGAAGTCCAGACCTTCCTCCGCGCGTACTCGTTTGAGGGTCTCGATGGTGCTCGAGGTACGCTCGAAGAAGTCGTCACGACCACGCACCCGATCGTGCGTATCACCGATTCCGTCCACTGACAGGGTGATCCGCCAGGGTCGAGTGCGGGCTACGGCCTCGATTCGGGTCTGGTCCTTCCAATAGCCGTGAGTCAAAAGCTCCATCAGAAGACCCAGCCGGGAGCCGTACTCCATCAGGTCCACGGTGTACGGCCGGAGCAGGGCCTCACCCCCCGTGAGGCACACGTGCACCGGCCCCAGCCAGTCCCGAAGGTCTTTCAGAGCCGCGCTCCACTGCTCCTGGCTCGGGCCGTCCTCCTTGCCCTTGTTCTTCCAGATATCACAGTGCAGGCAGCGAGCATTGCACCTCTCGGTGATCAGGAAGGATATCCAGGTGGGCTTGCACAGGGTCGCAAAGCGCCCACCGGCGGCTCGTCGCAGCCAGTACTGCCTCCCTTCGTAGAGCTGGCGACGCACCTTTGCTGTGGATGATGTCATCCTAAACGCCCTCATTTGGCGGGCCCGACACGCCAGCCGGATGTCCCATGAAGCTGCGGCCACGCCGGTTCACTCGATCATGCCAGTGCCTCAGAGGGAGCAAGGGACGGGCCATAGCGACAACGGGGAAGCGTGGGGCGCCGCGTACAGGTCAGGCGACTGGTTCGGCGTCTGCGTAGTAGTAGTGCACGTAGCGATCGTAGTACGGGGTGGACTCCGGCATCGCGTTGAGCACCGCGCCGATGATCGGAAGCTGCACGTTCCCCAGGCCGGTCAGCTTGGCACGCGCCAGCTCCTCGTTCGTACTCCCCGCGCGAAGCACGAGGACGACCTTGTCGCACCGCCTGCCCAGCATCAGCACATCCGCACCCGCCGCCAGTGGGGGCGCATCTACGACGACCACCTCGAACGCATCTCGCAGGCTGTCGATCAACCCGTCCAATTTGTCCCCATCCAGGAGGTCGGCATTAAACCCGCGCGAGTGACCGCGTGCGATGAGCGTCAGGTGTTCGATCTCCGTGGTCTGCTGCACGTCCTCGAAAGAGGCTGTCCCCATCAAGAAGTCAGTCAGGCCAGGGGATCTCGAAAGATTGAACATCTCCTGCGATCTGCCACGCCGCGTGTCGCCATCCACCAGCACGGTCCTGAACCCTGCCGTGGCGTACGAAATGGCCAGATTCGCAGATATCAGAGACTTTCCTTCCTGCGGAGACGGACTGGTGACAAGGTGAACGCCTTCCAGCCTGCCGTCCGCCGAGGCGATCTGCGTGCGCAATCCGCGGAACGACTCTATGGCGACCGCGGCACTCGCTCCCTTGTCTCCCCCCTTCCCGAGTCGAGGAACGACGCCCAGCACCGGTAAGCCCAGCCCCGTCGTAACCTGATCGGGATACCGGATGCTCTTGTCGAGGTGGTCGTGCAGGAGGATACCCGCGACGCCGACACCCAAACTAACCATCGAGAACAGGAGGATGATGCGGGGCGCGCTGTTGCTGATTGGGGAGGCAGGGGGCCAGGCCCGATCCAGGATCTGAATGCCGGGTCCGCTCGTAGCTTCGGCGAGCTCTGCCCCTTTGAGCCTGACCAGGAGCATGTTGTGCAGGTCCTCGGCCATCGCTACTTCCCGCTGCCTGCGCGCCCCCTCGATCGTGCGAGCCGGTATCTGCCGCAACTCGGTCGTCTGCGACTCGATCTGAGCTTGCACGACATCGAGCTGGCTGCTGAGCTGGGCGCGGATATCACGCAGGGCTCCCGGGATGGAGATTCGCTCAAGAGCCTCGATCTGACTCGAAAGCTCTACGACTTGAGGGTGCTCGTCGGTGAGTGTCGTCAGGAGTGCTCTTCGTTCGACCTGGAGCTGAGTCAGGAGGTCGATCGCTGCACCAAGCTCCACGGAGGCTTGTGCGGACGGGATCAGCTGAATTGCGAGCGTGTTCGGCGGGTTTCCCGTGGCGATCGAACGAAGTGATTCGTCGATCTGTCGGAGGTCGGCTTCCAACTGATCTGCGTTCAACTTCCGCTGGAAATACGTGTTGAATACGGGATCCACCACTCCCGCCACAGCTCCCGCTTGCCGGCCGGGCACAACCGTTGGTGTGGGCTCGCTCGGAAGAGTGATCGCCTCGATTCTGTGCTGTTGAAGGGCGATTTCCGCGCTCTCCAATCGCTGCTGCGTGAAGCGCGTCTGCTCCTCCAGGAGCTCCACCTCCTGCCGGATCTTCTGCGCTTTCAGATTGGTGGCAGTGGCCAGGAACTGGTCGGCCAGCGCATTGAGGATATCGGCAGCCTCGACCGGATCGGGCCATTCCAGCCTCGCCGTGATGATCTGCGAGTTCGGGTTGTAACGGATGTCGAGAACTCGTCTGAGCTGGAGGGCGGCCTGCTGCGGTGTCACGGCGTGAAAGCGGATCTCCGCTGCCTGTCGCAGGCTGGATGCGGAAGGCACCCAACGAAATCCGGACGTCGCGCCCACGGGCTGGCCGATTCGACCGATCTCCACCGTTTCACCGTTACGACTCAGCGTCCAGCGCCCTCCCTGGAGTATGCTGAGCGCGTACAGGCCGGGAAGGAACCCTGACTCGACGGTGAAATCCGCCATGAGACTGGCGTCGGCCGCAGTGGGCTCTGACACCGTCAGGTAGAGTTGACGACTCTCCACAATGGGCTGGACCACGGCCCGGCTGCTAAAGACATCCGCGAAACCCTCTCCGGCAAACGGGTTGCCCGACCGGATCGGGCCCGATCTGTCGTCGTCCTGCTGGATCCATACTGTCGTGGCGGCTCGGTACTGGGGCACGATTCGTCGGCTCGCCACGTACCCGCCGGCGGTACCGAGCAAGACGGCCGCGAAGATCCACCACCTTCGTTGCCAGAGCAGCTTGCCGACCCGTACCCAGTCCGTCCCCTCCGGCGGCTCGGCGGCTCCGCCGTAATAGGTCGCGGGGTAATCCGGGTAGTGATAACCCCCGGCTTCTATGAGCTCGCCCCCCGCGCTTTGCGGGACCGGGTACTTGGGCGCGCCTTGTTCTGCTCCGTTTCGGTCCACTGAATCTCCGTTTCTTCGCCCGCTATCGATGGCAGAGTAACACGCCAGAGGCGCGAACTACCACTGCGGCAAGAGTAGTGCCGAATTCGGGCGTCTATAACTGACCTTAATACAATGGTATAGACAGCAGCGTTCCGCGTGACGGCTCCGGTGTCGTCAAAGCACCACATGTAGAACGGGCCACGGGAGAGGGCGGGAACGCGCCCTTGATTCGGAAGGACTACATGCCCCGGTCCAGGACCGCACGCGGAATCTCGAGCCAACCGTGCGATGTGCCGGTCTGAATCCGCGATCCATGGGAGCCGAGTCACCACTTGGCGGAGCCCCTGCGCGGATGAGGCGGATGTGTCTGTCGCAATTACGTCATGCCACACCCCTGCGTGGTAGCTACGCGACACCATTCGCCAGACGACCCCGGCGGTGTGGAGCTGGCGCGCGACAGTACCGTCTCCACAGCTCGATAAGTGGCTCGCTTCTTGAACTTCTCGCGTGTCACGTGTAAAGTTCGGGTCCCTTCACGCGATCACGCGAAGTGGATCCGGTTCGTCTTGCAGAGGAGCGACCGTGGCCAGATTACGCGCTATTTCGCACAATCTGCCTCGTCCTTGCAACAGTCGCCGGACGGAGAGGGGGCTGATGTTGATTTGCCGCGATGGCCTGGTGGATCCCCCGAGCGCAGGTGCAGAAAGCCACTCCGGCGGGCAACGTGCGAACTGGCAGCACACCCTGGCCCGGCTCCGCAAGAACGCCCTGTCACGACCGAAAGACTGAAGCGCGGAGAGGAGAACTCGCGTGCGACTCGACGCACCTGATCTGGCAGACCAGCTGGACGACGAGCGCCTGGCGCTGGACGACCTGGAAGAATCCGGCGGAGCCGCTCTGGGTCCCGAGGAACGAGCCTCGATCCGAATCCTCGTCATCGACGATGAGGCGAGCATTCTCGAGAGCTGTGAATCCGTTCTCACGGCCGACGGCTACGACTGCGAGTGTCAACGCAAGGCGGATGATGCGCTGCAACGCTTGAAGAACCAGGCGTTCGACATCGTGCTCATCGACCAGAACATGCCGCAGGTACACGGTCTGGACATCCTCGCCGACGTCCGCCAGCGGTCGCCGGGCGCTCTGCCGATCATGATGACGGGCCACGCGACGACCGAATCCAGCATTCGGGCTCTGCAGGCCGGCGCCTGGGAGTACCTGCCCAAGCCCTTTACCGCGACCCAGCTGCTCGTGGTGATCGGACGAGCCGCCTACGAGCTGGTTCGCACCCGGCGAGTGGCGGAAGGGGCGCGTCGCGAGGGCGTGTTGGTGGACGGAAAGGTCAAGATTCTAGGCGTTTCGCGATCGATGCGAGGTGCCGTGCAGACGGCGATGAAGGTCGCCAGAACCGACGCCTCCGTGTTCATAACGGGAGATAGCGGAACCGGTAAGGAACTGATCGCTCACTTCATCCACGAGGAAAGCCGACGCTCCAGAAAATCGTTCGTGGCGATCAACTGTGCCGCCTTGCCCGGTGAGCTCCTCGAATCAGAGCTCTTCGGGCACCGCAAAGGCGCATTTACGGGTGCCGTGCGCGACAAGCCGGGCCTCCTCGAGGTTGCGGACCGGGGAACGTGTTTCTTGGACGAGCTCGCCGAGATGCCGTTACCGCTCCAGGCGAAACTGCTCCGTGTGTTACAGGATGGCGTGATCCGGCGTGTGGGAAGCGAAAAAGACGATGCGGTGGTCGACGTCCGCTTCATTTCCGCCACGAACCAGGATCCGGAGGACGCGATGCGGAACGGCCTGCTCAGGCAGGATTTGTACTATCGGTTACGGGTCGTGCCGCTGCACCTGCCGCCGCTGCGAGAGCGTGCCGAAGACATACCCGTGCTGATCCGGTTCTTCGTAGACCACTTCTGGCGGAGGCACCAGATGCCCGGTGCCGTGCCGCCTCGCCTGGCGCCCGAGGCGCTCGACGCATTGGTTCAATACACCTGGCCGGGCAACGTTCGAGAACTCCAGAACGTGATTGAGCACCTGGTCGTGCTGTCCGAGCCCAACGAGGAGATCGGAGTGTCGCGGCTTTCCATCCTCGACGAGGCCGCCCAACCGAATGGCTCTCCGGAAGGAATCGCAACCACGTCGGTGGGGGCGCTCGTCGACTGGCGAGCGCCGTTCCACGACGCGAAGGACGTATTGATCAGTCGTTTCGAGCGGGAGTATCTGGCCCAGGTGATCGCCCGCACGGGCGGCAACATGTCAGAGGCGGCTCGACAGGCAGGAATCGATCGAACCACGCTCTATCGGCTCATGGACAAGCATGAGCTGTCGAAAGAGGCGTTCGTCCAGTAGTTGGCCAGGTCTGACGAGAGGTTTTTGCGGTCCCCTGAGTGACGTGTGGGGTGGCAGGGTCCGCTGGGTGGTTGATGGGGATCGATAGATGGTGGAGCGAAGCGGACCGCGGCGTCCGCGGGCACAACGAGGCAGCGAGAGAGAGCGTAACGGCGAAGACTCGACGACACGCTCCGCCGCCCAGGCACAATGGTGGGGGCCGGAGCGCCTCTCGAGAGGCCTGCCGGCCCACCTTCAGCCGGTCGCCGCACGGATCTCCGATCGACTGTTTCTCGGGGACGACGCGGCGGTTCTAGCGGCTGCCCACCCGAGTGTGTCTCCGACTGACAGCGAGCTCACACTTGACGATGTGCTTGCCATCCTGGCCACACTTCGGCGTGCGATCCTGGAATCCGCCGATCGTGGCGCCCCCCGCAATACACTGGCGAAGCTCCACAGACGGCTCGACCGCGAGATCGTTCGAATGGCGAGCGAGCTACTCCGCCGGACCGTCGAGGAAAGCCACCGCATACTGCGCGACGTCTCGCACGATATCCGATCACCGCTCAATTCGGTCCTTTTCCTGGCGGACACACTGCTGTCCGGTCACAGTGGCGAGCTGACCGACGTTCAGCGAAGGCAACTCGGTGTGCTTTATACAGCCGCTGTAACGCTCGTCGGCCTGGTGAACGACGTGATCGACAGCGCCCGGTTGCAGAGCGGTGACGAAATCCCCGTCTCGCACGTTTCATTCTCGATCGAATCCGTGCTCAGCGACGTGGAGAACCTCGTTGCACCCCTCGCGACACACCGCGGCGTGAACCTTCGCTTCCATATCGAGACGCTCGGTCCGCGCTCGGGAGACCGCCAACTCCTCTCCCGAGTCCTGCTCAACCTCGTGACCAACGCGGCCAAGGCAGCGGAAGAGGGGGGCGAGGTCCACGTGCGCGTCGCCGAACCGCGGACGGGATGGATGCGAGTCGAGGTGAGCGATGACGGTCCCGGCGAAGGACTCGACCAGCTCCGATCGCTGATCGAGGACAGGACGGCGCAGACGTATCCCGCTCGTCACGGGGTGGGGTGGACGCACGGGTTGGGTCTGGCCATCTGCGCTCGACTCGTGCACGCGACGGGTGGGGCGATCGAGGTCGAGGACGCGGCGGGGCGAGGAACCTGCTTTCGGATCGAGCTGCCGTTTCCGCGCGTGTGAGCCCCGGAAGTCGGCCCGGGGAACCCGAGCGGGCGTCGCGGTCGCCTCCCGTCAGTCTCCCTTGCGCTGGTCCTCTCCGCTCGCCTTCAGCAGGTGCGCACCGCCGTCCACGGTCAGCACCTCTCCCGTAACGAACCCTGCTCGAATCAGATACAGCACCGCTTCCGCCACATCCTCCGCCGTGCCGACTCTCCGTAGCGCTGTGCGCCGAATCGCGGCTTGTCGCTCGGCTTCGCTCGTCGCCTCCGGCAGAAGAACGGGGCCTGGAGCCACGGCGTTGACGCGGACGCGGGGCGCCCAGGCTCTGGCCAGGCTTCGCGTCATGTTGAGCAGCGCCGCCTTGCTGGCTGCGTACGGCACGAAGCCAGGCCACGCCTCGAACGCGGCCACGTCGACCAGATTCACGATCGAGCCGCCGAGCTCGCCCATCAGGCGGTTTGCGTGTCGCGCACACAGAAACGGGGCCCGCGCGTTGATCGCGATCACGCGATCCCAGTCGTCCAGGGTCACGTCGTCGGGGGCGGCCCGCGGGAAGATCGCTGCGCTGTTCACGAGCACATCGAGGCGCCTCCAGCGGTCCTCGACTTCGTCGAACAGTCGGTCGATCGCCATGGGATCCTCGAGATTCGCGCGAGCCGCGAACGCCTCGGCCCCGGCGGCTCCCAGCTCGCCCAGGGTGCGCTCGGCCGCTTCTCCCGAGCTGTGGTAGTGGATGGCCACGGCGTATCCGACGCGTCCCAACGCGAGCGCGATGGCCCGCCCCACGCGGACCGCGCCACCCGTTACGAGGGCTCGGGGTGCCTGATCCAATTGGCTCATCGGTGCCTTCGACTCAACTCAGGCGTCGCTCTCGCCCCTGGCGTGTCGGCCCTCGCCCTCACCGGCCGCTCGTCCGCCCGCAGGGTCCTCACCTGCTGAATCTGGCCTCCCGGCCGATGCTGCCTCGCGGCTGTAGCGATTGCCCTTGAGGATCTCTGGCGGTGCGATCGATTTGACCCGGACCGACTTGGCCGGGATCCCGACATTCACGTGGTAGGGCGCCACGTGCTTGGTGGCGAGCGCGCGAGCCCCGACCATCCCGTGCACACCGACGTGCACCCCGGCCAGGATCGTCGACCCGAACGTGACTCGTACGTTGTCCTCCAGGACCGTCGCCAGGTTCGTCACGTCGTTTATGTCGTCGATAGAGTGCGTGTGACTGAAGATCGAGACATAGTCGGAGATAGAGACGTTGTTCCCGATGACGATCCCTCCACGGTCATCGAGTAACACGTTGCGGTGCACCACGACGTTGTCGCCGACCTCGAGGTTGTAGCCGAATGACACCTCCACGAAGTGAAAGCACTTGAAGCTCTCGCCCACGCGCCGGAAGACGTACGGGGCGAGAACGCGCCGGAAGCGTACACCGAGGTGAATGTTGCCGCCCAGCGGAGACCGGTCGAACATCTGCCAGAGCCAGATGAGCGGTTTGCGCGGGTAGTACTGTTCCACGTCGACTTCGTGGTAATACTCGGGCTCCAGTGTCACCTCGCGCGGATCGAGATTCGCCAGAGCCACGCGGGCGGACATCGAAAGATCCTCGGGATCGACGTCTGCCGGCAGGCCAGGGAAGTAGATGTCCCGGAGGACCTCGCAGCACAGCTCGTTGCGATCGCAGTCCGGCTCGGCGAGGCGCTCCGCGATCTCCCCGTTCCAGCGCTTGTAGAGCGCCACGGCCACAGCATCCGGATCGTGCGGACGTAGAGGAAGGTGTGCCATCAGCGAACCTCGAACTTGCCGGGGAGCCTGCCGGACCAACGCTCGTGCCAGCAACCGGCGCGACCCGATCGCGGCCTCGACCCAAGAGAAACGGAGGACCACAGGCTGTCAATCCGCACGGGGGACGCGACGCAGCTTGGTCTCAGGCCGCCGGACGGGTATTCTCAAAGTTGGCGAGCGCTGAGACTTTTGGCGAATTCGCGACGAACGACCGAGGGTGACCGACCGAGGCAGGAGCTGTCATGAACGAGATCCTTCGCAAGCAGATCTGGCGCAAATTGGAGAAACTGCCAGAGGAAAAGGTGTACGCGGTTCTGGATTACATCGAGTTTCTCGAGTCCGAGTACGGTTCGAAGGACGCCAGCGGGGCGCCCGCCTTTCAGCGGTTCGCCGAGAACTTCCAGAAGCAGATGCGTCGCGCCCGGATGCCGGCCAGCGCGGTCCGCGAATCCATGAAGGTGCTGAGCGCGACGGATCGAGTGTTCGAAGCGTTCCGTGAGGCCGGTAAGGAGTTTCTGGCAGAACTCGAACAGGGGAAGCCCGAGCCCCCGCCCAAGAAAGACGATGAGCCGCCCCGGGAGAGAGAGATTGTCGTCGAATGAGCATGACGGCTGAGGCCGGTTGACGGCGGGGCGGCCCGCCCATACCGTTGCGCATGGAAGGCTGGCCGCCGGACCCGACCTCGAACCCGCAAGACCGGGCTGTCGTTCGTAGCCCCCGGTCGGTGCGGGTTTTGCGCTTCCGGCCAGCACGCTCGACCACCCCCCCACCGCGTCCCGCTACCGCATGATCAAGCTACCGTTGCGCGAAACGTTGACATTCGATGACGTCCTTCTCGCACCGCGCCGCGCGCGCGTCCACCCGAAGGACGTAGATGTGTCGACCCACTTCACGCGAGGCATTCGTCTCGCCATACCGCTCGTGTCGGCCGCCATGGACACGGTGACCGAGCATCAGATGGCGATCGCCGTGGCCCGGGAAGGCGGAATCGGGATCATCCACAAGAACATGTCCACCGAGGCGCAATGCGCCCAGGTGGACCGAGTAAAGCGCTCCGAGAGCGGCATGATCCTCAAGCCCATCACCCTGGGTCCCGACGCACCTCTGAGACGGGCGACGCGTCTCATGGAGGAGTTCTCGATCAGCGGTGTCCCCATCGTGGATACGGACGACCTCCTGGTCGGCATCATCACGAACCGCGACTTGATTTTCGAGACGGATCTCGACCGACCGATTCGAGAAGTCATGACCTCCGAGGGGCTTGTGACCGCACCGGCAGGCACGTCGCTCGAAGACGCCGAGCAAATGCTCCACAAGCACAAGATCGAGAAGCTCCCGGTCGTCGACGAGCAGGGTCGATTGAAGGGGCTGATCACGGTCAAGGATGTCTTCAAGCGCCGTCAGTACCCGAACGCCAGCAAGGACGAGCATGGCCGACTGCTGGTGGGTGCGGCAGTCGGACCTTCGGCGACCGACCTGGAACGGGCGCGCGAGTTGGAGAAGGCCGGGTGCGATGTGATCGTGATTGATACGGCGCACGGGCATGCCGAGGCCGTGCTGGAAGCCGTCGAAAGACTTCGCGATGCACTGCCCGATGTGCAGCTCGTGGCCGGCAACGTGGCGACGAAGGCCGGCGCCGCTGCCGTGGTCGAGCGCGGTGCGGATGCGGTAAAAGTCGGCGTCGGCCCGGGCTCGATCTGCACGACGAGAGTCGTGACCGGGGTAGGCGTTCCACAGATCACCGCGATCCAGGACGGCGTGGAGGGAGCGGCCGGTCGTGTTCCCGTGATTTCGGACGGCGGGATCAAGTACTCGGGTGACATCGTGAAGGCGATCGCCGCTGGTGCCTCCACGGTCATGATGGGCTCGATGCTTGCGGGTACGGACGAGAGCCCGGGAGAGGCGTTCCTGCTCGAGGGTCGGCGATACAAGGTGATCCGAGGCATGGGCTCGCTCTCGGCTATGGAAGAAGGATCCGCGGATCGGTACTTTCAGGAGCCTGCGCTCGAAAAGAGAAAGCTGGTTCCCGAGGGAATCGAAGGCCGGGTGCCCTACAAGGGTCCGGTCACGGACACGGTGTTTCAGCTCGTGGGCGGTCTGAGAAGCGGAATGGGCTACTGCGGCGTGGCCAGCGTGGAGGAGCTGCAGACGGAAGCCGATTTCGTGAAGATCACGACGGGCGGGCTGCGGGAGTCGCACCCCCACGACGTGGTGATTACGAGAGAGGCGCCGAACTACAACCTCTGACGCGGGTATTCGGCAGCCGGCGTCGAAGGATCGGCCGCAGAACGTGAGGACGTGATACCGGAGAACAGATAGACCCGTCCCCCCGAGGGGGGCGGGTCGCGTGCTCTCGGGATCCGATGTGCGGAGAGGGGTATGGCAAAGCGCGACACGAGTATGGCGGGCCGCCAGTCTGCGGGCTCTTCGGCCGTTCTGATGGCGGCAGCCATCTTCCTGGTCGGGTGTGGGGTGAACCCGTCACCCGAGACCGGCGCACCGTCCGTTGGCCCGTCCGCCGAGGACGTGGCTCTGGCCGTCTCGAACGCGCCACCAGCCGTGCCCGACACGATGCCGGACGAAACCGTCGCCGACGTGGCCCGCGAGCGCGGCCTCGATCCTGATTCGGTCATCGAGCGCAAGCACGAGGCGGAAGAGCGCGTCGACGACCTGGATGAGGCAGCGCAGGCCGAGTTTCTTCAGCTGTTCGGTCCGGATCCCCTCGGACTTGCCACATTTCCAGAAAACGCCGACGAGTTCGAGATCCCGCTCGAGACGAACGAGCAGGTCGAGCGTTGGATCGACTACTTCGCGAATCGAATTCCGGATCGCTTCCGACTCTACCTTTCCCGGCTGGGCGGCTGGGAGGACATGATCCGTCAGAAGCTTCGCCTGGCGGGGCTTCCGCAGGATCTTATCTATCTAGCCCTCATCGAAAGCGGGATGAACCCGAACGCGTACAGTCGGGCTCGCGCGGTCGGGATGTGGCAGTTCATCTCGAGCACGGGGCGCAGGTATGGTCTGGAAGTCTCGTTCTGGATGGACGAGCGTCGCGACCCGTTCAAAGCGACCGATGCGGCGATCGCCTTTCTCTCGGACCTGTACGACGAATTCGGTTCGTGGTATCTGGCGGCTGCCGCCTACAACGGGGGCCCGGGAAGAGTTCGTCGCGGCATCGCTCGCACCGGCTCCGAGGATTTCTGGGACCTGTCGGAGGCACGCACTCTGAGGCGCGAGACCCGCAATTACGTGCCGAAGCTGATCGCGGCCGCGCTGATCGCCCGAAACCCCGAGCGCTACGGGTTCAGTCGCGTCGCCGCAGAGGAGCCCTGGGAGTTCGAAGTGGTCGAGGTGCCGGACGCCACGAGCTTCGACGTGCTTGCCGAGGCTGCCGGGACCGACGAGGACATGATTCGGACGCTGAACCCGCAGTACCCCCGGCGTGTCACGCCCCCGAAGCGCACGGTCGAGCTGCGCGTCCCCGTCGGGACGGGCGCCCAGTTCGCCGCGAACTATGCGGACATCCCCCCCGAAGACCGTGTGACATGGTTGATGCACACCGTGACACGCGGCCAGACCCTCGGGCATATCGCGGGCCGGTACGGCACATCGGTGAACGCCATCCGCGCGGCAAACGGCAACGTGAACCCGCGACGGCTGCAGATCGGTCAGCGACTGATCATACCGAGATCGGCCGGTTCGGTCGCTTCACGGTCTGTGAGCTCAGGTACACAGGTCGCCTCGCAGCCAACCGGGCCACGCACGATCACGGTGCGTCGCGGAGATACGTTGTGGTCTCTGGCGCGACGCCACGGCGTGTCGACCAGACAGCTCATGGCCTGGAACGATCTGCGCTCCAGCGTGATTCACCCGGGTGATCGGCTGGAGATCAGACGCTAGCAGACGCCCCTCGCGAGGGGAGGGGCAGGGCAGGCCTACCCTGTCGAGCATCCGAAGCGTCCGCTACGGGTTCGAATGCCGGCGCGTGCGTACCCACTCCCCCCGCCGAAAGCCCGCCACAGCCAACAGCTCGACGCCAAGGCGCCAGACAGCGTACCCGGGCAGCGACAAGAACGCGAGGAGTGTCCTGGCTGGCTGGGGTGCCCGGCTGATGGCCGCGATCGTACAGACGCCGTACCGCGCCAGAGAACATACAAGCCCTACGAGGATGACCGGGGTGTATGGCGCTCCCGACAGGTAGATCAGGGGTGCGGCAGCAGCGACGACAGCCAGCTGCGTGGCCGGGCCCGGCATCACAAGGTCGCTGAGCAGATCCAGCTTCTGGTGCAGTGAGATCCGCTTGCTTAGGAGAACCCGACCGCCGTACTCCTGAAGTACGACGAGGCGACCCCGTCTCCATCGCTTACGCTGGCTATAGCTCTGGCCCAGAGAACGGGCTTCCTGGGCGTAGATCTTGGCCTCCGGCGCCACATCGGTGCGTACGCCATGAAGCGTAAGCTGGACGTACATCTCGATGTCTTCAGAGATCGAACGAGCGTTCCAGCCATGCTCCGAGAGCACAGCGGTGCCAAGGCACATTCCAGCCCCCGTGAGCGGTGCGTTCAAACCGGCGGCGGCCTTCAGCGGATAAAGAAACTCGTAGTACACAGCTGACAACGTCGCAGCCATTCGGGTCAAGGCGCTGTCATCGGGGTTGCTCAGGCCGTTGTACGCCTGCACCGCCGTATGCCTCAGACCCGGGCGTCGCGACATCGCGATCGCATACGAGGGATCGATCTCCGTGTCGGCATCTACGATCACGATGGCGTCAACGGCCTGCCAGTCGAGCTGTGCCAGGGCCCATTTGATGGCCGCTGGCTTGCCTGGATTGTCCGGGTCGGTCCGGCGGAGGCACTCCACGCCCATTTCTTCGACAACTTCCGCAGTTCGGTCACGGCAGTTGTCAGCGACGACGACGACCAGGTAGTCATCAGCCGGGTAGTCGAGTCGGCGAAGCGACCGCACACAATCTCCGATCAGCATCTCCTCGTCGTGGGCTGGCACGAGAAAGAGGAAGCGCTGCCCGGAGGCGTCCTCGCTCCGCCGGTCTCTCGCGCCGCCACGGGCCAGGATCTTCAGCGCGCTCCAGATATCGCTCGTCGTCGGCAGCAGCAGCAGCAGCGCGATCGCAACTCCGATGATCGAGACCACCATGGCTATACTCGCACGCTGGGGCGCAAACGGGTCAGAGAGGCCGGACGATGCGATCCGGAGGCCAACCACCTGCCGTGCCAGATCTGGAAGATCAGAACTGCCCACAGCGTGAGGGCTTGATCGGTGCGACCCTCGAGAAGCGCCCTCCACTCTCTTTGCACCCGGTCCGCAACGAGAATTCCGTCCCCCTCCAGGCGATCGTGAGAGAGCATGTCTTCCGCCCATTCTCGCAATGGGCCTCGAAGCCACTGTGCGAGTGGCACCGTGAAGCCGATCTTCTTTTCCGGCATCATGTCGCCAGGCAGACGCTTCGCGAGAACCTCCCTCAGAATCCATTTCCCGTTTGGTCCGCTGAGCTTGTATCGCCTTGGCAGGGTCCAGGAGAACTCGACGACCCGGTGATCGAGAATCGGAACCCGTACCTCCAAGCTCACGGCCATACTGGCTCGATCGACCTTCGCCAGTAGATCGTCAGGCAGATACTCGAGCTGATCGGCCAGCATCATTCTGTCTGTCAAATCGGCGTGGGCGAGCGTCCGGAACGCGTGCTCGACCGACGTCGGCGTGGCGTCCAGCGCGTGCCGGACGACGTCCTCCGGTCTATTCCAGGCCGACAGCAGAGACCGGTAGAGATGGCATTCGGAGTCCTCCGCGAACATCCGCGACGTCTTACCGAGCCGTTCTTTCAAGAGTGACGGTCGCCCGCTGAAGCGCCCGAGCATCTGGGTATACGCCGAGTCCGAATCGGCGGTTGGCAGCCGCTCTTCCAGGCTCCTCAGAGAGTGGCCCAGAGCACGTCTGACTGGACGAGGAAGACGGCTGAACCACGGAATTAACCGGCTCCCTGACAGGTACCGATTGTATCCACCGAACAGCTCATCACCTCCATCTCCCGACAGCGCAACGGTCACGTGCTGCCGGGCCAGATGGGAAACCAGCCACGTGGGAATGAACGACGGATCGGCCATCGGTTCATCGAGCAGCTCACCCAA
Source organism: Gemmatimonadota bacterium (assembly GCA_039586095.1). GTDB lineage: Bacteria > Gemmatimonadota > Gemmatimonadetes > Palauibacterales > Palauibacteraceae > JBDHBD01. The sequence continues at coordinate 21,047 of JBDHLB010000021.1, forward strand.
ATCGGGCACGACCGCCAATGCTTCCTTGCCTCCGATCCGCAGGCTTGTGTGCTCCGTGCTGAAATGGGCGGCGATCTGGCGAGCTCTCGACGACTCGTCATGTTCGTCGCTGTCGAAGCCAATGGAGAACGTTCTGACACGCCTCGTACCGATCTCGCTCATCAGACCCACGATGACAGATGAGTCGACGCCTCCTGACAGCAACGCACCCAGGGGAACGTCCGCCTGCATTCGCTGGCTTACGGAATCTCGCAGCAGCTCCTCGAGATGTTCCACGGCCTCCTGAGGATCGCCATCGAACCGATGGGCCACGCCATGGGTGGCGGTTCGATCGAGCGACCAGAACGGCTCGCTTCTCGGCAGCGGCTCGTTCGGTTCACACACCGTGAGAAGGTGACCCGGCGGCAGCTTGTGCACGTTCTCGAGAATGGCCTGTGGGGCCGGCACATACAGATAGCGAAGGAACAAGCGCAAAGCGGCCCGGTCGATCGTGGCTTGGAAGGCCGGTCCATGCATGATCGCACGGAGCTCGGACCCGAACGTGAAAAGCCCGGACTTCCAGTGGATGAACAGGGGCTTGATGCCGAGTCGATCCCTGACCAATGTCAGATGACCCTCCTGCCTGTCCCACACGGCCATCGCGAACATTCCGTTGAATCGCTGCACGGCCGATCGAATGCCCCAGGCATCGAAAGCCGCTACGACCACGGACGTATCCGAATCACCCTCGTAGCGAACGCCCGCAGACCGAAGCTCCTGGCGAAGCAGTCTGTAATTGTAGATCTCTCCGTTGAACACGAGCGTATATCGCCCGGAGGGCGAATGCATCGGCTGGTGGCCGTGGAGAGAAAGATCGATGATCGAGAGCCGCTGGAAGCCCAGCGCGACGCCGCGCTGCTCGTCGACCCAGCACCCCTCGTCGTCGGGCCCACGATGTTCGAGCGAGCCGCTCATCAGCTGAACGGAGCGAGCAAGCTCGCCGTTCGGCATGTGACTCGAAGTGAAAATGCCCGTTAGTCCGCACATCGCTTGAAGTACCCCTCGCGCCTTGTCACGCTGTTGATCGTCCGGACTGAACCTGCAAGTGTTGCGCCCGTGCCGCACCCCGGAGCGAGAAGGCGCTACGAACGGTCGGCCGATTCACACATTTCGATTCGTCTGTGACTCGATCCCCCCTGCCGTAGTCTGAGAGTGCGAATAGCGGACCGCTACTTGCAGAGCTGGGGGCTCCCGCTGTGTGCCCGAAGATGGCCGTCTACTGAACAGGGGAACGGAGAGACTTGGACTTGCGGGATTCACACACGCTTCGTGTCGATCTTCATTCGCACACCAGCTACTCCCTGGACGCGATCACGAGCCCGGAGGAATTGGTGGAGCGTGCGCGGGATGCGACGCTGGACCGGATCGCGGTGACGGATCATGGAGAGATCGCCGGAGCCGTGCGAGCGCAGGAGCTGGATCCGGAACGGGTCATCGTGGGCCAGGAGATCCGCTGCCTCTGCCGGACCGAGCTCATCGGACTGTTCCTGCACGAGCGGATCCCGATGCACCGTCCCCTGGAGGAAGTGGTGGAACGGATTCGGGACCAGGACGGTGTCGTGTATGCCCCCCATCCGTTTGCCTACCCCTGGCGTCCCGTGTGGAAGGCGAGGCGAGCGATCGCTGTCGCCGATATCGTCGAAGCGTTCAACGCGCGAGCGTTCGTGCCGGCCTGGAACCAGGCGGCTCGCCGGGCGGCAGGGAGAGGGGGGCTTCCCGCCGGAGCCGGTTCGGACGCGCATTTCCCGGCCGAGATCGGGCGGGCCTACACGGAGATGCCGGCATTTCGAGACGTCTCTGGCTTTCGCCGGGCCCTGTCGGGTGCTCGGCCCGTCGGCGTGTCGACCACCGGACCGGCGCTCCACGTGGCGTCATCGGTGATGAAGGTGGCGCGGGTAAGCTGGGATCTCGCCAATACGCCGATCCCGCTGCCGCAGCCGTTCGGCACACGTCTGGCGGGGCAGACGTCGAGCGACTAGCGACGACGCGGTTCTGACCCGGTACAGCCCCCCGTCTCGGTCGGGCTGTCTCCCTCGATCAGCTGACTTCTGCGGGTCGGCCAGCCAGCGAGACGCTGCTTCGCGGCGGTCCCGCGATCGGATACACCTTCGCCACGCCTTCGCGTCCCGCCAGGACATTCCGCGGGTCCACAACGATCTCCGCGTTGGCCAGCACGAGATCGTAGTCCGTGTCCGCGTGATCGGTCGCCACCACCACCGCGTCGACTTCGCTCAGCGTCTCGGCCGTGAGCGGCACCGATTCGAAGGTGCCCGAGTCGATCGTGAGCCTCGGCACGTGTAAATCGTGGTACGCGACCTCGGCCCCCCGCTCACGCAGCAGCTCGATGATGTCCAGCGCCGGGCTCTCGCGCGTGTCGTCCACATTGGCCTTGTACGACACACCGAGCATCAGAATGCGGCTTCCGTTCACCGGCTTGCGGGCCTCGTTCAACGCCTCGGAGATCCGCGAGACGACGTAGCGCGGCATCTCGGCGTTGACCTCCGCGGCCAGCTCGATAAACCGGGTCTTGTACTGGAGCGTCCGCATTTTCCAGGCGAGGTACTGCGGGTCGATCGGAATGCAGTGACCGCCCAACCCCGGACCCGGAGTAAACCGCATGAAGCCGTAGGGCTTCGTGGACGCAGCGTCCACGACCTCCCAGATATCGATGGCCAGTCGATCGGCGATTACGGCCATCTCGTTGACCAACCCGATATTCACCGCCCGGAAGGTGTTCTCGAGTATCTTGGTGAGCTCTGCCGCTTCAGGGGACGACACCTCGACGACGTGGTCGATGACCTCCCTGTACAGCGCAACCGCCAGCTCGTGGCACGCCGAGGTCAGGCCGGCCACGACCTTCGGCGTGTTCTCCAGGTGGTAGACAGGGTCCCCGGGGTTCACACGCTCCGGGCTGAAAGCGAGAAACACTTCTTCGCCGCACCGCAGGCCGGTGGCCTCCAGCCTGGGCTGCAGAACTTCCCGTGTCGTGCCGGGATAGGTCGTGGATTCCAGGATCACCAGCTGGCCCGCTCGGAGCTGGGCCGCGATGGCATCCGTGCCCTCCACGATGTACGAGACGTCGGGGTCTCCGGTCTTCGACAGCGGCGTCGGAACGCAGATGATGATGACGTCGACCTCCGGCAATCGCGCGAAGTCGGTCGTCGCGTCCAGCGTCCCCGACTCCCGCACCGCCGCGACCCGCTCGGAGGTCACGTCTCCGATGTGCGAGCGCCCGGCCAGTACGCCTTCCACAACCTCGCGCTCCACGTCGAAGCCCACCGTCGGGTAACCGGCCTCCGCGAAGGCCATCGCCACAGGAAGGCCGACATAACCGAGGCCGAGGACGCCGATCCTTGCCTCATGGGCCTCGATGGCCCCGAGAAGTTGCTGTCTTGTCATAGTCCGTGGGATGGGGGTCACCACTCCCGAAGAGCCCGTTTCCGTCGAAGCGTGCTCCTAGGCTCCAATGCGCGCGAAGCTGGATGACGCAGGCTCCGTGCCCGCGCTTCGCAGGACTCGGTGTGCGTAACCGTTGGCGGGATCCCGGCCCATGGCGAGCAGCGCCCCGACCCGGTTTGGGCCTCGATTGTAGGCGAGAAGCGCCAGACGCGTATCCTCGCCGAATCGGTCGAGCAGCATACGCAGGTACCGGAAGCCGATGCGCAGGTTGGTGTCGGTCTCGAACAGTCGGTCGCGTGTTACCGAAGGGTCCAGCCACTCGGCGGTGCTGGGCTTCACCTGCGTATAGCCGACCGAACCCGCCGGACCCACAGCGAACCGACGGAACGATGACTCGACCATGACCAGCCCGAACGCGAGAGCGGGATCGAGCCCTTCGCGTACTGCCGCGTCGTAGATCATCTCGGCCAGACGCCGATTCAGTTGATAGCGCTCGGCGTGCTCAGCGATCTGTACCGCTCGCTTTGTCTGGACTGACAGCAGGGCGTCGTCGCTCACGGTCCGCCAGTTGAGCAGCACGGGCGTCGGCTGCTGCGCCGGCTGCCAGATGCCGAGCGTCCCCAGGATCACGGCGAGTGCCGTCGGAAGAGTGACCAGCGACAGAACGCCGGACGCGAACGGCGGGGCAGCCCGGTCGGCTCGAAGTCGAGCGCGTCGGCGGAATCGCGAATATGTGGAATACGGCAAAATGATTGACCTCATGTGTTTATCGGGAGGTGTCTGTCTCGTACGCTTCATCAGTCCCACCTGCACCTCCGCACGCCGTACGACGAAACAGGCCAGCTCGGACAAACGAAAACGGGAAGGGTTTTGAAACTGATACGCCTCAGACGCCCTGGTTGTTTCGCCTCTTGTTCGGGTGTGCCTCTACTCCGCCGTCCAGCGGCCCGTGCGTCCGCCCGACTTTTCCAACAGCCGTATGGGGCCCAGCACCATCTCCCGGTCTACGGCCTTGCACATGTCGTAGACGGCGAGAAGTCCGGCCGCGACGGCCGTGAGCGCCTCCATCTCGACCCCGGTGCGAGCTTCGGCGGAGGCTCGGACGACGAGCCTGAGACCCGGTAAATCCGGGTCGACCTGGATGTCTGTTTCGAGCGCATCGAGCGGCAGCGGATGGCACAGCGGGACGATGTCCGACGTGCGCTTCGCTCCTCCAATGGCCGCCAGGCGAGCCACGGCAAGCACCTCGCCCTTCGCGATCGAGCCCTTGCGAATCCTGTCCAGCGTTTCCGGTCGCATGCGGACCGTGCCCTCGGCCGTGGCCACGCGATGGCTGATCGGCTTCTCGCTCACATCCACCATGCGCACGCGTCCCTTCTCATCCAGGTGGGAGAACGGTGCTGCCGGTCCGTCAGTCGATCTCATTCCGTGCCGTAACCGTGGCTATGGCAACATGATGAGCTCTGTCCGCCGGCCAAACCCGAAGATCGGCAGAACGCTCGATTCGCGGCCCATAAACACCCCGTGTGCGCGGATGTTCCCGGACGACGCGACGCGGTCGCGTGCATGAGTCGTGTGCGCGGAAAGAACTAATTCACCTGCAGGCAGTCGCGCAGCTCGAACAGCAGCACCGCGGCGACGGATTGGGGATTCGCGTTGCCGGCCGCGGCCTCCTGAGCCTCTTCCACCCGCTCCATGGCCGCCACCAGTCCCTGAGCGGTCAACGGACAGGCAGATAGAATCCGACTGACCAGTTCCGGATCGGTCGCCAGCTCCGCGTGCCCGCTCGCCGCCCCGAGAAGGTCGCGAAGAAGGCCCCCGAGCTCAGCGAGCTGCACGCTGAATTCGCCTCTGGCCCCGAACGAGGGGAAAGCGAGAGCGGCCCTGTAGCGCCCCGCGTCACTCGATGCGAGGGCCGCCCGCAGGATCGCGGTCGCTGCCTCGCGCTGTTCGCTCTCCAGGCCGTCTGCGACGCGCAACGCATGCCCGATGGATCCCTGAGCCCGCCGAGCGATTCGCTCTGCCTCGGCAGCTTCAAGATCCTTCCAGCGCACCAGGAACGCTTCGACTTCGTGGTCCGACAGCGGCGCGAGCCGCACCGCGAGGGCTCTCGAGCGAATCGTCGGCAGCAACGCGTGCGGCCGGCTGGAGGTGAGGATCAGATAGGCGTACGGCGGGGGCTCCTCCAGGAGCTTGAGAAACGCGTTGGCCGCCTCCGGGCTCGACCGTTGCGGCACCATCTGTTCGGCCTCTCCGACGATGAACACGGAGGTGGCACCCATCGCAGGACGCCGGGCTGCCTGCGCTCGCATCTCTTCGACCGCGGCGAGGTAGATCCCCGTGACCCCTTCGCTCTCCCGCGGGGCGAGAGGGCTTTCACGTCGCACCGCGAGCTCCGCGTGTCTGGCTTCCTCCAGCATCTCGCGAAACTTCTTCGCTGTGCTGGCCTTCTTCGGACGCGTGAGCGGAAAATGCCAATGAATGTCGGGGTGCTCCAGATGTGCCGCCAATCGGCAGGCGCGGCACTCCCCGCACGCGCTCCGCTTCTCGCACACGAGGAGTGCGGCGGTCCACAGCGCGAGCGTCTGCTTGCCCACTCCAGCGGGCCCGTGCAGACGTAGCGACTGCGGAAGGCGGCCGCGCGCGACCGCTCGCTGAAGCCGTTCACGCAACTCTTCGTGGCCGGCTATCGGCGGCAGCCCGGCCATCGGAGTGCCCGTGTCCGTCATGGGTTTCTTGCCTTCAGCCCTGTTCGCGAAGCCAGCGGACGGGGTCCACGGCGCGCGGCGTGCCGCCGGCACTCGGCTCGTAGATCTGGAACTCCACGTGAGGGCCCTCGGGCGAGGCCGCGCCGCCCACGCGGCCGATCACCTGACCCGCCTGTACTTCAGCGCCCTCGCTGACGGCCAGACTCTGCATGTACAGGTAGACAGAGTAATACCCGCCGCCGTGGCCGAGAATGACCGACTGACCGTAGAGGTTGCGGGGGCCCGCATACATCACCGTCCCCTCCTCGACCGCGCGCACAGGCGTCCCGACCGGCGCGGCGATTCCGATCCCCTCGCGCAACGTCGTGGTCTGGCCCGTTCGCTCCGGCCCGAAACCGTAGACAATCCCTCCCTCCACTGGCCAATTCAGCTGGCCCAGGTCGGAGGTGCGCAGCGTGGAGGTCGTGACGGTTCCGGACAGGCGTTCGGCGTCGCGCCGCGCTCGCTCCAACTCCGTCAGCAGGTTGCGCAACCGCTGTTCGTCCAACGCCAACTGAGCCAGACGCGATTCGGTCTGAGTCTGTCGCGTCGAGTACGTGCGCAGACGGCGCTGCCGCTGCTGCTCCAGACGGCGCAGGTCGTCAATCTCCCGACCCTTCTCCTGTCTCAGGTTCTGGACCTGAGACGCTTCGCTGGCCAACCGTTCGCGCTGGCCGATCAGCTGGCTTTCCAACCGCTGGATCTCGAGCACCAGGAGACGATCGAACAGCGCGACCTGATGAAGATACTTGTAGCGATTCAGCAATTCGCCAAAGGAGCTCGCGGCCAGGAGTGCCTGGACGGGAGCGAGCGGTCCGCGCTTGTAGATCTCCCGGAGGCGACGCTGGAGGATGACGTTGCGAGCCGTCAGCTGGTCGTGCGTGAACAGCATGTCTCTCGTCGTTATCGATATCTGCTCCAGTAGCGCGTTGATCTGAACGCCCAGTTCGGCGACCACGCTCGACGAGGTACTGATCTGGCGCTCGATGTTGCGGATCTCCTCGGAGACGTTGTGCACCTGACCGGACAGGGACTCGAGCTGCTGACGGAGCTGCTGCCGTTCTCCGCGGATGGCATCCAGCCGCTCCTGACTCTCCCGGATCTGGCGCTGAACCGGGTCCTCCTGCTCCTGTGCGGGGGACCGTTGCGCGAGCCCGATGAAGAGGCCCGCCGCCGCGGCCACGATCCAGAGGGCTCTAACCGAACGGCGTCCGGTCATACCGCGTAGCCCTGAGCCAGCTCCCGTCGAACGGCGTATCCGGCTGCCAGCATTCCGAGCGCTGCGGCCGCCACGACTCCCGCCACGATCCACATGTCGGGCAGCCACGTCAGGCTGAGAAACGAGCGGTCGATGAGCGTGTACGCGAGTCGGGTCAGCCCGAGCGCGAGGAGTCCTCCCGCCAGTCCGGTGAACAGACCCTCGAGCAGGAATGGTCGCTGAATGTATCCCTCCGTCGCGCCCACGGTCTGCATGATCTCGATCTCTTCGGATCGGGCGAGGATCGCCATGCGAACCGACGTGCCGATGAGCAGCACCGCCACGAAAGCGAAGGCGCCGCCGAGGATCCCCGCCGTGCCACCCGCGATCCTCCGCAACGAGAAGACACGCTCGACCCAGTCCTGTCCGAACCGCACGTCGTCGATGAACTCGTACCCGGCCACTCTTTCGGCGACCGCACGAACGTGATCGGGATCGCGGAACCCCTCCTTCAACCGGATCTCCAGAGAGGCCGGAAGCGGGTTCACCTCCAGGTCGGAGAACACGTCGGAGAACTCCGGCAGCTCGCGCGTGGCAGTGAACAGCGCCTCCGTCTTGGAAATGTAGCGCACTTCTTCGATCTCCGGATACGTCTCGATCTCGCGCCGGGCGACCTGAACGCGCTCCTCGCCCGCGTCGTCCACCAGGTAGCCGACCACCTCGACGCGCTCCTCCACGCCGGAGATCGCCTGATCGATGTTGTGGGCGCTCAGCCCGAACAGCCCGATGATCAACAAACTGAGCCCGATGGAGAAAATCGAGAGCCCGCCGAGAAGCGGGGTTCTCCGAATGCTGGCCAACGCTTCCCGCAGCGCTCTCATTCTTTCGCTCCCTCGACCTCGTCGGCGTCGCTCGTGTCGCCACGCGCCGCTTCGCTGCCCGAATCGTACACCAGCCGACCTTGCTCGAGCTCGAGCACTCGCACCTCGGGGTGACGACGAATGAGGTCCGCGTCATGAGTGGCCATCAGCACCGCCATCCCGTGCTGGTTGATCGAGCGAAAGAGCTCGAACACCCCATCGGATGCACGCTGATCCAGGTTGCCGGTCGGCTCGTCCGCCAGCAGCACCAGCGGATCGGTGGCCAGCGCACGCGCGATCACGACACGCTGACGCTCACCCCCGGACAATTCGGAGGGCAGGGAACGAGCTTTGGCCGCCAATCCCACCTGTCCGAGGAGTCGCTGCACCTTGGGGCCGATCCGCTTCTTCGCCGTGCCCGTGACGTGAAGAGCGAAGGCGACGTTCTCGGCCGCGGTAAGCCGCTCAAGGAGTCGAAAGTCCTGAAACACGAAACCGACACGACGCCGCAGCTGCGGGATCTGCCGGCGCCGTATCCGAGAAGAGGCGTAGCGTGACACGCGGACCTCGCCCCTGGAGGGCGTCGCCTGGAAATGAACGAGCCGCAATACGGTCGTCTTTCCAGCCCCCGAATGCCCCGTGAGGAAGACGAATTCGCCCTTTCGAACACGAAAGGTGAGATCCTCCACGGCGGCGCCGCTGCGCGGGTACTCTTTCGTGACGTCTTTGAACTGGATCATCGCTCTCCTGTCGGCGACGGGTCTACGGGCGACTGGTTGACGAGTCCGCGGCTCCCTCTCGCACTCGGTCACAGAAACGTATACAGAGCTCCAGCGCCGCGATCGTGGCGCCGGGGTCCGCGATCCCTTGGCCCGCGATGTCGAAGGCGGTCCCGTGGTCTGGAGCGGTCCGGGGGAAGGGAAGACCTGCCGTCACGTTGACGCCGCTGTCCCGAGCCACCGTCTTGATGACGGCCAGACCGACATCATGATACGGCGTCACGACGAGATCCACCTCCCCGTCGACGGCGCGCCGAAACGCCGTGTCCGCCGGTACGACCCCGAGCATGGACACCAGCCGATCGCCGGCGACCTCCGCCGCGGCCGGCTCGAGGACCCGTGCTTCCTCACTACCGAACCGTCCTCCTTCGGAGGCGTGTGGATTGACGCCTGCCAGACAGATGCGCGGTCGCTCGATGCCCCACCAGTCCCGCAAGGCGTCGATCGCGATGCGCGTGCGGCGCACGACGAGCTCCCGCGTCAGCAGCTCCGGGACGTCGCGCAGCGGAACGTGGACGGTGAGGAGTGCCAGCCGAAGGGCACCGCCTAGGGGCGTTTCCTCCGCCGCCATGATCATGGTGACGTCGGGAGCACCCGTTCGCTCTTGCAGCAGCTCCGTGTGCCCGGGGTGCTGGTAGCCGGCCGCAGCCAGGGCGCGTTTGGAGATCGGCGCGGTGACCAGGCCGTCGATCTCGCCCCGCGAAGCGAGTTCGATCCCGCGCTCGATGGCCGCGGCCGACAGCGCGCCTGCCGCCGCCTCCAGCTCTCCGGCCGAGCCGTGCAGACCGACATGCCCCGCCGCCGTGGCCGAACCGGAAGACTGCCAGGATCCAACCGAGTCCCGCGCCACATCGGACGGGCCGTCCCACTCCGCGGGGCCGATCACCACGTACTCGGCGAGCGCCGCCACACGCTCGCTGCGCAGAGCGGTCGCCACGACTTCCGCTCCGATGCCGCGCGGGTCGCCGAGCGTGATCCCGATGCGATGTGTGTACGAGCCGTCTCCCACGCCCCCTCGTCGTCCTCTTCTTCCTCGTCACTGCCGTGGTTCCCGACATCACCGCCGTGGGTCCCGAGCGACCCACGTAAGACGCGCGCTCCTGAGGTCGGAGCCGCGCCTCGCTCCGGCCTGCTCAGATCCGCATTTCGATGAACGTCTCTCGCCGAATCTCTTCCAGATACTTCTCGAGCTGCTTCTGGGTGCGAAGCTGATTTCGGATCCGGTCCCGCAGGTCATCCAACTGGTATTGGCCGGACGCCCGGTAGTCCACGACCTCCACGACGACGAACTCGGTGTTGCCGCCTCGTTCCAGTCGAACCGGCCCGACCACGGTCCCGGGGGTCGGTATCCCGAGCTGTCGGCCGAACTCCGGCCCGAACTGTGTCACGACCTGATCCAGAAGGGCATCGTCGAATCGCGCCTGCTCGTCGATGACCGCCGGATTCGAACGCAGGCGCTCGGGGTCGACGCCAGCACGCAGGCTGTCGGCGAACTCGCCGGCCAGGCGCTCCGCCTCGACCACATCGTCATCTGTGATCTCGGGTCGAATGAGCACATGCCGCAGCAGACGTTCGCCGCCACGAACGTTCTCGACGTGAATCAGGTGCAGCCCGAATCGGGTGAGAATGGGTCCGACTGTGCCACCGGGTCTGGCCGCCCAGGCGGCGTCTCCGAACGGCTTCACGACGTCACCGCGCCTCAGCCAGCCCAGCTCGCCGCCCTGTTCCCTCGTGCCCGGGTCTTCCGAGTATCGGCGAGCCACCACCTCGAATTCCTCACCGGCGTCCAGATCCGTCATCGCCTGCTCCGCGATGCTCAGCGCACTGTCACGCGCCGCGCCGGAGGGCAGAGGGCGCACCAGAAGCTGATTGAACGAGATCGTTTCCGGACGCGTCTGATTCGCGGCCTGCGTCTGAAACACCTCTACGATCTCGTCTTCCGTGACCAGGACCGGCGGCAGGGCACCCGTCGCTTCGAGAGTCTGCCGGTACTGCTCGACGAGCACCGACGCCCGTGATTCCGCCCTCAGAATCTCGCGGTACTGAAACATGTTCATCCCGCTCTCCTCGACAGCGGCCGCCATTTCCTCGGGCGAGGAGAAGTTCTGGCTCAGCTCATCGAACCGCCGATCCACCATCTGGCTGACCTGCTCTTCGTCGGCCACGATGCCCGAGCGCTTCGCCTGCTGAAGAAGAAGAAGTCGATCGGCTGCCGCGGCCAGGATCTGCCGCGCCAGGCGCAGCCACTCGTCGGTGCCCTCGGCCGGTACGGTCGCCCCCTGCGCCTGCAGTCGGAAGAACTCCTGGTACAACTCGGATCGGAGAACCGCGGTGTCACCCACGATCGCCACGATCTCGTCCACGAGATCGAGCGAATCAGGTCCCGTCTGCGTCAGGGTCGGGGTCGTCAGCGAAGGTGTCGGCTCCTGCGCCTGGACGGCCGGGCTGCCCGGCGCGGCCGCAATCGAGAGCGCGACCAGCGCGACGAGGATCCGCGAGGCTCGTTTGGCAATCTTGTTCGGACTCATTCGGTCAGTGTCCTGCCGGGGCTGAAGCCACGGCTTCCCCTTCTGCCGTCGCCAAAAGCTGCAGCGAGTCGATCAGAGTCGGCAGCAGAGGTTCGGGGCCGGCCCGTTCGAGGAGCAAGGATAACGGCTGCAAGCGACGCACTTCAACTTTCATCTGACGATCCGCGAACGCGTTCTTCAATAGTGTGAGCCGGGGCGTCGCGTCGGCGCGGAACGTAACGCGTGCACCGTCATCCGACACGCGAATCCACTCCGCCTCGATGGTGGATCCGAGGGTCCGAAGCTCCGCTGCGGCCAGCAGACGCTCTGCAGGCTCCGGGACGGGACCGAAACGGTCCCGCAGCTCATCTCGAGTCGCGCGCACCTCCGATGCGTGCTCGAGGCGTGACAGACGACGATACAGGTGCATCTTCTGCTCCGAATCCAGGATGTACTCGTCGGGCAAGAACGCTTCACCTTCCACCGACACCCGCGTCGGCTCTCCACCCCCTCCCGGCGTCTCGCCCCTGAGTCTGCGCACCGTGTCTTCGACGAGGCGCTGATATGTCTCCAGCCCCACGGCGGAGGCAAAGCCGGACTGCGCGGCTCCCAGGAGGTTACCCGCTCCGCGGAGCTCCAGGTCCTTCAACGCCACATGGTACCCCGAGCCGAGCTCGGTATGGTGCTCCAGGACCCTCAATCGTTTTTCCGCCTCGAGCGGCAGATCCGAGGGTACGACCAGGTAGCAGTACGCCCTCCGATGGGACCGGCCGACCCGCCCCCGAAGCTGGTACAGCTGCGCGAGGCCAAAGCGGTCCGCCCGGTGGACGATCATCGTGTTCGCCGTGGCAACATCGAGTCCGTTCTCGATGATCGACGTGCACACGAGCACGTCTACGTCCCCGCTCATCAGGCTGTGCATGATGTCCTCGAGCTTCCGCTCGGGCATCTGCCCGTGGGCGACCTCGACACGCGCATCGGGCACGAGGCGCCGAACTCGACCCGCCAGCGCCTCGATTGTCTCCACCCGGTCATGGACGAAGAAGACCTGTCCTGCGCGATCCAATTCGCGGCGCAACGCCCCCTCGATGATCTCGTCGTTCCAAGCGAGCACGTGGGTGATGATCGGCATTCGGTCTCGCGGCGGCGTCTGGATCAGGGACAGATCGCGGATGCCGCCCAGCGCCAGCTGCATCGTGCGCGGGATGGGAGTCGCCGTAAGCGTGAGGACGTCGATCGAGCGTCGGAGGTCTTTGAGTCGCTCCTTCTGCTGCACGCCGAATCGCTGCTCCTCGTCCACGATCAACAGGCCGAGACTCGCGAACCGGACGTCCTTCGAGAGAACTCGATGGGTTCCGATCACGATGTCCACCTCCCCCGAAGCCAGCGCTTCGACGACGTCTCTCTGTCGAGCTGGCGTCAGAAAGCGCGAGAGGCTCTCGACGCGCACCGGGAACGCGGCCAGTCGGTCGCGGAACGTATGGAGGTGCTGGTCGACGAGAATGGTCGTGGGTGCGAGCAGCGCGACCTGCTTCCCGTCCTGCACCGCCTTGAACGCCGCGCGTATGGCGATCTCCGTCTTTCCGTAGCCCACGTCGCCACACACGAGCCGATCCATGGGCCTCGCCTCCTCCATGCCCGCTCGCACGCTCTCCCAGGCGAGGAGTTGGTCCGGTGTCTCGTCATACAGAAAGGCGGACTCCATTTCTCGCTGCCACGCGGTCTCGGACGAGAACGCATGGCCGTCCGAAACCTGCCGGTGTGCGTAGAGCTGCAGAAGCTCCAGCGCCGTATCCTCGATCGCGGATACCGTTCGAGCCTTGAGCTGTTTCCAGCGCTTTCCACCCAGCTTGTGCACGCGTGGGGGGGGCGCTGCCTCCAGACCGTCTTCACCGGTCGCGCTCCAGCGCTCGATGAGGTCCAGCCGGTAGTGCGGGAGCCGCAGGATCTCCCCGTCGGCGTATTCGATCTCGAGTGTCTCGATCGTCTCGCCTCCGATCTCCACGCGGGCCAGCCCCCGGTAGCGACCGATGCCATGATCCATGTGGACGACATAGTCACCCGCCCGGATCGAGGCGACGGATTCCAGCGTGGCCGCACCGCGGAAGCGTGCCGCGCTTCGCAGTCTGTGCGATCGACGAAAGATCTCGTGATCCGTAAGAACCAGAAGCGGTTCGGACCCTCCGATCCGGAAACCGCCCCGGATGGATCCGATCGCCATGGTCGTGGCAGCCACCAGCGAGCGCCCCCCCCGCTCGACGAGGATCTCCTCCAGTCGCTCCAGTTGACCCTCGTTGTCGCACAGCACGAGCACCCGATCACCGCTCTCGATGCTCTCCGATACGACCGCAACCAGGCGTCGCATGTCCCGTGCGATCGGGGGAGGGGCCGTCAGTGCCATGTCGCCCGCGGACTCCGAAACCCGCAGGCAACGGAGCCGCTCGATACAGCGGTCCGCTTCCCGAGGCTCCAGCACGAGATCTTCGACCGGCCGGTGCGCGCCATCGCCGCGGCGCGCCGCCCGCGTTTCCTCCCACAGCGTCTGTCTGCGCGCGCCACCCGGGCCGGGGGCCAGGTCGATCAGGACCGACGCCTCCGGGAGAAGCTCGAGCAGGCTCCGGGGTTCGGTGTCCTGTCCGGCCGTCAGGTCCACCGGAAGAACCTCGGTGGCGTCGACCGGTTCGATCGATCGCTGCGTGAGGAGGTCGAAGTGGCGCACAGAGGCCACCTCGTCACCCCACAGCTCGATTCGCACGGGAAGCTCGACGCCGAAGGGGAAGACGTCGACGATGCCGCCCCGGACGGCAAACTCGCCGAGCGCTTGGATCGTGTGCACGCGATCGAAGCCCATGTCGGCGAGTCGGGCGGCGAGCTCGGCGAGCCGGACTTCGTCGCCGGCTGCGATCTCCAGACCAAAGGAGCCGGCGACGGTCGGGAGTGCGGAGCGCTCGGCGAGCGCCCTCGCCGTCGTGACGAGAAGGCGCGTGCGGCCCGACAGCAGCCGGTTCAGAGCCTCTATACGCTGACCCGCGATCTCGACGTGCGACTCGGCGTCCTCGTACGGGAGCGTTTCGCGCTGCGGGAAGTATCGCGGTTGGTTACCGGGGGTCAGGAATCGCAGATCATCGAAGATCTCGTCCGCCTGGCTCGGAGTTTCCGCGACGATGACGACGGGTTTCCTAACCCGCGATTCCAGCGCCGCGCCGATCGCAGCGGCGGTGGCTCCAGGCAATGCACACACCTCGAGGACGCCGGCTTTGATGAGCCGGTCCAGCCCGTCCTGCTCGTCGAGCCATCGCTCGACGGCCTGGAGAATCACGCGGTCCTGTCCCGGAGCGCTAGTTCGATCGCTGTCTCCCGCGGGACGCACGACGTGGCGTCGCGAGCCCCGATTCCGTCACGGCGAGCACGATAGCGGCCAGGATGAGCCACGGCACGACGTCGACCCCGCGCCGATCGCGATAGATGCCTCGTTCCCAGGCCCGCTCACCCGGTCCAGCGATGGTTACATTCGCTCCCGGGAACAGTTCCTCCAGCTCTTCGGCGCCGATCGTAGCCAATTCGGATTCGGTCGGGGGCACGTTGACGGCGACGAACACGCGGCGCCCCTCGCCGCGAAGCTCGTACAGACCGGCCCGAAGAAGTCGAAGCGGTGCCCCGCCCTCGAGCCGCCGCATGGCTTCACCGAGGGCGCCGACGGAATCGACCCACGAGGGAACCGACAGGCTCTGCCCGGCCTCGACCTCCAGACTCTGCCTGCCGTCCGCCTCGGAGGCCCGCAAGAGGATCCTCTCGACAAAGGGGAGCATGGCCGGCGAAGCAGGCAGCGTGGAGGCGGAGACCACCAGCGGCGAAGCCAGAAGGACCAGCGTGCGGTTGTCTCGCCGTGTCTGGACAAGCCACGGTTCGCCGTCTCCCGTCTGTAGCCACACGCTGTCCGCGGCGGTCAGGCCTTCGAGGCGATAGCGCCGGAGAATGCGCGTCTCGGCCAAACCCGGTACGTCTCCCGCTCCGGCGGCCAGCCACAGGTCTCCTCTCATCGTGTCGGGTCGGGCTCTCCACTCTACTTGGAGCTCGCGCAAGAACTGGTTGAAGGCGGGAAGATCGACCGGATCGGCAGGCGGTACGAGCACGACCTGCGAACCGAGGTCAGCCGCCCGGACGCCTCGGGTGGCCTCCAGGAGGACCAGGGCGCGAGGGTCGCCCATCGAGTCGACGCGGTCCAGTCGGCCGATACGACCGGCTCCCCGCAGCGTTTCCAGCGCGACCCGAACGAATCCATCTGCCGGGCCCGCATGGAGAACCGGGCGGGGCAAGGGTGTCATCAGCGCGAAGAACCGCGCGTCGTCGGCCCGCAACCCCCGGGGCTCGATCTCCAAACGACCGTAATGAGGACCGGGTGGAAGCTCGGGAAGCCGGACCGCACCGCGGCCCGACCGTGAGACGCGCGTCGCACCGACGGTCCGTCCGTCGACTCGCAACCGCACCGGCAGGTCGGGTGGCTCCGACTCGTCGCTCGAGGGGTTCGAGGGGTCGGAGGCCGGCCGCTCGGGCGAGCTGCTCAGCTCGAAGAAGACGGTTTGCGGAATGCCGGCGGGGGCCATCGCCCCCTGAGAGAGCGTGAGCGATCGCACGGCGACGTTGTCCGAGGGAGACAGGTCCGGCCGATACACGGTGAGATCGAAGTCCACGAGCGATGAGCGCGCGCTCTCACCGTCCGAAGTGTCCGACGCCCCGGCCGGTGCGAACGCCGTCCGCTGCCAGTCGCTCAACAGCTGAATCTCCCTGTGTCGACCCGGCTCCGACGGCAGGGCCGCCGCGATGCGTTCCACGGCCGCCCGCAGGTCCCCCGCGCCGTCTGTCCGTTCCACCCGCTCCAAGGCCGCGGCGGCACGAGCGACGACGGCCGCCGTCGTCAGGGGCGGTCCGACGGCCGGAACGATCCAAAAACGGTCCTCGATCCGACCGGCGGTCAGAGTTGCTCGGGCGCGCTCGATCAACCCGTCCAGGACGGTGACGTCACCCGCGATCCGTCCGGTACTGCCCGAATTGTCGATCACGATGGCGACGTCGGAAGGTCCGTGGTCGGCCACGCCACCCCGTCCGATGAGCGGTCCGGCCGCGGCTGCCACGAGCACTGTCAGCAGCGCGACGCGCACGGCCAGGAGCAGGAGGTCACGGGTCCGGAGCGAGCGTGCCGTGGCGTCACCGGCCTGACGCAGGTATCGAAGCGCAGGAAACGCGACACGGCGTCCCGAACGTCGCCGACGAAAGTGGATGGCGAGCGGGACCGCGACGAGCGCGAGACCCGCCAGCGCCCAGACCGCCAGAAAGCTCATGCCCTCACCGCCGCCCCTGTCGTCGGGTCCTGAGGAAGCGGGCCAGCGCCGTGCCGAGCGGGCTGTCGGTCGTCAGCAGCGTGTACTCGGCGCCTATCGCGAGCGAGTCGCGGCGCCACTCATCGATCGCGCTCGTGACCGCATCCCGGTATTCATGGCGCAGAGCGGCGGAGTTCGTGGCCAGCTCTTCTCCGGTCTCGGGGTCGAAGAAAATGGCCTCGCCCGCACTCGGAAGATCGCGCTCGCCCGGGTCCATGATGTGGAACGTGAGGACCTCGTGTCCTTCGTGCCGCAACAATCGAAGCGCTCGCCTGGTGCCGGATCCATCCACCAGAAGGTCGGAGATGAGCACCACGAGACCTCGACTGCCCAGGTGACCGGCGAGGTCGCGGAGCGCCTTCCCCGCATCGGTCTCTTCCCCGGGGCGAATCGCGGTCAGCGCATCGGTCAGGCGTCTCCAATGGGACTCCGACCCTCGTGCACGGATCTGAAGCCGCAGGCGATCATCAAACGTTCGCAGTCCGGCGGCATCGCCCTGCCGAATCAGCAACAGCGACAGCGTCGACGCGAGCAAACGGCCGTACTCGAGCTTGGACGGATAGCGTCCCCGATCCGACGCCCAATCCATCGATCGGCTCACATCGAGCACAACGTGCGCCTTTACGTTCGTCTCGGCCTCGAACTGCCGGATGAAGAGTCGATCGGAGCGGGCGAGCACCTTCCAGTCGATGAACCGGAAGTCGTCGCCTGCGCTGTACGGCCGGTTTTCCGCAAACTCGACCGAGAAACCACGGTGCGGTGAGCGGTGGAGCCCCATGAGAAAGCCTTCCACGGCGCCACGGGCCACCAGTTCGAGGTTGCCCATCTCGGTCAGCGATCGCGGATCCGCCAGATCCGCGCGGCGGGGGAGACCTGACTTGACTGCCTGGTTCATGGGCGAACAGTAGCCCGGCACAGGCGCCCTTGCACGAAACGACCCTGCTGTGCGGCAACGTTCGCGAGGCACAACGGGTCTTATGGCGTGTACGTCGGCGGACGCGAACCCAACCAGGAGCCGGAGCACATGAGACGCTCGCGCGACATCGCGATCTTGATCGCCCCCCTGGCAGCCCTGCTGTCCCATGCGCCGCTCGGTGCGCAGGCACAGCCGGAAGGACTGCCGTTCGACGAAGCCGCCGCCACCATCACCGAGGCGGATCTCCGAGTGCGCATCGGCGCACTGGCTCACGACTCGATGCGAGGGCGCAGCACGCCCAGCCCCGAGCTCGAGAAGGCAGCCCGGTACGTGGCCACGAAGTTCCGGACGTTCGGACTGCTTTCCGGGGCTGGCGATGATTACCTCCAGCGCTACCCCGTCACGACGATGCGACTGGGCCCCGTATCCGCTCAGTCCTTGGAGTTTCGCGGACCGGCCGGACAGCGGATCGCCCTCGACCCCGCGACCGACTTCATCCCCGTCCCGGCGGGTGAGCGACTCGAGGGGGAAGGACCGCTGGTGGTCGTCGACGCCGACGATCGAGAGACCGACTTGCTGGGGCGTGTCGCTCTGGTACGGGCCAACTCGGGAACGCTGCGCTCGGCGCTCGGCAGCATGCGCGAGCTCCTGGCCGGTCGTCAGGCGTCGGCCGTGATTCTCGTGCTCGATGCCCGGGACTCCTATCTGGATGGAGTCCGCCGTTTCTTCGGATCAGAGCGGACGGCCCTGGGCGACGCGAGCGTTTTTCCGGGCCCGGTAGCCCTGATATCCGCCTCCCGACTTCCAGGAGCTCTCTCGGAAGCCGTTCGGCGCGGCGGTTCCGCAGAGGGTTGGTCGGCGATGATACGAAGTTCGTCGGAGATCGTCCAAGCGGACGGCCTGAACACGATCGGCTGGCTCGAGGGATCGGATCCCGAGCTCAAGAGCGAGTACGTGATCTTCACCGCCCACATGGACCATGTGGGAGTGGGACGACCGGTGAACGGCGACTCCATTTACAACGGCGCGGACGATGACGCCTCGGGAACGGCGGCTGTCATCGAGCTCGCGCAGGCGTTCGCCCGCACGCGGCCACGCCTGAAGCGCTCGCTGATCTTCGTGACGGCCAGTGGCGAGGAGAAGGCGCTCTGGGGCTCGCGCTGGTACGTGGAGAACCCGCCGACATGATCGGCCGAAACTGGCAGGACACGATTGCCGTGATCGGCCTGCAACAGTCCACACTGGGTGAGACTGTCCAACGGATCTCGACCGGGCACCCCGAGCTGGACATGGCGGTCGTAGACGATCAGTGGCCAGACGAGCGGTTCTATTACCGGTCCGATCATTACAATTTCGCGCGCAGTGGCGTCCCGATCCTGTTCTTCTTTTCCGGGACGCACGAGGACTATCACCGCCCGTCGGACGAACCGTCGCGAATCGAGTACGAGAAGACGGCACGGGTCACACGACTGCTCTACTACCTCGGACTCGAAGTGGCCAACGCGGCGGACCGCCCGCAGTGGGATCCGGAGGCCTACCGGAGCGTGGTCAGTGGGGAGGGCCGCTAGGCCACGACGGCGCGGGAGGCGACGTTGCCCCATGCAGAGGCGCACAGCACATTTACAGTAATGAGACCGGATACGGGAAGCGCGTCTACGAATACAGACCGGCAGGTGCCGGGGCGAACGAGGGTCCGATCATGAGCGAGCACGAACAGCCGTACATCGTTGTCGAAAAGGGACATTCCGCTTTTGGCGCCTTTCTGTGGGGTGCGATCGTGGGTGCGGCGACGGCGCTACTGTTCGCTCCCAAGTCGGGTCGTGAGACGCAGGAGGAACTGCGTGAAAGGGCCCAGCGCTTGAGAGACAGCGCCGAAGACAAGTTCACCGAGCTGCGTCACGGCGCGGAAGAGACGTATGCCAAAGCGCGCGAGGAGGTCACCGAACGGGTGGACGAGGCGCGCGAACAGCTGGTCACCCGAAGACATCAGGCCGAAGAGGCGCTCAGGGCGGGCAAGGACGCGGCACGGAAGGCGCGGGGCGATCTCGAGTCGCGACTCGCCGAGTCGAAGGCGGCATACAAGTCCGCGCTCGAAGAGGAAGCCGCGGAGGCCGGCGAGCAAGCCGAGGAAGCGACGGAGGCTAGCACCACCTGAGCGATCGGACGGAAAGCCCGACGGTCCCCCACTGATCCTCTGTAAGTGACTCTTTGCTGAAGAAGGAAGAGCACCCGCTGCGCTCCTTCGTGAGCCGCGTCTACAACCGCTCGGCCGACGACAGCATCTTCTTTCTCGCCTCGGGGCTCACGTTCAGCGTGGTCCTGGCCTCCATCCCGTTTCTGCTGCTGTTGATCTCGCTTCCCACGTTGCTGCTGGGCACTCGCCTGGAAGGGTTCCAGGAGGAAGTCCTGCGCTGGCTGTGGCGGATCGTGCCGCTCGCCACCGGAGAGTTTCGAGAGAACCTGCGGCAGGAGCTTCAGGGCATCGTGAACAGCGCCGGCTCCATCTCTCTTGTGGGTGCGATTCTCTTCGTGTGGTTCTCGACGCGTCTCTTCGGAGCGCTGCGCACGGCACTCAGCGTCGTGTTCGACATCGAAGACGAGCACGGTGTGATCATGGGCAAGATCAAGGACATCCAGCTCGTCATCGTGAGCACGCTGCTCCTGTCGGTGAACATCGGTTTGAGCACGTTCTATGGGATACGGGGCGTGGACTGGCTGGCCAACATCGGCATCCCGCTGCGGTTCCTGCAGAGCTTCACGGCGCTCGCCACATCGTTTCTGACCATCTACGTGATGTTCCTGCTGATCTATAAGTACGTGCCCGCCAAGCACCTGAAGTGGCGAACGGCCGCGGTAGCCGCCCTGTTCGCCGCCATCACCTTCGAAATGCTCAAGAGTGGGTTCAGCTGGTACCTGGCCAATTATGGCCACTACTCGCCGGCGTTCGTCGCGTTCACGACCATCGTCGTGCTGGTCATCTCCGTCTACTACGCCTCCTTCCTCTTCCTGGTCGGTGGTGAGGTGGCGCAGTCGTATGAGGTCCATCGGATCATGCGCATGCAGCGCGAAATCTTCGACTGAGCCGCCGAGTATCGGGCCACCTGCGAGCGTGCGGGGTCTGCGAGCGGAGCGTTCGTGGACCCCCACAGCGGTCCGGGGTACATTCAAGCGCTGTAATACGTGCGGTTTGCAGTCCCGGAGGGCAGGGTGGCCGACGACGGCGTGCGGGTGGTGGCTCGAAACAGAAAAGCCCGCCACGAATACCACATCCTCGATGAGGTCGAAGCGGGCATCGTCCTGGTCGGCTCGGAGGTGAAGTCGCTGCGCGAGGGCAAGGCGAGCTTCACGGACTGCTACGCAAGAGTGGAAGATGGGGAGCTGTGGCTTTACAACCTCCACATCGCGCCGTACGAGTCCGCTCATATGGACCGGCCGGACCCCACCCGTCGGCGAAAGCTGCTACTGCACGAGAGGCAGATTCGCCGCCTGGCGGCCGAGACCGCCGAGACGGGCCTGACGCTCGTGCCGCTGGACCTGCATTTTCGGCGGGGCTTCGCGAAGGTGACGCTCGCCGTGGCACGCGGGAAGAAGCGGCACGACCGTCGGGAAGATCTGAAGAGAAAGGCGATGCGACGGGAGGTGGAGCGTGCGGTGCAGGGAACGCAACGCCGGAGATGAACCTCTGAAGCGGATGGGAAGGATGCCGGCCCGGCGGACCAGCGCCGGGGTCGGGGGGCTACTCGCGGCCGTTGGCATGTTGACGGCCGGGGCGGCCGCGCAGCAATCGGAGCAAGCCCCCGCCGGCGGAAGCGACGAGGCGTACGATGTGGTGCTCGAGCGAGGCTACGAAGCGGTCGCACTCGAGCAGCTGGAAGGTCGTTTCCTTGCGGCGGCCAGGTTGGAGGGTCCGGTGCTGCGAGCGATCCTCGCGGGGCAGCCCCTCGTGCTCCAGGTCGGCTCTCCGTTCCTGCGGTATGCCAACCGCACCTATCAGCTCGCCAATCCGCCGTACATGAGCGGAAGCGGGCTGCGCCTCCCCCGCGAGCTCGTCACGGAATGGTGGCCGGGGATCGTGGCGGCTGGGGAAGCGGCCGGCGAAACCGAGGTAGCGGTGCAAGCGCCACGCCGAACCGGCCCCTTCCGGGTCGTCATTGATCCGGGCCATGGCGGCAAGGACCCCGGAACGACGGGACGCAACGGCACGAGGGAAAAGCAGGTCGTGCTGAGCATCGCGCGCAAGATGTACGAACGGCTGAAGGACGAACCGGGCGTGGAACCATTGCTCACGCGCGACAGAGACGTGTTCATCGGTTTGCGCGACCGGTCGGGCTTCGCCGTGGAGAATGACGCGGATCTGTTCGTATCCGTCCACGCGAACTGGTCATCCAACCGGAATGCAACGGGCTTCGAGACGTACTTCCTCTCGGCCGCCAAGACCGAAGCGGCTCGGGAAGTGGCGATGCGCGAGAACGCGTCCGTGCAGTACGAGAACGGAGAGAGCTACGCGGCGATGAGCGATCTCGACTTCATTCTCGCCGGTCTGGATCGGAACGAGAACGTGCGAGAGTCCAGCCGCATCGCGGGCTACGCCCAGAACGCGCTGCGCCAGGTCCGGGGGACCCCGGACCGCGGAGTGAAGCAGGCAGGATTCTGGGTGCTCGTCGGGGCGAGCGGCACGATGCCCACCGTCCTCGTGGAGGTGGGCTTCCTCTCGAACCCGGACGAAGAGCGGGTGCTGCGCAGCGATGCCGGCCAGCGGCAGGTCGCCGATTCGCTGGTCGAGGGCATATTGGCATACCGTCGCCAACTGGACGACCGATACCGGGACATGTCCGCCGGATCGCCGCAGAAATGAGGGCACGGAGGTAAGGAGGCCGCTGTAGGTACGACACCCAAGACCCGGGACCACGCCGAGGTCGTATCGAACCGCCAGGTTGCCGAGTCGACGTGGTGGCTCGAGTTGCTCAGTCCCGACATCGCGCGTGTGGCCAGGCCCGGCCAGTTCGTGATGATCGGCTGCGGACTGGACACGCCGGGCGTCTTCATGCTGCCTCGACCCTTCAGTATCGGTTGGCGGTCCCCGGACGGACGCATCGGGATCCTGCTTCGAGTGTTCGGACAGGGCACACGCCGGTTGTCTGCCCTCGAGAGAGGCGATCGAGTGCTTCTGCTCGGCCCGCTGGGTGAGCCGTTTCGACTGACGGCCGGGCAGCCGATTCGCTGCGTCGCCGGCGGCGTGGGGCTCGCTCCTTTTCTCTTCCTCGCCGGTGAAGCGAGGGCCGCGGACCACGACGTGACGCTGGTCTACGGAGAGCGTTCGGCCCCGTACGTGTTCGATCCCGCGCTCATCCGCGAGCTGACCGGCGGCGTCGCGCAGATCTGGACCGAGGACGGCAGCGCGGGCTCGCGCGGGCTCGTCACGCAGGGACTCGATCCGGACGACGAAGCTCTGCTCCTGGCGTGCGGGCCCACGCCGATGCTGCGTGCCGTTGCGGCGTTTGCCCGAGACCACGGAGCCGATCTGCAGGTCTCGGTCGAGGAGTACATGGCCTGCGGTGTCGGGACCTGTCAGGGCTGCGTGGTGCCGGGTGCCGACGGCCGATGGATCAAGTCGTGCACGGAAGGGCCCGTGTTCGACGCACGGGAGCTGGCATGGCCGACCTGAGCCAGGAACTGTTCGGGGCCGAATTCCAGAGTCCGGTGCTGCTCGCCTCCGGCACCTGCGGATACGGAGAAGAGTACGCCGACCTCATTCCGCTGGACGAACTGGGCGGTCTGGTGACGAAGGCGGTGAGCGTGGAACCGCGCCGCGGGAATCCACCACACAGGGTGAGCGAGACGCCGGGCGGGATGATCAACGCGATCGGGCTGGAGAACGTGGGTCTCGACGCGTTCATCGCCGAGAAGCTCCCCTGGCTGCGCGCCAACCTCCAGCGCGCCCAGGTGTTCGTGAACGTGGTCGGCTGGACGGAAGACGACTTCGCCCGGGTTGTCTTAGGACTGGATGACGAGGACGGGTTCCTCGGCTTCGAGATCAACGTTTCCTGCCCCAACGTAAAGGGAGGGACGCTGTTCGGAACGGACGAACAGGCGCTGGCCGGTCTGGTGAAGCGGCTGCGGGCGGCGACCGATCGACCGCTGATCGTGAAGCTGACACCGAATGTCCCCGACGTGACTGTGTATGCGCGAATCTGCGAAGAGGGCGGCGCGGACGGCCTGAGCGCGATCAACACCTTCCCGGGCATGCTGATCGATGTCGAGCGTCGACGGCCCGTGATCGGCAACGTGAGCGGTGGCGTCTCGGGTCCCGCCATCCTGCCCATGGGCGTGTACCTGACCTGGCGAGCCGCCTCCGCCTGCTCGATTCCGATCATGGGAATCGGAGGGATTCGCAGCGCGGAAGACGCGCTGCAATACGTCCTCGGCGGGGCGAGCCTGGTGCAGGTGGGCACGTCCTCCTTCGTGGACCCGCAGGCATCCGTCACCGTGCACGACGGCATCAGCGCGTACCTCGACCGCCACGGAGTGGAGAAGCTCTCCGACCTCGTGGGCGCGCTCGACGTGCCGGATCCACCGTCCCCACCCACCCTCGACGCGGGCTGAGGGATGCGAGAGGTCGAGCGCCGCATTCGCGCGCTGTACGAGGCGCATACGGGCGCCCCGCCGGTTGACGTGCGGCCCGTAGCCGCGGACGGCTCCGCGCGGAGCTACCGGAGGCTCGTCGGCGCGGACGGACCTTCACTCATCGGTGCCTTCGGCCCGGAGCCCGAGGAAAACCGGGCCTTTATCTCGTTCTCGCGCACGTTTCGTGGGCTGGGGCTTCCGGTGCCGGAAATCTACGCCGAGGACCTGGAGAGCGGCATCTGGCTGGAGGAGGACCTCGGTGACGCGACCCTGTTCGATGTGCTGCGCGAGGCCTTCCGGGAAGGACCCGAGGAAACGACCCCGTTCCCGGAATCCGTCGCAACGCTCTATCAACGCGTACTCGAGGTTTTGCCTCGCTTCCAGGTGGAGGGCGGGGAGGCGATCGACTTCGAGGTGGCCTATCCCCGGGCGGCGTTCGACGGGCAGTCGATCGCCTGGGACCTCAACTACTTCAAGTACCACTTCCTCAAGCTCGCACACATCCCGTTCCACGAAGCCCGGCTGGAGCGCGATTTCGATACGCTTACCCGTTTCCTGCTCCAGGCGCGCGCCGATTACTTCCTCTACCGCGACTTCCAATCCCGCAACGTGATGGTGCGCGACGGTGAGCCGTGGTTCATCGACTACCAGGGAGGTCGCCGGGGTGCCTTGCAGTACGACGTCGCGTCGCTCCTCTATGATGCGAAGGCCGATCTGCCCGACGGCCTGCGGGAGCAGCTGCTGACGCATTATCTAACGGCGCTGGCGGACCACACCGAAGTAGACGAGGGAGCTTTCCGCGAGCAGCTGACGGGGTTCGTGCTCGTCCGATTGATGCAGGCCCTGGGGGCCTACGGGTACAGGGGCTTCTACGAACGGAAGCCCCGTTTCCTGCAGAGTGTCCCGTTCGCGGCCCGCTATCTGGAAGGGCTGCTCGGGGCGGGACTCCCCATTCCGCTCCCCGAGATCGAATCGGTCTTCGGTCGAATCGCGGAGCGCTGGTCGCTGCCGGGGGCTGAACTCGAGCCCGCGCCGGGTCTTACGGTGTTCGTGGGCAGCTTTCGCTACGCCGGGGGCTATCCGGACGACGGCACGGGCCACGGCGGCGGTTTCGTGTTCGACTGCCGCAGCCTCCCCAATCCGGGTCGGGAGCCCGCGTACTTCGACCTGACGGGATTGGACGAGCAGGTGGTCCACTTTCTCGAAGAGAGACCCGAGGTCGAGGCCTTCTGGCACCGCGCCCGCGAACTGGCCGACACGCACGTCGAAGAATACCGACGGCGTGGATTCAGTGCACTCAGCGTGAACTTCGGGTGCACGGGGGGCCAGCACCGATCGGTGTACCTGGCCGAACGATTGGCCCGGCATCTGCACGAGAAGTACGAGGGTGTCGAGGTTCGGGTCACGCACCGCGAGCGGGCCGACTGGCCGCTCCGAGCCCGCACGAGCTGAGCGGCGAGCGACGATGGAAGCGATGATTCTGGCGGCCGGTCTGGGAACCCGGCTGCGGCCCCTCACAGAACACACACCGAAAGCGCTGATCGATGTCGGCGGGATCCCCATGCTGGAGCGGGTGGCACGACGTCTGATCGAGGCCGGTGCCGACAGGCTGATCGTCAACGTGCACCACCACGCCGACCAGGTCGAACGCTTCCTCGGAGATGGGTCGAGCTTCAAAGTCGACCTGCGGATCTCGCATGAGGAGGAGGCGCCGCTGGAGACGGGAGGGGGTCTGGCAGCGGCACGCGATCTGTTCGCGAAGGAGGCCCCGTTCTTCCTTCACAACGTGGACGTGGTCTCGGACCTGGATCTGAGGGCGATGTATGCCGCACACCTGGCCGACTCCGAATTCCGGTTGGCCACGCTGGCCGTGAATCAACGGCCGACCTCGCGTCCGCTGCTGGTGGACGCGTCGGGCGTGTGCGGTGTGGCCAACAAGGGCCGAAGGTGGTTGCGAGAGGCGCGAGCGCCTCGAGGAGGGGTGACCGAGCTGGGCTTCGCCGGCGTGCACGTGGTTTCCCCGGAGATCTTCGACCTCATGCACGAACGGGGAGCCTTCTCGATCATCGACGTTTACATGCGCCTGATCGAAGATGGCCATCGTGTCGCGGCCTTCGACATGAGCGACGCTGCGTGGTTCGAGGTGGGAAGCATCGAAAGGCTGGAAAAGGCGCGACGTCTCTTACAGAAGTGAGCGCTTCGCCAGTCGGCCGATCACGCGGCGTCCGATCGCCGCCGTCGTCGCCAGGCCCACACATAGAAGGCGACGTTCACGAGTACCACCGCGATGCCCAACAGGACGTGGATGTCCCGCCAGTTTTGAGGATAGAGGATCGGCCGCACGTGGTGCTCGATGAATCCGCCTTCGTATCCACCCTGGCCGGCCGCACGACGCAAGCTTTGCTCGAGCGGCGTGAGCGGACACACCCAGCCGAACAGCTCGATCGCTGCCCCGTACAGGGCGCACGGGAGGTGTAGCCACGCGACTCGCGAGCGCCAAACGACCAGCAGTCCGCCCGCGATCACGAAGACCACGAAGCCGAAGTGAGCCAGCATCACGAGTTCGGCCAGCAGGCCGGAGAGGGTCGGGCTCATACCGTTCAAAATCGCCAGGGACTCATGCCGTCTTGGACACCGAACCGCTCTGTCATGACGATAGCGGGCGGAAGGAGCATGTGGAAATGAAAGCCGTGCGGATTGCGAGGCCCGGTGGACCGAAGGTCCTGGAGGTGTCTTCCGTGGCGACTCCCGCTCCGGGCGCCGGAGAGGTGCTTGTGGAGATACGAGCTGCCGGAGTGAACCGGGCCGACCTGCTGCAGCGGATGGGAAGCTATCCGCCGCCGTCGGATGCTCCGGCTGACATCCCCGGTCTTGAGTACGCCGGTATCGTGTCGGAGACCGGTGAGGCGGTAGAGGACATTTTACCGGGAGAGCGGGTGATGGGGCTTCTGGGAGGCGGGGGGTACGCCGAACGGGCGGTGGTCCCGGCCGATCAGGTCATTCCGATACCCGGCGAGATGTCGTTCGTACACGCGGCTGGAGTTCCGGAGGTCTTCATCACGGCCTACGACGCGCTCCGGACGCTAGGCGGGCTCCGGGCCGGCGAGGATGTTCTGGTGCACGCCGCGGGTGGCGGCGTCGGGACGGCCGCACTCCAGCTCGCGCGGACTCTGGATGCCGCTCGCATCTTCGGCACTGCCTCGGGGCCCAAGCTGGAGGCGATCGCCGCGGCCGAGCTTCCGCTCGACGTGGGCATCGACTACCGGACACGGTCGTTCCGTGACGTGGTGTCCATGGAGACCGGCGGGCGGGGGATCGACGTCATTCTGGACACGGTGGGTGCCGACTACTGGTCCGACAACCTCGACTCTCTCGCGACGTGCGGTCGCCTGGTCGTTGTGGGGTTGCTCGGCGGTGCGCAGACGACTGTCGACCTCGGACGCCTCATGCGGGGTCGGCTGACCGTGGTGGGAACCGTCCTGCGCGCACGCTCCGCCGCAGAGAAAGCGGCCCTCGCGGCCGAGTTCCGCCAGGATCTGCTTCCCCTCTTCGAGGCGGGAACGTTGCGGCCGGTGCTCGATCGCGTCTTCCCCCTCGAGGCGGCCGCCGAAGCTCACGAGTATCTGGAGGCGAACGAGAGCTTCGGCAACGTCGTGCTCGAGGTGGGCGCCATGTGACCTTCGTGCGGGGGGGTCAGCCGTCAGGTGCGGTCGTCTTCGCCGAACTGCCGCAGGAACCGTCGGTCGATTCGGTCCTTGAGCCACAGGCTCGCGCGACCCAGCCAGTACA
This sequence comes from Gemmatimonadota bacterium, assembly GCA_039586095.1. GTDB lineage: Bacteria > Gemmatimonadota > Gemmatimonadetes > Palauibacterales > Palauibacteraceae > JBDHBD01. The sequence goes on from JBDHLB010000021.1 coordinate 49,283, forward strand.
GCCGCCCGCGCGCGGCCAGCGCCCTTCCGTCTCCCAGGTTGAGAATCGATAGATAGCGACGCTGGGGCACGTAGCGCCGCAGCCCGGCCGGTGTCCCGGCGCCCGCACCGCTCGATCGTTCCCCCCCGGCCGCCTCGGATCGCACAGCGCCATCCAGCACGGCCAGAATGTTGTGCGTGAGGATAGGCGCCTGACGCACCGCGAACACGCCGAGCCGCGGGAGTGCGTGCCCCGTCACGTGAATGCAGTCACCCGCACCGAAGATGTGAGGGTGCCCCTCTACCTGAAGGGTTCCACCGACCCGTAGACCGCCATCCCGATCGCATGGCAGCCCCATCGCTTCGAGGAACGCGGGTGGCCTGAGGCCGGTCGCGGCCAGGATGAAATCGGCTGGCCACTCCCGCCCATCGGCCGTCCGTACGCCCCCCGCGCGCACGGCTACGACCTCACATTCGGTCTCGATCTCGACCCCCTGGTGCTCGAGAAAGGCCCACAGCTTCCGGCCCGCGCCGGGAGGGAGTTCTTTCGCCAGCTGTCCCGACCGAGAAAGCAGAATGATGTCGAGGCTCGCTTCGTGACGGCGAGCCAGCGCCGCCACGTTGGCCGCCACCTCGCAGCCTGTGGCGCCTCCGCCGATCACGACGACGCGGGGCGGACGCCCCGCGGTGATCGTCAGCGTAGTCTCCAGGGTTTGCCGTAACCGCCAGAGGTTCTCGACCGGTTTCACGAGCCACGCATGCTGCTCGGCTCCCGGCGCTCGCCCCGCGTCGATCGTGCTGCCGACATTGAGCGACAGAACGTCGTAGCGCAGCGGATCCCCTTCGGCCAGCCGAACCGTCCGCGTCCCGGTGTCGAGCCCCACGACGCGATCCCGCAGGAACTCGCCACCGGACCGCCGCATCAGCGGTTCGGGATCCACGCGGTCCAGCTCGGCTTCGTACATGCCGCCCAGCACGCCGGTCGCCAGGCCGGAGTACCAGAACACATCCGGATCGACAAGGGTAAGCCGGATACCACGACGCGTGATCTGGCTCGCCTGCCGCGCGATTAGCAGGTGGGCGTGGCCGGCGCCGACAAGGACGATGTGGGGTTCGTGCGCCATGCGTCACTCGCCTATCTTCGGCTGTCGGCCGGAGCGGGCCGGACGAACAGGCAG
>JBDHLB010000084.1:0-15954 GCA_039586095.1 Gemmatimonadota bacterium
TGGCGACGCGGACCGCGGCCCTGGCCGGCCTCGCGGGGCTGGCCGGCGTGGCCGTGCTCGCGGGGCTGAACGAGGTCCTGGTGCTGGTCGCCACCGCGCTGCTGGGCGGAGCCGCGCTATGGGCAACCGCCGGAGAGGGGCCGTCATCGCCGGCCGTGATTCCCTGGGCCGTCGCCTCCGCCGGGACATCCGCTGGGGCATCCGCCCTGACGACCGGCGGCGTCCTGGCGACCGGAACCCTGCAGACCCTGTCGGCCGGCGTGCCGTTGTGGAAGCTGGCCCTCTTCTTTCTCAAGGTGGGTGCGGTCCTGTATGGCAGCGGCTACGTGCTCATCGCCTTCCTGGAAGGTGAGCTCGTCGGCGAGCTCGGCTGGCTCACGAGCGAGCCGCTGCTCGACGCCATCGCGATCGGCCAGTTCACGCCCGGCCCCGTGCTCACGACCGCGACCTTCATCGGATACCTGGTGGCGGGGCTGCCGGGCGCCGTGGTGGCGACCGTGGGGATCTTCCTTCCATCGTTCCTCTTCGTGCGCCTCGCCGCTGGGCGGGTGCGCTGTTGGACGCCGTGAACGCGGCGGCCGTCGGTCTGATGGCCGCCGTGACCCTCACCCTGGCCATCGGTGCCCTGACCACGTGGCAGACCTGGGCGATCGCCGTCGCGGCGGTCGTTTTGAGCCTTCGGTTCGGGGTCGGCCCGGTATGGCTCGTGGTCGGTGGGGCCCTCGCGGGCTGGGTGTTGAGCTGACCTGATCCGGCTATTCGCCGGCCCGTGCCCTCAACCGTTTGACCAGGCCCTCATCCGGTTCCACGAACAGCGTCTTGACCCGGTCCGGAATGACCGTGCCGGGAGGCGCCTTGCGCGGCTTGCGCACGTGCTTCCGACGGGTCCAATCCACGGCCACGCTGCCGCTGTGACGCGCACCGCTGTGCACCGCAGCGACGACGGCCGCCTCGAGCAGGTCCTGCTTCGGCGGGTTCTCCTCCTTGCGACCCCAGCGGAGGATCACGTGCGCGCCCTGCACCTGTCGGGCATGGAGCCAGATGTCGTCGGGGGCCGAGAAGGCGAACGTGAGACGGTCGTTGGCGCGGGCGCTTCGTCCGACCCGGATCTCCAGCCCTCCGGAGGAGCGAAGTCGCAAGTACGGCTGGGGCTCGTCGGCCGAACTGAGAGCACCCCCGGAAGCCGGCTCAGGCCGACCGCCGACCAACTCCCACAGCGCGTCATCCGGCCCCTCCGCCTCGAGCCGCTCGAGTGCTTCAGCCAACCGAGCCACCTCGCGCTCGGCGTCTGCGATCGCCCTCGGCAGCTTGGCACTCGCCCGCTGGCGCCGTGCCGCCTCCTCGAAATACGCCCGCGCATTCGCGGCAACATCGAGCGCCGGGTCGAGCTCCACGGCCCGCAACGAGCCGTCGAAGTCGATGACCTCGACCCGGGCGACGCCTCGAGCCGGCAGCTCGCTCAGTCGGGCGAGCAGGAGGTGGCCGATCGAGCGTGATTCGTTGGGATCGCCGGTGTCCGCCTGTTCGCGCGCAAGTGCGGCGAGTCGTTTGCGGACGCGCCGCTGACGGCGCACGAGTGCACTGCGTAGCGCACCTGTCTCCTCCACGTGGCCGGCCGGCCCGCCAGTGACCCGCTGCGCTGGTTCCGACAGGACAGCGTTCTCCACAAAGCGATCGACACCGCCTGCCGCACTCGCGGCCTCCTCCATCGCTTCCAGCAGGGACCCGACCGGCCGCGCCCCACGTTCTCCCAGACCCGACACGTAGGGTTGGAGCCCCCAGCGACGCTCGAGCAACCATGCCTCGCCGGTCCCGGAGCAGACCTCGGTGTAACGCCGAAACGCCTCTTCCAGGCCCGCCTCCACCAGGGCTTGCTCCTCCCGGGCGTGCCCCGCCAGAGCTCGCTCCTCCAGGGTCTCCTCGGCAGCGACAGCCCCGAGCACGTGCTCGACGTTGAGCGCGCTCAAGTAGGCAAACGACTGAAGGGCCGTGCGGCGCCGCGAGCCCGCCTCGGTCGACGCGAGCACGCTTCGCCATTCGGCCAACGTGACCGGCAGGTCGGCTCCCCGCCGGTGGCTCTCGGCAGGCTCGTGGACCGCGCCCGGGCGGAGGCGGCGGCCTCCCGCGTCCCGCGGCCACAAGACGGACCGGATGAGGGCCAGCGGTTCGGACGACTCGTTGTACTTCACATCCGTGATCAGCCCGTTCCACTGATTCGTGGCCAGCTCGAACACCACCTGGTGCCGAATGCGCCCGCCACCGTCAACGAGGTCGAGGAAGAGGGATCGCTCGTCCTCCGGCGCCCACGACCGACCGAGAAACAGGCGACGGAAACGCACGCCGGGCGCCGGGATTCGATCGTCCCGGGCGAGCAGATAGCCCGCCTCCGGGTGCAGCAGAGCAAGCAGTGAAGGACCTTCGTCGAAGTGGAGCTCGAGCGCCCGAGCACGCGGTTCGAGCACGACCTCGGTGATCCGGCGGTGGCCCCAGCGCTCTCCGATCTCTTCAGCGAGGGCAGCAGCCAGGAGGGGGTCGTACCGGATGCTCATTCGATCATTCTCGTTCGGCTCACGCCTCGGGTCCAACCGAGCGGACACGCGGGGTTTGAAGCCCACCCGTCCCTCAGGGTATATTCGTCGTCGCCCACCGAACCACGATAGCACGGAGCTGCGCTCCAGAAGGAGGCACTACGTCTACGCCGGATCCCCAGAACGTGCGGAAAGCCGTGACGGTTCGCGACTTCCTTGCCATGAAGGAGCGTGGTGAGAAGATCGCGGTGCTCACGTGCTACGACTACCTCTTCGCGCGCTTGTTGAGCGCCTCGGCGGTGGACGCCGTCCTGGTCGGAGACTCGCTGGGCCAGGTGATGCTCGGGTACGGAAGCACCATTCCCGTTTCCGTGGACGACATGGTGCACCACGCGGCGGCCGTTCGCCGCGGGCTCCAGGGTCCGTTGCTCATCGTCGATATGCCGTTCCTCAGTTACCAGGTGAGCGACGAGGATGCGCTACGCAGCGCCGGGCGCATTCTCAAGGAGAGCGGCGCGGAAGCCGTCAAGATCGAGGGCGGCGATACGGCGACCCTGAGCCGCATTCGCACCCTCGTGACGGCCGGGATCCCCGTGATGGGCCACCTCGGGTTGACGCCGCAATCCGTGCATCGGCTGGGTGGGTACCGGGTGACCGGACGCGAGCGTGAGGAAGCAGATCGGATGCTGGAGCAGGCGGTCGACTTGCAGGAGGCGGGCTGCTTCAGCCTGGTGCTCGAGCTCGTACCCAGCGGTCTCGCTGGCCGGATCTCGCGGGCGCTCGATATTCCTACGATCGGGATCGGAGCCGGTCCCGCCTGCGACGGCCAGGTGCTCGTGCTCCACGACATGCTCGGTCTGAACGAGGGGTTCGAGCCGAAATTCTTGCGCCGCTTCTCGGAGGTGGGAGAAGCGAGCGCGGAGGGCATTGCGGCCTTCGTCGACGCGGTCAAGGACGGCGAGTATCCCTCTGACGAGGAAAGCTACGCGGATGCCCCGTAACGGGGTGCCCGCCGTCGCTCGGACGGTGTCCGAGATGCGCGCCGCACGAGCGAGACTCCGCAGCCGAGACGAGACGCTCGGTTTCGTTCCTACGATGGGCGCGCTGCACGAAGGCCACCTGAGCCTCGTGGATCGTGCCCGCGAGCTCTCCGACCGCGTTGTCCTCTCGATCTTTGTGAACCCCACGCAGTTCGGACCTTCCGAGGACTTCGAGGAGTACCCGCGCGACCTCGAACGAGACCTGGATCTGGCAGGGCAGCGGGGCGTCGACGTGGTGTTCACGCCAAGCGATCGCGAGATGTATCCCCGATCCCAATCCATCTGGGTCGAGCCGGGTGAGCTGGCGAATCGACTGTGCGGAGTCGGCCGGCCCGGTCACTTCCGAGGCGTGCTGACCGTGGTAGCCAAGCTGTTCGTCATCGTCGAGCCCGACGTCGCGGTTTTCGGGGGCAAAGACTTCCAGCAGGCGGTACTGATTCGGCGCATGAGCGAAGAGCTGCGATTCCCCGTTCGTGTCGAGGTGGCACCGATCCTGCGAGAGCCGGACGGGCTCGCCATGAGCTCGCGGAACGCGTATTTGAGCTCGGCCGAGCGTATCACGGCCACGTCGCTGTCACGCGGACTGCGGCGTGCGCGCGAGCTGTTCGCGGGCGGTGAAGTCGACAGCCGACGGCTGATCGATGAGGTCCGGGGCGTCATGGTCGACGCCGGCGCCGCGGTCGAATACGTGGGAATCGTGGACACCGAGGAACTCCACCCGGTGGATGTGGCTCGGCCCGATGTCGTCTGCGCCGTAGCGGCGACGGTCGGTGAGACGCGACTGATCGACAACGCGCTCCTTGCCGGTCCCAGCGCGCTCGACGCGGTACGCGAGCCGGGTCGAGGCGGGACCTGAATCCCCGTCGGGTGTAGAGAGCGGCGCGGCGCGCCGGCACCGAAACCGCTCGAGACGTGACCCATCGCGCCGCGCGCGGGTTGATGGTATTAGGAATGGCCGGCCGTCCGATGACGGCAGCTTGATACACGGTACGCAGAATGAGACGAACACTCTTTAAATCGAAGATACATAACGCGACCCTGACCGGCGCCGATCTGGAGTATCAGGGATCGATACAGATTGACCGGAACCTGATGATGGCGGCGGATCTCGCGCCGTACGAGATGGTGCACGTGCTCAACGCCTCCAACGGCGAGCGTCTCGTGACCTACGTGATCGAAGGAAAGCCGGGGAGCGGTGAGATCTGCCTCAACGGGCCGGCCGCCCGACTCGGGTACCCCGGGGACCGCGTGGTCATCATCAGCTACGGAGAGTACGAAGAGGCCGAGCTCGCGGACCACGAGCCGCTGGTCGTGCATGTGGATGACGAGAACCGACCCCTGCGTCCACGGTTGCAGAGCGAATCCGGGTCCTGACCCGGTGCGGTCGGCAGCCAGGCCGAGCCAGAGCAGGTCGACGTAAGCCGGCCGCCGTGCACCCGATCATCGAGGCAGCGGGCCGGGAAGGGGTCCTCCCCGACTGGGCGAACGTGTCCGCACGGCGTCAGGGTCACATCGCCCGCGTCACCGATCTTCTCGACCAGTGGGCCGACAGCCTCGGCATCGGCCCGGACGATCGGATCCGCTGGAAGGCCGCGGGTCAGCTCCACGACGCGCTCAAAGATGCCCCACTCGAAGAGCAGGCACGCTGGGCCGGCGCAGGATGGCCGGACCCCGTGATGCACGGCCCGGCCTGTGCCGAGCGTCTGCGAGCCGAAGGGGTCGAAGATGAAGAACTGCTCCTCGCTGTCGCCTTCCACTCCATCGGCCATCCGGCGCTGACCGACCTCGGCGAGCATCTGTATCTCGCCGACTACCTGGAGCCAGGCCGCAAACACGATCACTCCCAAATGGAGCGGCTCCGCGCACGAATGCCGGCCGAGAGAGAGACGGTGCTGGGCGAAGTCGCCGTCGCCCGCGTTCGTCGCGTGCTGGACAATCGGCTTCCGCTGTTGCAGCCTACGATAGGATTCTGGAACAGAGTTGTCGGATCGGACGTGGACCGATTCCCCCAGGGGCGATGAGAGACAGATTCCAGACGCTGCTGTTCGCCCTCGTTCTCATGGGAGTGGGAGCCCTCGTCGCCTCCTTCTGGCTCGAGTGGCGTGAGCCGCGTCTGACGGAGGACACCGCCGCCACCCTCGCCCCCGAAGAGACATCCCCGCTGGAGCCCGCTGAAGCCGATGCCGACGGTCGGTTGCGCGTGGAGGTTCTGAACAGCTCCGGGGACCGCGGGGCTGCCCGTCTGGTCGCCGAGCGTCTACGGCAGGCGGGATTCGACGTGGTGTATTTCGGAAACGCTTCCTCGTTCGATCGCCAATTCACGCGGGTCGTCAACCGCTCGGGGGAGACCGGGCTTGCACGGCGCATCGCCGATTCTGTGGGTGTGGACAGCGTCGGGACGGACGTCAATCCGGAGCTCTACCTCGACGCGAGCATCTATCTCGGCCGGGATTGGCGTCGCATCATGGAGCCACGCTAGCGTATTGTCGCCCCGCCACACCGCGGGTGGCCGCGAAGTCCTCTCTCCTGGCCCCCATTCCAGGCACAGTCGCGACCATCGTGCCGCTGCGTTCGCTGCGCGCTCAGAGCTCGATCAACGGCGCTGACGACTCTTGCCGCAGGAACAGGAAGTGCTCCTCACAACCGTCGACCGTCCACACCACATCGACGCCGCCGGAGCTGGGGTAGGTTACGGCCACGGGACTGGAATCGCCGAAAGCCAACAGTGTGGCCATCGTGACGTCGGTGCCAACTGCCTCGAATGCCGCCGCATAGCGCTCGGTGAACACGCCATAATCGCGACTGAGCCAGCCCTGCATGACCGGCTCCGTAACGCCACGAACCAGAAGGAGGTCATTCGCGCCAGCTGAACATGCGCGGAGCTCACGGCCGTCTGGCAGCTCGAGTCTCAGTCCGACGGCATCCTCACTGGCCATGATGTCCTCGTGGAATCCCAACCACTGTCTGTATGTATGCTCGATCGAGCTCTCGAGCCTGTCTAGCAAGAGCAACCAGTGCAGGGGCCGGAGTGCAACAAGCCGGGTGTGGCGAGTATCGAACTGTCGTTGCTCGATGGAGGCCGATGCGTACCAGACGCCAGATTCGGTCACATCGGCTGAGAGAAGCGCGGATCCGTACGCCATGTCAACAGACCGTGGGAGGTCGAGCCCATCGATCTGGTACCGCTATCAACGAGTATAGGCACTCCGGCTGAAGACCACTCGAACGTGAAGTCATCCGAGTGCTTGTGAACATCCGAGTGATACGATGCAGTGAAGTACAGAAAAGAGTGCTCCGAGAACGGAGCCTGGGACCAGGGGGTCCTGAAGACCGCGACACCGGCCTCAGGAAACACCGCCGGCGCGCTCGGAGGTTCTCGACCCTGTGCGCCTTCCGTCTGAGCGTAATCCGTGAAATCGTGCAGACCGCTGGACAGGCGACCCGCGGAGTCTCCGATAAGGACGGTGTCGCCGTTCGGATGGTACATCCAGTGAGCGAGCGACAGCATAGCCCCACCCGGAACAGCGAGATTCTCCGTGAAGGCATCGGTCTCTGCGAGCCGGCACAGGGAGGAACCGACGTAGATCTGGTATCTGGGCGAGTGCTCCAAGCTGAGCCACTCGCTGCTCACGGTGGACTCTAGATAGGTGCCGATCTCAGTGTGCGCGTACTCGGTCAGACGCTCGCAGTCAGCGAGTTCGGGCACGACTCGGCACGTCGAACCGAGTCCAAGCATCATGTAGAGCATGTGATTGCTGCATGAGCGATTGGTTGGATCACCCAGGAAATCGGCGTGTCGCTGCAGAGCCCAGACCAGCATCGTAACGGTTGTGAGATCCGGGTCCGGCGTTCGCAGCAATCGATCGAGCAGCGCTGCGATGTAGTGACCGCGGTAACCGACGGCATGGTCATACCACTTGTACGTATTGGGCCGATCTTCGACGAGATTGTAACGGAGCCAATCGAGTGCGATCGCCGTCATTCGCTCCAGACCCTCGGACATCCCATCGCCGTCCGCGGCCATCAAGAACGGCGCCGCGGGTCGCAGTGAATTGAGGACGAAGTGAGAGTTGGCGTCCTCGTCTGGAGCGACTCCCCAATCGATCGGCGGCACCATTCGCACGGTGCACTGGCTGTTGAAGGACCAACCCTTGTCCACGATATGCCGCACCGCTTCCGTATAGGAGCTCGACGGATCGAGATTCAGGACTTTCAGTGGAGTGCGCTGCCGCGCCCGGGCCACGAGCCCTCTGAGTCTTTGCCGGTCATCGCCTCCAACCGGGTCTGCCGCGAGCAGTTCAGCTAAACGCGGCACGCCCGGCGGGAGATCCACCAGAGGGTCACACGCTCCAGTGCCAGCTCGCCTCCGCACGGTCAACCCACCCCTCAACCCCGACCCGCGTGTTCCAACCGGAGCTGTCCGCAGGCTGCAGCGATATCCCGGCCCCTCGGTTCTCGAATGGCGGCCTCGATACCGCGGGCGAGAAGGGTGCGCTGGAACGCGCGCATGCGAGCGCGCGAAGAAGCTCGCCACGCCGGCTGATCCGGTATCGGGTTGAAGGGGATCAGGTTGACGAAGCACGTGAGTCCGTGGGCTCGATCGGCCAGAATCTCGGCCAACTCGGTCGAATCGTTGACGTCTCGTATCATGGTGTATTCGAAGCTGATGCGCCGTCGCTTCGCCTTCTGGTATTCCCGGAGTGCCCGAAAGAGATCGTCCAGCGGGTAGCGACGCTCGACCGGCATCAGCTCGAGCCGAAGCTCGTGCACGGGTGCGTGAAGAGAGACCGCGAGTTCGAAGGGCTCCGAACGCCTCGCCAGGGCCCGAATTCCCGGGATCAGGCCGACGGTAGACACCGTGATTCGACGCGCCCCGAGTCCGAAAGAACGGTGGAGCACGGAGAGCGAGGTCAGAACCGCGTCGAGGTTCGCCAACGGCTCGCCCATTCCCATGTAGACGATGTTGGAGATCGACCTCCCCATCTTCGCCCGAGCCACTCTCTCGGATTCTCTGTATTGCGCCACGATCTCTGCCGGCCGCAGCTGCCGATTCAGGCCCAGATATCCCGTTGCACAGAACCGACACGCGAGCGCGCACCCCGCCTGCGACGAGAGACAGAGTGTGAGCCGCTCTCCAGTTGGGATCAGCACCGACTCGACCGCCTCGCCGTCCTCCAGCTGCCACAGGTGCTTCACGGTCCCGTCTCGCGAGCGAGCCTCGTGCGCCACCACGAGCGGAGTGAGTGACAGCTTATCGGCCAGCTGGTCTCGCAGGCGCTGAGGAAGAGTGGTCATCTCCTCGAAAGCGGCCACGCCGCGCTCGAAGACCCAGTGCTCGACCTGGTCCGCGCGGTACGAGGGCTCGCCCCGCGCGCTCAGCATCTCACCCAGAACGGCCCGGAGCTCGGCGGGGGAAAGCGCGAGAAGCTCGACGTGGTCGCGCACCGATCCGAAGGCCGGCGCGGGATCAGACCCGCGGCCGGCCCGCGATGACGACGACCCCGAGGGTGTCACGCTCGTGCGAGTTCTTCTTGCTGCCATATGAAACGGCCGGTATACTTGCCGCGGTTGTACGCACCGCGTCGAGCGCCGTTCCTCCGCTCCCAAAGCGACGACAACGCGTTTGCTCGTGTCACAACTCCTCCTGGCAGATCTGCTGACACCGGACAGAATCAAGGTCCCCCTGGAGTCGACCGACAAGGCGGCCTTGATCGGCGAGCTGGCCACGTTGCTGGCAAACGTGTCGGGACTTCCGGATGAGGAAGAACGGCTGCGCCACGCGGTTCTGGAGCGTGAGGCCAAGTACAGCACCGGGATTGGAGCGGGGATCGCGTTGCCCCACGGCAAGTGTGACGTGCTGGACGAGCTCGTGCTCGTAGGCGGGCGCACGGAGGTCCCGGTCGACTTCGATGCGCTCGACGCGCAGCCGGTGCGGCTCGTGATGATGCTGGTGGGCCCGGAGTCGTCCGCTAGCCTGCACGTCAAGATTCTGGGCCGTATCAGCCGTCTTCTTCGCAGCCACTCGGTGCGGGATCGTCTCGTCGAGTGCGCGACCGCCGGAGAGTTTCTGGCCACGATTCGCGAGGCGGAGTCTCCTTGAGAGATTACGCTCGCGCATGGGCGCCCGTAGCGGCCTGGCTCATCTTGATTGCCGTGGCGACGAGCGTGCCGCTCCCGGCATTCTGGCGGCCCACCGACCTCCCCATGGACCTCTTCGTCCACTTCTTCCTGTACTTCGGGCTCGGATGGCTGGTGGGGCGGGCTCTGTGGACATCGGATCTCTGGACGGTAGAGAGCCTCGTCATCGCGGCCCTCGCGGCGTTACTGTTCGCCGTTCTGGATGAATGGCACCAGCAGTGGATCCCGCGGCGGGCGCCCTCCCTGTCGGACTGGCTGGCCGACGTGTCGGGCGTGCTGTTGGGTCTCGCCCTCTTCGTCTGGGCGCGGTGGCGATCTTGGCAGCGGGTCGGGGAACACCGACCTCCGGTACCGGAAGAAACGGTGGACTTCGCCCGCCACGAGACTGACGAATCGCAGCGAGAATCGCATTGAGTGACGTGTGACCGATAAGAAGATGAAGCCGACGTTCGCCACGGCCTACCGGGACGCCGGTTGCGGCATGCTCGATGGCGAGTGGGTAGGACGCTCGGTGACCGTGTCCGGCTGGGTGCACCGCCGCCGCGATCTCGGCGGGCTCGTGTTCATCGACCTGCGGGACCGTTACGGACGGCTTCAGCTCTCTTTCGGGCCCGACTGGACGGAAGACGAGGCCCTGGAGCTCGTGACCGATCTGAACCCGGAAGACGTAGTCCGGATAGAGGGCGATGTGGCGCGGCGCCCGGCGGAAGCTTTGAACCCCGACATGGCCACGGGCGAGGTGGAGGTACGCGTGAGGCGCCTGGAGCGACTCACGGAGGCGGACCCGTTACCGATCCTGGTCGCGTATCCGCCCGAGGAGCCGCTCGCTTCGGAGGAGCTCCGGCTCCGCCACCGCGTCCTCGATCTTCGCCGTCCCGAGATGATTCGGAATTTCGAGATCCGCCATCAGGCTACCATGGCCGCACGGCGCGCCCTCGGCGACGAAGGGTTTGTCGAGGTGGAGACGCCTCTGCTCACACGCAGCACGCCCGAGGGTGCCAGAGACTATCTGGTTCCGAGTCGCGTGCACGCCGGGATGTTCTACGCTCTGCCTCAGTCCCCCCAGCTCTACAAGCAGCTGCTGATGACCGCCGGCTTCGACCGCTACTTTCAGATCGCGCGCTGCCTGCGCGACGAAGATCTGCGAGCCGATCGGCAGCCGGAATTCACGCAGATCGACGTCGAGATGGCGTTTGTGGAGGAAGAGGACGTGTATGGCGTGGCCGAGCGGATGTTCGCGCGGATGTGGACCGATGCGCTCGGTGAGCGGCTCGACACCCCGTTCGTCCGCCTCACACACGCCGAGGCGTTGGAACGTTACGGCACGGACAAGCCGGATCTTCGCATCGCGTGGGAGCTACGAGATTTCACTCCGGCGCTCGCGGGCATCGGGTTCGGAATCTTCGACGGGGCCGTGAAGGCCGGGGGGCGGGTGCGCGGCGTCGTCGCCAGCAGCGGAGCGACGCTCTCACGAGCCAAGCTCGATGCCTACAACGATCTGGCGCAGCGGCAGGGAGCGAAAGGTGCGTTGTGGCTGAAGCGCACCGAGAACGGCTGGTCCGGACCGCCCGCTCGCGTCGTCGGGGAGGAGGTGGGCCAGCGCCTGGCCAACGAGTACGGGATCGACGTCGGGGACCTGGTGCTGCTGGTCGCGGGGACCGATCAGGAAAGCGCCCCCGCGCTCGACGCCCTGCGTCGCGCAGCGGCGACGGATCTCGGTGCGGTCGACTCGGAAAGCGGTCACTGGCTTTGGGTCGTCGATTTTCCGCTCTTCGAATCGGATCCCGAGACGGGACAGCCGGTGCCGGCGCATCACCCTTTCACGATGCCGCGGACGGCGGGTCCCGAGGAGCTGCGGGAGGACCCGCTCGCGGTAACTGCGCGCGCCTACGATGTAGTGTACAACGGGTGGGAGCTGGCGAGCGGGAGCATTCGCTGCCACGTGCCCGAGCTTCAACAGGCGATTCTGGGGGCGATCGGCTTCTCCTCGGCGGAGATCGAGCAGCGGTTCGGTTTCCTGCTCGAGGCCTTTCGGCATGGTGTGCCGCCTCACGGCGGCTATGCTGTGGGAATGGACAGAGTGGTCGCTCTGATGGTGGGCGCGACGTCGATCCGGGACGTGATCGCCTTCCCCAAGACGACCGCGGCACGTGGGTTGCTGGAAGGTTCGCCATCGCCCATCTCGGCGGAGGAGTTAAAGGAGCTCGGAATCCGGATCGAAGGTAAGGGGTAAGCACGAGGGTATCCGGGCGCCGGGGCGAGTGGCCCCGCCCCACACGAGATCCGAAACCGACAGGGGGAGACAGCATCAGCGCGAGACCCGAACTGAGCAGCGCCTCGAACGTGCGTGAGGCCCAGCAGCGTCTGTCGGCTGAGGGAGCCGACCAGCTCCTGCTGGCCGGAGTCAACGATGCCCATCTCGCAGCGCTGGCCCGGCTGTGCGATTGCCGGGTCATCCTGCGGCGTGACCACCTCATCCTCTCTGGCCCGCCCGAGTCGGTGGCCGCCGCCGTGCCCGCCGCCCGTCACATGATCAAGCTCGCGCGGCTCGGTCGGCCGTTCGAGCGTCGAGATATCGAACGCTTCGTCGAGGAAGGTGGCGAGCCGCTCGCCGGTGGAGAGGTGACGGACTCCGATCAGGAGCTGGTCCTGGCCGGCGCCCGCAAGGTCATCCGACCGCGCTCGGGCGGACAGGATTCCTACCTGCGGGCGATCCGAGAGAACGACATCGTGGTGGGGATCGGCCCCGCCGGCACTGGCAAGACGTACCTGGCCGTGGCCGCCGGCGTGGAGGCGCTCAACCGCAAACGGGTCCGGCGGATCATACTCACGCGGCCCGCTGTCGAGGCGGGGGAAGCTCTCGGCTTCCTGCCGGGCGACATTCGAGAAAAGGTCGACCCTTACCTTCGACCGCTGTACGATGCGCTCGAGGACATGATGCCGCACGAGCGAGTCCGACGCTCCATCGAGGACGGAACGATCGAGATCGCCCCGCTCGCTTACATGCGCGGCCGTACGCTCTCCGACGCGTTTCTCATTCTCGACGAAGCGCAGAACGCGACGACCGCCCAGATGAAGATGTTCCTCACCCGGCTGGGACTGAATTCCAAGACCGTGATCACCGGGGACAAGACGCAAGTGGATCTTCCGGTGCGCTCCGGGTCCGGCCTGCTCGAGATCGAGGCGATTCTGCGCGGGATCCGGGGAATCGAATTCGTCTACTTGGACGAAGCCGATGTCGTGCGCCACAAGCTGGTCAAGGACATCATCAAGGCGTACGCCGTGAAGTCTGGCGACGGCGAGAGCGATTCGGCTTCCGAGGCTGCCTCCGAGACCCGACCGACGGGCGAGTCCTGATGGATCTGCGATTCCTGAAGCCGGTACGACAGTCCCTGCGTGCCGTGGATCGGCGACCGGGCACGGAGTGGCGCGACCTGGCAACGCATCACGGGTTCCGGGCGGCCACGATCCTCGTCGTCGCGTTGCTGCTGCCGATATTCTTCCCCCGAGAGTCGCTTCCGGAGCTCGACGGGCTCGAGCTGGGGATGCTCGCGCCGCGAGACATCGTAGCCCGAGTGCCGTTCTCCGTGCCGAAATCGGAGGAGCAGCTGGAGGCGGAGCGCCGCAACGCGGAAGGTCGGATCGCTCCGATCTTCTCGCTGGACCCGACGGCAGGTGACTCGGCGGCGGAGAACGCGCACGCGTTCTTTGTAAGGCTGGGTGAGGCGGCTGCCTCGATCGAGGCACCCGAGGACGAGGACGATACGCCCGACTACTCGTTGTTTAGCGAGGTGCTCGGGGAGGCAGGCATCCAGGCCCCGCTGCCGCAACAGCTTGCCCTGCTGGCCGATTCGGTCGAACGAGAGCTGCTGCACCGCACCATAGAAACCGCCTATCGCGAGCTGCTTCCCGAGGGCGTCGCTCCGAGCTCGGATCTGGAAGAGGTCTTCTCGCGAAATGTGATCATTCGCGGGCCCCCGACAGCGGAGGGCAGGGATGAGGTGATGCCGAGGGACTCCGTGCGCACGGTCGGGGACTTCGTCGAGACCGCGCTCGAGAACGCTCCACGCGGGGTCTCGGCGACTGCCCTGCAGATTTACCAGACGTTCCTCGTCAGCTTCGTAGAGCCCAGCCTGCGCCTGGACGCGGATCTGTATCGACAGGCGCGCGAGGAAGCCCGGAGCGCGGTCGAGACGGCCGCCGGATACGTCCTGGAGGGCGAACAGATCGTGGAGGCCCGCCGTCCCATCGGAACCGCAGAGCTGGAGAAGCTCCGCGCGTACGAGGCCAAACTCATCGAGGAGGGGCTGGCGGAACCCGGCACCGGATTGTGGCGTGGTCTCGGGGTCACCCTGTTCGGTCTCGTGCTGCTGGGCTTGTTCGGCTGGCTGCTGTACCTGTTCCGGACGGACATCTACGAGGACGCGCGGAGCTTCTCGCTCCTCTTCCTGCTGCTCGTGCTCGTGCTGGGAGCCGCCGGACTGATTGCCGGCACGGGGGCGTCGGCGGCACTGGTTCCGGTGGCGTTTGCGGCGTTGCTCGTCGCGGCGCTGTTCGACAGCGTGCTTGCCGTAGTGGTGATCATGGTGATTGCCGCCATTCTCATGGGCCAGCCCGCCTTCGAGGGCGTGAACGCCCCGTTCGTGACGATCGTGGCCGGTGCCACTGCTGCCCTCGGGATCCGCGAGGTGCGTCGTCGATCCCAGAGCTGGCTCCTCATCGCGCTCATCACGGGCGCCTACACGATTGCCGGTCTGGCTCTGCTGCTGCTGGGCAGGCTCGAGGTGCTCGGTGTGTTCCGGACGATCCTGTGGGGTGGCGTCAACGCGACGCTCTCCACCGCCCTGGCGATGGGCGCGGCGTTACCGGTGGCCGAGGCGTTTACCCGGCGGACGACGAGCCAGACGCTACTGGAGCTGGCCGACCTGAATCGCCCGCTCCTGCGGCGACTCTCGCGGGAAGCGCCCGGCACCTACTCGCACTCGATCAACGTGGCGAACCTCGCGGAAGCGGCCAGCATCGCGATCGGGGCCGACGCCCTGCTCGTGCGTGTCGGGACCTACTATCACGATGTCGGGAAGATCGTCCGGCCCCAGTATTTCATCGAGAATCAGCCGCTGGGTCTGAATCCGCACGATCGGCTGACGCCGCAGCAGAGTGCCGAAGTCCTGCGCGACCACGTGCGGGAGGGCCTGCAGCTCGCGGACGAGGCGAAGCTGCCCGACGTGATCAAGGATTTCATCAGAGAACACCACGGATCGCAGAAGATCAGCTACTTCCTGGCCAAGGCGCAGGAGCTGGAGCCGGATGGGGATCTGGACATCAACGACTTCTGCTATCCCGGTCCGAAACCGCAGAGTCGAGAGACGGCGGTGGTCATGCTGGCGGATGCCGTGGAATCGGCCGCTCGTACCCTGCGCGATCCGAGCCCCGAGCGCATCCGGGCGCTGATCGATCGTCTCGTCGAAGTGAGGATCGACGAGGATCAGCTGGACGAGTGTCTGCTCACGCTGCGGGATCTCGACGCGGTGAAGAGCGCGTTCGCGCACGTGTTGACGGGCCTCTACCACCAGCGGATCGACTATCCTTCCGGCGCCGGCCCGACACTCGAGGCGCGGCCGACCCCCGAGTCGGAAATGGAAAAGGCCTTTGCGTCGGACACCGGCCCGGCGCCCTCCCTGGACGAGGATCTGGCACAGCGTCCGCCACCCCACGCGCGACCCGCTCGCCGGGAGGTCCCCGATGACGAGCCCGTGACCGAGCAGCCGTCGCTCCATCCGCTCCTGGGGCACGAGACGCGCGGAGACTCGTAGCGCCGGGCGTCGCTCGCACCCCGGACCGCCCGTCGCCCGCATCGCGCCCCCGCCTCCCGTTCCGATGACCGTACTTCTGCACCTCAATCGCCTCGACGAGTGGGAGGACCCTGTAGAGACGGGGACTCTGGAGACCGCGGCACAGACCGCGCTCGAGGCCGCCGGAGCACGCGCCGAAGGCGAGTTGTCCGTCACGTTCCTGCCCGAGTCCGAGATGCGCGATCTCAACCGCACGTTCCGGGGCACCGACACGGTCACGGACGTCCTGGCCTTCGATCTGAGCGACAAGACGGGGCTCCTGGGAGACATCTATGTCTGTCCCCCCGTCGCCCGCCGGAACGCCAAGGAGTGGGGCGTGACGCCGGAAGAGGAGCTGGTGCGACTCGTGATCCACGGGGTGCTGCACGTGCTGGGGTACGATCACTCCGAGGGGGA
>JBDHLB010000152.1:0-2249 GCA_039586095.1 Gemmatimonadota bacterium
CGCCGTCACGGATCCGCGGCTTGGCCAGGTGGTCCACCACGAACGGCTGGTCCGGGAGTTTCTCCGCGAGCGAGAGTACGGCGGGAAGCTGCTGCGGGTGTACAAGGATGTCGTTGGTGAGGTCGAAATCCCCCAGCAGTTCGATGCCTCGCACCACATCCTCCCGCTCCAGGAAGTCGTCCGGCTCTGCCTGCGCGATGTGCCTCACACCGCAGAAACGATCGAAGCGGGAGAAGTGCTCGAGCCGCTCCGTAAGGTCGGCGGCGCGGAGGTCCACCCAGCCGACGACGCCCACGACGAACGGATGACGCTCGGCGAGCTGCAGTAGGAAGCGCGTCTCGTCCTCCGATTGGTCCGCCTGCACGGCGACCGAGCCATCGATCCCCTGCCCAGCGAGCTCCGTGGCCAGTTGCTCCGGCAGGAAATCGCGCTGGAGCACCGACATCTCCTCAGTGATCCAGTCGTCACGCACGGGATCGTAATGCCAGAAGTGCTGGTGCGCGTCAATTCGCATCACGGCTCGGAAGTCCCGAGGCTCTCGTAGGTCACCGCTCGCTGCCGGGCCGATCCCAGCCCATCGATCCCTAGCTCGACCACGTCGCCCGGTTTGAGGTAACGCGGCGGCTCGAGACCGAGGCCCACGCCCGCAGGCGTGCCCGTCGATATCAAGTCGCCAGGCAGCAGCGTCATGAACTGACTCAGATAGCCGACCAGGGCGGGGATGCCGAAGATGAGGTCGGACGTGCTGCTCTCCTGCAACGGCTCGCCGTTGACCGTGAGCCAGAGCCTGAGTCCGTGCGGGTCGGGAATCTCATCACGCGTGGCGAGGAACGGACCGATGGGAGCGAAGGTGTCGAAGCTCTTACCCTTGGCCCACTGTCCACCATGCTCGAGCTGCCAGTCCCGCTCGCTGTAGTCGTTGTGCAGAGCGTAGCCGGCCACGTGATCCATCGCGCGCTCCTCCGGTACGTAGGTCGCCCGCCGTCCTATCACGACGGCCAACTCGACCTCCCAGTCGGTCTTCCGCGAGCCGCACGGGATGACCACGTCGTCATTCGGGCCGCAGAGTGCCGTGGTGGACTTGAAGAAGATCACGGCCTCAGCCGGCACGGCCGCCCCCGTCTCGCGCACGTGGCCGGCGTAGTTCAGTCCGATGCAGACGATCTTGGAGGGCCGGGCGATACAAGGGCCGAGTCGCACGCCCTCCCCCACCACGGGGCAGCGCGCCGCATGCTCCGCCAACCAGAGCTCGAGTCGGGCCGGGCCGTCGCTGGCGAAGAACCCCTCGTCCCAGTCCTCGCCGAACGCGCTCACATCGATGCGCGTGTCGTCGGGACGCAGGACGCCCGGGCACTCACTGCCGCGCTCGCCGAATCGGATCAGCCTCATTGGGCCTCCGCGGTCAGGTGTTGAGTCTGAGGAAGCCGCCGTCGATCGGGTAGTCGGTTCCGGTGGCGAAGGCCGCCTGATCCGAGCAGAGGTAGAGCGCCAGGTCGGCGACCTCCTGCGGCGTTCCCATCCGGCCGATCGGCTGGGTCGCCGAGAGCTTCTCGAACATTTCCTGTTCCCGCCCTGGATAGTTCTCGCGGAGAAAGCCGTCCACGAACGGTGTGTGCACGCGCGCCGGAGACACCGAGACCACCCGGATGTTGTGGCTCGCGTAGTCCTTCGCCGCGGAGTACGTCATCGCCAGCACCGCGCCCTTGGTCATCGAGTAGGCGAAGCGGTCGGCGATCCCCACCGACGCCGCGACCGACGCCATGTTCAGGATCACGCCGCCACCATGCTCCTTCATGCTCCCGATACAGGCGTGCATGCAGTTGTAGACGCCCTTCACGTTCACGCGATAGAGACGGTCCATATCCTCTTCCGTCGTACCCTCCAGGCTCCCGACGTGCGCTATGCCGGCGTTGTTGACCAAGATATCGATCCCGCCCTCTCGGGTTATCGCCTCGAAGACGCGCGCTACCTCGGCCCGGTCGGCCACGTCGCAGCGATGTGCCACCGCGGAACCGCCCGCTTCGACGATCTCGCGGGCGATGGCCTCCGCGCCCTCCTTGTTCAGGTCGACTATGTGCACCGCCGCGCCGCGCGCCGCGAAGGTCTGCGCGATCGCTCGCCCGATGCCGCTGGCCCCGCCCGTCACGACGGCCAGCTTGCCGCTCAGCGAAAACGAGTCTGTGCTCACGACAGCCACCCCTCCATTGCATAGTCACGATTCTCGGTCGTCCGCCTCGGCCCACGCTGCG
>JBDHLB010000085.1:0-11421 GCA_039586095.1 Gemmatimonadota bacterium
AAAGGTCATGCCTTCGCGCTGATTCGCGAGGTGGCGCATGTGGGCCTGGCTCGGATTGGTGAGAACCGGGTCGACGAAGCAGAGGAAAAGCACGCGGCGCTGGGCGGCAAAGAGGGTGTCGCGTGGCACATGATAGGGCACCTCCAGCGCAACAAAGCTGCCGGCGCCACACGCTTGTTCGACGTCATCGAGTCGGTTGACTCGGTGCGTCTGGCTCGCCGCCTCAGCCTGATGGCGGAACGGTCTGAGCGAGCGGAGCTGGAGGTGCTGATCGAGGTGAATACGTCCGGCGAGGCGTCAAAGAGCGGCTTCGAGGTGGATGACCTGGTAGAGAACGTACGGGAGATCTGCGATCTGCCGCGCTTGAAGGTTTGTGGGTTGATGACGATGGCGCCCTTCACATCGGACACCGGAGCGCTTCGCGCGACGTTCCGCGACGCGCGGAAGTTGTTCGAGAGGTACGGAGACGAGATCGAGAAGTTCGAGCCGATCACACTGTCGATGGGTATGAGCAACGACTTCGAGATCGCGGTGGAGGAGGGGAGCACGCGCGTGCGACTCGGGACGGTACTACTCGGTGAGAGGCCGCAGCCATGATCGATCTGACGCCACTGGATGTCCGGAAGAAGAAGGAAGACTTCAAACGCTCCGTGCGGGGCTACGATCCGGAGCAGGTGGACTCATTCCTGCAGATCGTTGCCGACCGTCTGGAGGAGCTCATCGGACTGGAACGCACCCTGAGCGAACGCGCGAGCTCGCTGGAAGATCAGCTGAACCGTTACCAGGAGCGCGAGCGGGCCCTCAACGAGGCGCTTCTGGCGGCCCAGGAGCTCCGTGAGGAGGCTCGCTCGCAGTCAGAGCGCGACGCTGCGCTTCGTCTGCGGGAGGCCGAGACGCATGCCGAAGCGATTCTGCTCGATGCGGATCAGGCGATCCGCCAGTCTCAACGGCGGCTGGACGACATGCGGGCGCGGCGCGGGCACCTCGTGCGCTCGTTGCGCGGCCTGCTGGAGCGCTTCTCCGAGTATCTCGATCTCGAGGAGGCGCGCCTGGATGCCGAACCCGATGACCTCACAGACCTCGTGGAGCGGCTGGAGGGCGACATCGTCCGCGAGTTGAAAGGCGAGCCATCCTCGAGCGAGGACATCCTGGAACGAGAGACGGAAGAAAGGGAAGAAGTGGGGCGAGAGGAAGAGACCGTCGATCAGGCAGTGTCGTCCCCTGTCGAGGAGGGCGCGAGCTCGCCGGAGTCGGTCGAGCCGGAGTCGGGCGAGCCGGAGTCGGGCGAGCCGGAACCGGTCGAGCCGGAGACGACCTTCCCGAGCCGTGAGGGCACCGGTTGACCGATCTCCTCTTCGATCAGGCGTTGCTGGAGCGGGCCACCGAACGGGTTCGCGCCGAGTACGACAAGCGACCGCGGCTCGGGGTCATCCTGGGCACCGGCCTTGGGGGGCTCACCGACTCGATCCAGGTCGAGGTGGCGATCCCGTACGCCGAGCTGCCCGGCTTTCCGGTCTCGACCGTGGAATCGCACGCCGGCCGACTCCTCTTCGGGCAGCTTGAGGGACGACCGGTGGCCGGCTTCGACGGTCGGTTTCACGCCTACGAAGGGTATCCGCTGGCCCAGATCGGATTCCCGGTTCGGGTGCTGAAAGAACTGGGGGCGGACGTCCTGATCGTTACGGGGGCGTGCGGCGGGATGAACCCGTTGTGGCCACCCGGCGAGCTCGTTCTGCTCGGCGACCACATCAACCTCATGGGCGACAACCCTCTCGTAGGTCCCAATTTCGAGGCTCAGGGGCCGCGGTTTCCGGACATGTCGGAGGTGTACGACCGCCAGCTCCGAAGCGTCGCGCGCGAGGAAGCCCTCCGTCTCGGCGTTCGCCTGCGCGAAGGCGTGTACGTGGCCGTCACGGGTCCCAGCCTCGAGACGGCGGCCGAGTACCGCATGCTGCGAGGTGTGGGGGCGGATGTCGTGGGCATGTCCACGGTACCCGAGGTGATCGTGGCACGGCACGCGGGGTTGCGGGTGCTCGGGATCGCGACCATCACGGACACCTGCCTGCCGGATGCGCTGGAGCCCGCCGACGTAGAGCAGATCATCGCGACGGCGCAGGCCGCCGAACCCGACCTCACGCGGCTGATCGCGGCGGTCGTGGCCAGACTCTAGAAAGCACAGGGATCGATGACGTACAGGGAGCTGCCGGACACGGTCGCCGCCCTCGAGGGAGAGGTGCAGCGCTTGTGGGAGGAGGAGGACACCTTCCACAAGAGCCTGGAGCGCCGGCGCGGGAATCCCGATTTCGTCTTCTACGAGGGTCCGCCGACGGCCAACGGTCGACCCGGTGTCCACCACATCATGGCCCGCACGATCAAGGACCTGATTGCGCGCTATCGAACCATGACGGGCTATCACCTCACCCGGATCGCCGGGTGGGACACCCACGGCCTTCCGGTGGAGCTGGAGGCGGAAAGGCAGCTGGGGATCTCCGGCAAGCCCGACATCGAGAAGCTGGGCATCGCCGAATTCAACCGCGTGTGCCGTGAGAACATCTTCACGTACAAGGACGACTGGGAGCAGCTTTCACTGCGCATCGCCTACTGGCTCGACTACGATCGCGCGTATATCACGTTCTCGCCGGAGTACGTCGAGTCGGTGTGGTGGGCAATCTCCGAGATCGACCGAAAGGGCTACCTGTACCGAGGGTACAAGATCGTCCCCTACTGTCCGCGCTGCGGCACGGGCCTGTCCAGCCACGAGGTGGCTCAAGGGTACCGCACCGTCGCCGAGCCCTCCGTCTACATCAAGTTCCACCTGAGCGATGATCCGGACGACGCCCGCGTGCTCAGCTGGACCACCACACCGTGGACGCTGCCTGGCAACCTGGCGCTGGCGGTCGGCGAGGATATCGACTACGTGCGCGTGCGGATCATGGCGCCCGCCGCGGATGCGGGCGACGGATCGGGCGGCTTCCCGCGCGGGGCCGAGTCAGGCGAGGTGCTGATCCTCGCGAAGTCGCTGCTCGAGGACGCGTTGCGCCACCCCTACGAGGTCGTCGAAGAGCTGAAAGGCCGTGACCTGGTCGGATTGTCGTATCGCCCCCTCTTCCCGGGCGCCGTGGAGGGCGAGGGAAACGAGGCGGCCTGGACGATCCTGCCCGCCGAGTTCGTGACAACGGAGGAGGGAACGGGCGTCGTCCACACCGCGGTCATGTACGGCGAGGACGACTTCGTGCTGGGAACTCGAGTCGGCCTCCCGATGCAACACACCGTCGATGAGAGCGGCCGGTTCGTCGATCGCGTGCCGGGCGGTCTGAGCGGCGGCCACGTGAAGGACGAAGCGACCGAAGACGCCATCCTGGCATACCTGCGGGACAACGACCTCCTTTATCGTCGTCAGATGTACGAGCACAGCTATCCGCACTGCTGGCGCTGCGACAGCGCGCTGCTCTACATGGCCCGCGACTCCTGGTACATCCAGACCACCGCCGTCAAGGACCGATTGCTCGCGAACAACGCCGCCGTCGACTGGCATCCGCCCGAGATCGGGCGGGGGCGGATGGGCGAGTGGTTGGAGAACAACGTCGACTGGGCCCTGTCGCGCGACCGATACTGGGGCACGCCGCTTCCGATCTGGGAGTGCGCGGAGGACCCGGCGCACCGCGAGGTCGTCGGCTCTTACGCCGAGCTGGCGGCGCGAATCGGCGGGCTTCCGGAAGACTTCGACCCTCACCGGCCGGAGATCGACGAGCTCACCTGGTCCTGCCGCGAGGACGGGTGCGCCGGTGCCATGGTTCGGGTTCCGCAGGTCGCCGATGCCTGGTTCGACTCGGGTTCCATGCCGTTCGCGCAGTGGCACTACCCGTTCGAGAACAAGGACGAATTCGAGCGGCACTTCCCGGCCGACTACATCGCCGAAGGCCTGGACCAGACGCGTGGCTGGTTCTATTCGCTGCTGGCGATCTCGACGATTCTCTTCGATCAGCCCCCATATCGCAGCGTGGTCGTGAACGACATGATCCTCGACGCTGAGGGGCAAAAGATGTCGAAGTCGCGCGGCAACGTCGCCGACCCGTGGGAAGCGATCGGCGAATTCGGGGCGGACGTCGCGCGCTTCTATCTCATGTCGAGCAGCAATCCGTGGGTGCCGAAGCGCTGGGATCCGGCAGGTTTGGGGGAAGTCGATCGCAAGCTGTTCGCGACGTTGCGCAACACGTACCGTTTCTTCGCTCTGTACGCGAACCTCGCGAATTGGCGGCACGAGAGCTCATCCGCACGGGCCTGGGCCAAGAGATCGACGCTGGATCGCTGGCTGCTGAGCCGTCTCGACTCGCTTACCCTCGCGATGCGAGACGACCTCGAACGGTATGATCTCACGATAGCAGCCCGTCGTATCTCGACGTTCGTGCTCGACGACCTTTCGAACTGGTATGTGCGTCGCAGTCGCGACCGCTTCTGGGCTACACGCCCCGGTCAGGAGGATTCGGAAGACACGGTCGATGCGTTCGCGACGCTGCGGGAGGCGCTGCTCTCCTGCGCAGGCCTCGTCGCGCCGATCGCGCCTTTTCTTTCGGATTGGATCCATCGAGCGCTCGGGGATGGAGCCTCGGTTCACCTCTCCGACTACCCGATCGACGAAGGTCGACGCGATACGGCTCTCGAGCAGGAAATGGAGGACGTCCGAGAGCTCGCAGCGCTGGGACGAGCCGCCAGGGAGCACGCAAACATCCGCATTCGTCAGCCGCTGCGCACGCTCGGCGCGATCGTACCCGGTGGGCGCCGCATATCGCCGGCCCTGACGGCAATCCTGCAAGATGAGCTCAACGTTCACAGGGTTGTGTTTCTCTCTGACAGCGACGAGGTTGTGCGGCTGTCCGCGAAGCCGAACTTTGGCGCGCTGGGCCCGCGATTCGGGCCCCGGACACCGGCCGTGGCTAAGGCCATTAGCGCGCTCGGAGGCGAAGCGGTACGCAGCCTGCAGGCCGGGGAGGAAGCGACGCTTGCCGTCGACGGTCAGCCAGTCGCCATCGGCCCGGAGCACGTGACGGTTCTCGAGGAAGCGAGTGGTGACCTCGAGGTGACGAGCTCCGATGGCTATCTCGTCGCGCTCGATCGAACGATAGACGAGGCGTTGCGTGCCGAAGGGATCGCCCGGGAGCTCGTGAACCGGGTGCAGCGCCTCCGAAAAGACGCCGGTCTCGAGGTGTCGGATCGAATCCTTCTCGGGATTCGCGGAGCACCTGCGGTCGAAGAGGCGGCGGAGCAGCACCGGGCGCACATCGCGGGCGAGACGCTCGCGACGGAGCTGCAGATCGGCGCCGAAGGGACAGGTGACCTCTGGAACGTGGAAGAGGTTGAAATTGACGGAGAGTGGGTGACCATAGGGGTTGCTCGCTGCGGGGAACAATAAGGGGTCGACGCGGTTTCTATAGCCGCGGCGGATCGCCGCGGGATCCCGACGGGTTTGTGAGCGCGAGGTGGAATGAACAAGAAAGAGCGCCAGCACTTCGAGAAGCGTCTGCTACACGAGCGGGCGAGAGTTCTGAAGGAGCTTGGCCATTACGATGAGTCGTTTGCCAATACGCCGCAGGCTTCCGACGGTGACCTGTCGGCCTACAGCTTTCACATGGCCGACCAGGGCACGGACGCCATGGAGCGCGAGAAGGCGTTCCTGTTCGCGAGCAAAGAGGGTCGCCTGCTGTACCACATCGATGAGGCCCTGAGGCGGTTGTACCGGACGCCGAAGAAGTTCGGCCTGTGCGAGGAGTGCAACGACAAGATCGCGCACGAACGCCTGGACGCGCTTCCGCATGCCCGTCTGTGCATCCGCTGCAAGGAGAAGGAAGAAACCGGTGCACTCCGGTGACTCCACGGCGCTCGCGGAGGCCCAACCCGGTCACACTGGCCTAGGCAAGACCCCACTCACGCTCACCGTCATCGCTGTCGTTCTGGTCCTCGACATACTGACCAAGCGATGGGTGGTCCAGAACTTCGGCCTGTACGAATCGGTCCCCGTTCTGGGTGACTTCTTCCGCTTCACGTTCACGCAGAACCCTGGGGCGGCGTTCGGCATCAACATCGGAGAGCACTCGCGAATCTTCTTTCTCGTGCTGTCGCTCATCGCGCTCGTCGTCCTGGTCCTGATTCACCGCGCGACACCCGCCGTGGACCGACTGCGAGTGTTCGCCCTGTCGCTGGTGGCCGGTGGGGCCGTCGGCAACGTGATCGATCGAATTCGCTTCGAGCGGGGCGTGGTCGACTTCCTCGACTTCGGGATCGGGACGTATCGCTGGCCGGTGTTCAACGTGGCCGACATGGCCGTGAGCTGCGGTGCGATCCTCTTGATCCTGTCTTTCTACCTGGAAGGACGCGGTGTGGAAGAGCCGGAGGCGCCAGACGACTGATCGAGCCAGTGAAGCCGACGGCGACGTACGACGGCTCGAGGTCATGGAGGAAGAGGGCGATCGGCTGGACCGGTATCTGGCCGATCGTTTGTTTTTGAGCCGCACACAGGTCGCGGCGCTCATCTCCGAAGGGCTCGTGCGCGTGGACGGGCAAGCCGTGCGCAAGAGCCACGTGGTCGCCCCGGGTGAGATGATCCTTGTGACGATTCCGCCCGCGCAGCCCACCCACCTGGATCCAGAAGATCTTCCCCTCCGGATCGTGTACGACGACGAGCATCTGGTTGTGGTCGACAAGGGCGCCGGAATGGTGGTCCACCCGGCCCCCGGCCACGCCGGGGGCACGCTCGTGAACGCGCTGCTTCATCACGTGGGCCGTCTGTCGACGATCGGGGGGGATCGTCGACCCGGCATCGTGCACCGTCTGGACAAGGACACCAGCGGCCTCATGGTAGTGGCGAAGACGGATGAGGCGCATCGGCGGCTCGCTGCGATGATCTCGCGGCACGAGATGCAACGTGGCTACGTGGCGGCCTCGTGGGGTCATTTGGACGCCGACGAGCTGACGGTCGATCGTCCGATCGGCCGTGACCCCGGCGACCGCAAACGCATGGCTGTGGTGTCAGGTGGCCGGGACGCGGTGACGCACATCCGACGGGTCGAGTCCTGGGTCGCGGCGGATCTCCTGGCCATACGGCTCGAGACCGGACGCACGCACCAGGTCAGGGTGCACCTGCGGTCTCTCGGTCATCCCCTCGTCGCGGATCCCATCTACGCGCCCGACTGGGAGAAAGGCTTCGTCGGTGAAGGCGGACACTGGGCGGCGGAGCTCGCAAGCCGGGCCGAGCGTCTGTTCCTGCATTCCGCACGCCTCGGCTTCACCCACCCGCTCACCGGTGAGGAGCTGTCGTTTACCTCGCCGCTGCCCGAGCCGCTCGCGGCGACAGTGGCCTGGGCACGCGAGACGAGCGGGGGCCCGCGAGAATTCGCGTGACGGCGCGTCGTCTCGCGAGCCTCCGACATATTCTCGTCCTGGTTGCCAGCCTGTCGGCCTGGCTGCCGATCACGGCGGACGCCGCCGGTCCGTCGTCGCGTTGGCAGGCCGGCGGCTGCGCCAAGCCCGTGCGGGTGACCTTCGGCTCGGCATCCGACGAGACGCCGGTCGACGCGCGGTGGTTCAGGTGGTGGGCGCAGCCGGGGCTCGAGCGATTGGCCGAAGTATTGGCGAGTCAGGAGGCGGTCTTCGGTCCCCTGCCCGGCGTCGGACGCCTGGACTCCGCACTTCCGGCGCCGCCGGCCATCTATCTGGTGAACGACCTGGAGTGCCTGGAGGCATTGGGCCTCGGGGGAGCGCTGCCCGACTGGGTGGCCGGTGTCGCGAGTGGCGACGGCAGCTATCTGGCCCTGCGAGCAGACCCGGGCCGAACGAACCTGGGGTCGCTGCGCGTGACACTCCGGCACGAACTTGCGCACCTGGCTCTTCGCGCCGCCACGGACGGCAACGTCCCTCGCTGGTTGAACGAAGGATACGCCCAGTATGCCGCTGGAGGTTGGGACTGGCAGGAAGCGTGGCGGCTGCGACTCCTGATGTTGAGAGGAGGGCAGGGGGTGTTGCAGGAGTTGTCGCTACGGTTCCCTTCCGATCCACAGCGCGCTCGCATGGCGTATCTCCTCTCCTATACGGCCGTGCACGAGATGGTCCGGTTGGGTGGAGAGGCCGGCCTGACGGCGACCTTCCAGCAGCTACGATCAGGAGCGACCTCGGACGAGGCACTCCGCCGCGTGTTCGGGCTCACGGAAAGCCAGTTCGAGGCGCGCTGGAAGAGGACCGTCACGCAGCGATATGGAGTGCTCTACGTCATCTCCCGAGCGACCTTCTTCTGGATCGCCGTGACGTTTCTTCTCCTCTGGCTGGGCTGGCGTCGACGCCGTCGCGATCGGGCCAAGATGGCGGACCTCAAAGAGGCCGAGCGACTCGAGGAGGAGCTGCACAGGCAAGCCGCCGAGAACGCTGCCCGATCCGGCGACCTGCGACGCTGGGATGCGTGAGTTCGTTGCACGCGTCACGTTGACGCGCCGGGACGCCGGCTCTAAGCTTCGCCTTCCATGAGCGCCGAGAAACGAAGCACCCCCGAATCTCCAGAGCCCGAGAACCGGCCCGCCCGCCTTCTGGGTCTGGGTCGCTTGAACTTCGTGATCCTGGCAGCCGCCTTCGTCGTGATCGCCTTCGGCTACGTGCTTCTCAGCCGTGGCTCGATCACCGCCGCGCCGATCCTGCTGGTGGTCGGGTACGTGGTCCTGATCCCGGCGGCACTCCTGATGGGCTACAGGCGGCTTCGCCGTTGAAGCATGGTTCGACGGAAGAGCTACGAGCAGAACATCGTCCAGGGTCTGGACACGGCGTACCGTAAGGCCGCGGCCGATGAGGTGTCGGCCGACGTCGACACGGTCCGCTGGATCATCTTCTCCGATCATCACCGCGGCGATCGCCGCTCCCACGATCGCTTCGTCGGCGCGGAGCGGGCGTACAACGCCGCGCTGGGCTATTACCTGGAAGCGGGCCATACCCTGCTCCTCCTGGGCGACGTGGAGGACCGGCCGCCGTCATGCGAGCGTACACCTACACCCTCGAGCTCGAATCGGAGTTCTACCGGGACAACCGGTATCTGCGATTCTTCGGCAATCACGATGCCGAGTGGTGCTCCGAGGCCATGGTGCGAGAGTACCTGTGGCCGATTCTTCCGAACCTGAACGTCCGCGAGGGCATGCGGCTGAGACTCACGCGCGATGATCATCCGTTGGGCACGCTGTTTCTGGCCCACGGACACCAGGGCGAGACCTTCAGCGATCGTCACCAGTGGTTGGCTCGCTTCGCCGTGCGAGCCTTCTGGCGACCCGCGCAGCGGCTCGTGCGACGGCCCTGGACGACACCGGCTCGCGATTTCGTCCTTCGCGAGCGACATGATCTTGCCCTGTATCGCTGGACGGCCGCGCACGAGCGGCTCGTGCTGATCGCCGGACACACGCACCGGACAGTGTTCATGTCGGAGTCCCTGACTCGAAAGGTGTCGCGCGAGCTGTCGGCGGCGCGCAGGGAGCTCGACGCGGATCCGGAGAGGCCCGACGTCCGGCACCGGGTCGCCACCTTGAGGGCCGAGCTCGAGTGGGTGCGGGACCGGGAAGCCCGCCATCTCGCGCAACCGGGGACGGACGGACTGGAGCCGAGCTACTTCAACACGGGCTGCTGCTCGTTTCGCGACGGCGACATTACCGGGATCGAAATCGCCGACGGACAGATTCGACTGGTGCGCTGGCCGGATCGACATCGCCGCCCTATGCCCCAGGTTCTGGCGAGCGCCGATCTGGCGCGGGACGTGTTCCCCGTTGTCTGACGGCCGGAAGCGCGGGTACTTATAGCCGCACCCCCAGCGGCCTCTGGAGGGGAAGCGCGATGATCAGTGTCAGGACGAAGAACGCGATTAGCCAATGCGTCCTGACGCCGAAGAGGGTTACATCCGCGGCCTTTAGGCTCACGGCGATCGATTGGACCGCCGCCCCGGCCGGGAGAGGCGGCTCGGTCGGGTAGAGAAGTTGTTGCCGAAGGTTCGACGAGGGGCGCAGGGGTGAGTGGCGCGCGATCTCGCCTGTGCTGAGCAGGGATTTTTCGAAGGTGTCTTCGCCCAGTCGTACGTTCAGCGTATGGGCGCCCGGCCGGTCCACGCGAACCCTCCACTCGGCCACCCCGAGAGAGGGAATCCACAGCAGAGGGGTCTCCACCCGCACGCCCGGGGGCGTCTCGAGCAGGATGTCCGGCTCCGCGACATCTGTTACGGCAGCCAGCCACTCATCCGACAGCTGTACGCTGACGATCGCAGGCTGCCCCTCCTCGAGCCCCTCGTAGCCGTAGTGGAACTGGAGCTGAATCAGCAGCAGGACCAGCGGAAGCAAGGCCCAGAGCATTGGGATCATGGAGAGGCGGAAGTACGTCAGCGTGTCACGGAGGATGTCCGCCTGAGCCCCGAGGATCGCACGGGGATCGTCCTTGAAAAGACGGATCTCGAACACGCCCGCGTGGATCCGTCGCTTGACGGCGGCCAGAGCCTCCTGATCCGACGCGGTGCGAAACACGAGGAGTATGCCGACGCTGACGATCAGGGCGACGACCGTCAATCCGACGATCGCCGGCAGCGTCCGGAACGGGTACAGAAGCCCATCCACGAGCGCACCGAGCGCCCGGTGGAAGGTCCACATCACGAGATATACCCGAGTCCCTGAAGCCGCTTACGGATCTCTTCCTCCGAATCCGCCTCCTCGAGGGTCGCGAGCTCCTTCTCGAGCGCGTGCGTGATGAACTCCTCGACGGAGGAGTAACCCGCGATCCGCGCGTACTTCTCGACGCGCTTCAGCAGACCCTTTTCGAGCTTGATCTTCGAACCTGGCACCGTTCCTCCTGTCTCCGTGGTGGCTCTGCGGGCGGTTCGATTCCGTCTTCCTTCCGTGTCCTTGCCACCGCCGCGACCGTCAATCTTGCTGCGGCGGAAAACCCTCGATCCCGAACTCGGCCAGGAGCGCGGCCCCCATGTCGCGCAGCGAGCGGGCTGACCTCCGTAGCGGACGGTTGGAAAACAGCACGCCCGGGACGGCTTCGTGGTCCATGATGTGGTCGCCGCTCCACTCGGAGGTGTTGTCGCTGAACATCTCCTCCGGGACCCGGCCCGCCGCCGAGTCGTCCGAGCTTCGCACCCCTTTCGCGTACTCGATGATCAGGTCCGGGCCGATCTCCAGGTACCCGGAGTCCCCGTAGACTTCCTCGCGCCGATGGACGGCGGCGATGGCCGGCTTGCCCGTCTTCGGGTCCACGACGCGCAACAGGCCGCGGATGATCTCGTCCGCGAGCCAGCGAGCTTCCGAGGGGGAGACAACCCCCACGGTCTCGCGCCCCTCCCGATTGATGTAGAGACCACTCAGGCCCAGGCCGTACGCCTGAGTGCGAGACCAATCGACGTTCTGCAGGTAATCC
>JBDHLB010000086.1:0-8957 GCA_039586095.1 Gemmatimonadota bacterium
GGGCTGAGGCGGACGTGTGGCAGGGCCGATACCCGGATCGGCCGTTCGTTTTACTGGCTCAGCCGAGCCTGTTCGACGCGACACGCGCGCCGACCGGGCAGCACACCGCGTGGGCGTACTGCCATGTGCCGCACGGATCGCGACGCGACATGACAACGGAGGTCGAACGTCAGGTGGAGCGGTTCGCGCCGGGGTTCGTCGATTGCGTGCTCGCGCGCCACATCCACTCGGCCTCCGACCTGGAAGCCTACAACGCCAACTACGTCGGTGGAGACATCACGGGTGGCGTAATGGACCTGGGCCAGCTGTTCGCACGGCCAGTCGGGTGGTGGCGTCCCTACGAGACGCCCGTGGAGGGGCTCTACCTCTGCTCCGCTTCGACTCCGCCGGGTGGCGGTGTGCACGGAATGTGTGGCTTCTTCGCGGCGCGCGCCGCGATCCGTCGATCGTTCCCGGGCTTGCGAACCCTCGTACGGCCCGACCGTTTGAGACGGAACGCGGAGCAGGAGGCATGAACGCTCGAGAGGGGGATGGACCCGACGTGAGCCCGCGGCAGTCGTCCGAGCCGGAAAGGAGGCGCGCCTGGTCCACGCGCCGGCGGGTGGGTTTGCTGGCCGGCCCCATCGTGCTCTGCGCGGTGCTGTTCGCGCCGACGCCGGTCGACCTGTCGCCCGCTGGCTGGAAGACGGCCGGGGTCGGTCTGCTGATGGCGATCTGGTGGCTGACCGAAGCGATGCCCATCCCGGCGACCTCCCTCGTTCCGCTGGTTCTGCTTCCGGTGCTGGGTGCGGGAGATATAGACCAGGTGGCCGCTCCCTACGCGAACCCCATCATCTTTCTGTTCATGGGCGGGTTCCTGATCGCGCTCGCCATGCAGCGCTGGAACCTGCACCGTCGCATCGCGCTCGCCATGCTGGCGAGGGTGGGCTCGAGTCCTCGCGGGCTCGTGGCGGGCTTCATGGCGGCGACGGCCCTGCTGAGCATGTGGGTCAGCAACACGGCGACCGCTCTGATGATGTTGCCGATCGGACTGTCGGTCGTGGAGCTGCTCGATCGCTCCGATACGACGCACGAAGAACCTGCGATGAAACGGCCTCTGAGCGTGGCGCTCATGCTCGGGATCGCCTACGCGGCCAGTATCGGCGGACTCGGGACCTTGATTGGCACGCCACCCAACGCGTTTCTGGCCGGCTTCATGTCCGAGGCGTACGGCGTGGAGCTCGGGTTCGCCCGCTGGATGTTGCTGGGCATCCCGCTGGTTCTCGTGGCCCTCCCGCTGGTGTTCCTGGTGCTGACACGCGTCGCCTTCCGCCTGCAGCCGGAGCCGATCCCGGGTGCGGCCGAGGTCATCGCGGAGGCCCGAACCAGACAGGGTCCGTTGGGCAGAGCCGAACGGCTGGTGGGCGGAGTGTTTGCGGTCGTCGCCGTCCTGTGGATGACGCGACCCCTGCTTGACGACTGGCTGCCCGGACTCTCCGACGCGGGCATCGCGATGGCAGGGGGAGTGGCGCTCTTTCTCCTGCCGGTCGATTTCCGCCAGGGTCGATTCGTGCTCAACTGGGAATGGGCACGGCGCCTCCCGTGGGGCGTTTTGATTCTGTTCGGCGGGGGGCTGAGCCTCGCAAGCGCCATCGACCGCACGGGCCTCAACGAGTGGATCGGTTCCAGCGCGGCGGGTGTCTCCCACTGGCCGTTCGCCGCCTTTCTGCTGCTCGTGACCGCCTTCGTCGTGTTGCTCACCGAGCTCACCAGCAACACGGCCACCGCGGCGGCCTTTCTGCCCATCCTCGCTTCCATCGCGGTCCAGAGCGGATGGGACCCGCTCACGGTGGTGGCGCCGGCCGCGATCGGAGCGAGCTGCGCCTTCATGCTTCCGGTCGCCACACCACCGAACGCGATCGTGTACGGTAGCGGCCGTGTCACCGTGCCCCAGATGGCACGGGCGGGCGCGTATCTCAACGTGCTGATGATTCTCCTGGTCACCCTCACGGGTGTGGTCCTGGTGCCCCTGGTGTTCGGGACCTCGTAGCGTCGGAACCGCCATTCCGCTGTCGGGTTTCCAGCACCCGGCAGCTTGAATACTTTCTCTTGCTTCGATCCCGTCACCCGGAGTGCGTGACACCGCACTCGGACCGACGGGCCGCGGCAGCCCGGCCAAGGAGCGGGCTTCCGCAAAAGGCGGCAGACACTTTGTGGATCTGCGGCGACGATCGCCGCGGTTTGGAGACCCGGACGCATGTTCGACTCGGTTCGATCGCGAATCATTCTGATTGTCGGGCTCCTGCTCCTGTGCGGGTGGGCGCTATTGCCAAAGGAAGGTCCCGAGGGTGAGCGGATCTCTCCGCTCAATCTGGGGCTGGATCTACAGGGAGGGATGCACCTTGCCGTAGAGATCGATGATCCGGACGGGACGCTGACCGGCGAACAGAAGACGGACGCCATCGATCGCACGCTGACCACGATTCGGAACCGGATCGACGAGTTCGGCGTGCGCGAGCCTACGATCCAGAAGGTCGGCAACGAGCGAATCATCGTGGAGCTCGCGGGTATCGACGACCCGGAACGGGCGAAGGCGATCGTAGAACGCACGGCGTTCCTCGAGTTCAAGATGCTCACGGAGGGCGAGCCCTTCAGCGGTTTCATCCGGGCGCTGCCGCGACTGGACCGCGCCGTGGTGGCGGCCGTCGGTCCCGAAGGCCTCGAGCCGGCCGAGCCGATCGCACCTGAAGTGGACCTGTCGGACATTCTCGAGGGCGCCGCGCCCGACACGGCGTCACAGACTGAGGGGGAGACCGAGGCGGGTCAGGCCGGGGACACCGCGGCGGCCGGCGAGGAACCCACGACCGCGGAAGGGGCCGCGGCGGAGGTGGCCGGCGACACGACACCACCGGAGGCCGGGCAGGAGCTCGCTCCGCTGTCGCGTCTGTTGCTGGAGGGTCGCACCCCGGGCGAGCTGCTCGTGGCCGAGCAGGACGTTCCGACGGTAGAGCGCTACCTGGCGCTCGAAGGGGTTCAGGACGCCATCCCGCGAGGGTACGCTCTCCATTGGGGCAGCGAAGTCGCCGCTCTCGGCGGGGCGTCGTACCGACCGCTCTACGTCCTCGAGGCCGAACCGATCCTGACCGGCGAGTTCCTCGCGGACGCAGGGCCGGCAACCAGGGACCCGACCTTCAACCGGCCGATCGTTCCCTTCGAGACCACACGCCGGGGCGCCCGCATCTTCGAGCGGGGGACGGCGCCGAACGTCGGCAAGAACATGGGAATCGTTCTGGACGGGCGGGTGCAGAGCTACGCCGTGCTGCGGTCCACGCTGAGCCGACGGGCACAGATCGAGCTTGCTCCGGGCTCGCCGTTCCAGGAAGCTCAGGACCTCGCGCTCGTGCTCAGAGCTGGCGCTCTGCCACAGCCCATCCGGATCGTCGAGGAGCGTACCGTGGGACCCTCGCTGGGGGCCGACTCGATCCGGCAGGGCACGATCGCCTTCATCGTCGGGATCATCGCCGTCGTCGTTCTGATGATCGCCTACTACCGTGCAGCCGGGGCGATGGCCGTGGCCGCGATGGCCGTGTACGTGGTCCTCGTGCTCGGCGGTTTGGCGGGACTCGGAGCCACACTCACGCTGCCGGGCATCGCGGGGCTCATCCTGTCGGTCGGAATGGCGGTGGACGCGAATGTGCTGATCTTCGAGCGTGTCCGTGAGGAGGTCGAAGCCGAAAAGACCCCGCGCACGGCGGTCGATGCGGGATTCGGGAATGCCCTTTCAGCGATCGTCGACGCCAACCTGACCACGCTCATCACGGGCATCATCCTGTTCCAGTTCGGGACCGGACCGGTACGAGGGTTCGCGGTGACACTCTGTATCGGGATTGTCGCTTCGTTCTTCTCGGCGATCTTTGTCACTCGGACGTTCTTCATGATCTACCTGGACCGCCGCTCGCCGAGCGCGCCGGTCAGCATCTAGGCGAGGCGCGCGATGAGGATGAGGCTGTTTCGAAACGCCAACTACGAGTTTCTCGGACGACGACGGCAGGCGTACTTCGTCTCCGGTGTGATCATCCTGGTCGGCCTGGTGTCCATCTTTCTCCACCGGGGTCTGAATGCCGGCGTGGAGTTCACGGGAGGAACGCTGGTCCAGATCCGGTTCTCCGAGCAGACCACGGTGGCCGAGCTGCGAGACGTGCTGGCGACCGTCGGGTTCGGCACCGCGCAGATTCAGCAGCTCAGGGGGTCCGGCCTGTCCGGCGGCGACTCGGGTCAGGAGTTCATGTTCCGTGTCCCCGTCTTCCAGCAGACCGGAGAGGGGGGCGTGCTGAACGTCATGCAGACGGCGCTCGAAGACCGCTTCGGAGCCGACTCCTACGAGCTGGAGCGCGTGGAGGCCGTCGGTCCCCGGGTCGGTGGAGAGCTACAGGTGAAGGCGACCTACGCCATTCTCCTCTCCTTCCTGCTGACGCTCATCTACCTGGCCTTCCGCTTCGAATGGCGCTTCGGTGTGGCCGCGGTGATCGCGACGGTACACGACATCTTGATCACGTTCGGCTTCATCTCGCTGGTGAACATCGAGATCACTCTCGCGACGGTCGCCGCGATTCTCACCATCGTGGGGTACTCGCTGAACGACACGATCGTGGTGTTCGACCGGGTCAGGGAGAACATTCGGAAGAAGCGCAAGGAGCCGTACGCAGCGACGCTGAACCGGAGCATCAACGAGACCCTGCCACGCACCGTGCTGACGAGCGGCACGACACTGGTCGCGCTGCTCTCCCTGTACGTGCTGGGCGGTGCGGTGATTCGGCCCTTCGCGCTGGTCCTCATCGCCGGGATTCTGGTGGGGACGTACTCGTCCATCTTCGTCGCCTCGCCAGCCCTTCTGGAGATTCAGGAGCACCGGCGAAGGCGAGCGAAGCACGCGCAAGCCACGGGGTGACCAGAGCGCTCAGCTTCGACTCCCATCTGCACCTCACAGACGCTCGCCTCCGGGACGATCGGGCGGACGTACTCGAGCGAGCGCGGGCCGCCGGGGTCACGGAGATGGTCACGGTGGCGACCAATCCGGCCGATGCGGCCGACTGCGTGAGGCTCGCCTCGGACGAGCCTGGCATTTGGGCCTCGGCCGGTCTCCATCCGCACGAAGCGGCCGCATTTTCGGCGTCGGCTCTTACCGAAATCGCGAGCTTGTTGGACCACGAGGCCGTGGTGGCCGTCGGCGAGACGGGCCTCGATTTCTATTACGAGAACGCCCCGCGCGAGGTACAAACTGAAGCGTTTCGTGCACAGGCGGAGCTGGCCGCAAGCCACGGCCTGCCCCTGATCGTGCACTCGCGCGAAGCAGATACGGAGACCGCGGCGGTCATCGACGACTTCAAAGGACGCGTGACCGGGGTCCTGCACTGCTTCACGGGTGGTCGAGAGCTGCTGGAAGTCGGCCTTGCCGCTGATTGGCACGTATCCTTCTCGGGGATCGTCACGTTCGCGAAAGAGCTGGAGGAGATCGTCCGACGTGTGCCGGTGGAGAGGCTCCTGATCGAGACGGACAGCCCGTATTTGGCCCCAGCCCCCAAACGCGGCAAGCGCAACGAGCCGTCCTTCCTTCCGCACACCTGTCGCCGCGTGGCCGAGCTGCGGGGCTCGACAGCCGAGGAGGTGGCAGCCCTGACGCGTCGAAATGCGCGCCGCTTCTATGGGCTTCCGGAGACGCCAGACATCCGATGAGCCAGCGCATCGAGATTCTACCGGACCACGTGGCCAACCAGATCGCGGCCGGCGAGGTCGTCGAACGACCGGCTTCCGTCGTCAAGGAACTGGTGGAGAACGCCCTGGACGCGGGAGCCACGAGAATCGAGGTCTCGCTGCGTAACGGAGGCAAGACGGAAATCCGTGTGTCCGACGATGGACACGGGATGGGTCGGTCCGACTCGTTGCTTGCCCTGGATCGACACGCGACGAGCAAGATCCGCAGCGCCGACGATCTCTCCTCGATCTCCTCGTTCGGCTTTCGCGGTGAGGCGCTCCCCTCGATCGCCGCGGTGAGTCGTTTCCAGCTGGACACGGCGGTGGATGACGGAGTAGGCTCACGGGTGAAGGTCACGGCGGGCCGGGTGCATGGCGAAGAGGAGATCGCTCGGCAGCGTGGCACCACGGTCACGGTCCGCTCGCTGTTTCAGAACGTCCCGGCGCGCGCGAAATTCCTGCGCACCGCGGCGGTCGAGACGCGGGCCGTCAGTGAGGCGCTCCTGCTGCTCACCCTCTGCAATCTCGACGTGGCATTCCGACTCGAATCCAACGACCGCGAACTGTTCAGGGTGCCGCCGGCACGATCGCTCGCAGAGCGCATCGCGGCCATCTGGGAGGACGACCGCGCGAGCGAGCTGGTGGAGATTGCGCACGAGAGCGAAGGTGTGCGCGTGGGCGGCCTCGTCCAGCGTCCCGACACGGCGCGGCCCCGCGGAGGGAGACGGTACCTCTTCGTGAACGGCCGACCGATACGCGATCCCGGGCTGGTCCGGCTGGTCGACGAGGCGTATCGAACGACCGTGGCCCCCGGTCTGCGCCCGATCTTCTTCGTCTATCTCGCCACATCGCCGTCCCTCGTCGATGTGAACGTCCACCCGGCGAAGGCAGAGGTGCGCTTTCGCGACCGGGCCGTTGTCGAGGCGGCCGTGCGGGAGGCGGTATTGAGGACCCTCGCGGACCTGGGGAGCGTCCCGCCGCTCGAGCGCCCGCCCCGGCGAGAAGCGCACCGGACGGGGGCCCCTCCAATCGAGAGACGGCCCTCGGAGGTCCCGTCGGCCGACGCTCTGAGCGAGGCGGCAGGCGGCTCGATGGGAGCTCGCGCTCCGATCGGCGATGTTCCCCAGCTCACGTTCTTCGTCCCGGAGCGATCCGACGCCGGGGTGTCGACGCCCGGGGCCGTGTCCGAGGCGCCCCGGCCGAGCCGACCGGAGCTATGGCAGCTGCTCCGCCGCTACATCCTCGCATCCACCCGAGACGGGCTTCTGATCATCGATCAACACTCGGCGCACGAACGGGTGCTGTACGAGGAGATCATGGGGCGCTTCGCGGGGGAGGGTGGGGAATCCCAGCGTCTCCTCTTTCCGATCACGCTGCGGCTGTCTCCGGCGGAGTACTCCGCCATCGAGGAACTGAGCGGGATGCTGCGTCGCGTCGGGTTCGAGATCGAACCGTTCGGTGACCGCACCGTGCTCGTGAGCGCCAGCCCGCACCCACACCCGTATTTCGACGCGGAGCGCTGTCTGCGCGACATGATTCACGAGCTGACAGAGGGTTCTCCGCTGGTCGACTCCGCACGCAACCAGCACGAGAGGATCGCGAAGAGCATG
The DNA here is from genome assembly GCA_039586095.1 of Gemmatimonadota bacterium. GTDB lineage: Bacteria > Gemmatimonadota > Gemmatimonadetes > Palauibacterales > Palauibacteraceae > JBDHBD01. The sequence continues at coordinate 7,341 of JBDHLB010000086.1, forward strand.
GCCTGTAAGGGCGCGATCAAGGCAGGGCAGCCGCTCTCGCAGGACGAGATGGCCGAGTTGATCGACCGGCTGTTCGCCACGCCCCTTCCGGGACACGACGTGCACGGCCGGCCGACGATCGTGCGTCTGACCGTCGACGAGCTGGATCGGCGCTTCAGACGAACGTGACTCCGCAGGCGATCGCCCTTGCGGGCGCCACGGCGACAGGCAAGACGACCCTGGCGATCGCGGTGGCTCGACGGCTCGATGGGGAAATCATCTCCTTCGACAGCCGTCAGGCGTATCGAGGGTTGGAGATCGGCACGGCGGCTCCCGACAGCGAAGAACGGGCCGCGGTGCCCCACCATGGGGTCGGCTTTCTCGAGCCCACGGAGCGTTACAGCGCGGGCCGGTTTGCGAGACTCGCGAGAGAGTGGATCGCCGGAATTCGCGACCGGGACCGCACCCCGGTCCTGGCCGGTGGCACCGGTTTCTTCCTGCGCGCCCTCCTCGAGCCGGTCTTTCGGGAAGCGCCCCTCGACGACGAGCGTCGAGGGGCGCTTCGCAGCTGGCTGGCAACGCTGGACACGGAACGGCTCCGGGCCTGGGCTTCACGGCTGGATCCGGAACTGCCACGACGCCTCGGCGAGCTGGATCGTCAGCGGGCGGCACGCTCGCTGGAGCTGTCGCTGCTGACCGGCCGCTCCCTTTGCTGGTGGCAGCGTCACAGCCAACCGGAGGCGCCGGCAATCCCCATGCTGGTTTATGCGCTCGCGTTGCCGGCGGAACTGCACCGTGCCCGGATCGCCGAGCGGACGCGTACGCTCGTGGAGGGTGGGTGGCTCGACGAGGTGCGGGCGCTCGAGGCGGCCGGCGTGACGGACGCTCCAAGCTTCAACGCTGTCGGGTACGGCGAGATGCTGGCTCTGTCACACGGCGAGCTCTCACAGGCGGAGGCGCTCGCCCGCATCAATCGGGCGACCTGGGCGTATGCCCGCCGGCAGCGCACATGGTTTCGGCACCAGCTTCCAGCGGACGCGATGAGGCTGGACGCCAGCGAGGACGTCGGGCAACTTGCCCAGCGGATCGCCGGCGACTGGAGACGATGCCAGGACGAAAGGGCCGGACGGCAACGAGGATGACGAGGCCGGAATGAAGATCGGGATCACGTGTTATCCGACGTACGGGGGCTCGGGCGCGGTCGCGACCGAGCTGGGCATGGAACTCGCGAACCGGGGCCACGAGATTCACTTCATTTCGTACGCCCAGCCCTTCCGGCTCACCCATTTCAGCGAAGGGGTCTTCTTCCACGAGGTCGAGTTCGACCGCTATCCCTTGTTCGAGCACCCGCCGTACTGGCTGGCGATGGCAGTCGCCATGCACGAGGTGACCCGGCGCAACGAGCTGGATCTGCTCCACGTGCACTATGCGATTCCGCACGCCACGACCGGTTGGCTGGCGCGCGAGATGCTCCACGAGGAAGGCGTCGACATCAAGCTGGTCACGACCCTCCACGGTACGGATATCACCCTCGTAGGGCAGGACCCGTCCTTCTGGTCGATCACCCGCTTTTCGATCGAACGCTCGAACGGGATCACGGCTGTGTCGGGCTGGCTGCGAGATCAGACGCTGCGCGAT
>JBDHLB010000087.1:0-14316 GCA_039586095.1 Gemmatimonadota bacterium
TCGTCGTTGGCGGGAATCTGCTGCTGCTTCCGCCGACGGCCCTCGGAGCCACGCCCGGCGGCCGAAAGGAGCGGCAGCCGGCCTACGGAAGGCTTGAGCAAGACGGCAAGCTGGCCGGGCGGATCGAACGGGCGTTCGAGGTCCTCCGGGCGTGCGAGCTGTGTCCCAGGCGGTGCGGGGTCAATCGCCGCGAGGGCGAACGGGGCTACTGTCGCGCTCCCAAAGAAGTGATGGTCTACGCCGCCCAACCCCACTTCGGGGAGGAGGTTTCCCTCGTCGGTAGGGGCGGCTCCGGCACCATCTTCTTCTCCCACTGCAACCTGCGCTGCGTCTTCTGCCAGAACTGGCCGATCGCCCACAAGGGGCTGGGGGACCGCCTCACCGACGAGGAGCTGGCGGAGATGATGCTTCGACTCCAGAGGATCGGGTGTCACAACATCAACCTCGTCACGCCCACCCATGTCATGCCGCACATCCTCAACGCGACCAGGATCGCTTACCGCAAGGGTCTGCGCCTGCCGCTGGTCTACAACACGAGCGGCTACGAGCGAGTCGAGATCCTCGAGATACTGGACGGCATCGTGGATATCTATCTCCCCGACCTGAAATACATGGATGGAAAACAGTCCGCCAAGTACTCGGCGGGCGCGTCCGACTATCCCGAGGTTGCCCAGAAGGCGATCGTGGAGATGAACCGCCAGGTCGGTGAGCACAAGACGGATGAACGCGGCATCGCGGCACGTGGCCTGATGATCCGGCACCTCGTCATGCCGAACCGCGTGGCCGGCACGCGGGAGTTCACCCGGTGGGTCGCCGAAAAACTCTCTCCGACGGCTTACGTCAACATCATGGCGCAGTACCACGTCGCCTACCAGGCGGCAGACCACGAAGAGATAGCGCGAGCGATCACGGCCGGGGAGTTCCTGGAAGCGATGGACTGGGCCGAGGAGGCGGGTCTCGAGAATCTCGATCCGCGGTCCCTGGCGAACCGGGACCTCTTCCGGCGTTACGGCGAGGGCTGAGGCGGCTCGATGCGCGACCCGATCAGCCGACGCGACTTCGCGCGGTGCGTGGGGCGATGCGCCCTCCTCTCCATGAGTGCCGGGCTTCTTCCCCGCTCTCTCCTCGCCGGCCCCCCGACGGCGACCGGTCCGCAGAAGGGGTTGGAGGGCAGGCGTAAGTCGGCCTATGCCACTCGGCTGGCGAAGAGCGCCGTCCGTTGCGATCTGTGTCCTCACCGATGCCGGATCGAGGACGGGCGACGCGGGGAATGCGGGGTGCGGGAGAACGTCGAGGGGACGCTGTGGAGCGTCGTCTACGGCAACCCCTGCGCGGTCAATATCGATCCCGTGGAGAAGAAGCCCTTCTATCACGTGCTTCCCGGGACGCGGACGCTGTCGCTGGCCACCGCCGGCTGCAACCTGCACTGCAAGTCCTGTCTGAACTGGGAGGCCTCGCAGGCGATGCCGGAGGAGACCTACAACTACGATCTACCGCCGATGGAAGTGGTCACGCGGGCCGAGCGCTACGGCTGTCGGTCGATCGCCTCCTCCTACGTCGAGCCCGTGGTCTTCATCGAGTACATGCTGGACGTCGCCCGTCTCTGTCGCGAGCGTCCCCTCCTGCACCTGATGCACTCCGCCGGCTACGTCAACAGGGCTCCCCTCGACGACGTCTGCAAGACCCTTGACGCGGCCTGCATCGATCTCAAGGGCTTCACCGACGAGCTCTACCGCGACCTGGTCGGAGGCAGTCTGCAGCCGGTACTGGATGTGCTGAAGGCGTTGAAGGAAAACGGCGTGCACACCGAGATCGTGAACTTGCTCATCCCCGGCAAGAACGACGACCCGCGCACCCTGCGCGCCATGTGCCGCTGGATCGCGAAGGAGCTGGGAGAGGCGGTGCCGATCCACTTCTACCGCTTCTATCCGCGGTACATGCTGAAGAGCATCCCGCCGACCCCGGTGCCCACCCTCGAGCAGGCACGCTCTCTGGCGATGGAGGAGGGGCTCCACTACGCCTACATCGCCAACATCCCCGAGCATCCCGGCAAGCACACCTACTGCCCCGCGTGCCGGATGCTGTTGATCGAGCGGGTCGGATACATCACGACGATCGTCGGCCTCGTCGACGAGCAGTGCGCACACTGCGGCCACACCATCCCCGGCATCTGGCACCCACCCACCTGAACCGTCACGGGCGGCGGAGTAGGGGTGGGAGGCAGATCATCGACAGCAGGCTCAACAGGATCAGGGTGCTGGGGACTCCGTAGAGGGGCAGCACGAAGAGACCTGCAGCGAACGCTCCGCACGCGGCGCCGGCGAGGTCCACGGCGTAGAGGTACCCACCGGTTCGCTCGAGCCGCGCCCCCGCCGCCGTGGAGGCGAGAACGGCCAGCGAGAAATGGGCGCCTCCGAGAAGACCGGCGACGAAGCTCGTCGCGGAGAAGAGCCACGACGCGGAGAACGACGAGAGACCTTCCCGCAGCCCCTCGGCCGCGGGCGAGAAGAAGCCCAGCAGCAGCAGCGGAAACGCGGTGACGCTCGCCTGGAGGCCGAGGAGCCAACCGGTCGCCCGGCGTCCGTCGACCCACCACCGTCTCAGCGCCGCGATACAGAGGGTGCCGGCGGCCAGCCCGGCCATGAAGAAGGCGATGATCAAGGCGAGCTGCAGGTAGGCGAACCCCTCCAAGATCTGGAAGCTCAGGATGAGCACCACCTGCAGCACCATCCCCGAAGCTCCCTGTACGAGCACGCTCGCCCCGACGGCCATCCGATAGCGGGGCCGCCCGACCCAGAAGAACAGCGTGACCAGAAGACCGGCCGCGGCGAGCCCCGAGAAAAGGTGCACCGGCCGCACCGCGGCGGCCGCACCGATGAACCGCGCCAGCCCCGGGTGCCACTGGGCCGACCAGAGCATGAGCGCGTGGAAGTAGCAGACCGGGGAGAACTGCCGGTTGATCGGGCTGTCCTCGAGCTCTCCGAGGACCGACCGCATGTAGTCGAGCCGGAAGGGACTCAGCGCGTCGTGGAGCGTGTCTTCCCTTATGTAGACGGGGTCCAGCCCCCGCTGTCGAATGCGATCCGCGAGCACTCGCGCGTCCAGCACCAGCGGCGCGGTCTGCCGGGCGGCGAAGAACCTCGCCCTCTCCCCGGGAAGCACGGCCACCTGCGGGAACGCCTCGCGCAGCGTCCTGTTCATGGAGCCGAGGAACCTGGCGTGCGCAGGTCCGATCGTGTCTCCGCCGCCCGGGACCGAGAACGTGAACATCCCGCCGGGCAGGAGATGCCGGCCGATCCGACGAAACAGCTCCACGGTGTAGAAGCGATTCATCTGCGCGTTGATCGGATCCCCCACGCTCATGAGGATCACGTCGTACTCCGCGGCGTCCCGGCGCAGGAATCTGCCGGCGTCCTCGCGGTAGATGTGGACGCGAGGATCGCGCAGCGACTCGCGCACAGACGCGCTCGAGAAGCGCTCGCTGAACGAGATCAACTCCGGATCCAGCTCCACGTAATCGATCCTCTCGACGCCCGGGTGCTTCAGGGCTTCCTCGATGTGCCCCGCGAGGCCGCCGCCCAGGAACAAAAGCCTCCCGGGCCGCGGGTGCTGGAGCAGGGCGACGTCGACGGCCAGCTCCGTCGTCATCGGGTCGGGCAGGGTGAAGAGCCAGAGGCCGTTGGTGAAGACCGTGATCTGGTCGGGCTGTCGCAGGATGGCGACGTTGTGGAACGGCGTGTCCCGGGCGGCGGCAAGGTGCTCTCCCCACTGCCACCGACGGCTCGACACCTCGATGTAGCTACCCTGGACGGCGACGACGAGGACGGCCGTCGTGGAGAGCAACCAGAAAAGCCTCGGGCGGCGGGCTGACGAATCCCCGGTCCGGGGTCGCAGGATCCAGCCGGACAGACCCAGCAGCAGAAGGGCGACGACGATGGCCGTCTGAAGGGCCGTCGCCAACCGCAGCAGGACGAAGTAAAAGAAGATGCCGCCGACCGCGGCCCCCAACGCCTCGCCGAGGTAGATCTTCAGCGGCCGGGTGCTCGAGGCGTCGGCGCCCGTCCACCGATACGCCCAGCACAGCCCGAAGAGCGCCCCGGCCAGCGGACAGACGAGGACCGGCACGATCAGCGAGACGAGCACCATCTTACCGATCGTCGCCAGCTCGCCGGACGGGATCCCGAAGACCCACCTGGCCCCCCGAACGAGCAGAACCAGCGCGGGCAGAGCCACGGCGAGCAGAGCGAGAAGCAACCCCAGCGTGTGCCCCCGGGACGGGATGCGGCTGCAGAGCCGTGCCGCGACCGCGCTGCCCAGCGAGGTCCAGAGCAGCCAACCCGCGAAGGCCAGCCCCGTGGACATCTCGTTGCCATGGAACAGGACGAGAAGCTCCCTCAGGAGCAGCACCTGTGCGATCGTCGCCGCGAACCCCGCCGCGGTGATGCTCGGGAACGATGGATCACTCACCTCTGCCGCTCGTGACATCACACGGGTAGAGCCTACGCGCTGTCGCCGCCGATCGGCTCCAGGAATCAGCCTCGGTCGTGAGGATCGGCGGCTTGCGCGTGCTCCTGGCGCCTGCCGGCGGCTCATTCTCGCGGAAAACCTTTCAAAGGCAATACAGGACGCTCAGCGTACTGTTGACGATCGGCCGCCGCGGTACGCCGCGCAAGCTCAACGTTCCCGGGGAAGATCTGTCCAAGGTGACCTACCGGTTGATCGATCCGGAACAGTACCGAGGTCAGCGCGTGCTGGTCGTCGTCGTCGGCGACAGCGCGCTCGAGGCGGCGTTCAGTCTGTCCGGGCAACCGGACACGAACGTCACCCTGTCGTGCCGCTCGGAAGCCTTCGGTCGGGCCAAGGAGAAGAACCGGAAGCGGGTGAGCCAGGCTGTGGATGCCGGACAACTGCTCGTGCTGTTCAAATCGAACGTGAAGCGGGTCGCTCGCGATCACGTGGAGCGGGAGCACGACCGGCGCACCACGCGGCTGGCCAATGATGCGGTGATCGTCAACGCCGGGGGCATTCTGCCCACGCCGTTTCTCGAGCGGCTCGGGATCGAGATCGAGACCAAGCACGGCACCGAGTAGCGCGCCACCGCGTTCCGGCAACGCCCGCCGGCACGAAACCGACGAGCTGCGCCGTGTGAAGATTTCATCGCGATTCGATCTCTTGCTGCGGAACCTTCGCGTGGCAGTCTTCGCAGCGCTGTGGGGTCGGTCGGTAGACGACCATGGCATCGCCGCCGGTCGCGACCCGTGTCGCGTGACACTCGGCGCAGGCCACGCTGCTGTGGGCGCCGCGCAGGGAGAACGTAGCGTCACGATCGTGATCGAAACGCGCCGCGGGGCGCCAGCCGTCGGCCGAGTGGCACGTGTCGCACGCGCCTCCTCCGTCCCGCGCCGCGAACTGGTCCCCGTGCGGGTTCTCGTGACAGTCCGTACACAACTCGTGCTTGTCCTCGAACGGCAGCGACACCTGGATCACGCGCCCGAGCAACAGCGTGCTCCCGGCTCGCGCGGTATCGAGCTCTTCGTGGCACGTGTTGCAGGGCACGCTGCGGTGACCGCCGTCGAGCGGGAACCGGTAGAGAGCGTGAGCCGCGATGTCCACGGTGGAGGGCCGGAACGAGACGGCGTCGTGACAGCGCTCACACGGATCTCGGTCCGACGGGTTCGCCGAGGCATCGAGCCGGCCGTCGTGCGGATCGAAGTGGCACGACACGCAGCGCGTCTCCAGCGCGAACTTCGTCTTGCCGTTTCCCAGCGTCGCCGCGTCGGCGAACGCCGGCAGGCCCTTTCGCTTCGTCCCGTGGCAGTTCTTGCAGACGATTTCCAGATGGCGGCCGTTCAGCGCCATCTCGAGCTCGGCGTGCTGCCGGGCAGTGTAGGAGCTGGGTGCGAAGCCCTGCACCGTGTGGCAGGGCTCGCAGGCGCCGCCGCCCTCGCTTCGCGCAAGCTGGCCGCCGTGGGCGTCCTCGTGGCAACTCAGGCAGCGCTCGTGCGTGGGACGCAACAGGACACCCGCCGGCCCCAGCGTCGAAGGCATCACGCCCGCCGGCCTCTTGACGTGACAGGCGTCGCACTTGACCGCGCTATGCTTACCCTCGAGCGGATAGGCGGAGGCGGCGTGCTGTTCCGAGGTGTAGGTGGAGGGGCGGAATCCGGCCACCTCGTGGCACGCCTCGCAGTCGACCACGCGGCCCGCCAGCGTCGCCTTCCCGGCGTGCTCGTCGCGGTGGCATGAGTCGCAACGGGCGAATTCCGGTTTCTTGCCCCAGGCCGTTCGAGGGTCGTGGCACTGCCGGCACTCGAGCCGGGCGTGGGCGCCGCGCAGGGGATAACGCGTACGGTCGTGGTCGAATCGACGGCTGTCGACGATCTGGAATCCGTCGGTCACGTGACACTTCGCGCAGCCGGCCCCGAGCTGCCCTCGGTGAGGATCCTCGTGGCACGCGCTGCACTCGCCGACCTCCAACGGTTTGTACCGCGGGATCTTGCGACCTCGGGAGTCTCGTTCCAGTTCCAGTCGCTGCGCAAGATGGCATTTGTCGCACTGGACCGCGGTGTGCTTCCCCGTCAACGGGTACGAAGTCCGTGCATGATCGAAGTTCGGGGCGGGTTTCCAGGCCTGTTGGTCATGACAGCGGGCACAGTCCGGCCCGAGCGCGGTTCGATGGTGGTCCTCGTGACAGCTCAGACAGCTCGGCTCCAACCCGAGCCAGCTCTCGGCACGGCTCGACCTCTTCGGCGCCGGGGCAGGCGACTTCTGGAACTCCGGTTTGTGACACTCCTTGCACTTCACGATTCCGTGCCGGCCGTCGAGGGGCCAACCCGCGCGTTGGTGATCGAACTGCGCCGGCTCACCCGGTTCCCACTGGATCAGCGCGAAATCGAGACCGAGGTGCTCGGCGTGACAGCTCGCGCACTCCCGGTCACCCAGACGACCATGCAGCCCGCGTCCGCGCCCGACGAGCCAGTCCACCGCCTGGTGACACTCCAGGCAGTGCTCGTTCATGGCGCCGGAGCCGGGACCGTGGCACTTCAAGCAGTTGCGCATGCCTTCGAGGTCGACATGGGACCTGGACAACGGTCCCGGTGAAAGCTGCGCCGACGTCGCGGAGGCGCTCATGAGGACGAGCAGCAGACCGGCGCACCATCCCCCGAGTCGCAGCGGACGACCAGGTCCGTGATTCGACGGCTCGCGGGCCGTCGCGGCCGACGCCATCCACATCCCCCTTACCAAAGCCAGGTGACGCCCAGGGCCACGGCGAGCGCCACGTGGATCAGCACCGCGAGCAGTGCGCCGATGGCGATCGGCAGGTGCGCCACGTGCCAGAACTTGAACAATCGCTGCGTCGCATCGAGCATCTGCGCCTGCTGCTCCAGGGCAATCTCGCGGCGGGCGAGCTTCACCGCGGCCGACAGCGTCGCCCGGCCCAGACGACCTTCCCGAGGTTGTCTGCGCAGATACGCTCTGCGCAGGGCCGATGCCGCCCGCCAGCGGCGGAAGTCGTCTGCGATCAGGCGGATCAGGCTGCGCATGAGCCCACGCTCGGCCGATCGCGGCTCGACAGCGAGCGCACGCTCCACGAAGTCCGGTGCCAGTCCGGTACTCGACGCGATTCGCCTGAGCAACGCCCGTCGCCGCTGCGCCACGTGTTCCGCGCTCAGTTCGACCCCGGACCGGCTGCGCGGGATGCGAACGTAGAGATAGCGTCCGACCACACCGCTGAGCGCCACGGTGATCATCGCCCCGTAACCCCAGCCGATCAGACCCTGGAAGCGCCAGCTCGCGTGCATCGTGGCGAGCACGGGCACGCTCAGGCCGACCGCGATGTGGACGTCGAGCCAGCGATTCATCGGGCCGGTGAAGGACAGCCAGCGCACACGCTTGCGCACAGGGTACAGCCACAGAAAGAGAAAACCCGCGAAGCCGAGTATTCCCGCGCTCTGACCGACATAGCCCGTTGGCTTGAGCCACACGTGCAGCGGGCTCACGATTCGCTCGGGAACCGGGAGCAGGTAGTACGGCAACCCCGCCAGGTTGATCACACCGAGTGTCGCGAACCACCATATGCGCGGATCGGCGCGCCACGACCGGCGGGGTGGTAGCGGCAGCTCCTCTTGCACCGGTCGGGACGAGGGGGTTTCGGTGGATGCTGCTGTCGATGGGGCCCGCGGTGCAGGCGCCGGCTCGGTCTCTCCGGCGGTATCCGGGTCGAGCTCGACGTGCCAGGCCTGCTCGGCCAGCGTCCTCGTGGCCATGCCCTCTTTCCAGGTGTCGTTGCGAGCTGCCACGGCACCCACCTCGGTCAGCCGCAGAGCGAATCGCACCCTGTGCCGCCTGCACGACATCGCGCTCGTATCCTCCATCCCCCGGAATGTGGTGCCCGCGCATGGCTCGTGCCAGGGTCCGGGGGCAGCCGGTCGATCACCTTCATCCGATGAGCTGTCACCCGGATTCGGCGTTTACGGCCGCGGCGCGGTTACCCTAGGGGTTTCCCCGATGCCGGAGTTCGCTGTCAACCGGCGGGCAGAACCCTCGCGCAGCACCGTTCGCCGACAGGCATCACGCGGGCGGTTCCATCGGCCGGACTGCCGCTCTCGGGCCGGCGGCGTGAAGTCGGTCACCCGAGCCGGGTGGCGGTGGGCGAGGCCGCGGGGCCGCCGGTGGGTCTCGCGGGCGCCGTGGAGGGTATCGGGGAGGCCGACGAGCCGAGGAGGAAGTCCGGCATCCACGGATCGGGATCCACGATGAGAAGACTCGCGTCGACACCGCAGGTCGGACAGAGAGTCGACCCGGTCTCGATCACCTGCTGCAGGGCGCGTGGCCAGGACTCCGGCACTCGCTCGGCATGACATGAAGCGCAGAGGATGCGGGCGGAGACCGGGGCTGGCGCGGTCGCGCGTCTGCCGACGGGCTCGGCCGGCTGCTCGACCAGTGATGCTTGGCCCACTGGCGATCGACGAACCCGCTGAGCATGCCGTCGAGGGCTTTTCGGCTTCCGGGGTTCAACACCGCCATGTACAGATGTCCCAGAACGAGAGGGGTCGCCACGACCGCCATCCCCACGTGAAGAACCCAGGAGAAGAAGGCAATGCCGGGCAACCAGACGAGAAGACCGGTGAGAATGTAAAGCGGATAGGTGGTCATCACCATCATGAAGTTCAGCTTCTCCCCAGCGTTGAACTTTCCCTGTTCCGGAAGCTCGATGCGACGGTTCACGGCGGCGAGACCCATGAGCGCGAGCCACTTGAGGTCGTCCAGGGTCCAGCGCCAGGCCTCCTTGATGTTGTAGAAGTGGAGCCTGAAGTCGCCGCGACAGCGGATCGCGGCCAGGACCGGGCCGATGATGAAGGCGACGCCGGAAAGACGGTGCGTCCAGGAGAACACGGCCCTGTAAGGGCGCGAGGGATCCGGGTTGTAGACGAAGACGAGGATCAGGGCGGTCGAGAAACAGAGCAGAAACGGGATGGCGATGGCCCAGTGCACCAGTCGTTCGGAGCGGTGGAAGCGGAGGATCTTCTCCGAGGACGCTTCCCGCCGCTGGATCGTCGGACAGGCGCGTACAGGTGCCGGATGGTGGGTAGCGGTGGCCATCGCCGCCTCCTCCGCCGGAAAGACGTAGGCGGTCACGGGTGCAAGGTAGATGCCGGTGAGTCGTCCGGCATACCTCACGTTGACGCTGGATACCAGCCGGAGACACGGTACAACGAGTACGGGATCGGTGCGCGGGCTTCATTTCCGTAACCCCATCGCCTGTTACCCCGGGGCGTGTTGCCTGATGTAGAATCGAGCGCTCTGTTCGCTTCGCCGGGAGGCAGTCAGGTGGGCCGCACCCTCCAACCCGAAGACGTCATCGCTCACTACAGGGTCATAGGACCACTGGGCGCGGGTGGCATGGGGGAGGTCTACCGCGCCTACGACACGAAGCTCGAGCGCGACGTCGCGCTGAAGGTCCTCCCCGCCGAGCTGGTCGTCAGCGAAGAGCGGGTCCGACGGTTCGTCATGGAAGCGCGATCCGCCTCTTCCTTGAGTCACCCGCACATCGTCGCCATCTACGAGATCGGTCACGACAAGGTCCGCTCCGCGGGAGACGAGGAGCCCAGTGGAGAGGATCTGCACTACATCACGATGGAACTGGTCAGCGGCAAGACCTTCCACGACCTGATCCACACGGAGAAGACGACCCTCAAGACGATGCTCGGCCACCTCGCACAGGCCGCCGAGGGGCTGTCCAAGGCCCACGCCGCCGGCATCGTTCATCGCGATCTGAAGCCGGGCAACATCATGGTGAACAACGACGGATACGCCAAGGTGCTCGACTTCGGACTGGCCAAGCTCACGGAGAAGGGAGCCACCGCGGACGACGCGACGCTGGCGCCGACAGAGGCCAGGACCGGCGCAGGGGTCGTGGTCGGCACCGTGGGATACATGTCTCCGGAGCAAGTCCAGGGGAAGAGCGTCGACCATCGATCCGACGTGTTTTCCTTCGGCTGCATACTCTACGAAGCCGCCACGCGGTCCCGTCCGTTCGCCGGCGCGTCGAACATCGACACGATGCACAGGATCGTTCACCAGAGTCCGACGCCGATCGACGAGGTCAACCCCGAGGTGCCGGCCGAGCTGCGCCGTTTGATCAAGCGCTGTCTGGTGAAGAGCCCGGACCAGCGACTGCAGTCGATCAAGGACCTGGCCATCGAGTTGCGGGAGATCGTCGAAGAGTTCGACACGCTGTCGGTCACGGCCACCTCGGGCGGTATCAGCCAGCCGGTGCTCGTGCCGCACCGCAGCCGGGCCATGACCGCCGTCATCACGGCGGCTGCCGTTCTGGGGATCGTGGGGATCGCCTTCGGGATCTGGTCGATGGTGGGTCGTGGAAGCCCCGATTCGTCCGCCGACCGGCCGTTCCAGTCGATGCGCATGAGCAGCCTGATGAGCGATAGCAACGTCTTCGGCGCCACGTTGTCGCGCGATGGCCGTTACCTTGCCTACATCAAGGGGCCCACCGGCCAGTGGAGCCTCTGGGTGCGCCAGGTCGCCACGGGAAGCGACGTGCAGATCCTGGCTCCGCAGACGATTCCGATCCGCGGAGTCAGTTTCTCGCCGGATGGCAACTACCTGTACTACCTCGGACGCGACCCCGACACACCGCGCTACAGCGCCCTTTTCGAGATTCCCTCGCTGGGGGGCACACCGCGCAAGCGTGTCTTCGACGTCGACACCGCCATCACGTTCTCGCCCGACGGAAAACGGGCCGCCTTCGTTCGGGGCGTTTCCTCCGCGAATCAGGATCACCTCGTGATCGCCGACCTCGAGACCGACCGGCAGGAGGTGCTCGCGGTGGTCGAGCATCCGGACAAGCTCGAGCAGGTCAAGCCCGCCTGGTCTTCCGATGGCGCGCGGATCGTCGCGCTCTCGCACGAATCGTCTGCAGAAGGCATACAGCACTCCCTCGTTGCCTACGATGCCGCGAGCGGAGATCGGGAAGTGATCACCGAGCCGAAAGGACCGAGCATCCCCAGCTTCACCTGGCTGCCCGACGGGCGCACCCGGCTCAGGCCGTTCACGCCAGATCTTCTTCGTTCCTTACCCCCGTGGAGAGCCCGTCCAGATCACCAACGACCTGGACAGCTACCGGGACGTGAGCCTCGCCGCGGAAGGAACCTCGATCGCGGCGCTGCGCACGTCACGCGACTCGAGCGTCTGGTTCGTGCCGGCCCGGGAGAACGGCGTTGCCCAGCAGATCACTTCCAGATCGAGCACGGACCGTACCGGCAACATCCTTCCGCTGGAGGATGGCTCGATCGGATTCACAGCCAACAAGGGCCCGCACCGTCTCGTTTGGATCATGGCCCAAGACGGCTCGGGAAGGCGTCAGGTTACATCCCAGGCGGGCGGGTCGTGGTTTTTCCTCGCTGTTCCCGGTGGCCGAGGCCTGGTGTTCAACCACACCCGCGAAGCCGAGTCCAAATCCCATGTGTGGTACGTCGAGCTGGATGGAGGGAACCTCCGCCAGTTGACGGATGGGCCGGGAGAGTGGTTGACGACCGTTTCCCCCGACGGGCGAATGGTGCTGTTTACTCGCACCGAGTTTCCGAAGGAGCTGTGGCGCGTATCGATCGACGGCGGCGAGCCGGTAAGATTCCTGGATCGGTACAGCTTCGGTGGACAGTACTCGCCGGACGGGCGCTTTTTTCTCTACACCGAGGTGGAGGAGATCGAAGGGCGCAGCCGCAACGCCTACGTCGTTGTTCCGGCGGGCGGGGGAACACCGCTCGCCCATTTCGTGCCTCCAGGTGGGGCCTCCCACTTCAGGTGGTTTCCGGACGGGAGAGGCCTGACATACGTGAACGCGGTCGAGGGCGTGCAGAATCTGTGGCGGCAGCCGGTCGATGGTGGCGAGCCGGTTCCCTGGACCCGCTTCACCGAGGGTCGGATCCTGGACCAGCAGCACTCTACCGATGGAACCCGGATCGCTCTGGTTCGCGCCGTGGACGGCCCGCACAACCTGTGGACGGTCGGATCCGACGGGACCGACCCGGTCCAGATCACCGATTTCCGGTCCGGCCAGATCTTCGAATCGAAGTGGGCGCGCGACGGTGAGAGCCTCGTCGTGCTCCAGGGCGACGAGAGACGCGAGGTCGTGCTGCTCGAGCAGTAGGGACGAATCCGTCCAAAGACCCCTGCCACTCGCGTCTGGCCGCCCTCCCTGTTCCGACGGTTCGCTGAGAAGGGCCTAGGAGCCGGTCCTGTCCATCCCCAATCGAGGATTGCTCGGACAGGCTCCTAGCGCTTCTCGATCAACCTCTTCAGTGCCTTGCGATCCGGCTCCAGCAGCTCGGCGATCCTCTCGGCATCGACGTCGGCCACGATGATGTCGCCGATCTCGCTGCTGACCTCGCTGAAGATGCCGTGGTCCTTCATCTTCGAGGTCTGGTACCGGTTGTCGTCGGTGGGGCTGACGTAGTGCACCGAGTGGACCTTGTACCGATGCACCAGGAAGAGATGGATCAGTGTCATCAGGCGCTTCTTGCGCAGGGCCTCGTCGAAGGTGTTCTGGTCGCGCACCGACAGGATCGTGCGTTCCTTGCGATCGACGATCAGGGCGAAGATCACGTTGGCCAGCCTGTCCGTGCCGCGGCGGATCGACAGCTCGAGCAGCTCCGAGCCGGCGCGGTGCGGGCGCAGGTCGACGCGCAGCCCGCCCGGGAGACCGTAGTGCTCGGCCCAGATCGCCAGCCAGCCCTGGAGCAGCGTCTTCGGCACCTCGGTCTGCACCAGGTGCTGGTGCTGCGTCGAGTCCTTGCCCATCGCCTTGGTGGTCGCCGTGCGACCGGACGAGGCGGCCAGCGCGCCGTCCAGACGCGGTCCCCCGACCAGCGTCTGGGGCATGCGGTAGGGGGACTCGACCAGCCTCAGCTTCCGCTGCAGCCGGGCCAGCGCGAGCATGCCGTCTTCCTTCAGCGCGGTGGCGAACTCCTCGGCGGCGACGCCGTCGATCTGGTGGCCGCCGTAGGTGATGAAGTTGAACACGAAACCGAGCCGGGCCAGCTCCTCGGGAAAACGGCGCATCTCGTCGTCGCTCATGCCGGTCGTGTCCCAGTTGAACGACGGTGACAGGTTGTAGGCCAGCATCTTTTCGGGGTGGACGGCGTGGATCGCTTCGGCGAAGCGGCGCGCGTCGTCGAGGTCGGCGGTCTTGGTCTCCATCCACAGGATGTCTGCGAACGGGGCCGAGGCGAGCGACTTGGCGATGGCGTACGGGATGCCGCCGCGAATCTGGTAGTAGCCTTCGGGCGTCTTGGCCAGCTCCGGATCCCACGTGATCGTGATGCCCAGCTCCTTCGCCCGCGCGCTGGCGCGGTGCAGTGAGGCGCCGCTGGCGAACTCCCGCCAGGCGTCGGGGCTCATCTCGAAGCTCTCGCCCTCGCCGATGCGGAACTCCATCACCTCGGCGACGGCCTCGCCGTAGGTCTCGAGACCCGCCTCGGACTCCCACGCATCGACCAGGCGGTCGCCGACCTCGTCGAGCAGGCCCTCGACCGTGGCGTGGCCGCCCTCGACGTATTCGGCGGCCTTCTCCTGAAGCAGCGCCAGCAACCCGCTGCGTTCGAGCCAGGGCTCGGCCCGCGCGTACTCTTCGTCGGGGATCGAGTACAGCAGGTGCCCGTTGATCTCGTCGATGCCCGCATCGCGAATATGCTTCATCATCGCCAGCGTGCAGACCTTGTACGACGGCAGATTCGCGCTGGTCGCACCCAGGATGAACGGCTGATCCCGTTCGTCCCCGCGGCCGTCGAGCAGCGACGC
>JBDHLB010000022.1:0-58825 GCA_039586095.1 Gemmatimonadota bacterium
CCTCTGCCGCGTGGAGACCACTCGTGTGGAGCGCGGGCTCCGGGTGCCGCGCTTTGCGACGGCGTCTCCGGGTCGTGGACATCGCCTCGACCCATTCCCGGGCCACCGCCGCGAGCGAGTCGTCGGGTACCGCGAAGACGAGGACTTCGGGAAGCGGCATGGAGCAGAGCAGCTCGGTGGCAGTGGCCCCGCCCAAGGTCTGGTACGTCACGCCGCGCAGGCCGTCCAGAAAGGGCGGTGCCTGCGTGGAACGCCCCACGACCGACACCGAGACGGAAGGGCCGGCCTGGCTCAGATCCGCCGCGAGGGAGAGTCCGATCCGACCGGCACCGACGATCGCCACGACCGACCCGCTCAATCGGCCTCCGGCGACTCGACGTCCACGCGTGTATCCGCCTGCCAGCGGCCGGCTACCGCTTTCGGCACTCGAGCCGTGAGCACGATTCGACCATCCAGGAGCTCGCGACCCAGCACCTCTCCCTCCCGATACGCTTCGGCGAGCGTCCGGCCGTCCGCCGCTGGAAAGCTCACGCGAACCACGGTGCGCCGTTCCCGCACCTCGGCGAGCAGCGCGTCCCTCAGCGGGTGCAGTCCGCCGGACTCGCGCACCGACGTGAAGACGTGGGCACCGAGCAGCGCCTCGGCGCGCTGCCGGATCGCTCCCTGCTCGGCGTGCGTGAGTCGATCGACTTTGTGGAGCACGAGCAGGGTGGCGTGATCTCCCGCTCCGGCCTCCCGCAGCACCTCCTGGACGGCCTCCATCTGGTGCTCCCAGCTCGGGTGCGAGATATCGACGACGTGGAGAAGAAGATCCGCTTCCTCTACCTCTTCCAGAGTGGCGCGAAACGAGGCCACCAGATGGTGAGGCAGCTTCCTGATGAACCCGACGGTGTCGGTGAGGAGCGCGCGGTATCCGTCCCCCAGATCGCACACCCGCGTGGCGGAGTCCAGCGTGGCGAACAGCCGATCCTCCACGAACAGGTCGGATCCCGACAGCGACTGCAGAATGGACGACTTGCCGGCGTTCGTGTATCCGACCAGAGCCACCGTATAGGACTCGCGTCTGGCTTTCCGCTGCGTGTCCCGCGAGCGGCGGATGTGCCCGAGCTCACGGCGGAGACGGGTGATCCGACGGTCGATGATCCGGCGGTCCGTCTCGAGCTGCTGCTCGCCAGGGCCTCGCGCGCCGATGCCCCCTTCGATCCGTGAGAGGTGTGTCCACATCCTCTTCAATCGGGGCCGCATGTACTCCAGCTGGGCCAGCTCGACCTGGAGCTTCGCCTCGGACGTGCGGGCGCGGAGCGCGAAGATATCCAAAATGAGCTCGGTACGGTCCATGATCCGCGTACCGAGCCGTTCTTCCAAAGCCGAACCCTGGGCGGGAGAGAGCTCCTCGTCGAAGATGACCAGCGTCCCACCGCGGTCGGCCAGCAGGCGCCGGAGCTGGTCGATCTTGCCACTCCCGATGTAGGTGGCGGGGTGTGGCGACTCGAGTCGCTGCACGACGACACCGGCGACACCCGCACCCGCCGTGTCGGTCAGACGTGCCAGCTCTTCCAGGTGCTCGTCGACGAGGGCGGCCGGCTCATCGGCCCGCGGGGCCGCAACCAGGATCGCCGACTCGGGCTCGGGCCGCACACCCTCTCTCGCCTCTCGCTCCTCCCTCCGCGCGTCACGCCTGCGATCACGGGCCGGGTCGCGCTCCGAGCCTCGACGGAGCCGCGCCGAGCCCAGTGGCAGCTTGCGGCTCATGGCGCGCCTCCCGGCTCCGCCGTCTCGTCCGTTCGGTGTCGCTCGCGCTCTGCTTCGTCCATGCGTCTGGCTATGTCCGGCTCCTCGCCCCGGGCACCCGGACGGTAGAACCGGCGATCCGACACCTCCTCGGGCAGGTACGACTGATTCGCCACTCCACCCTCGCAGTGGGGGTCGTACTGATACCCCTCTCCATACCCCAGCTCGCGCATCAGTGCGGTGGGCGCGTTGCGCAGGTGAAGCGGTACCGGTGCCGCTGGCGTGTCGCGGGCTGCCCGGCTCGCCGCCGAGTAGGCCTCGTACAACCGGTTCGACTTGGGAGCGGTCGCCAGGTACACGGCCGCCTCGGCGAGAGCCAGATCCCCTTCCGGCGACCCCAGGAAATGGAAGGCGTCGCGGGCCGCCATGCAGACAGACAGGGCGCGCGGATCGGCCATCCCGACATCCTCCGCCGCCATCCGCACCATTCGACGCGCCAGATATAGCGGGTCCTCTCCGGCATCCAGCATGCGGGCCAGCCAGTAGAGCGCTCCATCGGGATCGGACCCCCGAACCGCCTTGTGCAGCGCGGAAATCAGATTGTAGTGCTCTTCGCCGGACTTGTCGTACCGGGCGAATCGACGCTGTAGCGCCTCGCTCACCGCGCGGCGATCGATGGTGCCCGTGCCGGTCAGCTCGGCCGCCGTCTCGAGTGCGTTGAGGACACGGCGGGCATCCCCATCGGCCTCAACGGCGAGACGTTCGAGGGCTTCATCGGTGATCCCGAGTCCGCTCTTCCCCAATCCACGCTCCTCATCCGCCAGCGCCCGCCGGCAGATATCCGCGAGATCTTCCACCTGCAGTGGCTCGAGGACGAACACTCGGGTCCGGCTGAGCAGCGGCCCGATCACCTCGAAGCTCGGGTTCTCCGTGGTCGCTCCGATCAGCGTGACCGTGCCGCGCTCCACGTGTGGGAGGAGCGCGTCCTGCTGCGCCTTGTTGAAGCGGTGAATCTCATCGACGAACAGGATGGTCCGGCGTGCGCTCGCACGCGTGCGCTCCTCCGCCTCCGCGATAATCGCCCGCACGCGAGGAATCCCCTCCGTCACCGCACTGAACGGGACGAAAGCGGAGTCCGTGGTCCGGGCCAGTACGAAGGCGAGCGTCGTCTTTCCCGATCCGGGCGGTCCCCAGAAGATGAGACTCGGCACCCGATCCCGGGTGATCAACTCCCGAAGCGCGCTGCCGGGTCCGACAACCGGCGCCTGGCCGACGAACTCTTCCAGGCTGCGGGGTCGCATGCGGGCCGCCAGCGGGGCGCCCGGACCGTGTCCGATTGCTTCCGGAGATCGCCTCGACGCTCCGGTCGGCCGCGCCTCCAGATCCGGAAACAGGCTCGGTTCTCTCATCCGGCCAGGTGACCCAGGTCGATCAGCTCCCGCGCCCGCGCCAGCAGGGCTTCCCGCTCGTTCAGATCGGGATCCTCCAGCACCTCGGCGTGCAGCTCATCGAGCAGAATTCCGACGGCAGGCCCCCGGGCGACGCCGAGATCCAGAAGCTCGTCGCCTCCGATGGCGAGGTCGGAAAGCCGCAGAGGAGGCCGCTCGAGCAGCTCGTCGTGCACGCGACGCCACGTGGCTACCAGGTAGCGGCCCCGCTCGGCTGCTCCGGCCGCTCGTGTTTCGGCGAACGCCAGCCGGTACAGGTCGCGGACCGTATCGGCGCCCGTGTCCGCCAGCCATTGCCGGATCTCGGCCGCCGAGTCCACGGGACTCAGAATCGGGGGGTAATGGCGCAGGAGATGGACGACCTGGCGGGTGCCGGCGTTCGAGAACCGAAGGCGTTCCATCATCTCACGCCCCAACGCCGCGCGTGATTCGCCGTCGTCGGCGATCGCGATCAGCCAGCGGGCGACCCTGAGCAGCGGTCGGGCGGCAGAGATCGCGTCGACCCCGGCGAGCGTGATCTCCCAGCCCGGGTCGGACGCGGCGGGCGCCAGCTCGGCGTACCAGGGTTGAAGCGCGCCAGCCTCGGCGTACAGAGACAGAGAGGCCGAGGGCGACGCATCGGCCATCACCTTCATGAGCTCTTCGCGCACACGCTCCGCCGACAGACGCTCCAGGTGAGCCGCCGCATCGTCCAGCGCGGCCCGCGTGCGGCTCTCGATCTCGAGTCCCAGGCCGCCGGCGAAGCGTAGACCGCGGAGCACTCGCAGGTAATCCTCCGCGAACCGCTCCGCTGGCTCGCCGACGGCGCGGAGCACGCGCCGCTCGAGGTCATCGATGCCGCCGAAGGGATCGCGCAGCTCGTCGGTCTCGGGTCGCCAGGCCAGCGCGTTGATCGTGAAGTCCCGGCGGGCCAGATCGTCATCGATTTGATCGGCGAACTCCACGACCGCGTGACGGCCGTCAGTCTCCACGTCCAGTCGAAACGTGGTGACCTCGTACATCGTCCCGTCGCCGCCGAGCACGCCCACGGTTCCGTGCTCGATGCCGATCGGTATCGTTCGGCGAAACGCCGCCCGCACCTGATCGGGCCGGGCGTTCGTGGCGAGATCCCAGTCCGCTCGGACAGGCTCCATCGCGTCCTGACCGGGTAGATCGCGGCCGAGGATTTCGTCCCGGACGGCCCCGCCCACGGCCCACGCCTCGTAACCGCGGCTCTCCAGCGTGCGGGCGATCTCCAGGAAGGCGGGTGGGGGGTGCAGTTCGCGGATCGGCTCGCTCACGGAAGGCTCACCCGCAGAGAACGCTGCCGCCGTTCACGTTCAGAATCTCTCCGGTCAGATGGCGGCCCAGGTCGCTGAGCAGAAACAGAATCGGTCCGGCCACGTCATCGGCCGTCGCGACACGCCGGAGAGGAATCTCGCGCTCCACGCGTTCACGCTCTGTCGAGCGCAGGATGGCGGCGCTCATGTCAGTGTCCACCCACCCCGGCGCGACGGCGTTGACCGTGATCCCGCGGGGGCCCAACTCGGGCGCCAGGGACTTGCACAGGGAATTGACGGCTCCCTTGGTAGCCGCGTAGTGACTGTGCTCCGCCTCGCCGCGCTGGGCAGCCGTCGAAGAGAGGAGGACAATTCGGCCGTCGTCGCGCATGCGTCCGATCGCCGCGCGGGTCGTCAGGTAGATCGAGGTGAGGTTCACGGCCAGCATCGCCTCCCATTCCGGAAGCTCGAGCTCGGCGAGCGGTCGCGGGTCTGTGTTCCAGACGCCGGCGTTGCCGACGAAGCCATCCAGTCCTTCGAATTCGGCATCCACTCGCTCGAACAGCCGGTCGACGTCCTCCTCCCGCGAGAGGTCGCCCGCCTCGCACCATACCGTCGGCTCGTCACCACCTCTGTCTGCCGCCGCCCGCTTCGCCTCCTCGACGACGGATGCGGCTTCTTCGTGTGCCTGCCGGTAGGCGATGCCGACGTGCGCGCCCGCGCGGGCCAGCAGGACGGCCGTCGAGCGCCCGATCCCGCGCGATCCACCTGTGACCAGTATGCGCCGGCCCTCGAGACCGGGAAGGCTCAGCATGCTCGGGCCGTCTTGCCTCATCATCTCTCCCTCGCAGGGTCCTCGGCGGGGTCGAAAGCATCGCCAGGGTCCGTAGCGGTGTCGTTTCGAGAGCCCGGGGAGGCGTGTCGCGCGGCCCGAACCTGGAGCAGCCGCTCGCCCAGCAGCCCCCTCGGTCCGACCCGATCTGCCAGCGCCCCCACGTCTTCATCCAGGTCGGCTGCTGCCTCGAAGGCGTAGGTCAGAAGCGCGTCGGCCGCCAGGAGGTCGAGCGCGGCGCTCCGATCCGAGCCGGCCGACACGACGTGCTCCAGATGCTCGATCGCGGCCAGGGCCAGTGACTCCCCCACCGTCCCGAGCGACGACGCGGGCGGCCTGGCGGGAGGCCGCGGGAGAGAGCCCACGATGCGGCGAATCGCATCTGCGAGCTCCGGCGGTACCTCGTCGAGGCGCGTCTCTACCCAGGCGCGGGGGTCGCTCGTCATGGTGACGGCCTCACGTGCCGCCGTCTTCCGCCGGCAGTCGCGCGGCGGCCCACGCCCTCGCCTTGGTGAGTGCGTCTTCCACGCGCGCCACGTCTCCGACCCCACCCTGTGCGAAGTGGGGCCGCCCCCCGCCGCCGGAGCCGGTCTCCTTGCTCGAGATGCGTACCAGATCGCCGGCACTCAGCCCGCGCCCGATCCAGTCGTCCGTGACCACCGACAGGAAGGCCGCCTTCTCCTCCTCCGGCACCGTGATGTAGAGAATCGCCGCGCCCGAGCCGATCTCGGCTCGCAGCAGATCGCCGAACTCGCCGAAGTCGCTGCCCGGCGGAAGTTCCACGCGGCCCGACAACAGGCGGGCGCTGTCTACTTCCTCGGAGCCCTGGGCGACCAGGTTCCGCACCATGTCCTGGGTCAGCTCGCCGCGGCGCCCCGACGCTTCGTCCATCAACCGATCTCGCTCTTCCAGCAGTCGATCGACGCGCCTGTTGAGCTCCGCAGGTGGTACGCGAAGACGCTCGGAGAGCTGGGTCAGCAGAGCTTCACGCTCCTTGACCCACTCGTAGGCCGGGACCCCCGTGATCGCATCGATTCTGCGCACTCCGGCCGCGACGCCCGTCTCCGAGACGATCTTGAACAGGCCGATCTGTCCCGTCGTGCGGACATGAGTGCCGCCGCACAGCTCCAGACTGACACCGGGTACCGAGATCGTGCGAACCACGTCCCCGTACTTCTCGCCGAACAGCGCCATCGCGCCTTCGTCCAACGCCTCCCGGTACGGCCGATGGGCCGCCTCGACGGGCGTGTTGGCCAGGATCGCCTCGTTGACACGTCGCTCGACTTCCTGCCTCTCTTCCTCGCTCAGGGGCCCTCGGTGACTGAAGTCGAAGCGCAGGTGATCGGGGGCGACGAGCGAGCCCGCCTGATGGACGTGGTCGCCCAGCACTTCGCGGAGCGCGGCGTGCAGCAGGTGGGTCGCCGTATGGTGGCGTTCCGTCTCTCGACGGGCCGATTCGTCCACCCGTGCGATCACGGACGCAGGCCGCTCGGGTGGCTCTCCGGACGTCACGTGCCCGACGAGCACGGCCTGGCCCCGCTCGTTGCGCACCACGTGGTCGATCTCGACCTCCCAGCCTTCGCCCGCCAAGCGACCCGAGTCGCTGACCTGGCCGCCGGCCTCCACGTAGAACGGATTGCGCTCGAGCACGAACGCGGCCCGCCCGTTGTGCCTCTCGCTGGCGAGAACCGGCGTCTCGATCTCGAGCGTGTCGTAGCCGACGAATTCCTGTTCGCCGTCGGTGGAGAGGCGCTGAAGCATCTCGACCACGGCCGGTTCGAGCGCCTCCCCGCCCGTGCCGCCGGCCAGGCCTCCCTCCCGCGATCGGTTGCGCTGCTCCTCCAGCGCGGAGAGGAAGCCCGCCGCGTCCACGGTGTAGCCTCGCTCCCGGGCCATCAGCTCGGTGAGGTCCGGCGGGAAGCCGAACGTGTCGTACAGCTTGAAGACGTCCGCACCGGCTAGGGTCCCCGCGCCTCCCTCTGGAGCGAGCTGTTCGAAGCGGCGCATGCCCTCGTCGATCGTGGAGAGGAAACGCTCCTCCTCGGCCCGGGTGGTGCCGAGCAGGTGATCGCGGCGCGACTGGAGCTCCGGGTACGCGTCCGACATCATGTCCACCACCAGCCCCACCAACCGGTCCAGCGTCGGCTCGGCGCGCCCCATCAGCCACGCGTGACGGACCGCGCGCCGCAAGATCCGACGAAGGACGTATCCGCGCTTCTCGTTCGAGGGGAAGACACCGTCGGCGAGCAGGAAGGCGACGGCCCGGGCATGATCCGCGAGCACACGGAACGACACGCCGTCGTTCCAACGTTCGGGCTCGCGCGGGTACTCCCGTCCGAACAGACGCTCCGCCTCTTCGATCAGCGGCATGAACAGGTCCGTGTGGTAATTCGTGCGCTCGCTCTGGAGGATCGCGGTGATCCGCTCCAGCCCGGCTCCCGTGTCGATGGAGGGCGCGGGCAGTGGGCGATCGGTGCCGTCCGGTCCCCGATCGAACTGCATGAACACCAGGTTCCAGATCTCCATGAACTGGTCGGCTTCGCCGGCCGCGATGAAGGCTTCCGGCTCGAGGGCCGATCGGTCCGAGTTGGGTCGAAGGTCGTAATGGATCTCCGAGCACGGTCCGCAAGGGCCCGTCTCGCCCATCTGCCAGAAGTTCTCCTTGTCCCCGAGGCGGAGGATCCGCTCGGGCGGGATCTCGCTCGCCTCCAACCACAAGGCGTGTGCCTCGTCATCGGAGTGGTGGACGGTCGCCCACAGCCGATCGGGCTCGAGACCCAGATCCTCCGTCACGAACTCCCAGCCGAAGCGGATCGCATCGGCCTTGAAGTAGTCGCCGAAGGAAAAGTTGCCGAGCATCTCGAAAAAGGTGTGGTGTCGCGCTGTGAGCCCCACCTCCTCGAGGTCGTTGTGCTTGCCGCTCACCCTGAGACACTTCTGCACCGTGACGGCGCGGGGCGCCGGGCGTTCTTCCTCACCGAGAAAGATCCGCTTGAACTGCACCATGCCGGCGTTCGTGAACAGCAGGGTCGGATCGTCCGCCGGCACGAGGGAGCTACTCGCGAGCTCCGCGTGTCCGTTCCGCACGAAGTAATCTATGAATCGGGAGCGTACGTCTGACGCTTTCATTCGCTGCCGTGGGTTTTCCTGTTCTCGTCCTCTGGTCGCTCGTCGCCGAACCGCTCGCGAAGGGCCGCCTCGACGGCCTCGAACGCCGCATCGCGGCGAAAGCCTCTTCGGCCCAGATAGGCGTACAGTCGGGTCCGGCTCGACGTGAGGTCCGAGGCCGCGAAGCTCGCGAGCCCCTTCTCCGCGGTCCGGCGAGCCAGCTCCTCCTCGGTGACGCCTTCCTCTTCAAACGCCCGCATCACGCCATGCCGTGCGTCTTCCGGCGAGACACCCTTTCTGCGAAGCTCGACCTCGATCAGCGCCTCGGAGCGCGGGCGCAGGCGTATGCGATCTACGGCGTACATCCGTGCGAACTCACGGTCGTCCAGGTAACCCGACCCGACACAGCGCTCGATCGCCGCGGCAACTGCCTTCGCTGAATACCCGCGACTCCGGAGATGGCGTTCCATCTCGAAGCGGCTTCGTGGCCGATACGAAAGGTAACGAAGCGCCCCGTCGTAAGCGCCCTGCTGGTGCAGCGTATCGGTGAGAACGGCCAGATCGGCCTCGCTCAGTTCGGCTCCGACCTCGAGTCCCGCCTCCTTGAGACCTCGTCGGGGCAGCAGACAGCGAAAAGCGCCGTCGAGATGGAGCTCGCTCCATCCCGGACGGCGCCGCGAACGCTGCAGTCTGGTGACGCGCGGCATGGCGTGCCCGCGCTATTCGCCGTTCCGCCCGATCAGGGGTGCGATCAGGGACCGATCAGGAGGAGAGCGGTTGCTTCGTCTCCGCCTTCTTCGCGTTGCCTCCGGCGTCTGCGACTTCCTCCGCGGGTGATTCATCGTTCGTCGTCCCCTCTGCGTCCGGAGGCGCGACCATTCCCAGCGATTCGCGTATGCGCGCTTCCACTTCCTCGGAGATGTCGGGATTCTCCTTGAAGAAGACCTTCGCGTTCTCCCGACCCTGCCCGAGCCGCACATCGTCGCCGTACGAGTACCAGGCACCGGAGCGGTTCACGATGCCGATCTCCTCGCCCATGTCCACCAGCAGGCCTTCACGGCTGATACCCTGATTGAACATGATGTCGAACTCGGCCTGCCGGAACGGCGGCGCGCACTTGTTCTTCACCACCTTGACCCGCGTCCGGTTTCCGACCTGCTCGTTCCCCTCCTTGATCGAGGCGATGCGCCGAATGTCGAGCCGCAAGGACGAGTAGAACTTGAGCGCCCGACCACCCGACGTGGTCTCCGGGTTTCCGAACATGACACCGATCTTCTCACGGATCTGGTTCGTGAACACGACGGCCGTGTTCGAGCGACCGATGGCGCCGGTGAGCTTGCGCAGCGCCTGCGACATGAGGCGGGCCTGCAACCCTACGTGGGCGTCGCCCATCTCTCCTTCGATCTCCGCCCGGGGGACGAGCGCCGCCACCGAGTCGATCACCACGACGTCGAGCGCGCTGGAGCGCACCAGCACCTCGGCGATCTCGAGGGCCTGTTCGCCCGTGTCGGGCTGCGAAACCAGGAGGTTTTCCACGTCCACGCCCAGCCGCTCGGCGTAGTTGACGTCCAGGGCGTGCTCGGCATCGATGAAGGCGGCGACGCCGCCATCCTTCTGTGCGTTGGCGATCACGTGCAGGGTGAGCGTGGTCTTACCGGACGACTCCGGACCGAAGATCTCGGTGACCCGGCCACGCGGGATGCCTCCGATGCCCGTCGCGTGGTCCAGGTTGAGCGCGCCTGTGGATATGGCGGGCGTATGCACGCGCGCCCCTTCCGCCCCCAAACGCATGATCGCGCCCTTGCCGTGCGCACGCTCGATCTGGTTGATCGCCACCGAGAGCGCCTTCGTTCGATCGTCCTTCGGTGCGGCCATGCTCACCCTCCGCCATCGCCTTCACTGATCAGGGAAACACCAGGAGAAACCTACGAATCAGCACGTTTCAACCACGCTGCCCGCACTATAGCAGGCGACTCGACCTTTCGCAATTTGTTCGGGTCGGCGTGAGAGGGGCCTCGGGGCCCGAAGCAACGGAAACGCGGTCGCTCAACCGGGGGTCAACGCAACCCGGCCTCACCCGGCCGCCGCGTCGCTCACGAGGCGGTGCAGATCTCGCGCAGGGCCTCCGCGGCTCGCTCGATGCCCTCGTCGTCTACGTCGCGGTGCGTCACGGCCCGCAGTCGGTCCGGTCCGGCGGGCCAGATCCACACGCCACGTTTCTCCAGCTCGGCGGACAGCTGCTCGGGCGTCATATCGGGACGCACGATGCGGATCATCACGATGTTCGTGTCCGGCTGGCGAGCGTCCAGGCCATCGGTCTGCGCACACGCGGCAGCCAGATCGCGGGCCCGGCGATGGTCGTCCGGCAGCGACTCCAGATGATGATCCAGGGCGTACAGACCTGCCGCGGCGAGAACGCCCACCTGACGCATTCCCCCTCCGAGCCGTTTTCGGATTCCCCACGCGCGGTCGATGAGCTCGGCCGGTCCGGCGAGCAGGGACCCGATCGGGCATCCGAGCCCCTTCGAGAGCGAGACCATCACCGTGTCGGCGCTCGCGGCCAGGTCGGCCAACGAGAGCCCGGTCGCCGCTGCAGCGTTCCACAGCCTGGCTCCGTCCAGATGCACCGGGAGATCGTGGCCTTCGGCCAGGGTGCGGATCGCCCGGGCGGACGCAAGGGGGACCACCACGCCGCCATGCATGTTGTGCGTGTTCTCCACACAGATCAGCGACGTCAGAGCGTGGTGACGGTCCCCCGGCCGAATGGCGGGGGCGTAATCCTCAGCCGTGACCCTGCCGCCGTCCGACCGCACCGGATGCAGCTGCACGCCGGCCAGGAAGGCGGGATCGGCGAGCTCATAATGGAATACGTGGGCCTCCGCCTCACAGATCACCTCCGTACCGGGGCGCGTGTGAAGCAGCACAGCGGCCTGGTTCGCCTGCGTACCGGAAGGAAAGAAGAGCGCCGACTCTTTCCCCAGCAGCTCGGCCACGCGGCATTCGAGCCGATCCGCCGTCGGATCCTTGTCCAACACGTCATCACCGACGTCCGCCTCGGCGATCGCGCGACGCATGGCGGTGCTCGGGCGAGTGACCGTGTCACTCCTCAGGTCGACCGGTGTCCCGGGCATGGCTCTCTTTCCGATTCTTCAGGCCGATTCTTCAGGCGGGAGCTTCCCGAGGAGCGCCACAGGCCGCGCAGAAGTTGGCCTCCGGGACCACTTCCGTACCGCACACACGGCAGGTGACCTTGTCTCCTGAGCCGGACGCCTTCTCCGCCGTGCGGGGTGTACGGGTCCGCTCGACAGCCTCTCGTGCGCGCACGGCCGCCAACCCGAGCTCGGCTCGCAGCGTCTGGTACTCCTCCTCGGGCAACTTGCCGGTCTGGTAGTCGAACTCGAGCTCGCGAAGCGCTTCGAGGGCGACGTCGCGCAGCTCCACCTGGGTCAACTGTCGTCCCTCGCCCGGATCGGGCACCGAGCTGCGGATCGCGGCGAACACCACGACCACGATCAGGAGGAGCAGAATGCCCCCGAACATATAGACGCCAATCATTCGGCGCGTGCCTCCCTTCCGGCTTGAGCGTGCTCCAGAGCACGGGCAACGGCGGCCACCGGGTCGGCGTATCGTTCGATGGGAAGCGCATCGGGCAGTCGATCGGAAAGACCCACGAGAGGGACGCCGAGCTTGAGACAGAACGCCGCCTCGCTCAGCGTGCCCCAGCCACCCGATATCGCCACGACCGCCTCGGATGCCCTCACCACGAGAACGTTCCGTCCCTGCCCCAGCCCGGTCGGTATCGGGATGGAGACTCCGGGCGCCGCCGTTCCGGCTTCCTCACCCGGCAACAAGCCGACGACCGCACCGCCCTCGGTCGCCGCTCCTTCGGCCGCCGCGGCCATTACGCCGCCGAGACCGCCGCACACGAGGACGGCCTCGGCCCGTGCGATCGCCCGTCCCGCGAGACGCGCCGCGTCCAGACCCGCCGTGTCGTTCTGCCCGGATCCGATGATCCCTATGCGAAACGGTCTCACAGCTCGCTCAGCACTCCTTTGGATACTCCGTTTGGCACGGTTGCCGCGACCGATACGGTCATCGATGGCCCGGCCGCGGGTCCAGACAGGAGACGGACCTGCTAGCGCTCCAGCAGAATCGTCACGGGCCCGTCGTTGACCAGCTCGACGCTCATCATCGCTCCAAAGCTCCCCGTCTCGACCGGTCCTCCCTCGCAGCAGATCTCCACGAAGCGGTCGTACAGCCTCTCGGCCTGCTCCGGCGGAGCCGCCTCGACGAACGACGGACGTCGACCCCGCCTCACGTCACCGTACAGGGTGAACTGCGACACGAGCAGCAGACTGCCCCCCACATCCCGGGCGGATCGGTTCATCCGGTCCGCTTCATCGGGAAAGATCCGCAGTCCCCACAGCTTCTCGGCCACCCAGCGAAGCTGCTCCTCCTCATCGTCGGCCCTGAAGGCTACCAGCACCACCAGTCCTCTGTCGATGGCCCCCAGCTCGACGTCCTCCGAGACGACACGGGCGCGGTTCACGCGCTGCACGACTGCCCGCATCTCAGTGTGTCGCCACAATCCACACGTTGTGGATACATCGAGTGACCGCGAATCCCCTCCGGCCGCATGCGTGGTATGGCAATTTTCTACTTTTTCGACAATGTATCCACATTGTTGTCCACACGTTTTTTAAAAAACCTTCCCCGCAAGAGCGCGGGGCGTCCACCCCGGACTCGGGACGGATCCAGGCATCCGAAGCTACGCGCTCGAAGCCAGGAGATCGAGGGGGCCCGGCACGCGGTGGATTGCACGTTCGCTCGTGCAGGCCCCGGAGGCGTGACATTGAGCATAGATGAACGCAGCCCCTGCCCACCCCGAAGGGTGTCAGGGGCTGCGCTAGGAGGACTATGTTTACGACTCTTGCGGCTCTAACCCTGTTCGATTGCGCGGCCTCACAGGGTCATCCACGGTCCTGGTACCATCTCTGCCCGACCAGCTGCGCGAGTTCACTTTCGTGGGGCTTTCACCCCTCTCCGTGCTCTCACCTCGGGCGGTCCGTGGTGCCGGCTCCAGCCTCAACCTCTCGAGTTGGCTGGTGCCTCCTCCCAAAGCACGCGAAGAATCTAAAACATTTTTTTTGATCGTCAACCCCGGAAAACCGGGAACTCAGCTTTTTTGAAAAAGTTGATGCAGATCGAGCCGTGAAACGCGGGCCTTCGACATCCAAGCCGACGGTTTTTCCGCGCCGGAACGTCTCAGGCACTGGGTGTGCGCGGCAGGGTGCGCCTCACAAGCGGCCCGAGAAGAGCACGCCCGCGTCCCGACTCAGGGCTCGGGCGTCGACGACGTGACCTTCGGCCCGCATGTGCTCCACGACGCGGTTCAGCAACGCGTCCGGAGGAAGGGTCGTTCGAAGACCCTCGACGCTGCCAACCACTACGAGCATGTCGCGCGTGCGGGAGAGAGCCACGTTCAAGAGGCGGGGAAAATCCGGATTGCGTCCCTCGTGGAGAAACCAGCTTCGACCCGGTGGCCCATCGACCGTGTCGAAAATGACCACCGATTTCTCGCGTCCCTGGAACCGGTGCACGGTGCTGATCTCGAGCTGACGGGGGGCGGCACCCCCGAGCCGGCCCCGGACGAGCTGCCACAGCCGTCTGGCCTGGAGTCGGTACGGCACGACGACCGCGACGTCGTCGACGCCACGCAGGGCGGCCACACCGAGGAGAGCGAGCACGGCTTCGGCATGGGCCGCGTTGGCGCGCGAGCCTTCCGATCGCTCCACCGTGGGCTTGAGATCGCTCGTGTCGATGAGCGCCAGTGGGTGGGGAGCCGTCGCACGGTCGTGAACCTCGAGGGCGTCCTCGAGACGGCCGCCGTAGAACATCTCACTCACGAGCCGGCGTACGGGCGGCGCCATTCGGTACTGCTCCACGAGCATCGCGCACAACCGATCGCGTTCAGAGGGAATCGGCAGTTCGTCCGGCGCTGAGTCCTGCACGACCCCGGCTTCATGAAACACGTCGCGGCTCAGCCACCGCCGTCCGGCGTCGCCGCGCGAGACCACGATCGCCGGAAGCTGCTGGAAGTCTCCGACCGCGACCGTCCGTGCGGATGCCCGACAGGCGGCCATCGCGAGGTACGGAAGCGGGGCGGTGCTGGCCTCGTCGATGACCAGGGAATCGAAGCGCAGGGCCGCCAGCTCATCGCGCGAGGCGAGACGGGCGAGCGTCGTGAGCACGACATCCGCGCCGTGCAGCGCGAGAATCGCCTGCTTGTTGAGCTCTCCGGCCAGTCGCTCCAGCGTGCGGGTCGTCGCCCGATCATCCCGGGCCCGAGCGGCGGAGAGGAGTCGCCCGTGCCGCGCCCACACGCTCTCCGTTTCGCGGTCGAGGAAAGAACGACCCACCGCGAGTCGCCGCTCCGCCTCCTCCAGGACCGTCGCGACCCGCCCCGCCCCGCCATCCACCCTTCGCTGGAGCGCCGCGGACAGGGAAAGGCTCGGGTCTCCGGTGCGGCTGAACTCGGCCCCGACGCGGATGATCCGGTTAGCCCCTACGGCTTGGCTTCCAAGCACTCGGGCGGCACGCGTCGCCGCCTCATCGACCGCGGTGTTCGTCGTGGCGACCACCAGCACTCGGCCCAGCTCGGCCAGCTCGGCCACAACGTGGCCGACCAGCAGTGTCTTTCCCGTGCCGGGCGGGCCCCACACAAAATGGACATCGCTCCCCAGCACCCGCTCGAGTGCCCGCCGCTGCCCCGCGTTCAGTTTGCCGTCCGGCTCTCGACTCGGTGCGGCCTCGTGCACCTCGGGCCACGATCGGCCGAAGAGGCGCAGCAGTGTCTGTGGAAAGAACCGGTCCGGCGCCGAGTCGATCTCGGCGAGCCGCATGACGAGCGCCGTGAGGAGCCACGTCGGATCGAACTGGAGCTCGGCATGCCCGGGGCGACGGCCGAGCCAGTCGGACAGCGCGATCCGCACCACATGAGACCGGCGATCGAAACCGGTCACGAATCCGAGCGCCTCGGACTCCTCGACCCGTACCCATACGCCGTCCTCCGGGCGGATGTCGAAGGAGGCGCTGGGAAGCTGGAATTCGTACAGAAACCCCGCTGGGCCGGTTTGCACCAGGTGCCCGTCGGCCGCCGCCACGGTTTGATCCAGGCCTCTGCGCGCCAGATCCTGGCGAACGGCGTCGATCTCCTCTTCGACCGCCTCGATGCAACCGTCGAGAATCGACGCCAGCTCGACCCGCTCCGCCTCGTCTTCGGTGCCCCTCCCGCCTGCCATGCGGTTCAGTATCCTGTCCCGGGCTCGCCGACGCTATGTTGAGCGTTCCCCAGACGAGAGATCGAGGCGTCCTCAAGGCAGGAGATCGAGCGGTGAGCGACAAGCTGTCCGAGTTTCGATTGTTCCGGGAGCGCATGAACGAGCACATCCATCAGGCGGGGAACCTCACGGTGAATCGATTCTTCGCCCTCGACGGCCGCGCGTACGAGCCCGGTGCGCTGGATGCGCCGACCAAGGAGCTGCTCGGTCTGGTCGCATCGATGGTGCTCCGCTGTGACGACTGCATCGCCTATCACCTGATACGGTGCCGCGAAGAGGGCTGGTCGGATGAGGAGCTGTTCGACGCGTTCGCCGTCGGTCTGATCGTCGGTGGTTCCATCGTCATCCCTCACCTGCGGCGCGCCGTGGCCTTCCTGGAGGAGATGCCACGGGCGGAGGACTCGGAGTCAGAACAGGCTGGAAAGACGAAGGTGTCGGAGAGTTCGTCGTGAAAGAAGAGCCTCTCCCGTTCCGGGACATGCCCGGCGAGGAGTTCCGGGAGACGGCCGCTCGTGTGGCCGCCTGGGCAGCAGACTATCGCGAAACAGTCATTGACTTCCCGGTCCGCGCCCGGGTGATGCCGGGCGAGGTCGCGGCGCGGATCCCACCCGAGCCGCCGACCGACGGCGAGCCGGTCGAGGCGGTGCTGGAGGACCTGGACCGGATCGTGCTCCCGGGCCTGACTCATTGGAATCACCCCGGATTCTTGGCGTACTTCGCCAGCTCGGCGTCCGGTCCAGGCGTGCTGGCCGAGTTCGTTGCGGCTGCGCTCGGCGTCAACGCGATGCTGTGGCACACCTCGCCGGCGGCTACGGAGCTGGAGGAGCGCATGACCGACTGGCTCCGGCAAGCCGTCGGTCTGCCGGAGTCGTTTCGCGGCGTGATCCAGGATACGGCTTCATCGGCCAGCTTCACGGCCCTCCTCGCGGCCAGAGAGCATGCCCGCCTCGAAGTACGCGAGCTCGGACTCGCGGGGCGGCAGGACCTGCCCGTGCTGACGGCCTACGTGTCCGATCAGGCGCATTCGTCGCTCGAGAAAGCGGCCATCGCCGCCGGACTGGGTCAGGCCAACGTGCACCGCATCCCAACCGATTCCCGGTACCGCATGGATCCCGATGCGCTGGCTCGGACCCTGAACCGCCATCGGTCGGAGGGTCGGCGGCCCATCTTCGTCTGCGCGACGATCGGCACGACGTCGACGGCCAGCGTCGATCCCGTGGAGCGGATCGCCAGAATCGCAGCGGCGGAAGATGTATGGCTGCACGTTGACGCGGCGTACGCGGGCCCGGCGGCCATGCTGCCCGAGCTGCGACCGCATTTCGCCGGCTGGGACCGGGCGGACTCGATCGTGCTCAACCCGCACAAGTGGCTGGGCACGCCGCTCGACTGCAGTGTGCTCTTCTTCCGTCGACCCGATGTGCTGCGTGCCTCGCTGGCGCTGACGCCCGAGTATCTGCGGACCGAGGTCGAAGGAGTGACGAACCTGATGGACTACGGCCTGCCGCTGGGCCGCCGCTTCCGGGCGCTGAAGCTGTGGTTTCTGTTTCGCTACTTCGGAACCGAGACTCTGCGGCAGATGCTGCGGGACCACATCGCTCTGGCCGAGGGCTTTGCGCAGCGAATCGAGGCCGACCCGCGGTTCGAGCTCACCGCGCCCGTCTCGTTCAGCACTGTGTGCTTCCGGGCCCGGCGGGCCGGCGAGACGACGGTCGGCGACGGGGCCGACGAACGGGCGGCGGACCGGTTGAACCACGACCTGCTCGAAGCCGTGAACGCGGAGGGCCGCGTGTTTCTCTCGCACACGGAGTTGGAGGGCCGCGCGACGCTTCGTCTCTCGGTGGGCAGCGTGCACAACCGCAAGGAGGACGTGGATGCCGCGTTCGACTCACTGGATCGTGCCCTCACAGCGCTCTCGGCAGCGCCTCCCGCCTGACGCCTTCCGCCGGACGGCTCCTCCCCGACCCTCGGACCCGGTTTCGCGTCCTGACGCAACATACGGGGAGGCCGGCGGTACTCAGTAGGACTCGAGGATCGGCTTCGGGGACTTCCCAGGCGTGACCCGGTCCGCGGCAGGGTGACCGGGTCCGAGGCAACGAATGGAGGATTACGGCTATGGCTCACAGGAAAACGTGGGGGTCTCTCGTCACCGTCGCGATCGGACTCGTGGTGGCGAGTTGTACCGCACCCGCTGACGGGGCCCAGGATTCCGGAGCGACCATCGAGCCAGTGGTCGTGCCATCCGATCTTCAGACGGCGCTGGATCGGGCCGACAAGGCCCGGGCGAAAGGGGCCGAGGACGCAACGATCCGCATGGTGGAGATTTCGGACTTCGAGTGTCCGTTCTGTGCGCAGTTCTACAGCGAAACGTATGCGGCTCTCGACAGCCAATACATAGAGCCCGGTAAGGTCTCCTACGTCTGGATCTCGTATGCGAATCCGACGCACCCGAAGGCGTGGCCCTCGACGGAGGCCGCGTTCTGCGCGGGAGCGGTCGGCCTGTTCTGGCCCATGCACGACATCCTGTTCGAGCGGCAGGAGGAGTGGCGAGCGAGCGACGAGGCGTTCGACCTCTTCGTCTCCTACGCGGAAGAGCTGAACATCGATGCGGACTCGTTCGCGCGCTGCATGCGCGAGGATCAGCTGGCCCCGCTGCAAATCAGGGATTACACGAACGTCGTGCGGGCCGGGATCACCAGCACGCCCTACTTCATCCTGGGTGACAGCGTAGCCGTGCGAGGCGCGGCTCCCCTCGAATCGTTCCAATCGGCGATCGACACGCTGCTCGTTCTACGGAGTCGAGCGGAAGGCGGTAGCGAAGAGGAGTAGGGTCTCAGTCGGCCCGGAACACGCTGCGGATTCGCTCCAGGGCCGAACCGGCGACCGCTGAGCCGTCGGCGAAGATGTGACCCAGCTCTCTTTCGCCGGTTCCGGTGAGGGGAATCTCGAAACCGAAGTGCACGAACACGCCCGCGGGTCGCACGCTGTCCTGCGGGCCTGTCCATCCGGCTTCCGGGTCCAGCGCTCCCTCGATGTGCACCTCCACCGAGTTGGCCTGTTCACCGATCTCCCGGGCGAGCTCGGCCAGGCGCGTCGCCAGCTCCTCGTTCGTGGCGGGGTCTGATTCGCGCTCTTCCAGCCACGCCGGCGGGGGCGCGATGTCGACGTTGAGGAATCCGAGCAGCACGGCCGGGTCCAGAAACAGGTTCTCCGGTGCCACCAGGCCGCGCGTCGCCGACGTCGCCTCGGGATCGTTCGCCAGATAGGTCGCCAGCCCTTCCACACCGATGTTGGCGAGCGCGAGCGCCAGCTCGTCGATCGCGAGCTCGACCAGCGCCGTCGGAACGTCCAGACCCTCGACCGCGCCGGACTCCAGAATGTCCAGCTCGGACTGGTCGAGGGCCACGACCCGGAAGTACCAGGACAGAGGCTCCTGTCGACCCTCGAAGTGGTCCCGGGCGCCGAGGCCTTCCTGGCGCAGGGCGCTCAGCAGGCTGGCGCTCATCTGGTGTCTGGTCAGGCCGCTCACGTCGTGTCTCCGGTTCACAGGAGTGGCGCCGGGCCGGCTTTCACTCGCGCAGGGGTAGCAGGCCACGGACCGCCGTAATAGCCTTCCGTGGCGGTCGGACGCAACACGCTGGCGGACGCATTGCGCTTCGCCGTGCCGGGGCGAAGATTCGCGATCGTGCGGGCCGCGTTGGTGGCGGCCGTCATGTTCTCAATCAAGCTGAGTACGCGCTCGTACGCGTTAGGTACGCTCAAAGAAGACTGGTGCTGATGGCCATCAAGATAGCGGTTCCAGCGGAGACCACACCGGGCGAGACTCGCGTCGGCATGACGCCCGACGCCGTGCGTCGGCTCACGTCCGACGACGTCGGGTTCCTCGTGCAGTCGGGGGCCGGTCTGTCGGCCTCGTTCCGGGACGAAGAGTACAGCGACGTCGGCGCCGAGATCGGCGAGGATGCGGCGTCGGTACTGGGAGCCGCGGACGTCGTCCTCAAGGTTCAACCACCCTCGCTGGAGGAGGCGGGCCTCATTCGTGAGGGCGCCATCCTCATCTCGTTTCTCGAGCCTCATGCGTCGACCGAGCTGATCCAGCAGCTGGCCGCGCGCAACGTCACGGCGTTGTCGCTGGAGCTCGTGCCCCGGATCACACGGGCACAGTCGATGGATGCGCTCTCATCGATGAGCACCCTGGCCGGCTACAAGGCAGCCGTCATCGGAGCCGACTCGCTCGGCAAGGTGTTTCCGTTGCTCATGACGGCGGCGGGCACCCTGTCTCCGGCTCACGTGCTCGTCCTAGGAGCGGGCGTGGCCGGCCTGCAGGCGATCGCCACCGCCAAGCGGCTGGGAGGCGCGGTCGAAGGATACGACATCCGGCCCGCCGTGAAGGAACAGGTGGAGAGTCTCGGTGCGAAGTTCGTCGAGTGGACCGAGGAAGAGCTGGCGGAAATGGGCGTGACCCCGGTCTCGGAGGAAGAGCGCGAGACGGCGGGGGGTTACGCGAAGCAGCTCGCCGAGGAGGAGCAGGCGCGCGAGCGGGAGCTCGTGGCGCGTCACGTCGCGAAGTCGGACGTGGTGATCACGACGGCGCTGATCCCGGGCAAGCCGGCGCCGCTTCTGATCACGACCGCGATGGTCGAGGCGATGAGACCCGGATCCGTGGTCGTCGACCTGGCTGCGCCGGCCGGAGGGAACTGCGAGCTGACCAAGCCCGACGAGGTGGTCGAGCACGGCGGGGTGCTCATCCACGGACCGACGAACCTCCCCGCCGAGATGCCCGTGCACGCGAGCCAGATGTTCGCCCGCAACCTGACGTCTCTTCTGAAAGAGGTGTTGAGCGACGGCGAGCTGGCTGTGGATATGGAAAACGACGTCGTAGGACCGTGCTGTGTAGCCCACGCCGGAGAAGTGAGGTTCTCGCAATGACCGGAGTCCTGCTGATCGGCCTGTACGTCTTCGTATTGGCGATGTTCGTCGGGTTCGAGGTGATCACGAAGGTGCCGCCCACGCTGCACACACCGCTGATGTCGGGGTCGAACGCGATCTCGGGCATCTCGATCGTGGGTGCCCTACTCATCGCGGGGGCCGTCGAGTCGCCGCTGCTGACGTACATCGGACTGGCGGCCGTGATTCTCGCCACGATCAACGTGGTCGGAGGCTTCCTCGTCACGGACCGCATGCTGCAGATGTTCAAGCGCGAACCGGAGGCGTGACGCCGATTCACCTGCTTCCATGCCTGCTACCCGAACGGGATACGAATAAATGCCACTCGCAACATTCATAGCGCTCAGTTATCTGGTCGCGGCCGTCCTGTTCATTGTCGGCCTGAAGCGTCTTCAATCACCCGAGACGGCGCGCGGGGGAAACCGGCTCGCGGCCTTCGGCATGCTGCTCGCCGTGGTGGCGACACTGGTAGACCGGTCCATACTCGACTTCCAGTGGATCATCATCGGCCTGATTGCGGGCGGCGCGGTAGGTCTGATCCTGGCCCGCAGCGTGCCGATGACCGCCATGCCACAGATGGTCGGTGCGTTCAACGGCTTCGGTGGTGCGGCGTCGGCGCTGGTCGCGACGGCCGAGTTCCTTCGCCTGTCTGGCTCCAGCGGCATGATGGAGATCGACCAGGGCGTGTCGATCATGGCCGGCACGCTGATCGGCTGGGTCACCTTCTCGGGCAGCATGATCGCCTTCGGGAAGCTGCAGGGGATCGTGAGCGAGAGCGCGATCCAGAACCCGCTGGTCCGTTTCTTCGCGTTCCTGCTGGCCGCCGCTTCGCTGGCCGCCGCGGTCTTCCTGATCATGACAGGCACCAATGAGGCGGTGTACTACGCCCTGATCGTCTTCGCACTGATCCTCGGGGTGCTGTTCGTGATCCCGATCGGCGGCGCCGACATGCCCGTGGTGATCGCCCTGCTGAACTCGTACTCCGGGCTCGCCGCCTCGGCGGCCGGGTTCGTGCTGGCGAACAACGCGCTGATCATCAGCGGCGCGCTGGTCGGCGCCTCGGGGCTCATCCTCACGAGCATCATGTGCAAGGCGATGAACCGCTCGCTCGCCAACGTGCTGTTCAGCGCGTTCGGCGTCGGGATGGAGACCGCCGGTGGCGCGGATGCTGGGGATCGGGTCGCGACACCGGTCGACGCCGAGGACGCGGCGTTGCTGCTCGGCTACGCGCAGCGCGTGATCTTCGTCCCGGGCTACGGTCTGGCGGTCGCGCAGGCGCAGCACCGGCTGCGGGAGCTGGCCGAGCTGCTCCAGGCGCGCGGCGTGATGGTCCAGTTCGTGATCCACCCGGTGGCCGGCCGCATGCCGGGCCACATGAACGTGCTGCTGGCCGAGGCCAACGTACCGTATGACCAGCTGTACGAGCCGGAGGACGTGAACCCGGATATCACCAACGTGGACGTGGCCGTCACCGTGGGCGCGAACGACGTGGTGAACCCGGTCGCGCGGGACGACCCGTCGAGCCCGATCGGCGGCATGCCGATCATCGAGGTGGACAAGGCCAAGGCCTCGATCGTGATCAAGCGGAGCCTGAGCGTCGGCTACGCGGGGATCGACAATCCGCTGTTCTACCTGCCGAACAACCGGATGTTCTTCGGCGACGCCTCGAAGGCGATCGGCGACCTGATCGACGAGATCAAGGAGCTGTAGGCACTACAAGATTCGGCACCAGAAGCCACGGGCATCCTCGAGGAGTTGCGGTGGTTCGAGTCATGGCTCGGATCACCCGCTCCCCGGAATGGAAGGTCTTTCGGTCCACCAAGGCTCCCCAGCTGCCCGGGCCAGGCGCGCGGCACCGTCCTTCACCACAACCGCAGGCGGGCTCGGGAATGAGAAGCTGTTGGACGTAGAGTTGAAGTACGCTCCCACGTCCATGATGGCCAACAGATCCCCAGGCCGCAGCTTCGGAAGTCGCTTTCGGGAGAACAGCCAGTCGTGGGTTGAACACGATCGGCCAACGACTCTGTAAACACGTCGAGGGGAACCGTCCATCCGATTGGCGACAAAGACCTCGTGGTACTCTCCACGAAGCGGCTGTGCCATGCCAACCCGGCTCGCATCAACGACCGCTATCTGCTGGCCACCGATCTGTTTGAGCTTGTGCACAGTCGTGATCAACAGCTGTGCGTCCTCCACGACGGCCGTTCCGGGCTCGAGGTGCAGGATGGGAGGCTCCAGCCCCCGCGCAGTGCAGAAATCCACGATCTGTGACGAGATGATCCGCACGGTGTCCCGGAGGGGAACAAACCGGCCAGGATCCGGCGGCCGACTCTTCACCCCGATCAAAAGGTTTGCGAGATGCTCGACCCGTCCGAAGGCTCGAACCGAAGCGGTACCATAGCCTCCGCCTATGTCGATGAAGCGAACAGCGCGGCCCGTCCGCTCCTTCACCCTGACACAGATGTCGAGCAGGAGTCGAGCCTTTGCAGAGTAGTCTTCTGGCCCCGTCGCTCTCGCCGACGAGTGAACGAGCAGCCCGACGGGAGTCAGGAACTCGGTTTCGAGAATCCGCTCGAACATGTCGACACAGCGCTCGGGGGGAATCCCGAACGGATTACTACCCCAACCGCGCTTCGTGTGGACACGGATTCCCACGTCCACTCGTCTTTCAACTTCTGCGGCAGCGCTGTTCAGTCGGCTGACATCGGTCTCGGCATCCACGTGGACCATCAGGACCCCATCGGCGAAAAGCCTTCTCATTGAGTCGACAGGCTGAACCATGCCGTTGAAAAGGACCCTCCCCGCCGGTATGCCGACCGCCCTTGCCAGCTCATACTCCTGTTGGGAAATCACCTCCGCACCCATCCCTTCCTCCGAGGCGATTCTCAACACATCCGCATCCAGGTTTGTCTTCACGGAAAAGAAAGAGCCTGCACCCGGATAGTGCCGTGTCAGGCTGTCCTCGAGAGCGCGACAGTTGTTGCGCAGACGGTGCTCGTCCAGGACGAAAAGTGGCGTGCCGTACGTGGTCGCCAATCGTTCCAGACTGCAGCCACCGACGTACATGTGCCCGTCGATGACCTCCAGATCCCAATGGGACCAAGGGATGCTCATAGGCTGCGCTCGCTGGGCCGTGTTACGGGCCGTGAGTCCGGCTCACCGGCATTGACGCCGGAGAAGCGTAGTAGGGCCTTGGACGGATGGCCACCCGGGATGGCCGGCGCTACGTGTCGCAGGCACGCCACACCACCGGCCGTATTCACCGTGGCTGTCGCACGTGTGCGACCTCGAACCTCCAGCATCTGGGCGAACGATAGGACTTTAGTCGAGCACAATCCTCTGACGCCCCTGCAGGGTGCGGGAATTGCTGAACGTGCAACGCCCCCGTGAGATAAGGGCGCGCGAACTGAGATTGGCGTCAAGAGAGGAGGTCCGAATCCGAGTGCAGCGGCGTGGACAACGGCTGAGTCAATGGAACCAGCTGAGGGTCTTTGCGGCCTTTATCAAAGGTCTGCCGCACCTTCTCGAGGAGCGCATCGGTCTTGAGCAGGCTCGATCGGTTGTGCGGCGCAGGATCGAGGAACGGGAATCCAACTTCATCGCAAGCGCGGAACAAGGCATCTTCAACAATCCCCGCAGTCCCTACGGACGGTTGCTTGAACTGGCCGGGTGTGGCGTCGGCGACCTCCGGCAGATAGTCAGGGATCGGGGTCTCGATGCATCTCTTCAGGCGCTGCGCGAGGCCGGCGTATGCGTGACCTTCGAGGAGTTCAAGGGTCACCGGCCGATCGTACGTGGCGGGGAAGTCATCGAAGCGCACTCCGATGACTTCAACAACCCGACGTTTCGACAGTATTACTCGGTCGCTACCGGTGGGAGCACGGGCCCGCCGCGCCGCGTTCTCGTGGACCTCGAACACTGGCGATCACGACTCCCTACCCAGGTCATAAAGAACCATTCGAGCGGGATATTGGGGGTGCCTTTCGCGGTCTGGGCAGAGATCCCTCCCGGATACGGATTGGAAGCCACGCTGCTAGGTCTGCCACACGGATGCGTACCGGACCGATGGTTCACCCCGGTGTGGAAGGGATCGGGCGGGAGCGGACTCAGGTTTCGAATGGCGACACGGATCGCGGTCGAGGTGGCTCGTTCGGTAGATCGAAGCGTACCGCGTCCCGAGTACCTGCCGTTCGACCAGGCAGGTGTGATCGCCCGGTGGGCTGAAGAGAAGATAGGAGAGCAAGGTAGATGCGGCCTAATCGCCCACGTGAGCAAAGCGCTCCGCGTTGCATTGGAAGCGGATCGGATGGGCATCGACCTGACCGGCCTCACAATCACTTCAGGGGGTGAGCCTGCGACTCAAGCGAAGGTCGACCTGATAACGAAGACGGGGGCAAGGTTCATCCCGCATTACTTCTGCGCGGAGATCGGGCCCATCGGCTTCGGGTGTCCCAACTCGCCATATCCGAACGAACAACACCTCCTGCTGGACCATCTCGCTATGATCACCGGCCGGAGGGAGCTCGCGGACTTCGGGCTATCTGTCGACGCATTCTATTTCACGACGTTGCTGCCCAGCGCGCCGAAGATCTTGCTGAACGTGGAAACCGACGACTACGGGGTCGTCGAAACCAGATCTTGTGGATGTCCTCTCGAGGAGCTGGGCTTCACGACCCACATACGGGACGTAGGAAGTTTCAGTAAGGCGACGGGCGAAGGGGTGACGCTCCTGGGTAGCGACATCGAGCGTGTGTTGGAGGAAGATTTGCCCGCAAGGTTCGGAGGTACACCCCTGGACTATCAGCTAGTTGAGGAGGAGGACGAGCAGGGCTTCACTCGACTCGTGCTCCTCGTGCATCCATCCGTGACCATCTTGGACGAGGAGGCGGTGATCGGCACGGTGTACGCCGAACTCCAGCGAAGTGGATCAGTCTCCGCATCGTACTCTCGCGCGTTATGGAGTCAGGCCGGGGCCCTCCGCGTGCGACGACAAGAACCGCTGCTCTCTCCGCGCGGGAAGTTCTTGCCTCTACAGGCACGGCGCGTGGCCGAGTCGAGGCGCAACCAATGATCTCCGCGCGAGGAACGGGGGGGAACGTCGGCGAGCGCATCCTGTTCGCCCTCACCATGGCGGCTCTTGCGTTCGGTGCCGTATCCTGCGGCCAGGCCGACGCGGACGACGCAGGCGGCCTCACCCGGGTGCGGGTGATCTCTCAGCCGTACCTGACGTACGCGGCTCTCCGTGTCGCCGAGGCAGAGGGGTATTTTGCCGAGCAAGGCCTCGATGTCGAGCTGGTAACCGCCTCCAGCTCGGAGGATGCGATCCCGCTGCTCATCAACGGTTCGGTGGACGTCCTGCCAGGCCACCTCGCGCCCGGAATCTTCAACGCGATCAGGAAAGGATTCCCGCTGCGTGCGATCACCATCACGGCCGCGAGTTCTTCTCCGTCGTGTAGCAGCCTCGGCATCCTGCGCGGGCCGACACCGAGCGTAGACTCGGCCGACATCGACGCACCCATCCGGCGCATATCCATAAGCCGCCAGACGGCCATGCGTTTCGTCGTGGAGAGACTACTGGAACATGTCGGTCTGGATCTGAGTGAGCTCGAACGCGTGTACTTGCCGCACGCCATCGAGCCCGATGCTCTCGCCGCAGGAGAGGTCGATGCGGCTCTCTCCGGGGAACCGTTCATGAGCCAGGTGATTTCAGCGGGCAAGGGCGTGTTGTGGATTCCGATCGAGGACGCCCTCCCCGGCTTTCAATACTCGTTCGTGTTCTATGGAGAGCGATTGCTGGTTCGAGAGCGAACCGTAGGCGAACGCTTTGCTGCTGCGTATCTGAAGGCGGCTCGCAGGCTCGCCGACGGGAGTACCGACGACAACGTCGAACTGGTCGCGCGGGTGACCGGGATCGAACCGAACCGTCTCAAACGAATGTGCTGGCCGTTCAATCCCACGGACGGTCGCGTGGACCTGGCGAGCATCGAACTCTTCCAGGATTGGTTGGTGGAAAACGAGTTGATCACGGAACGCGTTCCGGAGGAGCGGCTTTGGGATCCCGAGTTCGTGGAGAAGGCGAGCCAGGCTCTTGGGTACACCGGGAGGAACCGATGAACGGCATTCTTTCGCGCGTCTTAGCATCTTGGACCGTCGCCGTGCTTGCGGCCGTGGGGCTGGCGACCGTCCCTGGTTGTGCAGTGGCGCAGGTGGCGGGCGATACCCGGCTACCAGCCGATGCGCCAACTAACCAGCGGGACACGCTGACCGTGACCAGCGTCGATGCCCTGGTCGTGACGGTGACCAGAAGGTACAACGCGGTCGGCGATGTTCCTGCCGACGTCAGCGTGATCACACGGCGCGTGATCGAGGCGTCGGCTGCACGAACGCTCCCGGATCTCCTCCGCAAGATCCCCGGCTTCACGTTGCGCGACTACCTGGGCGGCAACGCGGCGCATGCCTCTCGCCAGGCCCCCGCGCTGAGGGGACTAGCGGGCGGATCGTCAGCAGGCCGCACGCTTATCCTGCTGGACGGAGTACCCGTCAACGATCCGTGGGCCGGCTGGGTGCATTGGGCGCGCATCCCGCTCGACCTGGTGGAGAGAGTGGAGGTGGTCCGGAGCGGGGGCTCGGGGATCTGGGGAAACCGGGCACTGGGCGGTGTGATCAACATTGTGACCAGGCGGCCGCAGGAAACCGGCGGGCAGCTGACGCTCTCGGCCGGAAATCTGTCGACGATCCAGGCGACAGGTAGTGGCACGTACAAACAGGAACGTGTCGGCGTCGCGCTGGCGGGAGAGTTTCTGGACTCGGAAGGGTACATTGCCGTCCGGTCAGACCAGCGTGGCCCCATCGATGAGCCAGCAGGCCCCGTGAACGGCTCTCTGTACGGAAAGTTCGAGTACGAAGTGTCGTCCGATGTGGGGCTTCACCTGCACGCGAACTACTTCAACGAATCGCGTGACTTCGGGACTCCGTTGAGGACGACGGGAACGGAGCTCTGGTACCTTCGTGGCGGGGCCACAGTCAGCACCTCCGAATTGAGCGAGCTCGAGATCATCGCGTTCGGCTCTGGGCAGTCGTTCGAGAGTTTCTTTACGACAGAGGCCCAAGACAGGGAAACGGAGACTCCTGCGCTGGATCAATTCGACGTGCCCGCCGTATCTGCCGGCGGCAGCGTTCAATGGTCCACCCGCGCGCTGTCCAACCACGAGCTTGCTGCAGGTGCCGACGTCCTGTGGGTCGATGGCGAGGTGAACGAGGACTTCTTTTATCTATCCGGAGACTTCCTCAGACGGCGCAGGGTGGGCGGCCAACAGCTGCTGACCGGCTTCTACATTCAGGACCTCGCACGCCTTGGACCCAAG
Organism: Gemmatimonadota bacterium; assembly: GCA_039586095.1. GTDB lineage: Bacteria > Gemmatimonadota > Gemmatimonadetes > Palauibacterales > Palauibacteraceae > JBDHBD01. The sequence goes on from JBDHLB010000022.1 coordinate 28,027, forward strand.
TGGAATCTATTGGGGAGCGTGCGACTCGATATTGCGCGGAATACGAACGGCTTCCGCAAGCTGACCAATCTCGGCGACGGCAGCGTGCTGACGGATACGGCATTCGCCTCTCTGACCGAGTCTACGTTGAATTTCAGCCTGGGAGCCAAACACGATCTCGCAGAGAGGGTCTCGGTCCGGGCCCAGATCCACAGGGCGTATCGCGCTCCCACGCTGAACGAGCTCTACAAGCCATTCCGTGAGCCGGGGAACGTTATTACGGAGGCGAACACGGATCTGGCGGCCGAGCGAACGTTCGGAGCGGAGGCGGGGCTGGATTATGCGGTGGGACAATCCTTGTTTGTCCGGTTGACGGGCTTCTGGACGCGGGTGGAGAACCCGGTCATCGAAGCGACGGTCGAAAAGGCGGGCGATTCGGGCAGACCCATTGCTCCGTGCGGATTCGTGCCGGCCGGAGGTGTGTGCCGGCAGCGTCAGAACATCGAGTCACTCGAGAGCGCCGGAGTCGAAGGAAAGTTGGAGTTCTATCCTGCGAGAAACTGGTTGCTCATAGGCTCCTATCTTTGGAACCCGACAGAGATCACCGGCTCGTCCATCAATCCGGAGCTGGAGGGCAACGCCAGCTCGCGCACTCCCAAGCAATCCTTGACGTTGATATCGGAGTATGCCAATCCGAAGGTGTTGGACGTGAGTTTGACCGGACGGTGGATAGGAAGCCGCTTCGAGGACGATCTCAACTCGCTCGAGCTCGCATCGTTCTTTGTCCTTGATGGAAGGATCGCCAGGGCGATCGGCCCGCGTTTGGCCGTGTCCCTCAGCGTGGAGAACATCTTCGATACCGAGTACGAGGCGACCCGATCGACGACCGGCCTGGTGCGAATCGGCGCTCCTCGCAGCGTGCTGGCCGGCCTGCGTCTCAGGTTTTGATCAGTGGAGGTGATTCCGCGTCCCGGGTTGTCATGCACGATGAAGAGCGTGGGTAAAGACGAATCGCGAGAGCGATCTCACCAGTTCGTCGATGGCATGGGCGGGGACTCCGGATCCGGGACCTCTCGGTGTGGCGCCCTACCTGCCAGCGGTTTCAGCATCCACTGCGAGGGAGTCTCTCGTCACTTCGAGGCGACCAAGGCAGGGACAATCGCCGCACTCGACAACGTGAGTTTCAGTGTCTGGCCGCACCAGTTCGTGTGCATCGTGGGCCCGAGCGGGTGCGGAAAGTCCACACTCTTGCGCATCATTGCGGGCTTGATTGCTCCCACCACCGGCTCCGTCCGTTTCGACGGCGAGCCTGGCAACCACAACGGTCTTCCGGCCACCGACCTGGTGTTCCAGGAATTCGGCACGTTCCCCTGGCTGACCGTGCTCGACAACGTGGCGTTCGGACTCGAGGTTGCCGGCGTCAGCCGCGGGGAGCGCCGGGATCGGGCCGCGGCGTTCGCCGAGCGAGTGGGCCTGGCGTCATTTCTCGACCGCTATCCGCACGAGCTGTCGGTCGGCCAACGTCAAAGGGTGGGGGTCGCCCGGGCTTTCGTTTCCGGCGCCCCGGGTCTTCTCATGGACGAGCCGTTTTCCTCTCTCGATGCTCAGACAGGTTGGATCCTGAGGGAGCAGCTTCAACGGCTTTGGAGAGAAGACAGGAAACTGATTCTCTACGTGACGCACGACATCGAGGAAGCGGTGCTCCTGGGCGATCGTGTACTCGTAATGACAGGCCGGCCAGGTCGCATTCGGGAGGACATTCCGATCGCCCTGGCTCGCCCGCGAGACCCGGCGAGCTCGCACCGTGAGGTCGCGGAAATCAAGCAGCATATCTGGAGTCTGCTCGAAGACGACGTGCGGAGCAGCCTGCGGGGCACACCGTGAACCTCCCTCTGCGTCGGATCTCGACAAGGCGCAAGTACCCAGCGGCGGCCTTGCTGCTCGCTCTGCTGGCAGTGGTGTGTTGGGAGCTGCTTGTCCGCGTGGGTTCGATTCCCGAGGTCTTCTTTCCGGCTCCCAGTGCTGTCGTGGCCGCGCTCTTTCGCTCGGTGTCCTCGGGCGAGATGCCATCTCATCTCGGAGCCACGCTGGCCAGAGTCGGTCCGGGTCTGATCGCCGGTGGGCTCGCCGGGTTGCTCGCCGGGCTCCTGATCGGAGGTTCTCCGAGAGTGAGAGCTGTAGCCGATCCGTTTGTCGCGGCGTTTCATCCCATTCCGAAACTCGCGCTTCTGCCACTGTTCATGGTCGTACTCGGAATCGGCGAGGCACCGAAGATCGTCCTTGTTGCGGTGGCGGCCTTCTTCCCCATGCTGATCAACACGGCGGCCGGAGTCAGACAGATCAACCCCGTGCATCTGGAAGTGGCCAGGAACTACGGCGCGGGCAAGATGACAGTGCTGAGACGTGTCATCCTTCCGGCCAGCCTCCCGATGACGCTTGCTGGCCTTCGTCTCAGCGCGAACCTGGCGCTCGTGATCACGATCGCCGTCGAGATGATCTCTTCAGAAACCGGTCTCGGCGCGCTCGTGTGGCTCGCGTGGCAGCTACTTCGCGTCGAGCTTCTGTACGCCGCGTTGCTGGTGACCGCACTCCTTGGCATCGGGCTGAACGCGAGCCTCCGGCGGCTCGAGCTCCGCCTGGCACCGTGGCAGACCGTCCAGCCACTCTGAGTCGCAGCGTTTCGTGACGGATTACGAGCGCTACTTCCAGACCGGTCGAGTCCGTTCCGATCTGCGGGGCCGAACGTTGCGTTCCGGCATGGTCGCAGCCGGCGCGAACGGGGCGCAGATTCTGCTTCAGATTGGCAGCATCATGGTTCTTGCCCGGATCCTCACTCCAGAGGATTTCGGTGTGGTGGCCATGGTCCTTCCAGTGGCCCTCCTCACGATCAGCGTAGCCAACCTCGGTCTGCAGTCGGCCATCATCCACACCGAACCGTTGCTTCACGCCAGCGCGAGCGAGCTCTTCTGGTTCGCCGCCAGGATGAACCTGGTCGTGGTCGGCGCGATGGCTGCGATCGGCCCACTCCTCGCGCGACTGTTCGGTGAGCCGAGGCTGACGATCGTGGCCGGACTGTGGGCGGTCGCGATCTACATGGGCACGCTCGGCGCGGTGCACGAATCTCTGCTGAAGCGACAGCTCCGCTTCGGAACCGTCATGTCGATCCGCGTGGTCGCCTTGACGGCTGGAGCAACAGCAGCGATCTGCGGTGCCTTCCTCGGAGCGGGATACTGGGCTCTGATCCTCCAAATACTCACCTTCGATGTGGTCCGGACTGCGCTGCTCTGGGGACTGTGCGGGTGGCGACCAGCACGACGCGGCACGGCAGGCGACGCGACGTCTCGCCCGCTGCGTGACATGCGGTCGTACTGGCGAGAGGTCGCCGGCTTTCGACTCGTTGCCTGGTCAGGCGAGCAGCTGGATCGAGTGTTGATCGGACTCACCGGGGGTGCCGCGGTGCTCGGACTCTACGACCGGTCACGGAAGTGGGCGTGGTATCCCTTCATGGAGCTGTTTTACGCGCTGTACGATGTGGCCCTGGCCAGCTTCAGCCGGGTAAGGGGGGACGCCACCGAGTACCGGGCGTTCGTTCGGCGGGGTCTGCTCCCGATGTTTGCCTTGCCGCTGCCGATCATCGCGTTTGTCTTCGCGGAAGCTCGCAACATCGTCCTGATCCTCTTCGGGCACCAGTGGTTGGATGCCGTGCCGTTCCTTCGCCTGATGTCCGTGGCCATCTTCTTCGGCAGCGCCAGCCAGCTCATGCAGTGGTTGTACCTCTCTTCTGGCAAAACGGCGCGGCAGTTCCGCTGGGCCATGATCTCCACCCCGATCATGGCTGGTTCCGTGCTCGTGGGAGCGTTGTGGGGGGCGACAGGCGTTGCGATCGGTTTCACGGTCGGAACCTGCCTGCTCGCTGGTCCGAGCGTCGCCTGGGCCCTGGCCGGATCTCCAGTCGGCTGGCGTGACGTCGGCAGCGTGGCCTGGCGCCCCGCAGTCGCCTCCATTCTGTCAGCATCCTTGCTGCAAACAGGACGCGATCTGTTGCCTTCGGCCGGAGTCTTCTTCTTCGAGTTCCTGGTTTCCGGGATCGTATTTGCCGCGCTGTACGTCGGGCTGTGGGCGGCCTTGCCCGGTGGCCGAAGCGCCTCTCGGGAAGTGTTGGCCGCATTTCGAGACCTGCGTCGGCGACCCGGCGGCAGCGTGCGTGCTGAGAGCGGCTAGTCTATCGAGGCTTCAGGCCGCGTCGATCGCCTTCCGGTAAAAGCGCTCGAATTCTTCCGCGATACGGTCCCACGCGAACTGCTTCACACGTTTCGGTCCCCGTGAAGCGAGGCGCTCGACCGCCTCCCGGTCCGAAGCCAGCCGCTGTACGGCATCCCGGAGCGCCCCCACGTCGCCCGGCACGACCTTGATCGCCGCGTCCCCCACAACCTCTCCACATCCCTCGGCGGACGTCGTGATCACCGCACAGCCATAAGCCATGGCTTCGAGCAGAACGACGGGAAAGTTCTCCTGGATCGAGGGAAAGACGAACACTTTCGACGATCGATACAGCTCCCACAGTGGCTCGCCCTGAACGAAGCCCACGAAGCGCACCGGGATCGACAAGCGGGACGCGAGCTGTTTCAAGGTATCCAGGTAGGGACCATCACCGGCGACGCACACCTCCCAGGGGAGCTCCAGTCCGTCGAGCGCGGAACTGCACGCCCTTGCGCTCGAACATGCGCGTCACCACCAGAAGACGGTTCTGACGACTCCCTGCCGAGATCGTCGGCGGTTCGTCGAACCCGTAGGGAATTACGTCCACCGGGAGCTCCGGCTGTTTAGCCCGAATCATCCCGCGCAGAAACTGGGACGGAGTGTGCGTCGCCGCGGCCTCTGACAGAATGCGTCGCCATGCAGGCAGAATGAGGCGGTGCGTCAACCGAAATCGGTCCGGGTTGTAGCCTGGCACGTCCGAGCCGTGGGCGGTGAGCACGTAGTCGAGTCCGGTCACCCGCTTCAGCAGATACGCCACAACCCCGGAAGGGACCACGAAGTGCGTATGGTTGATGTCGTAGTGCCCTGTGCGCGAGAGTTCGATCGCCTTCTTCAGTGAACCGGGGACCTGGGTGGCCAGCTCAGGCAGAGTGGAATAGCCGCGGTGCCGTCGTATACAGGGGATGCGGTGAATGTGAACACCGGAACGGATCTCATTGCGAGGGAGGTCAGCCATACCGGACGTTACGACGTCCACGTCGTGGCCCCGCCGCACGAGGGCCTCGTTCAGGCCCTGGGAAAACGGGGCTCCGCCACCCCCGATGGGAGGGTACTCGTAGTTGAGGCTGAGGATTCTCACCAGCCGATCCGCCCCCCTCCACCTCTGTCGGAGTCGACGCGGGACTCCACGACCCGAAACTTGCGCCCACGCGTCGCCTCGATACGCGGCTCCGCTGCCACGGTGATCTTCAGGCCAGGCAGCTCCCCGAGTACCCGTGCGACGACGGTGCGAATGCGCTCGCGGGGTGGAGCCTCGTCCGACAGCTCGACCCGCACCGTGAACTCGGCCGGCCGCTCCTGGATGACCTGGTAGCGCATCACTCCGGCGACCCGCTCCAGCGCGCATGTGAACTCGTACGGAGAGATGATCCTTCCATCGGGAAGCCGCACGCAGTCGACTACTCGGCCTTCGATTCGCCGCATTCGGCGAAGCTCGCGTCCGCACGAGCAGGGCCCGCTCGCTTCCAGCACCCCGAGATCGCCCGTATCGAAACGCAGAAAAGGCTGGGCCTTCAGCTCCAGGTTCGTGAGGACGATGCGACCCGCCGGCGTCTGGCCTTCGGCCGAAAGCTGCTGCTCGTGCGCCGGCAATAGCTCGACGATCGCCGAATCCTCCGCCAGGTGCAGGCCGCGTCGCTCACGACACTCCCATGCCACGATTCCGGCCTCCGTAAGCCCGTAAGCTTCGTATACGGGAGCCTTGAACGCTTCGGTCAACCGGCCCCGTGCGGTCCGATCGAGCGTTTCCGCTGTGGTCAGCACGGCGACCGGCGCGTGTACCAGCGGGGGAGCCATGGATCGAATGTGCCGCGCCAGGGCAAGCATCGGCGTCACCGGCCCATAGACAACCTGCGGCCGGAGTCGACGATAGAGCGACAGCAGCGATTCTGCGGGTGTATCGATCGGCGCGTAGTGCCACCGCCTCCAGGTCTTTCGCCCCTTCCTCGCCCCGGCGGTGACGAGGAGGAGCTTCATGCCGGGCCTGTACCCCACCGTACGAAGCGCCCTGAGAAAAAGCGCGTTGCGGTGGGCTACGAAGGCCCGATCGTAATGGACGACGAAGGGCCGCCCCGCCGAGCCGCTGGTTCTCTCTTGATGGTTCCTTCCGGAATCCAGGCCTTCCGCCAGTCCTTCGATCCCCGCCCGCTGCAAGTCCGCCTTGGTGCTGACGGGGACCCTGACCAGGTCCTCTGGGCGCCGGATGTCCTCAGGCCTCAGCCCGGCTTCATCGAAGAGACGGCGATAGTACGGGACCCCACGATATGCGTGCTGAACGATCTCGCGGAGCTTCCTGCTCTGGAGCCGTTCCAGCCGGGTTCGATCGAACCATTGCGACCGCTGCAGCTTCACGTAAGCCGGTTGACCGATCATCCTACCCGCCTCTACCCGCCACCAGGTCCGCGAGGCGGTTGCGCGTACGGTCCGCCAATTCGCGCGCCCGTGAGGGATCGGGTGGATCGTCATCGAGTGCAGCTTCGAGCAGCTCCCCGAGCCCGGGATGCCTCTGCGCCGTTACCGTCTGGATGTCCACGACGCGATGGCTCTGCCCGAGCAACTGGAACGCACCCTGGAACTTCTGGTTGTAGCCGATCCCCACGACGCGAGTGCCCATGGCCGCGGCGAGAATCGTCGGGTGCATCCGCCCGCCGAGCATCAATGAGAGTTGACCCGTGATCCCCTTGTAGAGGCGGGGGTCATCCACGCGCGCGACCTGAGCCCTTGAGCTGGCCATCCGCTGCACGATGGCCTCGCTCACCTCCACGTCCTGCTCGTGTGCCGCCGAGTAACTGGGCATCAGGAGAACATACGCGCGGCGACGCTCCGCAATACGGTCCAGATCACCGGCCAGCCGGGCCACCAGCTCCTCGGTCGCCGCCGACATGCGACGCGAACCCAGCCGCCAGCGGATCTTGTGAGGCACGATCCGAGGACGTGCCGGGAAGACCCGGCGTGCAGCCACGCCGACGAGTGGGGAGCCATCGAGCGGTACTCCCCGGTCGGTCAGCCACTTCCGGGCGGCTTCCGGGGCGACCGGATGCAGCATAAACGCAGGATCGGGGATCACATCGACAGACTGCCCGGCAAGTGCCGAGGCCGTTCGGCAGGCGAGCGGGTCCCGAACCGATACGTCCGCCATTAAGGAGAACGCACGACGAGCGGACCATCGAGACGATCTGTGAGCGAGTGGTCCCACGCCCAGAGAGAACCCCGCGACGCGTCGACAGAGCAACCGTGCGACGCTCAGCCTTGCCAGCCAGTAAGGCACCTTCACGAGGCTGTCGTCGTCCTGAAATAGGCCGCCACCTCCGCACAGGATGAGGTCTGCCTTACGGGCCGCCACGCAGAAAGCCGCAAACCCGGCCGGGCCAGCTTGTATCGGGCGCGCTCTGTACCAAGTCGACGCTCTGGCCGGGTCCTGCGAGACCACCGTGATTCGCACGTCCGGAACGAGCGATCTCAGCTCATCGCACATCGCGACGAGAATCGCTCGATCGCCGAGGTTGCCGTCGGCGTCACCCCCGAGGATCAGAACGCGCATCGTTTGCCCTGTCCGTTCGGAGGTCCGAGGTCCGGTCCAGCCGGTACACGTCGAGCGGGACATCGGGGACCCACCAGCGCCACGGAGGTCGATCGTAGTCGGTCACAGCGTCGCGGACCGGGATCGATCCCACCCGTTCCCAGCTCGGCGTCGAACCGAGAATGGAGGCCACCGCGCTTCGCCACTGCTCATCGGTCACCCAATACACATCCCCGCCGTCGGCCCATGCGACCAGGTCGCCGAGCACCTCGCGCAATCTGCGATGCCCATCCAGCCCTTCGTACTTTTGTCGAAGATCCGCCGCCTTCCCCGGCTGAATCGGACTCGGCCGCCGCTCGCCCTCGGAGGTGACTGGAGACGGCACCGTCGTAGGCTGCGGAACCGGTCCCGCCCACAGCAGGCTCCAGTCTCCCAGCTTCCAGCGCCCGTCGTAGTCGAGGATCCGAGCCACGGTGCGGGGCGCCACGACCGCACTGCCGCCCGGGACGAGCTCAGCGACGTCGCGTACGACGAGCTCGGAGCGCTCGATGTCGCGGCCCAGATCCGTCATGCGTCCGATCCCAGCCGGCACCGACGATACGAGATGCAGGGCGAGCAAGCCGGCTACCAACAGATAGCGCGTCCGCGCCTCGGCAGCACGCGCCAGGCACACCGTGGCGAGCACCAGTATCGGGAGAATCGGAAGGAGAAAACGCGTATACCAAAGATAGTAGGCCAGGTATGCGAGCGTGAACGGGCCGACGATTCCGACCAACAGAAGACCGCGCTCGCGCGTCGCCCTCCTGAGCGTCATGAGGACCAGGCTCAGCGAGCCCATGACCACGACCGCTCCCGCGTCTCGAAGCAGGGCTTCAGCGTGCGCCACCGTGTGGCTCCGGACGAATCCGAGGCTGAAGGCGCTCTGCTCTCCCGTCGGCGAGTACCCTGACGCGAACGGCGACCCGTATGACATCCAGTTGTAGGCGAGAAGAGCGGCGACGGGTATGGCTGCCCCGGCTGCAAGCGGCAGCACATTGGCGATTCTGCCGCGATGTCGGTGTGCCAGGTAGGCCGCGTATGCTGCCAGGGACAGACTGAGCAGAGCCGCCGGATATCGAATCGCCGGCAGGGATCCGATCAGCAGACCCGCGAGAAAGCCCAGAGAAGCTCGAGGGGTCTCATCCCACCGGTCGATGAAATAGAGCCCAGCCAGCAAGCCGGCCGTGACGGCGACATGGGCGAAACCGGACAATGCCTGATGGTTGAACGGCGTGGCCGTGGCGAGGATGAGCGCGGCTGCGAGGGCGAGGAGAGGCGTGAGCCAGCGCCGCGCAAGGAGAAAGAGCAGCAGCACGCTGAGCGTGGCGAGAATCGCATTTGCAGCCAGGGCCACGGTCGGGCCACCCAACCGGTAGGCGGCCGCCAAAACCAGGGGGAGGCCGGGCGGATACTTGCTGCGAAGCTCCCCGCCTCCGATGTCGACCCAGTAGTTGCCGATGAACTGGGCGGGTGACTCTGGCTCCAGATGAGTCGTCGCCTGAGTGGCGATCAGTCGCGCCTGCACGAAATAGCCGGGCGCGTCCGGGCTGGAGTAGGCGCTACCGAAGAAGGTGAACAGCCAGACCGCGTGGGCGGAGAGCAGCACTGCCAAGAGAATCGTCGACTTCCTCTCCAGTGCGGACAAACGTTGGCTCCCTCGTAAGCGACCACCCTGTATACGGGCTCTGCACAATTCGTACGGCCAACCGCGGTGGCGCAATCTCGGCGCCACGCCGGTGTTGTGCCATACGCCAAGTCCGATTGACCGGAGGTGGAGGGAGGAGACGTCGTCAGATGTAGATGTATGGATGTACGGGGCTGGCCTGAAGCCAGCCCCTTTTTGCGTCCGCTGATCGCGTGTCTTGTTCGGCGGTTTGGTTAGCGCGTCTGCTTGGTAAACTCCAGCCGGACCGGCGCGACGAACTCGCCCACGTGTTGGGCCTCGCGCTTGCCGCGCTGCGGGATGCGGCACAGGTGCGCCTTCGGTGTCGGACCCACCGTCTCGACGACCCAACCGGCGATGTCGCCCGCGTCATCGGGCACCACGGATACCACAAGCCGGTTCGAAACCGCCGCATCATAACTGTAGGAGCAATCCTGGCCGTATTTCAGGTGCCAGCGGTAATTCGCGACCTCCCAGGCAGCTGTCACCGCTGCGGTAACCAGGCCCGAGTTGTCCGAGGTAACGCCGAGGAATCCGTTGTCCAGTTCTTCATTGCCCTGATCCCACAGCGTGAAGCCGCCGATCAGGCCCTCACCCGTGCACGGGTTCGCATCGCATCCGTCCACGGGGTCCGCAAGAACCGCTGCGAAGTCCTCATCGCTCTGGCCATGGTCGCGATCCGTTCCGGGACCCACCAGGAATCGGCGGTGCCCTCCCTGATCGAAGCGGGCCTCGATGTAGGCACCGAGAAGGAGCACATCAACGTCCGAGATTCCATCCTCATTCGCGTCTGTCCCACTGATATAGGCACCCCCACCGTCGCTGCGGAGCCGGTCGGGCTCGTCCAACTGATCCCGAATCACCAGATCGAGGGGGGTGCCCCGGAGATTGGGCGGCGGGGGCTTGCTGCCGCCCTTGGCGAACTGCGGGGTCGTGAGCTCGGGGTTCATGACGCTCGACGCTTCCTGGCACGCGGCCCACGAGAGACAAACCACCGCCCCAAGCATCGGGACCGTGGTCCTCAATAACTTCCTCGAGAATTCTTTGTCGCACCTCACGGTGTGACTCCTTTCGCACGATCGGCGAGCATGTATCGCCGAACTAGCCGTTCGAACGTGCTAGTTCTCCGTAACCAGGAGAGAGAACGGCAGGTGATAGTAGATCGCGGGTGTCTTGTTCTTGCCCCTGCCGCCGGCACGACAAACGGCCACATCGCTTCCGGTTGACGTCCACACGGCCCACTGGCGCGGGGATTCGCCCGGTTCAGTCAGGAGTCTCGCTCGCGCGTAGCTCGTGGCACCGTCGTCACCCGGATCGAAGAGAATGCCGGATGTGCAGAAATCGGGAACGAAGAACGCCCACACATCGGTTTCGGCTGTGACAGTCCCGAGCGCTCCGATCGTCATCCGAGCGCCGGATGACTCGACGTCCGTGCCCGGTGTGCATGGCTGGCCGACCTCGCACGAGTAGTCGAACGTCACGGTCCGGGCGACACAGCCCAGCCCTTCGTTCCACTCCTGGTCCGGGTTGAGCCAGGCGTCCTGCGTGCTACCCAGGATTTCGGCGACGACGCCGCACCCGCCGTCCGCATAGGTGCCACTGCCGTCGGCGGCGTCCCCATAGATCCGGTACCCGAGGTCCATCGCCCCGGCCGGGAAGGTGACGGTGACGGACGTGTTCTGGGTCGGTGGAGGCTTCTTGCCGCCCCTGGCAAACTGGGCCTCCGGCGAGCCCGCCACGGTCGACACCGGAGTTTCGCAGGCAAGAGGGACGAGCCCCGCGAGCACCGCAACAACGAGAAACTGCTTGTTCCGTTTCATTGGTCTTCCCTTTCACTCGAGCCCGCACTGTTCCACGAGCTGCGCAAGCAACTCGCTCAGTCCGCGCATGACGAACGTCGCACTGGACTTGTTGCCGTTGATCTTGTGGACGGAGACGAACAGGGTGTCCTTCTGAGCCATGGATTGGGCGAAGGAGAAGTCATCTCCAGGGTACAGAAGAGCGCCCGGACCGCGTTTGCCGACGCTCCAGACTTGCGCGACCGTCTGCTCGCCGTTGAACCGGTACTCGATCCGCCCGGACCCGTCTGTAGCGAATATGAAGCCCACGAAGAGGTCGAGGATTCCTCGCTCCGTGAAGCACTCCATAGTGACGCGGGGAAGGCCCTGAAGGGAGCCGCCGCTCTCAGCGCCGACGAGCGCTCTCTGGCGAAGCCGCACGATGCCTGGCTGGGTTTCCAGGTGCCAACCCCAGATGTCGAGCGTGACGGAGGCGCTGACCCCGTCGACGCTGGCCGTGATCTTCACATCGCCGTCACCGCGGGTGTGCACTTTCACCAATCCGGCACCGGACACGGTCGCGATCTCAGCGTCGTCGGTGCTCCAGGTTACCGTTCGACCCGGCACAGCTCTGCCCGCTCGATCCTTCGGTGTGGCCACCAGTCGGATCGAATCCCCCGGGTGCAGGCTCAAGTTGAGGGGGAGCAGCTGGATGTCTACGGATACGACGCTGGCAGGATCGCCCGGCCCCCCGGGATCAGAATCACCGCACGCGTTGCCGACTATTAGCGTCGAAGCGAGTGCGATCAGCGAAGCGGCCCTGAAACCTTCCATGGGAATCCCCCTCTCTGCGAAGCCCGCGGGCGGCCGGGGAGCCGCAGGGCATGGACGCCGTCCTTCTGTAAGGGATGTCGTTCGGCACGCGGGAGCGTGACACCTGAGGATAGACGCGAGCGAGCGAGGGTCAGTCGGGCATGGCAGCCCCGCCCCAGGCTCGACGCGATAAGGAGCCGTGGGAGCGGCATCCGGCATGATGAGGGAGCCTCGGAAGGGGCGCTGCACAAAGGGTCGCGTTGGCGTGGCAGGGGTCGAATGCTCGAAGGGGCTGGCCTGGAGCCAGCCCCTTTCGTCATCCGTCGAAATCCGTCGAACGTTGTCCGTACCGCGTGAAACGTGCGGTGTGAAGCTGCCTGTGTGGTGCTACTCGTACTCCGTTACGTCGAAATCGACATCGACATGCCAGTACTCCTCGGCTCCGGTGTCGGGGTCTCTGCACCACGCGATGTTGCCGTTGGCTGTAGACAGTTTGCGCTTGCGAACCGTCCCTTCGGGCGCATCCAGCGGGTCAACCGAAAGGGGGTTGGCCATCCAGGTTCCCGTGAAGTCCGGAATGTCGGCCCTGCCTCTGCCGAACCGAAGCTCATTCCACGGAGCGCAATTGTCGACGACGTGGAGGATCGCCGTCCCGGGTTCCACGTTCGCCAAATTACCGGCGAACCATGCGCGCATGTCTGTAACCTCCAGACCTAGCTCCGAACCGCAATCGTCAGTGTGCGGTTCGTCGCTGAGGTGCCGGCAGTCCGAGTTGATCCACGCGCGTCGGATGGTTCCTTTCCGTTTTTGCCCCTTCGAGAAGTTCACGAGTAGGTACCGACCGTCGTACATAGTACCGGCGCTGAAGAAGTTATCGCCGGATATGTAGTCCGGGCGCCCATCGTTCGTGAGACCCCACTGCATGGGGTGAATGGACAGATCGGCCGAGTAGGACGGCAGACGCGAGTTCGGCTTACCACCTTTCCCAAAAGACGGCCCCAAGCGCGCATCGGATGGTTGCATCTCGGTCGGCACCTCGCTGCACGCCAGCGAAAAGGCCAGACCGAACAACGCCGGCAACACGAGGAATGAGCGTGTCATAGTTCCCTCCTTGTAGACCAACACGTCCGATGAAGCCTGAACCGATGAGGCTCGCCGACCTCTCCGCTCGTTGCGTGGACCGCGGGACAGCAAGGCATGAGACTCTGGTCCCTGTAAGTCATGTCGATCGACACGGCGGGGCGTGACACGCTGCTCCTGGGGAGACCGGGGGGTCGGGTGCGAGATGAGCTTGCCGGACTGCCCACCCGTGGGCGCAGCGCTGCGGTCTAAGGTGCGGTGTGAGCGCCAGCGTCTATAGCGAAGACACCTAGGAGGCAGACCGAATTGCGACGAGTTCGTCAGTCGGACCGAGAACGACTCGGGACAAGCGTTGTGACGTTCTCATTGCGGGGAGGAACGGCCTCCGCTCACCTCCAGGACACGTACCAATCCGAGCCGCCGTCGGTACCCGTGACCGAGTACCGACCGCTCCCATCCGCGTTCATCACGGCGATCAGACTCGACCCGCAACCGAACCCGCCGTCGTACTGCTCGGCATAGGCGATCTGGGTGCCATCGGGCGACCAGACCAACTGCCCCTTTTGCTTCGGGGTGTCCGTAACCTGGCTGATCTCGCTCCCGTCCGGCCTCATCAGGAAGATGTCGATCTTCTTCGGCCCGAGCCCCTGCTCTGGATTGTTAATGCAGGTGAAGCTTCCGGTCCGCCGGGTGAAGGCTATGCGGGTGCCGTCGGGCGACCAGGCAGCGTCGAGGATGTCCTCGACCAGCAGGGTCCGCCCGGTGCCGTCGGCGTTCATGCTCCACAGGGAACTACTGGGCAGTGTCTCCTCATCCCAATCATAGAAAAGGATCTTGGTACCGTCTGGTGACCAGTCCTCCGCCCAGCCCCTGCCGGCGGAAATGAGTGGCCCGCCATTGAGGTCCATTACGTAGATATTCGACCAGTCCTCGCCACGCTCACTGGAGAATGCGATCTTCGTACCATCGGGAGACCACCTCGGGTGGTCATCCCACCCGCCGCGATCGGTCAGCCTCGACCAGTTCCGGCCGTCGGTGTCCATCACCCAGATGTCAACATCTCCGTCGAAACCGCCGAGTGGATTGTCCGGGTTGTCGTAACCACCGCTGAAGGCAATCTTGCGGCCGTCCGGCGAGATGTGCAGTTCCCAAAAGCGGAACCTCTCGCTCGATACGATCGGCCGAAGCCCCGTCCCGTCGGGATTGACGGCCCAGATTCCGTTGATCTGTCCGAGGTCGTGCAGTCGTCGTACAAAGATCTCCCCAGAGGTGCTGGCGGTCGTGAACGTGCTCGAGAACGAATCGATCAGCGGTTCTCCCGAGAGGTCCTGCACGCCACCGGAGACAGCGATCTCGTACTCCGAGTTGGGCTGCAGCCACGCCGCGGGTCGGAGCACCACCGTGAAGCCATCCGGCTGGATCTCAAGGGTTGCCGTTACCGGCTGGCCCGCTGTCCGGAGCTGGATGGTCTGCGGTGTGATGGTCGACGGCTCGACAGGCTCGCTGAATACGATTCTCACGCTGCGGTTGATCGGAACGGCTGTGCGACCTTTTGCTGGCTCCGCTCGCACCACTTCCGGCATATGGGCCACCGGCACACCGATTCGAACTTGGCTCAAGGGCGCTTGAGAAGGACCATCGTCGTAGATGGAAACCTCAAGCGAGTCTCCCGGTTCGGCCTCGAGGGGAACGGGGTCAATCCCGCCGTATACGACTCGCGCCCACCGTGCGTGCCCGGTCTCGAGATTCTCGATCCAGGCCACGGTCGCCTCGGCGGCGAACGTGCCGGGCTTGAAGTGCACATAGCTCACATCGCCGGATATGCCGCTGGCCAGTCCGGCTCCGTGTCCCAAACCTCGAGTTGCCAGCGACACGGACAGGGCGCTGGCCGGCAACGCGACCGGCTCGCTCGCCACGACACCCGGGTTGGGCGACGGCGTCGGAGAAGAAGGCGAGGGCGGGCCCGTCGGGCCATCACCCCCGCTGTCGGAGCACGCCAGGCCGAAGACGAGTGTGACAAGACCGACAGACACCGAACGCCAGTGGCAGCTCGCCTGACGACGTGCGCTCCGTACACCTACGGCTGTTCCAGCAGACATGATCACAACCCTCCAGCCAAGCTGAACGCGGCCCAGAAGAACGGATCGCGTGTGTCGGGATTCCGGAGCATCTTGCGCTGCGCGGCGGCCAGCGCAGTGCTTGGCGAGCGGTTGTGCGCCAGCTCACGGTAGAAGAGGTCCATCAGCTCTCCGGTGGCGCGGTCCTCGACCTGCCACAGCGTGGCGAGCACGTTCGAGGCGCCGGCATAGAGGAAAGCTCGGACAAGCCCCACCCACTCTTCGCCGGCAGGTACATCCTCTAGCAGCCCGGCGGCCAGCGCGGTCTCGCAGGCACTCAGAACGACGAGGCGCGCGTTCAGGTCGAGCCCGAACACCTCATGAACCTCGAGCCGGCCGTCGTTCTGGGAATCCGGACGAAGCTCGACGTAGGAGTAGAGAGGGTTCCAGCGGCTCACCAGGCCACGGCTCGCCAAGTGCAGAATGTCTATAGAGTTGGCTTGCTGACGCACGTAGGTCTCGGTCGCTCGATCGTCCTCCAGAATCCTGGCCCGATCTCCGAACGCTCGGTCGAGGCTACTGACTTCTCTCCGGGTCGATGGAAGCTCGGCGGTCAGTGGGGCCATCCCGACGGCGCTGCGCCACGGCCCGCCAGCCGCTGGACTACTCAGTCGAAGCGACACCAAAGATGAGGGGGCGTACGTTACTTCGAATCGCTCGATGAGGAATGCCTCGCCGTCGTTCGAGTCGACCAGCGCGTGGAAAGGCAGGTAGTGAAGCTCCGCGTGCGGTACGATCTGAAGTCGCCGGATGCCTTGCAGTGCCTGGCTCGCCGGCGCGATCAGGTGCTCGTATAGCCGCTGCAGGGGAGCCTTCCACAGCTCCCGCGACTCGGTCGCGTCGGTGGAGGCGAGAAACGTGCGGGCGAAGTCCACCAGACCTCGCAGTTCCTGGCGACCCACCGCGAGGTCGAGGGACATCAGCGTGTCCGCGGTCACGACGAACAGGAGCGTGCTGGACTCACCGACCAGATACTCGAGCAGCGCAGAACCTGGCTGGAGCATCTGGCGCACCGAGGGGAGCGAGCGTCCCAAAGGTTCCAGCATGTCGGCGTACGCCGGGTCGATCGTTCGAATCTCGCGCAGAAGATCGGAGTGGGCCGTCCGAAGCTCGGTCAGCCGCCGGGCGCGGTCTGCGGTTGCCAGTGGCATCTCGCGGGTCGGGTCACGCCGGCGGGCAGAGCCCCCATAGGCGTCCGTCTCACTCGTCAGATTCTCGATCCGGCGCCGCAGATCCTGCTCGCGGGCAATGAGCCCTGCTGCCGGAACATCGGTCGCATCGATCCTGCCCCGTGCGAGGAGATCTTGTACGTGGCGCGCTCGCATCCGCTCGCTCGTCTCGAACGCAGCCACCGGCCGACCTTCCAGGTGGTCGACGAAAGCCGAACGGAAATAGACATCCCACTTGTCGGCCAGGTAGCCGGACCACGAGTGCCTGGCCGCGGCGCTGCTCGCGATCGACTCGATGTGCTTGATGGCTTCCTGGAGTTCGTCGGACGCCCCTCTCAGGTCGCCCCGTCGTTCGTGGATTTCGGCCAGCCCCGCATGTAGACGCCACGCGGCATCCGATGGCTCCGTCTCCGAGATCCGCGCGATCCCGGCGCGGTAGTGCGACTCGGCTGTACCTGGCAGACCGGCCCGCAGCTCCAGATCCCCGCGCAGGGCGAAAGCCATCGCCTGCTGGGACGAGGCTCCGAGCTCGGCGAAGGCGCTCTCCGCCCGGTCCAGGGCCTTCCGGGCGCCATTGATGTCGCCCGCCAGGTCTCTGGCGTAGCCCAGCAGCAGCTGAACGTTGGCGGCGAAGTGCCTGTCGCTCGTGGCCGCCGGCGTCCGTTCCAGCGCCTCCAGTTCTGTAACGGCCCTGGCGTAGTCCTGCCGAAGCACGAGCGTGACCGCCTCGCCCTGGCGCGACTCCAGCTGGCCGCGAGGATCGTCGGCTTCACGATACAGCTGCGAGGCACGTCTGTACTGGCGACTTGCCGCTGCGGGATCGTTCAGGCGCAGGGCGATATCGGCCCGCGTGAGCGCAATTTCGGCCAGGAGCCTCCGACCGCCCACGCCTCGCGCGGCGAGTCTCTCGGCCCTATCCAGCCGCGTTCGCGCGTCACCCAGACGACCGCTGGCAGCCAGAGCGATCGAGGCGTCCAGGCTCGCTTCGGCCGCATCGGCCAGTCGTCCGGCGGTCTCGTACAGATCCGTGGCATCCCAAAGCGCTCGGGCTGCCTCACCGTAGGCACCGCGCCGCGTCGCGAGCAGCCCTTCGCGATGCGTGACCTCCACCATCCCCGAACGGTCATCGACCTCACGGTAGATTTTGAACGCGTCATTCAGGAGCCGGGCACTCGCAGCGTACTCGCCGGTCAGCATCGCGAGGTCGGCGAGTCCGACGAGATTCCGGGCTTCTTCCGACCGATAGCCGTGGCGCCTGTTGATCGAGCGCGCTTGCTCGAACTCCTCGCGGGCCGGCTCGTAATCTCCCAGCTCTACTCGTACCAGAGCCAGATTGTGCAGGTCGGCAGCCATCCCTCGCGCATCGCCCGTGCGCTCCCGCATGGTGATCGCGCGATCGTACAGGGTGGTCGCTCGAGCGAGTCTGCGATCGTCGTAGCAGAGGTTGCCGAGATTCGTGAGCGCATTCGCCGCGGTCAGGAAGTCACCGCTGGACACGGCCAGTTCGTGGGCACGTGACAGATAGTGCTCGGCGCTGTCGAGCCACCCTGCGGTATAGAACGCCGCCCCGATATTCCCGACGGCCCGCGCCACCCCGGAGGAGTCGCCAATCGACGCGGCCACATTCTCGGCCTGCCGCCATATCCGTCTGGCCGACTCCGTGTTGTTCCGGTATACGGTCGCACCGGTACGACGGAGACTGTCGGCGGCGAGTCGTTCCCTTCTCTGCTCCGGCGTCCAGGCACGAAACAGGGCCACCTGGCGGACCAAGAAATCATCCGCCCACGCCTCGGCGTAAGCTCGAGCCAGCCGATCGGCGTCTTGCAGCGCGCCATCGGGATCGGCGCCGGCCGGTGCTCTGCTGACGGCCGAACCATCGGGCGCCGCGGCAACCAACAGACGGTGAAAGGCCTCGCGCGCCTCGTCCGACCATTGTTTGACCGCAGCAATCAGCGAATCGCGCGCGTCACGGCTTGCCAGCGCCAGGATCCTGTCCACGGTCGGCGCGTCCTGGGGATCGGGCGCTAAGCGATCGTCTGAGTGGGGCGATTCGGCAGAAGGCTGCCCGTAGACAGCGAAGGGTCTCACGTGCGGCGCCACTGCCGCGGAAGCGCCTGCAAGCGCTAGCGCCAACACAAGGCCCCGGGTGCCACGAGAGCTCGACATCGTCAATCCGGCGGACGGTCAGGCTGCTGGCTAGCGTCCGGCAGATCATCAGGCGGCTGTGCGGCATCCGGCGTGGGCAGGAGCCGAAACTCGGCGACACCGGATTCGAGCCAGCGACCGAAACCGAACCTCGCGTCCACCTTCCAGAAGTACGTGACACCTCCGGTCAGGCTTCGGTCGGGCGGGATGGTGGCCACGGTGTCAGGCGTCTCCGACTCCCACACGACGTTGCCGTTCTCGTCGAGCAGTGTGGCGCGGTACCGGTTGGCTCCGTCTACGTGACTCCACACCAGGGCTGACACGCGCTCGACCTCGCCGACGGGTGACAGCGGCAGCGGAGTGAGCTCGGCTGGCGTGTCGCCAACTGATGGAGCCCGGTGTTCCGGAGGAGCGCCCGGCGGGTTGACGGCTCGCGGAAGCACCAGCACCAGGAGGAGCGCAGCGGCTGCCGCCAGGCCGGTCCCGACGGCAGCGAGCGGGAAACGACGGCGAGTGGGCTCTTCGGGCACGAGATCACCGGCGTCCGCCGCCTGCGCGGGGAACGCCTCCCGCAGCGCCATGGCGAGGCGGACGTCGTCCTGGCACCGATCACACATCAGCAGATGCGCTTCGAACGCTTCCAGGGCGTCCAGATCGAGTCGGTCCGTCACGTAACGCGCGACCAGGTCACGATCCGCAACCGCTTCACATGTCAGTCCCGTCACCTATCCCCTCCTCTACCGGTCGAAGGTGCGCGCTCGTGTGTGCCGATGGCCGGAATCCACGTCGCGTCCACTTTTTGTGTCGCTCGAGCGGCTCAATCGTGACCCCCTGCCAGAAAGGCTTTCCGCAGTCGTGCCAGCGCCCGCGACTTTCGCTTGCGGATCCGCTCCGGCGGCACCCCCAGCCGGTGAGCGATCTCGCCGGGCGTCAGGCCCTCGTGAAAGCAGAGACGCAGCATCTCTCGATCGGAATGTGAGATTCCGCCCAGCGCGAACCGCAGCCGTTGCTGTTCCTCCGCCGAGATGACTTGCTCCAGAGCCCCTGGCCTTCGGGATGGAAGCCGCTCAGGATCGGCGATCGAGATCGGTGAGCGGGCGCGAGATCGGTGGACGTCAGCGATGACGTGACGAGCGATTCCGCGGACGTAGGCACCGAGGTTGGCTGGATTGTGCAGCCGCCCTTCGTCGAGGGCCTTGAGAGTGCGGGTAATGGTCTCCTGCACCACTTCGTCGCAGGCGTCCGGATCGGACAGTGAGTGTAGTGCCAGCAACCTGACGCCCGCCCGGAGACGCTGGAGAGTCTCCGCGTCCAGTGAGGGAGACTCGTTCGGCAAAGAAACCTCCTCGAGGTCTGCCGAGAGGGCGACCAACACACGCCCTCAGGTGAGCGACCGAAGATCCTCTAAAGGCTACGGAAACAACTAGAAGTCGGGCAAGGCGAGTGCGGTGGTAGATGGCGGAACGCACGCGGGTCACAGCCGACGAGCGGTTGCTCGGACTGCCCCGTTTCGCCGCCTCCATACATCGCGTTAGGATATCGGTTCTCAAGGGTGTACCCGCGCTCATGCTGCGCACCCGGAGTCCCAAGAGTCCCAGCTGTCATCGCCACAAGTGGTTTCGGAGGGAGATGTTCCGATGAGAGACGCATCCCGCGCGGCGTGGTGGCGTCGTAACGCCAGAGCCGCTTCCCGCTCGCTCGCTTTCATGTCCCTGATCTGCGCTTCAGCAGGCCTGGCTTCCGTCCCCGCGCTGAGCTTCCCGACCGGCCTCTCGGCCCAAGGGCCCGTAGCCTTCGACACAACCCATTTCTCCGGGCTCCAGTATCGCTCCCTCGGCTTCACTCGGGGTGGCCGTTCGACGGCCGTGGCCGGGATCGCCGAGGAGCCGCTCACCTTCTTCATGGGAGCCACGGGCGGCGGTGTGTGGAAGACGACGGACGCCGGCCTCAACTGGGAGAACGTGTCCGACGGCTTCTTCGAGGCGGGCTCGATCGGCGCGATCGACGTGGCCGACGGCGACCCGAACGTGATCTACGTCGGCACCGGCTCGGCCTGTCCGCGTGGCAACATCTCCAAAGGCGTCGGCATGTATCGCTCCACGGACGGGGGCCAAAGTTGGGACTTCGCCGGTCTTCCGAACGCGGGGCTGATCGGACGCATCGAGGTGCACCCGGACGATCCGGACGTCGCGTTCGTCGCGGCACTCGGCGACCCGTTCGGTCCCAACCCCGACCGCGGCGTCTATCGCACCACGGACGGTGGGGCGTCATGGGACAGGGTCCTGTTCGTGAGCGACTCGACGGGCTTCGTCGACCTGGCGCTCAACCCGAAGAATCCGCGCATCGTATACGCCGCGGCGTGGCGTGCCGAGCGGAAGCCGTGGACGTTCATCAGCGGCGCTTCGGAGGCGGGCATCTGGCGCTCCAAGGACGGCGGAGACACGTGGGAGCGGCTGGAGGGCGGGCTCCCGACCGGGCTGGTGGGCAAGGCGGCCGTGACGGTATCGCGCGCCAACCCTGACCGCGTATGGGTGCTGATCGAGGCGCCGGACGGCAAGGGTGGCGTGTACCGCTCTGACGACGGGGGCGACACGTGGAGCCACGTGAACCGCGAGCGCAAGCTGCAGCAGCGGGCGTGGTACTACACGCACATCTACGCCGACCCCGTCGACGAGAACACGGTCTACGCGCTCAACACGTCCTACTACAAGTCCATCGACGGCGGCCGCACCTGGGAGCGCTACCGGGTGCCGCACGGCGACGTACACGACCTGTGGGTCAACTACGACGACCCGGACAAGCAGGTGGTCGCCAATGACGGGGGCGCGCAGGTCACGACGAACGGGGCCGAGAGCTGGTCCACGTACTACAACCAGGAGACGGCCGAGATCTACCGCGTGTTCGTCGACGACCAGTTCCCCTACTTCGTGTACGGGTCGCAGCAGGACAACTCCACGATCACAGTGCCCTCGCGCCCCATTTCGGGCGTCACGCCGTCGGAGCACTGGGCGCAGGTCGGCGGGTGCGAGAGCGGGCACATCGCGATCGACCCGCGCGACCCGAACGTCACCTACGCGGGCTGCTACGGGGGCAACATCAGCCGGCTGAACCGGGCGACAGGCGAGTCGCGGGCCGTCCTCATCTACCCGCAGCTTCAGCTGGGGCAGGCGCCTGTGACGCTCAAGTACCGCTTCCAGTGGAACGCTCCGATCCGCATCTCGCCTCACGACCCGGACGTGGTCTACCACACGTCGAACCACGTGCACCGCACGCGCGACATGGGTTACAGCTGGGAGACGATCAGCCCCGATCTCACGCGCGACGACGAGTCCAAGCAGGACTTCGGCGGCGAGCCCATCACGAAGGACAACACCGGGGTGGAGGTATACGGGACCATCTTCGCGTTCGAGGAATCCCCGCTAGAGGCTGGCGTGCTGTGGACCGGCTCCGACGACGGACGTGTGCACATCTCCCGCGATGACGGGGTGGAATGGACGGACATCACGCCGCCCGGCATGCCCGAGTGGGGCACGGTGAACATGATCGAGCTGTCCGCGCACGCCCCCGGACGGGCCTTTCTGGCGGTGCAGCGCTATCGGATGGCCGACTACGACGCCTACATCTTCCGGACGAACGATTACGGGGCGACCTGGGACCGTCTGCCGACCGTGGGGATCGAGCCGGGTCACTTCGTGCGCGTGGTCCGAGAGGACCCGGAGCGCCGGGGCCTCCTGTTCGCCGGCACCGAGTACGGGCTCTACGCCAGCTTCGACGATGGGATGAACTGGCAGTCTCTGCAGCGCAACCTGCCGATCACGCCCATCACGGACCTTCGCGTCCACCAGGGCGACCTGGTCGTGGCGACCCAGGGACGTGCGTTCTGGGTCCTGGACGACATCTCGCCCCTCCGTCAGCTCACCGAGCAGGTGGCGGCCTCCGACGTCCACCTCTACGAGCCGGCGGACACGTACCGAGCGCAGTTCGGGGACTTCTTCGGTGGCGGCGGAAACACCCGGCCCAACGGGGCGATCGTCTACTACTACCTGGCCGACGCACCGGAAGAGAACCTGACGATCGAGATCCTCGACCAGGGCGGCGATGTGCTGCGCGTCTACGCGACGCACCCGTCCAAGTTCGACGAGGAGGCGAAGCAGGCGATCGGCCGCGACGCGGACTTCAAGCCCGACAGCATCCCGGGCGACGCGGGCCTGAACCGGATGGCCTGGAATCTGTTCAGCGAGGGGCCGGACGTGCTGGACGATGCGGTCATCTGGGGCTTCACCGGTGGCATCCCGGTCGTGCCGGGCACCTACCAGGCGCGTCTCACACAGGGGGACCAAAGCCAGACCCACAGCTTCGAGGTGATGATGGACCCGCGCCTCGAGGGAATCACGGTGGCCGATCTGCAGGAACAGCACGATCTGATGGTCCGCATCAAAGGCATGCTCGAGCAGACGCATGGCGCGGTGCGCGACATTCGCTCGGTGCGCGATCAGATGAAGGAGCAGGCGAAGCTGGCCGAGGATGCCGGGTTCGGCGAAGAGCTGGCGGAGATGGCCTCGGCGGCAGGCGAAAAGCTGACGGGCGTCGAGGAGCAGCTCTTCCAGACGAAGAACGAGTCCAACCAGGACCCGCTCAACTTCCAGCCCATGCTCGACAATCAGCTCGCGGCGCTCTACAGCTACGTGCTCTCGACTCAGGACCGGCCGAACATGGGCGCCCGCGAGCGGACCGATGACCTGCAGGGCGAGCTCGACGGGCACCTGTCCGAGCTTCAGACGATCCTCGACACGGACGTCGCAGCGTTCAACGCCAGGCTGCAGGAGCTGGGCGTGCCCGGCGTGATCGTGAAGCGAAGACCCGAGGCCGTGAGCCTGCGGCCATAGTCCCATTAATGGGGAGCCGTTGAACGACAGGGCGGGCGGCCAGCGCCCGCCCTGTTTCGCATGAACGGCGCGACATGAGCGACACACGATGAGCGCCACCCGATGAATAGCACTCAGTGAGCGAGACCGTCCGCAACAACCCGCGCACCATCTTCGGCTGGGCGATGTACGACTGGGCCGACTCGGCGTACGCGACCACCACGATGGCGGCGGTGTTTCCCATCTACTTCAACCGCACGGTGGTTCCGCCGGAAGGCTACGAGATCCTGGGTCGGACGCTGCGCGCCGATTCGCTGTGGGGATACGCGGTCGGTTTGGTAACGCTGGCCGTCTTTCTCGTCTCACCGGCCCTGGGCGCCATGGCCGACTTCTCGGCGACGAAGAAACGTTTCCTGCGGGCCTTCGCGTACGGCGGTGCGCTCTTCGCCACCCTTATGTTCCTGATCGGTACGGGCGACGTGATGCTGGCGCTTGGGCTGTTCTTTCTCACCCAGATCGGCTTCGTCTCCGGAAGGGTCTTCTACGACGGCTTCCTCCCCGACATCACGACCCCGGACACGATCGACCGGGTGTCGGCCCGTGGATACGCCTTCGGCTACATCGGGGGCGGATTGCAGTTCACCCTGGCCCTGCTCCTCATCTCCTTCCCCTCGGCCTTCGGGATGAGCGTCGGGACGGCTGCCCGTGTGTCGCTCGCCATGGTCGGCGTGTGGTGGTTCGCCTTCGCCACCTTCGCCTTCACGCGTATGCACGAAACGGGCGAGGCACAGCCGCTCCCCAGGCGCTTCCGCAACACATGGCGGCCACTGGCGTACTGGCGGATCGGCTTCGGCCGCGTGTTCGCCACGGCTCGAAAGCTCATCGGCTTCAAGCAGCTCATGCTGTTCCTGATCGCGTACATGATCTACGTGGACGGCATTCAGTCGATCATCCTCATCGCCAGCACGTACGCGACCCAGACGCTGCAGCTGGGCGAGGCGTCGATCATGATCACTCTGCTCATCGTGCAGATCGTGGCGTTCTTCGGGGCGCTATTGTTCGGCCGGCTGGCCGCGCGGACTGGTGCCCGTGGGTCGCTGCTGATCTGCCTCGCGGTGTATGCTGCTGTCACGATCGCCGCGTACTTCCTGCCGGCGGGTCAGGTGCTCCCCTTCCTTCTGATGGGGGCGACTGTGGGGTTCGTACAGGGGGGCGCACAGTCACTGAGCCGCAGCCTGTACGGGTCGATGATCCCGGAGGAGGCGTCCGCGGAGTTCTACGGCTTCTACTCGGTGCTGTCCAAGTTCGCCGCGATCTGGGGACCACTGATCTTCGCGTTCGTCTCGGATCGCACGGGATCGGCCCGCCCCGCCATCCTGTCGCTCATCGCGTTCTTCGTGGTGGGCGGCTTTCTGCTGGCTCGGGTGAACGTGGAGGAGGCGCGGGCGTCGAGGTACCGCTGGACCTTCGAGGAGGCGTCAGCCTAGCTTACCTCTCATGCACACCACGCAGGCACGCACCACTCTTTTGGGCATTGTCGGGGCGGCTCTGGTCGCACTCGCCCCGACTTCGCTAGTCCGGCCACTTGCAGCCTCCGTCGCCGACGACGCCACGCCGGGTGGAGTCGCGGAGGCCCCGCTGCACACGCAGCTCGAGGCCTCTGTGCCGGCCGACGGTGAAACGCTCACGCGGTCGCCCTCTCAGATCCGCCTCGAGTTCAACCGCGCGGTCGACGCCGGTCTGGGCGAGGTACGGCTGGTCGCGGCGGATGGCAGCGGTCTCACGCTGACAACCAAGCGCGATCCGGCCGATGACCGGGTGCTGCTGGCGACGCCGCCCGCCTTGGAATCCGGCTCGTATCGGGTCCTGTGGCGCATCGTGGCGGATGATGGCCACCCGGTGACCGGAGAGTTCGCGTTCGTCGTTGAACTGCCTCCGGCCGCGGCCGCTCCGGACGATTCCGCCGGCGCCGGTCCGCCCACTTCGGTTGGCCTGGCGGGGCCGGAGTGGCAGGCGGCAGGCGAGGAAGAAGCGGCTGACGCCCCGTCGCGGGGCTTGGTGGGGACGCTGCGGGCGCTGGGTGTGGGGGCCTTGCTCGCCCTGGCCGGGGTGCTCGCTTTCGTGGCCTGGTGGGCGCCGGTGCCGGTTTCCGGCGCGCGGCGTCTCGGCGTCGTACTGGCCGTCCTGACGCCGATCCTGCTTCTCGCACACTTCGTGGCGTGGCTGGGTTACATCGGGCCGCCGCGCGGCGGCGTGAACCTCGCCTTCGCCGGAGCGGCCCTCGACACGGTAACGGGACGGCTCGAGCTGATCCGCTTTGTGATCGTCCTTCTGGCGACCTTCGCGCTACTGCGGCTCCGCCGGGTCGGGTTGGCCGCCGGGCTGGCACTTCTCGCCGTCCTGCTGAGCGGTGGGACGGGGCACGCGGCGGACGGTCCCTTCCTGGTCGCCGCGGCCAAGTCCGCCCATCTGGTCGCCGGAGCCGTGTGGATCGGGGGGCTGCTGCTCCTCGTGGTATCGAAGCCGGACCCTTCATCCTTCCCTGCCCTCGCCTCGAGGGTATCGGGGCTCGCGTTCGCCTCCGTGATCGTGATCGCGGTCAGCGGGGCGTGGCAGACGATCGACCTGCTCCCCTCGTTCGGGAATCTGTTCGGGTCGGGCTACGGACGGATGGTGCTGGCGAAACTGGGGGGCCTGGGCGTGTTGATGGGCTTCGGAGCGATGCACCGCTCATGGATCATGCCGCGGCTGGCCGATGCCGGCAACGCGAACGAACAAGCAACCGACGACGAGGCCGACGACCGTGAGTCTGCCGCGCGCGAGCTGCGACGCTCGGTCGGGCGGGAAGTGGTGGTGATGGTCGTCGTCCTAATGCTGGCGGGCCTTCTGGCTTATATGCCGCTGCCGGAGATGGCGAGCGGCGCCGCCGCTCTCTAGGCGGGGCCGCCCGCCGGCAGAGCGCCAGCCCAGCGGGGCGCAGGGCAGGCGAAGCGGCACCCTGGCTCCTCAGCGCTCGGCCGACGTCGCGCCTTGCCCGAGCCCGGCCGACACCTCATTTCCCTGGCGCTCGACGCACGCCAGGCCCAGCGCGAACAGCTCTTCCTGGTCCGTTTCCCAGCGCACGAGCGTCAGTCCGGATTGCGTGAGCAGATCGGTGGCGGAGGCACGCGTGTACTTGTAGCTGAGCTCCGTCCGGATCGTCTCGCCCTCCTCGAAACCCACCGTCAGATCGAGAGCCCGGAGCCGGACCGTCTGCGCGGCCTCAGACACCAGATGTAGCTCGATGCGCGACGCCTCGGCGTTGTAGAACGCCAGGTGGTGAAATGCGGAGAGGTCGAAGTTCGCGTCCAACTCTCGGTTGAGGACGTTCAGCACGTTGAGATTGAACGCTCGCGTCACTCCCCGGGCGTCGTTGTACGCGGCCTCGAGTCGTTCCTTCCCCTTCACGAGGTCGAAGCCGATCAGGAATCCGTCCTCCCGGCCGAGCTGCTCGGCCACCTGTCGCAGAAAGTCGACCGCCTGTCGGCGTGTCAGATTGCCGATCGTCGAACCGAGGAAGGCCACGATCCGGTGCCGATCGGCGAACGGGAGATCGTGTGGCCACTCGAAGTCCCCAAGGACGCCGACCACCTCCATGCGGGGATAGCGAGCGAGGAGACGGTCCGCCGACTCGACAAGCGCGCTCTCGCTCACGTCGAACGGCCCAAAGCCTTCGAGCAGCCCGGCCCGTTCCATCGCGTCGAGCAGAACCTGGGTCTTGTCGGCGCTACCCGAGCCGAACTCGACCAGGGCCCGGGGCGTCAGCTCGGCGACGACGGAGTCGGCCACACGCTCCAGTATCTCGCGCTCGGCCTCGGTCTGGTAGTACTCGGGCAGCCGGGTGATCTGCTCGAACAGCTGTGATCCGCGCGCGTCGTAGAAGTACTTGGGCGGCAGCTCCTTTTGAGAAGCGCTGAGGCCCGAGCACGCGTCCTCGGCGAGCCTGTCCAGCCAGCCCGTGCCTCGCTGCTGGCGCAGCAGGCGAAAACGACTCGCTTCCGTGTTCTGTGTCAGCTCGCGACCCGACACGCGGGCTACACCTTCCTCGTTCAGTCCCCCAACAACGAGCTACGCGCTCAGCGGAGTATCGGCCTCCGGCGGCGATGACGCGAGCCGGGAGCGCCGGCGGCAGGGGTCGGAACCGCTCGGGGCGACCTTTTTCGCGCCCGAACGGTATGTAGCCTGTGGCGTTATGGGGATGCGCAAAGCCTCCATCGGAACCCCTGGGGGGCGGCAGCGAAACTCAACGCGTACGCTTCCCGGTTTCTAGGGTACCGAGCGGGCCGTCGACCGGCAGGGTCGTGGCCGGTCGCACCCGCCAGATCATAGAAAGGGTCTTCTGATGTCGAGTGCGGATCGCATCCATCATGTGAGCGAGGCTGAAGCGAGACGCGTGGCCGAAGCGGCTCGCGAGAAGGAGTGGGGCGGCGTGAACTTCGTCCGTGACCTCTTTCTTGGGCGTTTCGACGTACAGGCGCTCTATCCGTACCCCGACCCCGAGCGCTTCATAAGCGACGAGAGTCGGGAGTGGATCGAACGCTTCCGGATCTTCCTGCGCGACGAAGTCGACTCGGACCGCATCGACCGGGAGGGCAAGGTCCCGCCTGCCGTTGTCGAGCGCCTGAAGGAGATCGGCGCGTTCGGCATGAAGGTGCCCAAGGAGTACAGCAGAAGCAAAAGTACCTGCCCCGTATCGCGAAGGGCACCATCACGGCGTTCGCTCTCACCGAGGACGACGTGGGTTCCGATCCCGCGCGGCTCAGCACCTCGGCCACTCCGACCGAGGACGGCGAGGCGTTCATCCTGAACGGCGAGAAGCTGTGGATCACCAACGGCACGATCGCCGACCTGTTCGTGGTGATGGCCCGAAACCCCGAAACGGACAGGATCTCGGCCTTCATCGTCGAGAGGGAATGGGCAGGCGTGGAGGTCATCGAGCGCTGTCACTTCATGGGGCTGCGGGCGCTGGAGAACGGGGTCATCCGCTTCACCGACGTGCGAGTGCCCCGCGAGAACCTCCTGTGGAAGGAGGGCCGCGGGCTCAAGCTCGCGCTGGTGACGCTCAACACGGGCCGGCTCACGATCCCGGCCGCGGCCGTGGGCACGGCGAGGGCCTGTCTCGAATGGTGCCGTGAGTGGGCCTCCGAGCGGGTGCAGTGGGGGGCCAAGATCGGCAAGCACGAAGCGGTCGCCCATTACATCGCGGACATCGCGTCGAACACGTTCGCCCTGCAGGCCGTCGCCGAGCTCGCGTCGATCATGGCGGACCACCCGGAGAAGTTCGACATCCGGCTCGAGGCGGCCATGGCCAAGCTGTGGAACACGGAGGTCGGTTGGCAGCTGGTCGACGACGCGATCCAGGTGCGGGGTGGCCGTGGGTACGAGACCGCCGATTCTCTGAAGGCACGCGGTGACGAGCCTGTGCCGGTCGAGCGGATGCTCCGCGACTTCCGGATCAACCGGATCTTCGAGGGCTCCAGCGAGATCATGCGCCTGTTCATCGCCCGGGAGGCGGTGGACCACCATCTGGATATGGCCGGCGAGCTGGTGGAGGGCGATCTGACCCCGTGGCAGAAGCTGAAGAAGCTCCCCCGCGTCGGGGCCTACTACGCGCTCTGGTACCCGTCGCGCTGGGTCGGGTGGTCGCGGTGGCCCAGATACCGGCAGTTCGGTGCCCTGGCCGGCCACCTTCGGTTCGTGGACCGAACGTCGCGCAAGCTGGCCCGCACGCTGTTCCACATGATGGTGCGGCACGGCGCGAAGCTGCAGCGCCGACAGGGCCTTCTGTTCCGGGGCGTGGACGTGGGCGCCGAGCTGTTCGCGATAACCGCGACGGTTCTGCGGGCCGAGATGCTGCAGCGCACGGGGGCGCCGGGTGCCGACGAGGCGGTCCGTCTGGCGGACGCGTTCTGTCTCGGAGCCAGACGGCGCATCAAACGCCTGTTCCAACAGATGCGATCCAACCTCGACGTCTCACGCTACCGGCTCGCGCAGGATGTGCTGGAGGGAGGATTCCGTTGGCTCGAGGAACCGATCGTGGGTCGGCAGCGCGCCGCAGAGACGATGGTCCCGCCCACGGAGTCCCCGCGAGAAGCGAGACCGCCGAGGAGAGTCGAGTCCGAGGTCGTCACGTAACGGCTGAGCGCTGGTGCACCGCCGGACCGAACGAGGTCGAGCTCCGGCCAGCTAGCCCGCCGCTGCGGCGCGGCTGAAGCGCTCGATGAAGGCGCGTTCGCGGGAGGTCAGGCTCGCCGCGCCGGCGGATTCGATCTTCTGCCGGATTCGCTCGTACTCGGTCCGGTTCACCTCGTGGAGCGCGTCCGGCCGGATCTTCGTCCACTGCTCCAGCACCCGCCGATCCCCCATTCGGGCGCCGGGCGCCTCCGCCTTCCGTTGGAACTTCCTCGCGTCCGAGGTGCGCTCCATCCATTTCAGATACAGGAAGCCGCCGAGGAAGCCGCCCAGGTGCGCGAAGTGCGCGACTCCGCCGCCGGTGCCTCCGAATCCGAAGTACAACGAGAGGAGGGTCAGGATGACGACGAACCAGCGAGCCTCGACCGGCACGATGCCCCACACGAGAATGCGGTCACGAGGATAGTAGTACGCGAAGGCCAGGAGGACGCCGAACACGGCGCCGGAGGCGCCAACGATGCGCGCGTTGGGCGTGAACATGGCCGACAGGAGCGCGCCGGTGATGCCACTGACGAAGTAGAGCCACAGGAACCGCCGCGCACCCAGCCGACTCTCGAGTCGCGGTCCGAAAAAGAACAGCGCGATCATGTTGAACAGCAGGTGCAGCATGCCCCCGTGCAGGAACATGTAGGAGATCGCCGTCCACGGCCGAACCAGGAGCTCCGCGGGCACGAGCCACAGCATGGGGAAGAGCCGTGGGAACGCGAGGGTGGCCACGAACATGACCACGTTGGCAAACATCAGCTGTCCGACCCAAGGCGTCACGATGGCGTCCCTTCTCCCGCGAGTTCGAGCAGCTCTCCGGCGAGCCTCGCTCCTTCGCCCGCTTCCTCGTGCTTGAAGAACACGTACGCTTCCTCCCAACCACAGGCCTGGATTCGTTTCACCCAGGTGGCCACATCCTCTTGCCTGTACTCCTCCTTGCGGAGCCGCAGGTAGCCCCAGCGCGTCGTCTCCACCAGAGGAGGGTCGTCCAGGTCGTCGGTCTCGGCAACACAGAGAGCCGCCCCGCTGCCTCCGAGCAATTCGTACACGTCGTCTTCGAACCAGGAGGGGTGGCGAAACTCGAACGCAGAGCGCCGTGGGCTCGGAAGTTGCTCCAGAAATCCCTCCAGTCGTTCCGGGTCCTTCTTGAAGTTGGGA
>JBDHLB010000023.1:0-46021 GCA_039586095.1 Gemmatimonadota bacterium
GGCTGCCCAGCGCGCTCCACCCGTATCTGGGCTTCGAGCGGATCGACGAGCTCCCGTGAGCCGCCGGCTGGTAGCGGTGGGCGTCGCGGTGGCGTTCGCGGCCGTCCTGCTCTCGTTTCTTCTCTACACGCGGCAGATGGCCGACGTGCTGCGTCGCGACGCGGCCGTCTTCGGGCGCCTGTATGGCCTCGTCATCCAGGCCGCCGGCGCGCAGCACTCGGAGCTGGAGCGAGAGCTCACGGAGGCGGCTCAGCAGACGATCCTGGGCGAGCTGGGGCGGCTGCAGATTCCCGTGGTCATCACCGACACGACGGGCGCACCACTCTCCGCAGCCCGTCTTCCTTTCGCGGTTCGTCCCGGCGAGCCCGCCGACAGTGTCCGCCTGCGCGCGTACGTAAGCGAACTGGATCGCCGCAATGCCCCGCTCGAGGTGGTCAACTCCAACCTTCGCGTGCACTACGGAGAGCCCATCACGGTGCGCCGGCTCCGGTGGATTCCCTGGCTTGCCGCGGCCGCGTTGCTGGCCGTCGTGGGCGGGGGTGCGTGGCTGATTTTCACCTCCTTCCACGCCGAGCGGGAACGGATCTGGTCGGCCATGGCCCGTGAGTCCGCCCACCAGATGGGAACGCCGCTCAGCTCCCTGGTCGGATGGCTGGAGCACCTCGAGTCGGAAACCGGGCCACGTCATGCCGAGCAGCCGAACGTGGTGGGCGAGATGGAAGCCGACGTGCAGCGGCTGCAGAAGGTGTCGCGCCGTTTCGAGCTTATCGGGCGCAAGCCCGGTCTGGAGCCGGTTTCGATCGGGCATATCGTAGAGAACCTGCGGCGGTATTTCTCGGCGCGTCTGCCCACGCTCGGCGGCAGGGTGAGCTTCGACATCGACGTCCCGGCCATCGCTCCCTCCGTGCTCGGGAACGAGACGTTGCTCGAGTGGGCGTTCGAGAACCTCATCAAGAACTCCATCGACGCGCTGGCCGGCAGCGAGGGAACGATTCGCGTGTCGTTCCAGGGCGTGAACGGCAACCGTGCCCTGTTCCAGGTCTCGGATACCGGACCCGGGGTGGACCCTCACGTCCGCAGCAAGCTGTTCGAGATCGGTGTCACCACCAAGGAACGAGGCTGGGGGGTCGGCCTCTCCCTCACACGCCGGATCATCGAGGATATGCATGGAGGGGCCATCTGGCTGGATCACGCGGACGGGGGAGCCAGCTTCCGGCTACAGCTGCCTGTGGCCCGGGAGGGCGGCAGGGCCGCCTAGCCGCGTGCGACTCGCCCTGAATCCCGAGCAGCGTGCGGCGGTCGAGCACGGCGACGGACCGCTCCTCGTGCTGGCCGGAGCCGGATCTGGCAAGACACGCGTGCTCACGGCCCGTGTCGCACATCTCGTCGAAAGCGGGGGCATTCCGCCCGACCGCCTCCTCGCCGTCACCTTTACCAACAAAGCGGCAGGCGAGATGCGGGAGCGCATCGGGAGCCTGATCGGTCGTGACACACGCGGACTGTGGATCGGCACCTTTCATTCGATGGCTGCTCGTATTCTGCGTCGAGAGGCGCCACGGCTCGGGCGGGGGCGGGCGTTCACGATCTACGATGAAGATGACTCGCTGCGCGCGATCAAGGACGCCATGGAGGAGTGCGACTACGACCCTCGTCGCTGGTCGCCCCGCAGCCTTCGCGCCCGCATCTCCTCCGCGAAGAACGCGTGCGTGGGACCCTCCGAGTATGCCGTCGACACGTACGACCTCATGGGCCGAGCGGTCGGTGAGGTGTATCCCGTGTATCAGCGACTCCTGATCCGCCGGAACGCATACGACTTCGACGATCTCCTCTTCGAGGCCGTGAGGCTGCTGGAACAGCACCAGGAGGCGCGTGGTCACTATGCCGACCGGTTTCTTCACGTGCTGGTCGACGAGTATCAGGACACCAACCACGCACAGTACCGGATCCTCAAGGCGCTGGCAGGTCAGCACGGCAACATCTGCGTCGTCGGCGATGACGACCAGTCCATCTACGGTTGGCGAGGAGCGGACCTGCGCAACATCCTGGACTTCGAGCGAGACTTTCCCGGCGCGCACGTAATAAGCCTGGAACAGAACTATCGTTCGACCGGTGCGATCCTCGAGGTGGCCAACGCGGTGATCGCCAACAACGTGGAGCGCAAGCCCAAGCGCCCCAGGACAGAGCGGCCGGTGGGAGAACGGATCCAGGTCGTGCGGACGGCAGACGAGCGTCGGGAAGCCTCCTGGGTCGTCAAGGAGATCGAGGCACGCATGCCTCGAGTCGGTCTGCGCGACTGCGCCGTTCTGTATCGCACCAACGCTCAGTCGCGCGCGTTCGAGGAAGCGCTGCGACGGGCAGGTCTTCCATACCGTATTGTGGGCGGCGTGCCCTTCTTCGAACGCCGCGAGGTGAAGGACCTGCTCGCGTACCTCCGACTCACGGTGAATCCGTCCGACGACGCGGCGTTTCAGCGAGCCGTCCGCTGGCCGCGGCGAGGTGTCGGAGACGTGACCCTGGACAGGCTCCAGGACGCCGCGCGCGAGACGGGGGAGAGCCTGCTCGAAGCGGCGGCTCGAGCCTCGGGAATCGAAGAGCTTCCCGGGGCCGGAGGCCGGGCACTGGAGGACTTCGCCGCCGGTATCGCACGGCTGGCCGAGTTGCAGGCAACGGCGCAACCACTCGAGGTGCTGGAGGCGTGTGTGCGCCGCTTCGGACTGGCGGCTGCCCTCGAGGAAGAGGAGGATGGAGCGGATCGGCTCGAGAACGTCAGCGAATTGTTCGCGACCGCGGCGGCATTTGACCGATCCGACGTGGAGGAACCCGACGACGAGAGCGGTGACGCCAGCGATCTCGAGCTGTACCTGCAATCCGTGTCGCTTCGGTCGGAGATCGACGACGTCGATTTCGACGGGGATGCGCTTACGCTGATGACGCTCCATAACGCGAAGGGTCTCGAGTTCCCGAGCGTGTTCGTGGCAGGCCTCGAGGAGGGTCTGTTCCCCCTGTCTCGCGCCGTGGAGTCCCATCAGGGCCTCGAGGAGGAGCGCCGACTGTTCTACGTGGGCGTAACCCGGGCGATGGACCGGCTGTACCTGACGTATGCCGACCGTCGGTGGCGCGCCGGGATGGAGAGCCGATCCATGCGCTCGAGCTTTCTCGACGAGCTGCCCGAAGAGCCCGTCGAACGACTCGTCGCGGGCGGGTTCCGCTCCTGGCGACGCGGCGGAGAACGGGGCGCTTCGGCGCGAGCGGCAGAGGGCTTCGGGTCCCTGCGGAAGCGTGGCCAGACGGAGGCCGACGGCGGTCCCGATCCCTGGTGGCGCGTGGCGAGCGCTTCGGGACGGGCCGCAGCAGGAGCGTCCGAATCTCCGTCCGATCCGTCCGCAACGGAGGGTTTGCGCTACGATTACTCCGACAGTCAGGTGCCCCTGGAACTGGCCCCGGGCGTACGGGTCGTGCACCCGCGTTTTGGGGAGGGCGTGATCGTGGCGGTCAGTGGGGCGGGTAGCGCTGCGAAGGCCGACATCGAGTTTCAGGACGTGGGGACGAAGAAGGTGATCGTGGCCTACGCGGACCTGCGGCCCGTTTGAAGTGGGTGCGGACCGGAAGCACCGGACAGGTATACGGGAGACGACGAGACGACCATGACGAAGCTGGATGTGAGCGAAGTTCGCCGGATCGCCCGACTGGCCCGCCTGTCGCTCGACGACGAAGACGTGGAGCGTCTGGCGGTGGAGATGGCGGAGGTGCTGGATCACTTCGAGGAGATCGATCAGGCTGTCGCGGCGGGCTGGGCGCGCGGGATTCGCGAGCGTGGACTCGCGGAGAGAACGCGCAGCGACGAACCCGGTTCGGATCCGCTGCTGCGTCCACCCTCGGCAATGGCACCCGACTGGCGGGACGGCTTCTTCGTCGTTCCGAGTCTCGAGGCTCTGCGGGAGGACTCGTGAACCCGCTGCGCACCCTGGCGACGGCGCGCGCCGCCCTGGATCGGGGCGAGGCGAGTCCCGCCGAATTGCTCTCCTTGGCCGAGGCCAGGAATCAGGAACTGGAGGCCGGGCCGGAGCCGCTGAACGCGTTTCTCAGCACCCGGGGTTCGGGGGTGGCCGACGAAGAACTGGCGGCAGAGGGACCGTTGGCCGGGGTCCCGGTCGCCGTGAAGGACAACATCTGCACGAGTCGCTTTCCCACCACCTGTGGATCGCGGATCCTGGACGGATTCCGGTCACCGTATGATGCCACCGCGGTCCGCCGACTCAAGGCGGCCGGAGCCGGGGTGTTCGGCAAGACGAACCTCGACGAGTTCGCCATGGGCTCGTCGACCGAGAACAGCGGCTTCGGTGCCGTCCGCCACCCCGTGGACCGCGGTCGCGTGCCCGGCGGAAGCTCGGGCGGCTCTGCCGCGGCGGTCGCGGCGGGTGTCGTGCCCGTAGCGCTGGGTTCTTCCACCGGAGGGTCTGTGCGCCAGCCAGCGTCCTTCTGCGGCGTCGTCGGCGTCAAGCCGACCTACGGGCGCGTCAGCCGTTACGGTCTGGTGGCCTTCGCGTCCAGTCTGGACGTGATCGGGATCCTGTCGCGGACGGTCGCGGACGCCGCGACCGTGCTGGAAGTCATCGCCGGCCATGACCGGTTCGACGCGACGTGTCAGGATCGGCCGGTGCCGCGTGCCGGTGCGGCGAGCGAGCTGGATCTGTCGGGCGTCACGCTCGGTGTTCCGGAGGAGTACCTGGGGCTCGGTCTGGACTCGGGTGTCCGTGAAGTGTTCGAGTCTGCGCTCGACGAGGTCAGAAGAGCCGGGGCGAAGGTCCGGAGTGTCTCGCTCCCGAGCACGCCGGCGGCGATTCCGTGCTACTACGTCATCGCGCCGGCCGAGGCGTCCAGCAACCTCGCCCGCTATGACGGCGCCCGGTACGGGTATCGGACCGCGGCGCCCGACCGCCTGCTCGACATGTACGAGCGATCGCGGGGCGAGGGGTTCGGTCAGGAAGTGAAGCGTAGAATCATGTTGGGCACGTACGTGCTGTCCGCCGGCTACTACGAGGCGTACTACCTGCGGGCGCACGAGGTCCGGCTGGCCATCGCGCGTGATCTTGAGCGCGTCTTCGCAGAGGGGATCGATGCGATCTTCACGCCCACTTCGCCGACGCCGGCGTTCCGGATCGGCGAGAAGCTCGCCGATCCCTACGAGATGTACCTCGCCGATGTCTATACGGTGTCTGCGAATCTGGCGGGAATCCCCGCTGTTTCCATCCCGATAGGCAACCTCGGGCGCCTGCCCGTCGGCGGTCAGCTGATGTGCCCGCACTGGGAGGAGGAGCGCATGCTGGGGATCGCCCACCGGCTCGAGGATGTGATCGGGTATGTGCACCCCCTGGATAGTGCGGAGCCCGCGACGGACGACGCAGAGGGTCGACCGAACGCAGGCGTCGCCGGGGAGGAAGCGTGAGCTGGGAAACCGTGATCGGAATCGAGGTGCACGTGCAGCTGCGCACGGCAACGAAGATGTTCTGCCGCTGCTCGAGCGAATACGGTGCGCGACCGAACACCAACGTTTGCCCCGTCTGCCTGGGTCTGCCGGGCGCGCTCCCGATGCCGAATCAGGGAGCCGTCGACCTCGCGATCCGTGCCGCGCTCGCGCTCGGCTGCCAGGTGCATGAGCGATCCGAGTTCGTACGCAAGAACTACTTCTACCCGGATCTTCCCAAGGGCTATCAGATCACCCAGTTCGCGCACCCGCTCGCCACGGAGGGCACGGTGGTGATGCGGGAGGGGGGCGAGGAGCGGCATGTCCGAGTTCGGCGGCTGCACCTCGAGGAGGATGCGGGCAAGTCCATGCACGACCGTTACGCGGCGTCGACCGCCGTCGACCTCAACCGGGCGGGCGTCCCGCTGGTGGAGATCGTCACGGAGCCGGACCTGCGCTCGCCGGCCGAGGCCCGAGCGTACCTTTCCCGCCTGAAGCAGCTGCTGGAGCACTTTGCCGCGGTCAGCGACTGCAACATGGAGGAGGGAAGCCTGCGCGTCGACGCGAACCTCTCCGTGAGGCGGCTCGGCGAGACGCAGCTGGGCACCAAGACCGAAGTCAAGAATCTCAACTCCTTCAGCAACGTCGAGAAGGCGCTGGCCTTCGAGCGCGAGCGACAGATCGGGAGGCTCGAACGTGGAGACGAGGTCGCGAGCGAGACCCGGCTGTTCGACCTCTCGGCCGGCGAGACGCGGCCGCTGCGCGGCAAGGAAGAAGATTTCGACTATCGCTACTTTCCGGAACCGGATCTGGTGCCCCTCGAAGTGGACAGCACGGCCGTCGATACGGCTCGGGACACCTTGGGCGAGCTGCCGCACGAGTTGGAGAGACGGCTGATGGATCGGTACGAGCTCTCCGAGTACGACGCGATGTTGGTCAGCGTACGGCCGAGTCGCGCCGCCTACTTCGAGGCGGTGACGGGGGGGCGGGACGCTGCATTCGCCAAGACGACGGCCAACTTTCTGATGGGAGGGATCGCGGCCGAGCTCAACCGACGACCTGCGGCCGCAACCGAGAGGGACCTCCTCCCGGCGGACCGTCTGACACGCCTGGTGGAGCTGCGTCTGGATGGGACGCTGAGCTCGGACACCGCAAGTCAGACCCTCGAGCTTCTGCTCGCCGGCGAGGGAGAAGACGTCGACGAGGTCGTACGGACACACGGGCTGGCCCAGGTGAGTGATGTAGACCAGCTCTCCGGCTGGGTAGACGCCGTGTTACACGCCCACCCGGACGAGCTGGCCCGGTACGCCGATGGGGAGGACAAGCTGTTCGGCTTCTTCATGGGCGCGCTGATGCGCTCGGCCGGAGGGAAAGCCGACCCGAAGAAGGCGAAGGCGCTGCTGGCCGAGCGGCTCGCCGCCGCGCGCGACTGAGGGGTTTTGCCAGACGGCCCCGGCGAGGATCGCCAAAGCGCCGCCGGGCGGCTAGCTGGCGAGCGAGGCCTGCCGCCGCTCGGGCTCGGGCGCGATCCGGCTCAAGGCCCGGGACACGATCCGCTCGGCCAGCTCCGACGTTCCTCCGCGCTCCATCCAGGCCCCCGAAGGATCCCCGGGCAAGGGGAAGTGTTCGTCCGCTGAACGATGGAGCTCGGGAGCGGCCGAGACTCCTTCGTGCATCACGACGTTTCGTCGGACGCGCTTGGACAGCATCAGCGCCTCCTCGCCAATCGGATCGGCCGCTACCGCGTCGGAGCTCTCACCGCGCAGCAGCAAGCCGACCATCAGATCGAAGCTGGCGCTCAGGTACCGTTCACGGTCGCCTGGATCGAGATCCCATCTCGAGTTGTCGATGACGGCGTCAAACACGTCCTGCCATCGCTGGAAGTCCTGGATGCGGATCAGTCCGCGGAAGATCCGCCGGTTCGTCCGGAAGCTGAACAAGGTGTGGGACAGCACCTGGTCGAACAGGGCGTCGGCCCGCGAATGATCGAACTCGGTCACCGTTTGCCGGGCGAGCGACAGGTATCGTGAGCCGACGTGTGAGTCCATCCGGTGTTCCCAGTAGGAGTGACCCAGGGCTCTCGTGGACGAGGCCAGCAGGAGCATGCGCGGCACGAACACGTTGTGCGCGACCACATCAGCCGCCAGATGGCACATGTAGCCGAGTGTCGTCGCCTTCAACGACCGAGTGACGCCCGCGGCCTCGTCGATCTCTCGCGCCACGTGCCAGTGATGACAGTGTCTCCCGACGGGAGCGTACTTCTTCCCCATCGAGATGTCGGCCGCGAGACTGCCATACAGGAACTCGATGGGATGTGCCGCGAGGAGTGTCGCGATCGGTCCGGGAACGAGGTTCAGAGACCGAAGCAGTTCCGTGCCCAGGAACACGTGTGTGCCAGGCCCCCAAGCGAGGGCCTCACCGGGGAACAACAAGAGCGCCACGCCGGCCAACAGGACGGCGCTCGCCATACCGAGAGCTCTCAACGGCCGCGACCCAGGCTTCCGATGGCACGGCGCACGCGACCCCCGCCTCGCGCTCGCTTTCCTGCGCGCAAGCCGCGGAGAAGCGAGGCTGTGGAGAAAAAGGTCTCTTCGGCCTCTTCCTGGACGACCTCCAGCAGGGCGCTGACCTCCGCGACCCGTTCCTCCGCGAGGTCGATCATGCGTGCCGTGGACTGCGAGGCTCTGCGCATGGTGCGACCCAGCTCGCTGGCGTCGGTTCTGAGTCCGGAAACGATGGATTGGATGTCCTCGCTGGCTCGCTCGGCGTGGCGAAGGACCGGCTGAAGTTGGTCCTGCAGTCCCTCGGTCGACGCCACGATGCGTTGCCCCGTCCGGCGCGTGGATCGCAAGAGGATGATCATATACACCACCGCCACAAGCATGAAAACGGCGACGACGATCCACAGCGCCATGCCGATGATGATCAGCGTCTCGTATGTGCTCACCGAACCTCCGGGCTTCTCAGGGCCCCGGGCTTCCCGCCAGCGCAGGAGCGCCCGCCCATCCGCTCAAACCTGTAATGAGCAAGCTATATGCCGCTATGCGAGCCGGCTACCGCGTTGCCGCCGTCGCTCGAGCCGATCTAGTTTGATGCCTCACAGAACACCCGAGCGAATGACGCCATGAGCTACTATCGAATACGAGGACCCAGCGAGCTGTCCGGCGCCTTTCGCCCGGCCGGCAACAAGAACGCGGCGCTCCCGATCATCGCGGGCTGTCTCCTCGCGACGGAGCCGGTCCGGCTGCGAAACGTCCCGGACATTCGGGATGTTCGCACATTGCTCGAGATCCTGCGGGGTCTCGGGTGCTCTGCCGAGTGGGCCGCACCCAACGAAGTCGAGATCTCGTGTGCGGGGGCCCGGAGCCCGGAGGTGGACCCCGAGCTGTCGCGACGGATTCGGGCCTCCGTGCTGCTCGCCGGACCCATGCTGGCCCGGTTCGGTTCGGTGGAGCTCCCGCCACCGGGCGGGGACATCATCGGCCGCCGCCGTCTGGATACGCACTTTCTGGCACTGCGCGGACTCGGTGCGGAGGTCGATGTCGGGGACCGGTACTTCCTTCGGGCGCAGCAGCTGACGGGGGCCGACATAT
This sequence comes from Gemmatimonadota bacterium, assembly GCA_039586095.1. GTDB lineage: Bacteria > Gemmatimonadota > Gemmatimonadetes > Palauibacterales > Palauibacteraceae > JBDHBD01. Next base: position 9,058 of record JBDHLB010000023.1, read on the forward strand.
TTCTGGATGAACCGTCCGTCACGGGCACTGAAAACGCGATCCTGGCGGCGGTCACGGCTCGGGGCACGACCCTTCTGAGGAACAGCGCCGCCGAGCCCCACGTCCAGGATCTGTGCCGGTTCCTGAACACGCTGGGAGCACGCATCGAAGGCATCGGGGGCCGGGACCTGGAGATTGAGGGCGTGGACAGCCTGGGCGGGGGTGAGCATCGGATCGGGTCGGATTACATCGAAATCGGCAGTGCGATCGGGCTCGCGGCGGCGACGCGGTCGGCGCTGCGAGTGGAGGATGTGGATCTGAACCAGTTCCGAAGCCTGCGAATCGGGTTTCAGCGCCTCGGGGTCTCGATGGAGCTGCGTGACGGAGCGGTCGAGGTGCACGGGGGCACCGAGCTCGAGATCCAGCCGGATGTGGGAAATCAGATACCCAAGATCGACGACGGCCCGTGGCCGGCCTTCCCGGCGGACCTGATCAGCATCGCCCTGGTCGTCGCCACGCAGTGCCGCGGAACGATTCTCGTGCACGAGAAGATGTTCGAGTCTCGCATGTTCTTCGTGGACAAGGTGATCAGCATGGGAGCGCGGATCGTTCTGTGCGATCCCCACCGGGCCGTGGTCACCGGTCCAGCGGATCTGCGTGGCGCCCGACTCGAAAGCCCCGACATCCGCGCGGGGATGGCGCTTCTGATCGCTGCCCTCGCCGCAGAGGGGGAGAGCACCATCCACAACATCGGGCAGATTGAGCGCGGCTACGAGCGTATCGATGAGAGGCTTGCAGCCCTCGGGGCGGACATCGAGCGGGTCGGGACCGACGACGCGGCGTGACAGCGTCGAGCGAGGCCGGTGTCAGAGCGATCTACGAGAAGGCCACCGAAGAACCGCTCGCGCTGTACCGCAACGAGGACTGGGAGAGCCGTTTTGCGCGCGTCGTATGCGGTGTGACGGGGATGGCGGCGGGTCGGGACTTCGGTTTCTCGGCGGCCCGTTCGGAGCGACATCTGCGTGACGCGTACGTACAGTTGGCGGCACAGCTGGGCTTCCAGGCGGTAGCTCTCGCCACACAGGTGCACGGTCGGCGGGTCGTCCGCGTACGTCTTCACTCCGATCAGGGGGCCGCGGCCTCGACCGGTGATCGTGAGCCGGGGCTCGAGCCTCCGGTTCACGTGCTCGGTGAGGCGGACGGACTCCTGTGCGACCGTCCCGGTGTCCTTCTGGCCGTGAGCGTGGCGGACTGCGTGCCCATCCACGTGCTGCATCCCGAAACGGAGGCGCTCCTGTTGCTGCATGCCGGCTGGCGTGGGACGGCGGCGGGTATCCTCGAATCGGGTCTTTCGCGCCTAGTAGGGTGCACCGGCGCCGGTATCGATGACCTCTGGATGCATCTGGGTCCGGCGATCTGTGGGCGCTGTTACGAGGTCGGACCCGAAGTCATGAAGGCTCTGGGCCAGCCGCCGGAGCGTGGACCACTGGATCTGCGCTTGGCGTTGACGGAGCAGGCCCTCGGTCTGGGCGTGCCTCGGGCGCAGGTCTCCGTTTCGGCGTGGTGTAGCCGCTGTTCGGGGGATCGTTTCCACTCTCACAGGGGTAGTCAGGGCGCAGCGGGTCGAATGGCCGCGTTCCTCGGTTGGCGAGGGTCGGCGCCCGCTTCGGTTGCTCGACAGGGGCCGCCGGCATAGAATTGAACGGCTCGAAAAGGCCCGGTGCCGGTCGGCCGGGCCACCGTGATTCGTGACGAGAAGTGGGGACTCTGTTTAACCCCACTTTTTTGTTGAAAGTAGGCTGTGCGAGGGGTAGCGAGATGAAGCCCGCGGTGACGTCGGAGCTGGGCGAGGCCGTGGCCGCTGCGGTCGAGTCTCTCGGGTACGAGCTCGTGGCACTGGAGCGCGGAGGGGCACGTCGCCGCCCGCTGCTTCGGGTCCGCATCGATCGTCCCGGAAGCGAGCCGGGGTATTCGACGGTCACCGTCGATGATTGCGTGAGCGTGAGCCGTGCGCTGGACGAACTGCTGGCGGAGGGTCCCGGGGCGCCGTCGAGCTTCATTCTCGAGGTCTCCTCGCCGGGTGTGGAGCGACCACTCACGAAGCCGGACGATTTTGATCGGTTTGCCGGCCAGCGTGTGATCCTGCGTGGATTCGCCCCGCTGCGCGAGGGCAGTCGTCAGGTGGAGGGTCGGTTGCTGGGACGAGTCGGCGACGCAGGTGAGCGTGTGGCGTTGGAGTCGGACGAGGGGCGCGTGGAGGTGTCGATCGACGCCGTCGCACGCGCCAAGCTCGTGTACGATTGGGAAGAGAGCCGGAGCGATTCGGCCGGCAGGAAGCACAAGACCGCGAGACGTAAGTGAGCGATCAAATTCCTGTAGTTGAAGCGTTTCGTATGATGACGGCTAACAAGTCGTTGTCAGACGACGAGTTGCACGATCTCATTCGTGAGGGGATCCATGCCGCGCTGGCGCGCCGATTCGGGGGCCCTGTAGAGGCCGAGATCGAGGTCCACGACGACGGTGACATCAGCATCGTGGTGCTGAAGGAAGTCGTGAAGGACGTCGAAGATCCGGCCCGCCAGGTCAGCCTGGAGCAAGCCCGCTGGGACGACCCGGACTTCCAGGAAGGGGATCTCATGGAGATCCCGGTTTCGTTTCGAGAGTTCGGGCGTTCCGCCGTCATGGCGGCCAAGCAGCGGATCATCCAACGGGTGCGGGAAGGCGAGCGAGAGCGCATTCGCGAAGAGTTCGCGGACCGGGTCGGGGACCTCGTCTCCGGCGAGGTACAGGCGATCGAGCGAGGCAAGATCGTTGTGATGCTGAATCGTGCCAGAGAGGCCGAGGCGATCATCCCGTGGCGAGAACGGAATCCGCGAGAACGCTTCCGCCAGGGCGAGCCGATTCGCTGTGTGCTCAAGGAGCTGGAAGAGACGCCGCGAGGCCCGCGCCTCATTCTGTCGAGAGCAGCGCCCGAGTTCGTCGCGGCGCTGTTCGCGCTCGAGGTGCCGGAGGTCTATCAAAGCATCGTCGAGATTCGCGAGATCGTTCGGGAGGCTGGAGGCCGGACGAAGGTCGCGGTGTCGTCGAGGGACGAGGCCGTTGATCCGGTCGGTGCCTGTGTGGGTCTCAAGGGCTCGCGCGTTCAGGCGGTTGTCTCCGAGCTGAGCGGAGAGAGGATTGACATCGTTCCTTGGCACCCGGATCCGGAGATCTTCGCGAGACGGGCGCTGGCTCCGGCGAGAGTCTCGAAGGTCATTTCAGACTCGAACCGCCATGTGATCACGGCGATCGTAGACGAAGATCAGCTCTCGCTTGCGATCGGGAGGAACGGACAGAACGTTCGGCTCGCGTCGCAGCTGATCGGTTGGCAGATCGACCTCTACTCGAGTCGCGATTGGGTGGAACGTGGGGTCGACACGGCGCTGTTCGGCGGAGGCGAGGAGTACGAGATGGTCGACTTCCCGCTGTCCGAGCTGAAGGGGATTCCCCCCGCGACGTTGGCGGCCCTCGAAGCGGCCGGGATCGACAGTTTCTTCAACGTCCTGGACCTGGCGCGCGACGACTTCCTGCAGGTGCCCGGGATCGGGCCGGACGAAGCCGATCTGCTCGAGGAATTGATCGACGAGCTTACGGTCATCGAGGAAAACGCGGAAGATCAGGTTGTGGCTCCTTCCAGCGGTGCCGAGGCGGAACTCCAGGAAGCCGGTCTGGAGGTCGTTGAGGCCGGCGAGGAGAGCACCGAGGCGAGCGCGGAGGCCGCCGGAGCTGGTGAGCTTGCGGAGGAGGAAGCTGAGGAAGCCTCGGAGCCACGCGATGAGATGGTTGCCGAGGTCGCTTCAGCGACGGCCGACGAAACGGAGGAACCGAGCTGAGCACCGAGCGTTCCGGGGCAGAGCAAGATGCGCTCCATGTGCTGGGTCTGGCCCGGCGAGCCGGGCGATTGGTCGTAGGTACAGACGCCGTGCGAACCGCGAGCCGCCAGGGTCAGGTGGCGGCGATCGTCGTGGCGCGGGATGCCGGCGAGAACGCACGTCGCCGGCTCGGCTCGACGTTGCGTGAGGCGCGCACGTTCGAGTGCGCCACGATGGAAGAACTGGGCGCGGCCGTCGGCCGGGGTCGCGTTGTGGTCGTCGCGGTGACCGATTCCGGTCTCGCCCAACGAGCGGTTGACGGCCTCGAAGAGTGTCGGTCGGAGTACGCCGCGCGGGTACAGGCCTGAGCAGAGCAGGAGGATCGTCGTTGTCGACGAAGTTGCGCGTATACGAAGTGGCCGAGGAACTCGGCGTCGAGTCTAGCCAGCTCATCCAGATGCTGCGCGAGATGGATATCCCCGTGCGCAGTCATATGTCGTCGGTTGAGTCGGATCAGATCGCACGTCTTCACGCGCGGCTGGAGCGAGAGAGACGAACGGATCTGGCTGCGGGCAAGGGTCGCGCCGCACCCACCCGCCGCCGCCGGCGCCGCCGGCAGCAGCCCAGGCTGATCGAGGAAACAGCCGCGACCGAGGAGGTGACCCCGGCGGCGGAGGAGACGGCGGTCGAAGCGCCGGAAGAGGTCGCGGAGGCACCAGCGGAGGCCGTCGAAGCCCCGCCGGAGGAGCTGGCCGCGATCTCGGAAGAGGAGCCGGTCGCAGAGGAAGCCACGGAAGAAGCCGAGGTTAGGGAAGAGGCGCTGGCTGCCGAATTGAAGGCCCCGCCGGAGGGCATTGGCGCGGACGAGGAAGTCGCCGCGGTGAGCGAAGCCGACGAGGAACAGGCCCTCGAGGCCGAGATCGAGCTCGAGGTGGAGGCGCCGCCGGCCGAGGAGCTGGTCGCGGAGGAGGGTCTCCCCGCAGAGCTGGAGGAGGAAGAAGGGAAACCGCGCAAGAAGACCCGTCCCAAGCGCAAGCCCAAGCCCGTTCGCCGCGATATGCCCGCGGCCCCGGCCCCTCCGACGGCATCGGCCGCCCCGGGTGGCACGGTCCGAATTCAGGCGGAGGGCTACACGATCGACGGCCGCCGCACGTCGCGGCGGCAGCGTCGCAAACGTCGCAGCGTGGATCAGGAAGCGGTCAAGGAGAGCGTAAAGAAGACGCTCGCCTCGATCGAGGCGACGCCGCACCGTAAACGACGGCGCGAGGCATCGGCGCAGGAGGAAGCCGAGCGCGAGCTGCGGGAGCTTGAGAAAGAGGCCGAGACGAAGACGGTTCGGGTCAACGAGTTTCTGACCGTGGCTGAGCTGGCCGATCTGATCGACGTGTCGCCTCAACAGGTGATCACGTTCGCATTCAAGAATCTCGGGTTGATGGTGACGATCAACCAGCGGCTCGACTTCGACCAGATCGAGCTGATCTGCGAGGCGGCGGGCTACAGGGCGATTCGTGAAGAGGGGTATGAGGCGGATCTGGCCGACATTGCCGAGTTCGACGAGTCCGAAGGCGACGCCGTCGCCCGCGCGCCGGTGGTCACGGTCATGGGACATGTCGACCACGGGAAGACGTCTCTGCTGGACCTCATCCGCAAGACCAATGTCATCGCCGGCGAGGCGGGTGGCATCACACAGCACATCGGCGCGTACGCGGTGATGCTGGACACGGAGCGGACGATCACGTTCCTTGACACACCGGGTCACGAGGCGTTCACCGCGATGAGGGCGCGCGGCGCGGAAATCACGGATCTGGTCATTCTCGTCGTAGCGGCGGATGACGCCGTCATGCCGCAGACCGTGGAGGCGATCAGTCACGCCCGTAACGCCGGTGTCCCGATCGTCGTGGCCATCAACAAGGTCGACCTTCCGACGGCCAACGTCGAGAAGGTGAAGCAGGAGCTTCTTGCCGAAGAGGTGGTGCTGGAGGAGTTCGGCGGAGACGTGCTCGCCGCCCCTGTTTCGGCCAAGACCGGCGAGGGGATCGAGGATCTTCTCGAGAAGGTACTCCTCCAGGCCGAGGTGCTCGAGCTCGAAGGAGTTGCCGAAGGGGCCGCGCGGGGAACCGTCGTCGAGGCGGAGCTGGATCGTGGCATGGGCCCCGTTGCGACGGTACTCGTGCAACACGGAACGCTTGCGGTGGGCGACGACTTCGTGTGCGGTCTCCACGGAGGCCGCGTGCGTGCCCTTCTCGACGAACGGGGCAAGAACGTCTCCGCGGCCGGACCTTCCACGCCCGTGCGAGTGGTCGGTCTGGAAGGCGTACCTCAGGCCGGAGACGCTCTGGTCGCGCTGAGCGCCGAGCGGGTGCGCGAGATTACAGGCCGTCGCCAGCAGCTCGAACGCGAGAAGGAGCTGCGCAAGCGCGCTCCCGGCACCCGGCTCGAGGACATCTTCGAACAGATCCGGGCCGGCGAGCAGGCGCGCCTGAACCTGGTGATCAAGGGCGACACCGACGGATCCGTGCAGGCGCTCCAGGATTCACTGGAGAGGCTCAGCACCGAGGAGGTCGCGGTCGAGGTGATCCACCGGGCGGTGGGCGGCATCACGGAATCCGATGTGCTGCTTGCGACCACGAGCCAGGCGCTCATCATCGGGTTCCACGTCCGGCCGGATGTGAAGGCGCAGGACGTGGCCGATCGCGAAGGTGTCGAGATCCGGATTTACAACGTGATCTACGAAGCCGTGGAAGATATCCGTCTGGCGCTCGAGGGTCTTCTGGAGCCCGAGCAGCGGGAGATCACGGTCGGCACGGCCGAGGTTCGTGAGCTCTTCCGGGTCCCCAAGGTTGGCACCGTCGCCGGCTGTTACGTCAGTGGCGGCACCATGCGCCGTAACCTTCCCGTCCACCTCCTGCGCGATCAGGTCCAGATCTACGATGGGAAGATCCTCAGCCTGAAGCGCTTCAAGGACGACGTGCGCGAGGTTCGCGAGGGGTACGAGTGCGGCCTCGCCATCGAGGGCTACAACGATATCAAAGTCGGCGACGTGATCGAGTGCTACGAGGTTCAGGAGGTCGCGAGGACCCTCTCGGGGCAGTCCGCCTCCTGATCATCGAAGATGGCCGTGGTTGGAGTCGTTCGGTGGGTCCTTCACTTGCCGGGCTGCGACTCGCTCAAATCGAAGCGCGCCGTGGTTCGGAGCCTGCGAGACCAACTGATCAACAAACACCACGTCTCGGCCGCCGAAACCGACTTTCACGACCGCTGGCAAAAGACCGAGCTGTGGGCGGCGCTCGTCGCCACGGACCGCCGCCACGCCGAGAAGGTGATGTCCCGGCTCGACCGCCTCATCGCGGCCGATCCGCGTGCGCACGTGATCGAGCGCGAGACCGTCTTTTATTGACCCCGGTTACCCGGGGCTCCCGCTCCCGATGAACCAGCAGAGGACCGCGCGTCTGAACGAGCTTCTCCGCCGAGAGCTCTCTCGACTCATACGACGTGAGCTGAAGGACCCGCGCGTCCAGACCGTGACCGTGACCGACGTGGTCACGGCTCCCGACCTCACGCACGCCACTGTGTATATCCGCACGCTGGACGACGAGGTCGGGGCCGAGCAGGCGGTGGAAGGCCTTGCGAGCGCGTCCGGATTCATGCGGCGCAGGCTCGGCAAGCTGTTGCGTCTCAGACGCGTTCCGGAGTTCCACTTCGAGGTGGATCACACGCTGGAGCGTGCCACTCGTATCGAGCAATTGCTGGAAGAGGCCCGCCAGGATGGACCCGACGAGCCGGGTGCCGACTGACGGCGGCCTCCTGCTGGTGGACAAGCAGGAGGGCCCCACCTCTCACGACGTCGTCGCCCGCGCACGCACGGCCGTCGGCCTCCGCAGAATCGGTCACGCGGGCACACTGGATCCGTTCGCGACGGGACTCCTTCTCCTGCTGGTGGGACGGGCCACGAGGCTCGTGCAGTACTTTCACCGCCTCGACAAGCGATATACTGGCTCGCTGATGCTTGGTGTGGAGACGGATACGCACGACCATACGGGAGACGTCAGTGGGCACAGCGAAGACTGGAGACAGGTCTCGGAGCGCCACGTACGCGAAGTGCTCCGCTCGTACACCGGGCGGATGCTTCAACGGCCGCCGGCCTTTTCGGCCAAGCAGGTCGCGGGTCGACGGGCCCATCGATCGGCCCGGGCGGGTGAGGATGTCCGGCTGGTGCCTGTGCCCGTGACGGTTTCCCGGCTCGAGCTGACGGGTTATCGACCTCCCGTGGTCGAGATCGAGACGGAAGTGTCGACAGGGACCTACGTGCGCGCGCTGGCCCGTGATCTGGGCCGCGCCCTGGGATGCGGAGCGCACCTTACGGCCCTCAGGAGGACGGCGATCGGGCCGTTCACGGTCGCGGATGCGTGGGCGGCGGACCGGCTGGCGGGGGTCACCCTCGAACGGCCGCACTGGTGTTCGCCGGGAGAGGCGGTCGATTGGCTGCCGCAGCGGCAGCTCGATGGATCGGAGCTCGCGGACGTGAGGGAGGGTCGCCGGATACCGGCGGACGCGATTCTGTGGCCGAGCGAGCGCTTCGGCGCGGCGGAGGATGACGCCGCGGTGCCCGTGGCTCTGATGGCCGGCGATAGACTCATCGCGATCGCCGAGCGCAGGGAGACGGAATTGCAGCCTCGCAAGGTCCTGTCGAGGGACTGAGGGCTCGGACGATGCAACACGTGTCCTTCGATCGTGATTCGAGAAGTGGCCTTCCACCGACGGTGCAGGGCACGGTGGTCACGGTCGGGACGTTTGACGGGGTCCATCTCGGTCATCAGGCCATCCTCAAGGAGATCGAACAGCGGGCCAAATCGCGCCATTTGCACAGTGTCCTGCTCACGTTTGACCGCCATCCGCTCTCCGTGGTGCGTCCGGATGAAGCCCCCCTCCGACTGACGACTCCCAACGAGAAGAAGGAGATACTGGCGCAGTTCGGACTGGACTACGTGGCCTTTCTACCCTTCACACGTGTCCTGGCCCGTCATACGCCAGAGCAATACGTGCGCGAGGTGCTGGTCCGCCGGCTGCAAGCTCGCGAGCTGGTCATCGGATACGACCATGGATTCGGTCGCTCGCGATCGGGTGACTTCCGCACGCTGCAGGTCCTCGGTCAGCGGTTCGGATTCGACGTAGACGTCGTCGCTGAAGTGATCGTCGACGGAGCGGAGGTGTCGTCTACAAGGATTCGAGCGCTTCTTCTCGAGGGGAGGGCCGAAGAGGCTTCTCGGGCGCTGGGCCGTCCCTACTCGGTGCGTGGCACGGTCGTTCAGGGGATGGGACGGGGTCGATCGCTCGGCTTCCCGACGGCGAACCTCGTGCCGAGCGACGATCGGAAGCTCATCCCCAGAGACGGGATCTACGCGGTACGGGCGAGTCTGCGCACGGAGATCCGTGACGGTCTTCTGCATCTGGGGCCGCGACCGACATTCCCGGGGTCTCCCCCGTCTCTCGAGCTCTATCTGCTGCACTTCGACGGGCAGATCTACGGCGAAGACGTGCAAGTCGAATTCCTGTCGCGACTGCGGGGTGTGCGGCCCTTCGCCTCGGCGGGTGAGCTGGTGGAGCAGATGCGTCGGGACCGCGAGGAGGCCCTGGCCTTCTTCGAGGGTGCCGACCACGCGCGGTAGGCGCGCAGGTCGAGTCAGGCTTTACAGACGCTGTAACTGCGAATATTATTGGCGATTGCATCAGGAAAGGCATGTGCGCGCGGCCGCCGGAGCCGCGACGGAGAAAGGCGACGTGGAGAAGCAGAGGAAAGAAGAGCTGATCGAGAAGTTCGGGCGACGTGAGAAGGATCACGGCTCCGAGACCGTGCAGGTAGCCCTGCTGACGGAGCGCATCCAGGAGCTGACGGATCACTTTCGTACCCACCCGAAGGATCATCACAGCCGACGCGGCCTGCTCAAGATGGTGGGGCGTCGGCGGCGACTGTTGAACTACCTCCGCAAGAAGGACGTGGAGCGGTATCGCTGGCTGATCGAAGAGCTGGGCCTGCGGCGCTGACGCGGACCCCGTACCTGGAGTGGAATCCGCCCATCTCCCCTCCGCCTGGGCCGTCGAACGGACCCACCGACCATGGTAGAACACGACGCGCACCTCGAGCCCGGCTCGACCCGGGCGGGTGCCCGTGCGCTGGAACTGCCGCAAGAAGGCGGCGCCTCGTCCGCTACGCCCCCGATCTTCGGGCCGTCGATCATTTCGGCCGGATCGCGGGCGGCGAAGACGACTTGTTGTAAGAAATCGTAAGAGAGAAGAGAAAAAGAAATGAGTCACAGAGTAGAGCGTGAATTTGCCGGCCGCCGGCTGGTGATCGAAACGGGGCGGATGGCCCGTCAGGCTGACGGCGCCGTGACCGTCCAATTCGGAGAGACGGTCGTACTGGTGACCGCCGTCGCGGATAGAAGGCGATCCGATCGGCCGTTCTTTCCGCTGACCGTCGAGTACCGTGAGAAGAGCTATGCCGCCGGGAAGTTCCCGGGCGGCTTCATCAAGCGAGAGGGTCGACCTGGCGATAAGGAGGTCGTGTCCGCTCGGCAGATCGACCGACCCCTGCGCCCCCTGTTCCCCGACACCTACAGAAACGAGACCCAGGTAGCCTGCTTCGTGATCTCGGCCGATCAGGAGAACGACGCGGACGTTGTCGGCATGCTGGGAGCGTCAACGGCACTTACGCTGTCAGCCATCCCGTGGGGCGGACCCATCGCGGGCGTGCGGATCGGGCGAGTCGACGGCGAGTGGCTGATCAACCCGACGTTTCAGCAACTCGAGATTTCGGATCTTGACATTGTAGTGGCCGGAACGCGCGAGTCCCTCGTGATGATCGAGGGTGCGGCGCTGGAGATCAGCGAAGACGAGTTGCTGGGAGCGCTGGATACGGCCCACGAGGCGATCCGCCAGCTCATCGACCTGCAGATGGAGCTCGTAGAGGCCGTGGGTGGCCCTCCGCAAAAGTTCGAGTACGAAGAGGCGGGCATCGATCCCGAGCTGCGAGCCCGGGTGGAAGCCTCGGGGGCGGACCGGGTCCGGGAGGCGCTCGATCTTCCCACCAAGGAGGAACGAAACCAGGCGCTCTCGACGTTGCAGGACGAGCTGGTCGAGCAGCTCGAGGGTGAGTTCCCGGACGGAGCCAACGACGTTCGCAACGTCGTGCGCGAGATGGAGAAGCAGACGATGCGGCGTCAGATCCTCGAGCACGGCGAGCGCATCGACGGGCGCGGTCTGGACGAGGTGCGTGCCATCTCCTGCGATGTGGGCATCCTCCCACGAACCCATGGCTCGGCGCTCTTCACGCGAGGCCAGACGCAGGCGCTGGCCGTCACGACGCTGGGGACCGTCAGCGACGAGCAGCGGATAGACTCGATCGACGTACAGACGGAGACGTCGAAGTCGTTCATGCTGCACTACAACTTCCCGCCTTTCTCCGTCGGCGAAGTGAGGTTCTTCCGCGGGCCGGGCCGGCGCGAGATCGGTCACGGGATGCTCGCGGAGCGGGCGCTGCAGTCTCTGCTTCCGCCGTATGACGAGTTCCCGTACACGATTCGCATCGTCTCGGACATCCTCGAATCGAACGGATCTAGCTCGATGGCCACCGTATGCGGCGGCTCTCTGTCGCTCATGGACGCCGGGGTCCCGCTGCGCTCCCCGTGTGCCGGCATCGCCATGGGTCTCGTAAAGCAGGACGACGAGACGGCCATCTTGACCGACATCCTCGGTGTCGAGGATGCCCTCGGCGATATGGACTTCAAGATCGCCGGAACCGATCGAGGCATCACGGCCGTCCAGATGGACATCAAGGTCAGCGGTCTGTCGCACGAGACCATGAAGGATGCGCTGGAGCGGGCTCGAAACGCTCGCCTCCACGTTCTCGACGTAATGGGCCGCACGCTGGCCGAGCCGCGGACCGAGATGTCCCGCTATGCACCGCGGATCATCACGATCGAGATCAATCCGGAGAAGATCGGCGAGGTGATCGGACCGAAGGGGAAGACCGTCCGGTCCATTCAGGAGGAGACGGGCACCGACATCAACATCGAGGACACCGGAGTGATCACGATCTCCTCCGTCGCGGGCGAGGGCGGCGAGCGAGCGCGAGCGATGATCGAGGCGATCGTCGAAGAGCCGGAGATCGGCCGCGTGTACCACGGCGTCGTGAAGAACGTCACCTCCTTCGGTGCCTTCGTGGAGATCATCCCCGGCGTCGAGGGGCTGTGTCACATTTCCGAGCTTGAGGAAGGGCGCACCGAGCGTACGGAAGATGTCGTGAAGCCGGGGGACGAGGTCGACGTCAAGCTCCTGTCCGTCGATGACCGGGGTCGTCTCAAACTCTCCCGGCGTGCTGCCATGGGCGTCGGCGCGGCGGACTGAAGCGATCGGTGTCCGGGTCGTCGGCGACGCCCGGTCGCCATCTCGCGCCAAAGAGGCCGGGTCGTCACGGTACGTTGATGATGGCCCGTAACGCCGAACGACTGGACGTTGGGGTCTACCGGACAAGGCTGCCGGAAGGCCCCATCGTTCTGTCGGAGCGGATCGACGCCGTCCGGTCCGTCGCGTTGGGTCTGTGGGTGCGTCAGGGAAGCGCTCACGAACCGCCGGGTCAGGGCGGCATCTCCCACCTGCTGGAACACCTCGTGTTCAAGGGGACCAACCATCGGTCCGCACACCAACTGGCGCGCGAGATCGAACAGGTCGGAGGTGGCGTGGATGCCTACACGTCGCACGAGGTTACGGCCTTCCAGGCGCACGTTCCCGATGATGCGCTCGAGGCAGCCGTTGACGTGCTCACGGATCTCACCTTTCAGCCTGCCCTGCGTGCGGGGGACCTGGCGCTCGAGCGAGGAGTGATCCTCGAAGAGCTGGCCGGGATCGAGGAGACTCCCGAAGAGCTCGTGTTCGAGGAGCACGCCGCGCGCCTCTACGGGAGTCATCCCTACGGCGCCCCCGTGATCGGTACACGAAGCTCTCTCGAGAGTCTGGGGACGGCCCTCGTTCGGGATTACCATTCGCGTGCGTACCGGCCTGCGAACGTGGTCATCGCTGCGGCCGGACGAGTGGACCACGAGAAACTGGTGGGGCTGATCGAAGCGTCGCTGCCGTCCACCGGCGGTTCACGGCCGACCGAGCTCTCGACCCCCGTCGCCTCGGACGCCGGCATCACGCGCGTTCCCCACGTGTCGGCGCGCCAGACGCATCTGGTGGCGGGAGGGCTCACGGTTCCGTTCCGCGATCCGCTGCGTTACGCCGTGGTGCTCGTCAACACGGCGCTGGGTGGCGGCATGAGCTCCCGGCTGTTCCAGAGCATTCGTGAGGAGCGGGGGCTTGCCTACTCGGTGTACAGCTTTCAGTCCTTCTACGCCGCCGGTGGGCACGCGGGGGCGTATGTGGGCACAGGCCCCGACACCTCCGAGGCGGCACTCGAGTTGTTGTTGGGTGAGCTCAAGAGCCTGGCGGAACAGGGCCTGTCGGATCGCGAGATCGAGGATACGAAGACAGAGCTCAAGGGTCGCATGATGATCTCGCTCGAGTCGCCTGGCGCCCGCATGAACAGGCTTGCCGGGCTGACGTTGTACGAGCGACCCTATCGAACGCTGGACGAGGTGTGTGAGCGGATCGATCGGATTCGTAGGGACGAGGTGGCGAAAGCGTGTGCCTTGTTTCATCCTGACAGATTGGCAGTAATCGAGATGTCGCCGGTTGGGGCCGACGCCGTTCCCGTCGCGGAAGTCGGAAGAGACGGGCGAACACGTGACGCACCCATTCGCACGAGGAGCTGATCGATGATCATCGGTGTGCCGAAAGAGATAAAAGACGACGAGAATCGGATCGCCATGGTACCTGCGGGCGCCGAGGCACTCGTCGCCGCAGGGCATGAGGTCGTGATCGAGCGCAGCGCAGGCGGAGCGAGCGGGTTCGCGGATTCGGCGTACGAAGAAGTCGGGGCTCGTATCGCCGATGATGCGGACGAGGTTTGGGCCCGTGCCGAGATGATCGTGAAGGTCAAGGAACCGATCGAGCCGGAGTTCGCGCACATCCGCTCGGACCACGTCATCTTCACCTACTTCCATTTCGCTGCGGACGAGACGCTGACGCGAACGATCCTGGACCGGGGCTGTGTGGCCATCGCCTACGAGACGGTGGAGCTGCCGAACGGCGAGTTGCCGCTTCTCACGCCGATGTCGGAGGTCGCGGGCCGAATGGCGGTCCAGGAGGGGGCGAAGTATCTGGAGAAGACATCGGGCGGGTACGGACTTCTTCTGGGCGGTGTGCCCGGCGTCCTGCCGGCCGAAGTCGTGATCCTGGGTGGTGGAGTCGTCGGGACAAACGCGGCCAAGATCGCGGCGGGCTTCGGCGCTCACGTGACGATTCTGGACGTGGATCTCGATCGTCTTCGCTATCTGTCCGACGTCATGCCTGCGAATGTAGATCTCGTCTATTCGAATCGACACGCGATCCTGGAACAGCTGCAGCGCGCGGACGTGCTCGTTGGAGCCGTGCTCGTGACGGGTGGGAAGGCGCCGATGCTGGTGCTGAATGAAGACCTCGCCCTCATGAAGGACGGGTCTGTCATCGTGGACGTGGCCGTCGACCAGGGCGGGTGCGTGGAGTCGGCACGACCGACGACTCACCATGATCCCACGTACGTCGTCGACGGCGTGATTCACTACTGTGTGGCGAACATGCCTGGTGCCGTTCCCCACACGTCTACCCTGGCGCTCACCAATGCGACTTTCCCCTACACCGGGCACCTTGCCGATCTGGGCTGGCTCGAGGCATGCCGACGCGACCCCGTACTGGCCCGAGGTGTCAACGCCGTGGGTGGAGAATGCACCTACGCCGCCGTGGCGGAGGCCTTCGATCTGAAGTACACCCCGCTGGAAGTGGTTTTGGAGGGTAAGTGACCGGTCCGGGGCGCGTTCGGCCCGTCCTTTCGCCTTTTGCAGGCGGCGCCTACATTTCCGCGTTATCCCGCGCTCCCGCACGGCGACGCGCGTCTGGTCAAGGCCCCCCGGCAGGTCGGTCGCCGAGGTTCCGGGGGCTCGGTGGAGCTCCTGACGGCGACGACTGGTGGTCCACGTGGGCTGGCACCGGTTCTGCGGTCCAGACGGGGTTGGGAAGGGTGAGGTGAAGATGAAGAGAGGGCGGCACATGACCCGGCGACTGCCGGCAGCTCCCGCAAGCTGATGGGCAGGTGGTCGCTACGCGGCAGCATCCTGCCGATCAACGATATAGGGGTCGATCTCGGTACGGCCAACACCCTCGTGTACGTCAAGGGCGAGGGAATCGTCCTCAACGAGCCATCCGTCGTCGCCGTGGAGAAGGATTCAGGCCGCATCAAAGGAATCGGCCTCGAGGCGAAGCGGATGCTCGGTCGGACTCCGAGCGGCATCGAGGCGATTCGGCCTTTGAAGGACGGCGTGATCGCCGACGTCGATGTCACGGAGATCATGCTCCGGTACTTCCTCAAGACGGTCACGGCGAACCGATTCTTCAAGATCCGCCCACGCGTCGTCGCGGGGGTACCCTCGGGAATCACGGAGCTGGAGAGACGGGCTGTCCGGTCGAGCGCTCATGCCGCGGGTGCCAAAGACGTCTACATGGTCTCCGAGCCGATGGCCGCCGCCGTCGGCGTGGGACTTCCCGTCGAAACGCCGACCGGCAACATGGTCATCGACGTGGGTGGCGGTACGACCGAGATCGCGGTGATCGCCCTCGCGGGTTCGGTGGCGGACACCTCGATCCGCGTCGGCGGCGATGAGCTCGACTCCGCCGTCGTCTCCTTTCTCCGCAAGAACTACAACCTGCTGATCGGTGAACCGACGGCCGAGGCCATCAAGATCCAGATCGGGTCCGCCTACCCGATGGAGGATGAGAAGGAGATGCTGGTCAAGGGCCGAGACCTGGTGTCCGGGATTCCCAAGACGGTCCGCGTGCATTCGGCCGAGATCCGGGAGTGCATGCAGGACCCGATTCAGCAAATCGTCGGCGCCGTACGGCGCGCGCTCGAGATTACACCGCCCGAGCTGGCGTCGGACATCGTCGATCGCGGGATTGTCATGACCGGCGGCGGAGCTCTGGTTCGGGGGCTCGATGATCTGCTCCGCGAGGAGACGGGTCTGCCGATCCATGTCGACGAGGAGCCGTTGACGTGCGTCGTGCGCGGCTGTGGCCGGATCCTCGACGATCTGGATCGCTACCGCAGCGTCCTGACGACCTGAGCCGTCGCTCCGGGAGCGAGCGATGAGGATCGAGCAGAACGGGGAGCGTCGCAGGGGACGATCGGATTTGATCGTGCTGCTCGCTCTGCTCGCCAGCTCCGGGATCTTCTCCTCTCTTCCCGAGCCACACCAGGCGCGCGTGGCCGTCGCGTTGCGCGCTTCCGTACTCCGACCGTTCCTCGTCCTCCAGGAGTCCTTCGTAGAGCGCGCGCGCTTGCGAACTCGGTACGAGCGTTTGCGGGAGGAGCGAGATTCGCTGGTACGCGAGGTCGTGACCGGTCGCCTGACCGCGAACGAAATCGCGACGTTGCGCGGCCTGCTCGCTCTCGCTCGGCGGCTGGAGGGCGACTACGCACCGGCAGACCTCTTTCCCGGTCGTCCCAGGGTCGGTGACTCGGACGTCTTCGTTTTGGGTGGTCGTGGGATCGGTGAGCTCGATCCTCCCGTCGGTGTGGTCAACGGGGATGGGCTGGTCGGTATCCTCCGAGGGACGGACGAGAACGGTGCGCTGGGCGAGTTCTGGAGCCATCCCGACTTCCGCGTGAGCGTGCATGCGGCTGGGACCGGTGTGACGGGCATCGTGCGGCCGATTCGCAGCGAAGGCGGGCAGGCTACCATGCTGCTGGAAGGCGCGCCCTATCAGGGGTCGATTGCCGCGGGAACCGCGCTGCTGACGACCGGATTGGCCGGAGTGTTTCCCGCGGGCATACGCGTCGGGACCGTCCGTGAGGAGTCCGAGCCGGAGTCCGGCTGGATGCGACGCTACCTCGTCGAGCCGGCTGTACGACCGGAGAATGCCGCGGCGGTGCTCGTCTGGCGACGGCCGGCGATGCGTGGAGCGGAGCGCGTTGCCTCGCGTGACACGGCCGCCGAGCGCAGGACGGTCGCGGACTCCGACACGACCACTGTGCCGGACGCGTAAATGCCTCACGGGAGAGCCCGGGCCATGGCCGTCGCGGTGGTCTGTCTCATCGTGCTGCACTTCGCTCTCCGTCCGTTGCTCGTGCGTTGGCCCGGAAGCCCGGACCTGCTTGCAGGCGGGCTGATTCTGGGCGCACTGGGACTCCGCGCTGGACACGCTGCCGTGTTGGGCTTCGTGCTCGGCCTCATGGAGGCTTCGATGGCGCTGAAGGACATGGGTAGCGTCATGGTCGTCTACACGCTCGTCGGATACGCCGCTGCGCGATCGCGGGACCTGCTCTTCTCCGACTCTCCCGCCTACCTGCCGGGCACCATCTTTCTCGGCGTGTGGGTTACCCAGCTGACCGTGGCCGTTCTCTCGAGTCAGAATCTGGATTGGACCTTCGTGCTGTTCCTGTCGCCGTCCTCGGCTGCCTCCACCAGTCTCATCTGCTGGATGACGGACCGTGTGCTGGCGTAAGGCGGACGCCACGTTCCGTGCGGAGACCCGACAGTGAGAGCCGACGTCGAGAGACTCGCTTTGCGAAGGCATCGAGGCCGAGTCGCCCTCGCGGCACTGATGCTTGCGCTGTCCGTGCTCCTGGCGGCGTTCTTCCGGATACAGGTCCTGGGCCGGGCAGACTATGTCCTTCGTTCCGAGGAGAATCGCCTGCGGGCCATTTCCATTCCTGCGCCGCGGGGCACCATCTATGACCGGCGAGGTCGTGTCGTCGCCGAGAACGTCCCCGGGTACGCGATCTCCGTGCTGCCGGGCCCGCGGGATACGGTCGAGGCAACGGTGCGCCGGCTCGCGCCCCACCTGGGCCTCGACGAGCAGACTCAGACGGCGTTGCTGGCGAAATACCGACGCTACTCGAACCAGCCGCTCGTGCTCCGAGAGAACGCGAGCCTCGAACAGGTTGCCTTTGTCGAGGCACGTCGACCCGAGTTCCGGCACGCGGTCGTTCAGATGCGACCCAAGAGGCATTATCCGGGCGGCGAGGCGATCGCGCACATGATCGGTTATGTAGGAGAGATCAGCGAGACCGAGCTCGAGCGCCCGGAGTACGCCGAGTACGAACCCGGTCGGGTGATCGGGAAAGACGGCATCGAAAAGCAGTATGAGGCCGAGCTCGCTGGCACACCGGGCGTGCGCTACGTCGAGGTGACAGCCCTTGGAACCGTGGTGCGGGAGTTCGGCAGCAACTTCGGCACACCGGCCGTACCCGGACACGATCTCCAGCTCGGCATAGACCTCGAGCTCCAAGAGCTCGCGGATTCGATCTTTCCGGATGGAATGCGCGGCGGCGCCGTGGCGCTCGACCCACGGACGGGCGAGGTACTGCTGCTTTACAGCCACCCGACGTTCGACCCTAACGCTTTCATAGGCGGCATCGAGTCCGAGCTCTGGAGTCGCCTGCGCGAGGACCCGGACAATCCGCTGCTGAATCGCGCCTCGGTCGCCACATACTCCCCGGGCTCGACGTGGAAACTGGTCGTATCGACGATCGGAATGAAGGAACAGACGCTCGCGATCGACAGCTATGTGCCCAACTCGTGTGGTGGCGCACTGCGCTACGGAAACCGGTTTTTCCGGTGCTGGAAGCCCGATGGCCACGGACGACTCGATCTGTCCGGCGCCATCAAGCGAAGCTGCAACGTGTTCTTCTACCAGGCCGCACAGTCGGTCGGTCTCGACGCGCTGACCCACGGGGTGGCGGAGCTCGGTTTCAACGAGCCGACCGGCATCGACCTGCCGTTCGAGTCAGCGGGACTGTTTCCAACCTCTCGTGAGTGGTTCGATCGTCGCTACGGGGAGCGAGGGTGGACCGAGTCCGTAGTGCTCAACCTGGCCATCGGCCAGGGTGAGAACCAGCAGACCTTGCTTCGCCAGGCCCTGTTCTACGCCGCCCTGGCAATCGGAGAGTCGCCCGTGGTTCCACACCTGGTGCGCAATGAGATGCTGGAGCGGCGCCGTGCCGGCTGGGAGCTCGGTCTGCCCGAGTCGCGCCGACAGGAGCTCGTCGGGGCGTTGACGCGGGTGGTAAACGAGCAGGGGGGCACCGCATTCTTCGCGGCCCTGGATCGATGGACCCTCGCCGGCAAGACGGGCACTGCGCAGAATCCACATGGCGAACCTCACTCCTGGTTCGTCGGATTCGCCCCGGCCCAGGATCCGCAGATCGTGATCGCCGCGATCGTCGAGTTCGGACACCCCGACAACACGCTCTCGCTCGCCGTCCCGTTCGCGTCACGTCTCGTCGAACAGTATCTGGACGCCGAGGGCGTACCGCCCGAGCCGACCCGTTTGGCCGCGACGACGCGCCTGGAGGCGGAGTGACCAGTCGCGCGTTGCGGGTCCTGGGGATTGGCGATGCCTGGCTGGTCGGGCTTCCGCTTCTGCTGGCCGTGCTGGGCGTCGCGATGATCTTCTCCGCCGGTCAGGTCGACGTTCCGTCTGTCGCCACGGGTATCTGGATTCGTCAGCTCGTGTGGCTGTCCATCGCGCTCGTCGCGTTCACCTTTACGGCGCGTGTGCCACTGCGCTGGCTCGAGTGGGCGGCCCCGTGGCTGTACGCACTCGGGCTCGCTCTGCTCGTCATCGTGCTTGCGATTGGCACGGGCCCCAACACGAGAAGCTGGCTCGACCTGGGTCCGATGCGGATGCAGCCGTCGGAGTTTGCCAAACTGGCCACGATCCTCCTGCTGGCCCGCACGTTGGGTCCGCCTCAGGAGCCCCTGAGCCGCCTCTCACAGCTTCTGAAGCCCGTGTTGATCGTGCTGATTCCGTTCGGGCTCGTGCTCCTCCAGCCAGACCTGGGGAGCGCGCTCATCTTCGGCGTGATCCTCATTGCGGCCCTGTTCTGGGCCGGGGTGCCGTTCACCAAGATCTTCCTCCTGGTGAGTCCGGCCGTCAGCCTGCTGTTGGGCTTCAACGCGATCGTGTGGGGCGGCTGGTTCGTCGTGCTGGCCGCGTTTCTTTACGTACACAGGCCCTACGTGGTCGAGGGGATCGCTGTGATTCTGGCGAACGTCGCAGCAGGTGCCCTGACGATGCCATTGTGGCGGAGCCTGGCTCCGTATCAGCAGAACCGCCTGCTTGTATTCCTGGAACCCGGTGTGGATCCGAAGGGTGCCGGGTGGCACCTCATCCAGTCGAAGGTGGCCATCGGCTCGGGCGGATGGCTGGGGAGTGGTTTCGCCAGCGGGCCCCAGAAGCGTCTCGCGTTCCTTCCCGAGCAGCACACGGATTTCATCTTCTCGGTCGTCGGTGAGGAGCTGGGCTTCGGGGGCGTGGTCTTCTTCCTGGCATTGTTCGCCACCTTCCTGTACCGCGTTCTACACGTCGCCGTGGCACGCGAGGAGCCGTTCGGAAGCACGATCGTGTTCTCGCTCTTCTGTGTGTGGTTTGCGCACCTGGTCGTGAACCTGGGAATGACGGTCGGTCTGATGCCGATCACCGGGCTGCCGGTTCCGTTCCTGAGCTATGGTGGAAGCTTCCTGCTGTTTCTGTTTGTGGGACTGGGAGTCGCAGAACGGGCCGCGACGGAGCGCTGAGCGGCTCCAGTCGTCCATCATCGAGTTCGCCCACGTTCAATGTGCGGGGTATATTTGGCGGCTGCCGCTCCAGCGCATGTGTGTGGCGCACGTGACTCGCGGGTCGCACGGGAGGCGTGATTGACCTGGTTCAAGAAGCCGAAAACGAAGCTGGTTTCGCAGAAGCGGGAGCTGGCCACCGACGTTTGGGACAAATGCGACGGCTGTGGGGAGATCCTGTACAGCGGCCGGCTGGAGGAGAGCCTTTTCGTCT
Organism: Gemmatimonadota bacterium; assembly: GCA_039586095.1. Taxonomy (GTDB): domain Bacteria; phylum Gemmatimonadota; class Gemmatimonadetes; order Palauibacterales; family Palauibacteraceae; genus JBDHBD01. Next base: position 29,850 of record JBDHLB010000023.1, read on the forward strand.
GTCCCGCCTGCGGGCATCACTTCCGGATTACGGCCGAGCAGTACGAGAAGCTGCTGCTGGATGACGGGGGTCTCACAGAGTCGTACGACGTGAACCTGCGCTCGTCGGACCCTCTGGGGTTCGTCGACTCGAAACGGTACAGGGATCGGCTGGACACGGCCCAGGAAAAGGTGGGCCCGCACGAGGCGATTCGTACAGGGCTGGGCCGGCTGGACGGTCGCGAGATCCACCTTGGCACCATGGACTTTCGTTTCATCGGCGGGTCGATGGGTTCGGTCGTGGGAGAGAAGGTGCGACGGTTGACCCAGCGCTCGCTCGACACCGGGCGACCGCTCCTCATCATCAGCGCCTCGGGTGGAGCCCGCATGCAGGAAGGGATCCTTTCCCTGATGCAGATGGCAAAGACCGCAGCGGCGCTGGAGCAGCTGTCGGAGGCCGGCGTGCCCTACATCAGCCTGTGCACGAATCCGACCACAGGCGGCGTAACCGCCAGCTACGCGATGCTGGGCGACGTGATTCTCTCGGAACCCGGAGCGCTGATCGGCTTCGCGGGTCCGCGTGTGATCAAGGAGACGATCCGGCAGGATCTGCCCGACGGATTCCAGCGAGCCGAGTTTCTCCTGGAGCACGGGATGGTCGACAAGATCGTTCCCCGCAGCCGGCTGAAGGAATCCATCGCGCTGCTGCTGCACCACATGTGCTGAGATCGTCCGGCGGCATCGCTGAGCTTCTGAGCGGGCGCCCGGTGAGTCGAGTGCGCCCCGGACTCGAGCGGATCGAGTCCATGATGGCTCAGCTGGGGCAGCCCCAGGACCGATTCAGGGCGCTGCACGTGGCCGGCACGAACGGCAAAGGCTCCGTGGCGGCGTCGGTGGCTTCCATGTTGAGTCGCTGTGGTGCACGCGTCGGGCTGTATACTTCTCCCCACCTCATCGACTTTCGGGAACGCATCCGGGTGGACGGTCAGATCCTTCCTGATCCACTGCTCGAGGCGTGCGCCTCCAGACTGCTCCCAATAGCCGATCGGGTCGGTGCGACGTACTTCGAGGTGGCGACCGCGCTGGCTTTCCTGGCTTTCGCGGAAGCGGGCGTGAAAGAGGCTGTCATCGAGACCGGGCTGGGCGGACGCTGGGACGCCACGAACGTTGTCAGGCCCGCCGTCAGCGTGATCACCAGCCTGGCCGTCGACCACGTCGAGTACCTCGGCTCGTCGCTCGAGGCGATCGCGCGCGAGAAAGCGGGGATCTTGAAGGCTGGTGTGCCGGCCGTCGTCGCAGCGCTCGCGCCGGAGGCCCACTCCGTGATCGAGGAGGTCGCGGACCGGCTCCGCGCACCCCTGAGCGTGCTGGGTGCAGACGCTGCCGTGGAATCGATCACCGTCGACCTGACAGGCACGGAGTTCGTGTACCGCAAGGCCGGCTCGTCGGCCGGTCAGGCCATGCGCACGAGCCTGATCGGTCGTCACCAGGCGCACAACGCGGGTCTGTCCCTCCTGGCGCTCGAAGCCTGGCCACGGCCGCTCGACCCCGACGTCGCTCGCGCCGGACTGACCGAGGTGGAGCTGCCCGGGCGCTTCCAGATCATGAGTGGTAAGCGTGGACGCTGGGTGCTCGACATCGCGCACAATCCCGACGCGGTCGCCCGATTGACCCAGACGGTGGCCGAGGTCGATTTGCCCGGACCGCTGGTGCTGCTGGCCGCGGTGCTGCGTGACAAGCCCTGGCCCGAGATGGCGGCCCTGCTTGCAGGGGCCTGCGACACCGCGGTGCTGACGATGGCGCCGTCGGCCCCCGGCGAGCGGCGCTGGGACCTGGACGAGGCTGTGCGGTCCGGTGAATGGCGGAGAATGGAGGCGCATCCGTCGATCGATGAGGCCATGCGCAGGGCGCGCGAACTTGCCGGGGTCGGGACGGTACTAGTGACCGGGTCGGCTCACACGGTGGGCGACGTGCTCGCCCGGCTGGCCGATTGAGGGGCACTCGCCCCCGACAGGCAACACAGGAAAACGGAGATTCGATGCAATACGATCCCTTGCTGGTGCGACCGATGCGGGAGGAGCTCACCCGGCTCGGCGCCCGGGAGCTGCGCACGCCGGAGGAAGTGGATGAGGTCCTTGGCACCGCGACGGCGGGAACGACGTTGGTCGTGGTGAACTCGGTGTGCGGCTGTGCGGCGCGCAACGCTCGTCCTGCGGCCGCGCTGGCGCTTCAGCATCGGGTCCGACCGGACCGGGTGGTCACCGTGTTCGCCGGACAGGACTCCGAGGCTACCTCGCGGGCTCGCGAGTACTTCGCGGGCTATCGTCCTTCCTCGCCCTCGTTCGCCCTGCTTCGCGACGGCGAGTTGATCTTCATGCTGGAACGGCACCAGATCGAGGGTCGGGACGCCGCCGAGATCGCAGAAGATCTGAAAGCCGCCTTCGACGACTACTGCGCTCAGGCCGCCTGAGCAGGCGTCCCGGGCTCGGAGCCCGGGTCCTTTCCCGCCACGCTTTCTTGCCGCACTTCCAGAAGCCGTGCGGCGCCACATCTTCTCCGCCTGGCGGACGGTGGCGCGGCGCTACGGCTTCCAGGAGTACGACGGTCCGCCCCTCGAGCCGTTAGAGCTCTACACCCGCAAGTCGGGCGCGGAGATCGTCGAGCAGCTTTACGGTTTCACGGACAAAGGGGGTCGGGAGGTCGCGCTGCGTCCCGAGATGACTCCGACGTTCGCCCGGATGATCTCCGCCCGGGCGAGCGCGCTCCCGAAACCGATCCGCTGGTACGCCATTCCGCAGTTGTTTCGTTACGAGCGTCCCCAGCGGGGCCGTCTGCGGGAGCATTTCCAGCTCAACATGGATATCGTCGGTGAGACGGACGTTCTTGCCGACGCGGAGATCGTGTCGGCGGCTCTGGACTGTCTGCGCACACTCGGACTCGACGAGGCCGACGTGGTGGCGAGAGTCTCCGATCGTCGTCTCATGGGCAGCGTGCTCGTCCGGCTCGGCGTGTCTGCCGAAAAGCTGCCGATCGCCTTCGCGGCGCTCGATCGTCTGGAAAGGGAGCCGGAGGACCGGGCGATCGAGCGACTCGGTCAGGCCGGGGCCGACGAGTCGGCGGCCCGGCGGATTCTGAAGCTGGGCGACATGGGCCTGGAAGAGCTCCTGGAGGCTTACGGTGACGAGCCCGACGTGCGGAGCGCAGGGGAGCAGCTGACCCGGTTCCTCGCCGCGATGAGCGAGTATGGCCTCGGCACCTACGTGGCCTTCTCCGCGCGCCTCGTGCGCGGACTCGCCTATTATACGGGTCTCGTCTTCGAGCTATGGGAGCGCAACGGTGAACTGCGGGCCATCTGTGGCGGAGGGCGGTACGACGATCTCCTGGCCTCGTTGGGCGGCGTGGACCTTCCGGCCGTCGGGTTCGGCATGGGGGACGTCGTGCTGGGCGAACTGCTTCGAGACCGGGACCTGCTCCCGGAAGCCGCCCCTGGGGCGCAGGACTTCGTGGTGTGCGTGTCCGAAGAAGTACGGCCGTCGGCCATGCAGGTGATCCGCGCTCTGCGGGAGAGCGGCCGGAGCGTCACGTTCGAGCTGCGATCGCGGGGGGTGGGGCGCCAGTTCAAGACGGCGAATCGTGCCGGCGTGAGTCGCGTGATCATCGTCGGACCGGACGAGATCGAACGCGGCGTGGTGCGGGTGCGCGAGATGTCGAGCGGGGAAGAGTCGGACATTGCGGTCGACGCCATCGCGGAACACGAACGCGGAGCCGAGTGACCCTATGGCGCGCATCCTGATCCTGGACTACGGCTCACAGTACACGCAGTTGATCGCGCGTCGGGTGCGCGAGGAGCGCGTGTTCTGCGAGATCCACGCTCCGGACCGTTCGCTCGACTGGATACGCGAGTGGGACCCGGCGGGCATCATCCTGTCCGGCGGCCCGGCCAGCGTATACGACGACAACGTGCCGCGAGCGGAAGCTGGCCTGCTCGATCTCGGCATTCCGATCCTGGGCATCTGTTACGGCATGCAGCTGATCGGACAGCTGGCCGGCGGGGAAGTCGTACCCGCCGAGCGGCGGGAGTATGGCCACGCCGAGCTCGAGGTGTTGAGCGATGACTCCCTGTTTCGCGGGTTCGACACGGGGGAGCGAACGGCCGTGTGGATGAGCCACGGCGACCAGATGACGGCCCCTCCGCCCGGGTTCGCTGTACTCGGCCGTACGTCCACGGCGCCTGTCGCAGCGTTCCGCTGCGAGCGGCGCGACCTCTTCGGCGTTCAGTTTCATCCGGAGGTCGCACACACCCCGCGCGGGGAAGAGCTGCTGGAGAACTTTCTCTTCGAGATCTGCGGCTGCGCAGGCGACTGGACCCCGGGGAGCATCGTGGCGAGCCAGGTGACGGAGGTGCGGAGACGGGTGGGAGACGCCCGTGCCATATGTGGACTCTCGGGCGGCGTCGACTCCTCGGTCGCGGCCGCCCTCGTGCATCGGGCGATCGGTGACCGTCTCATGTGCATCTTCGTCGACACGGGTTTGCTGCGGAAGGGCGAGCGGGCCTCCGTCGAGCGGGTGATGGGAGCGCACCTCGGCATTCCGCTCGAGGTCGTCGACGCGGCCGAGATGTTTCTTGACCGTCTCGAAGGAGTCGAAGATCCGGAAGAGAAGCGGGTCATCATCGGCCACACCTTCATCGATGTCTTCGAGGAGGCGGCGGGGCGCCACGGAGAGGCGAGCTTCCTCGTTCAGGGGACCCTGTATCCGGACGTCATCGAGTCGGTCTCCGTGAGCGGGCCGGCGGTCACCATCAAATCGCATCACAACGTGGGCGGCCTGCGCCCCGATCTGCCGTTCGAGCTCATCGAACCTCTGCGGGAGCTGTTCAAGGACGAGGTCAGGCAGGTGGGTCGCGAGCTCGGCTTGCCGGAGGAGGTCGTCGGCCGACACCCGTTCCCCGGACCCGGACTTGCCGTGCGCCTGCCCGGACCCATCACACGCGACCGGATCGCGCTCCTTCGCGAGGTCGATGCCGTCTTCCTGGAAGAGATCCGCGCGGCCGGCCTGTACGATGACATCTGGCAGGCATTCGCCGTCCACCTTCCGGTCCGCTCCGTGGGTGTCATGGGTGACGCCCGAACCTATGAAAACGTGGTCGCCCTGCGGGCTGTTACGAGCCGGGATGGGATGACGGCGGACTGGTTCACCTTTCCGCACGAAGTGCTGGCTCGCATCTCGAACCGCATCATCAACGAGGTGGCTGGCGTGAACAGGGTGGTGTACGACGTGTCATCCAAGCCGCCGGCCACGATCGAGTGGGAATAGGCTGCCGCGTCTCCTCAGGAGGATCCCGTGGCTGAGCTGAACGAGATCGTCGAGTTTCTGGATCACTACCTCGGGATCGACGAAGTGCCCGACTATCCCGGGGCACACAACGGCCTCCAGGTCGAGAACCGGTCTCCGATCGAACGCGTCAGCGCCGCAACCGATGCGTGCCAGTCGACCATCGAGGCGGCCGTCGCGGCGGGCTCCCAGCTGCTTCTCGTGCACCACGGGTTGTTTTGGGGAGACGTCGGTCCGGCGGTGGGCGTCCTGTACCGTCGTCTCAAGACGCTGTTCGACGCGGATGTCGCCGTGTACTCCGCGCACCTTCCGCTGGACGTCCATGCGGAGGTCGGCAACAACGTGCTGCTGGCGAGAGCTCTGGACCTGGAGGTGGAGGGCCGGTTCGGGGTCCACCGCGGCGTCGAAGGGATCGGCGTGTGGACGACGGCGGACCTTCCGCTGGATGACCTCCTCCAGCGTGTCCGGGATGCCTGCGGCGAAGAAGCTACGCTGATCTCGGGGGGGCCTTCATACGTGCGGCGGCTGGGAATCGTGAGCGGCGGCGCAGGCGGCCTGCTCTCGCAGGTTCATGCAGCCGGTCTGGACACGTTTCTTACGGGGGAGGGCACCCACCACACGTTTCACGAGGCCACCGAGCTCGGCATCAATCTCGTGTACGCGGGCCACTACGCGACCGAGACGTTCGGTGTAAAGGCGCTGGCACGCCAGACGGCCGAGCGATTCGAACTCGAGTGGGGGTTCATCGACGAACCCACTAGAATGTAGTGGTTTGAGCTAGTCGACCTACAGTAAGTAGTGAGGTCGGATCGGCCGGATCGATCGGATCCCGGAGCCGTTCAGAACACGGAGATCTTCAGACCGCGGAGGTAGCGCTCGGGCCGCTCCCGAAGATCCCGGCTGAGCATGGCGACTTCCTCGGTGGCGAACTGGATGTTCTCCACGGCTGCCGTCAGATCCTCGTACAGCGCTTCATCGGTGAGCAGACGGCCCAGCGTGCCCTCGCCGGAATCCAGGCGTGCCGTGATCGAAGCGAGGCTGTGACTGGTGCTGTCCAGCCCGGCCGCCGCGCTCGTCAACCGTTCGGTCAGCGAGTCCAGCCTGGCCACAGCCTGCTCCACCTCCGGCCCGCCGGTCGCGTCCGCCAGGTTGGTGGCTGTCTGCTGGAGACCGTCGACGAGCGAGCGGATGCCGGCTCGCTCGCTCCGAACAAGCGACTCTAGTTCGCGCATGGCCGACGCGAAGGCCGACGCACTCGTCCGGACGTCGGAGACGGTCTCCGTGGAGAGCACATCGCGAACCCGCTCGAGGACGAGAGTCGCCTCGTCACCGAGGTCGCCAGCCAGGGATTGGAGGTCACTGGTACCGAGCAGCGGGATCGTGTCTCCCGACGCTATCTGTTCGTCGGAGAGGCCGGGCACGAGACGGACGAGCTGGGTGCCCAGAAAGCCCGCCGGCTGGATGAAGCCACGGGAATCAGCGGGTAGCACGATCTCCTGGTCGATTCGCATCTCGAGGACGACCTGCAGACCCCGAAGGTTCACGGCCGTCACCTCCCCCACATCGACGCCGAGGAACGAGACGCGCGCATCCGCCGTAATCTGACCCGCCTCGGGCGCGACACCGTAGAGGCGGATTACGGGTCCGCCGAAACGCGTGTTGCTGATCCAGAACACGCCCGCGACAAGCACCACCAGGGCCAGAACCACGAGCAGGCCAACCTGCATCTCCACACGGCGGTCTTCCCTCAGACCCGGGTCTCTCATGCGACCTCCACGAAGCTCGACGGCGAGAGGAACCGCCGCACCGCCGCGTCCTCCGTATGACGGAGCTGCTCGGGCGTGCCCTCCGCGCGGATTCGTCCGTTGGAGAGCAACACGATCCGATCTCCCAGCGTGAATGCGGCTTCCACATCATGGGTCACGATCACAGTGGTTCCCTCTATATCGTGGCTGACGTGATCGATCAGGTCGGTGATCACGGCTGCGTTGACCGGATCGAGACCCGTGGTCGGCTCGTCGTACAGGATGTACTTCTGGCGTCCCACGATGGCACGTGCGATGGCCACGCGTTTCTGCATTCCGCCCGACAGCTCCGCCGGGCGAAGGGTCAACACTTCGGGCTCGAGATTCACGTGGGTCAGCGATTCGCGGACCAGGCCTTCACACACATCGTCCCGCTGTGCGCAGCGATCCTCGGGGAGACCGAGCATGATATTGCCGCGAATGGTGAGGGAATCGAACAGCGCGGAGTTCTGGAACACGTAGCTTACCCGCTCCCTGACCTGCTGGATCTCTTTGCGACCCGCGTTTGCCACGGAGATCCCGTCGACGAGCACGTCGCCCTCATCGGGATCCATAAGGCCGACGATGTGCTTGAGAAGCACGCTCTTCCCGGTCCCCGACGGACCCATGATGACCAGGGTCTCGCCCTCTTCGATCTTCAGGTGGACGCCATCGAGAACGCGTTTTTGATTCAGCGTCTTCTTCAGGCCCTGTATATGGATCACGGCAGTCTCCCGGCAAACGGACGCTTTCCTAAGATACGGCCTTGTACACCGGCGCGAGCACCACGTCGAGCACCATGATCGCCACGATGATGGCGACGACGGCTCTTGTCGCCGTTCGACCGACGCCCGCCGCACCCCCCTCGGCCCTCAGACCGACGTAGGACGCGATGAACGAGATCGTGAAGCCGAAGGCCAGCGCCTTCACCAGCGAGAAGATGAGCGCCGCGGAGTGATAGTAGCTCCGCGCGCCCTGAACATACTCAGCCGTGGTCATCGGAAGAATCGCAATGGCGGTCAGCCAGCCGCTGAAGATGCCGATGCCGTTCGCGAGGATGACCAGCGGGACGATGATGATCGTGCCCGCGACCACCCGGGGCACTACGAGCTCGACGACAGGGTCGCGGCCGAGCGTCAGCAGCGCGTCGATCTGATCGGTAACCTTCATCGTTCCGAGCTCGGCCCCGATTCCGGCACCCACGCGCCCCGCCAACACGATCGCCGTGAGGACGGGTCCGAGCTCCGTCAGCATCCCGGCGACGACTCCGCCAGCCACGAGGCTCATCGGCAGGCCGGGGTTCAGCTGGTAGCTGGTCTGCTGCGCCATCACGGAACCGCTCAACGCCCCCATCAGGAGCACGAGCCCCAGACCATCGACCCCGATGCGCTTCGCCTGAGCCACAGACTCGCGCCAGTACCGACGCGGCTCGACCAGCGACGCCGTCGCGGCCCACCAGAGTCTCCCCGCCCGCCCCGCGTGCTGCACGCCGGCCAGCGCACGCCGGCCTAACGCCGGCAGAGGGCCGCCCCGTTGCGGCTCAGCCGCCGTCTCACTCACGCTCGTCATCCGCCGACAGCGTGTCGCGCGCCCGGAGCTCTGCCTCCCGCTCGAGCGCCTGCTCGAGAGAGTCGAGCGTCAGGACCCGGAGGTTGATCGTCGTCCAGATCTCCATCATGTGAGCCGCATCTTCGCCGTAACGCGAGGCGTACTCGGAGAGCTCGCCCGCCTCCACGTCGAGCTCGGCGAGGACGGCTCGACGCGCAGAGTCCCCCCGAACGGAGTCGCGTGGAGTGAACTGCGAGCGGACGCGCGCCAGTCTTGCCATGACCTCGACGTACGCCGAATCGCTCAGCACGTCGTCTCGCCCGTTGGCGGTTCCGCACGCCGAGGCGAGCATCGCGCCGACGGCGGAAGCGCCTATCGCGAGAAGGCCACGCACGCGGGCCACATCAGAAGTCGACATAGCTTGCACAAAGTGGGCTTGCCTCGGTCGGTACGCCGGACGGTGGCCGCGGGCCACGGACGGCATCCGCACCGCTGGGCCGGCTAGAGGCTAGCCGAACCGGGGCGAGGGTGTCAAGCGGCGCCAGCGCGTGTCGTCAGGCAGCTTCTCGGGACTTGCCAGACCGACCGCACGACCTGTCGATTGGGCTCGGCGAGAGCGGATCCCGAGCCGGACAGTCGAACGGTGAGCAACTGCACGAGGGGCCTGATCATGAGAACGGCGAACGCGAGGCGGGTAAGTGCGGTGGGGCGAGCCCTGATCTGGACGCCCTTTTTGTGGGTTTCGGGCCTGGCCGCCCAGACGATTCCAACGCCTGCGGACGTGCTCGGCTACGATCTCGGCGAGCGATTCACTTCCTCCGGTGCCGCGTTCGAGTATGCACAGCAGCTGGCTGCCGCTTCCCCCCGCGCCGAATTGCAGGTGTACGGTGAGACCCCGGAAGGGCGACCGCTCATCCTCCTGATTCTGGCGAGAGAGGATCGGCTTTCCGACCTGGACGGCATTCTGGCGCGCAACGCCCGCCTGATTGACCCGGCCCTTTCCGACTCCGAGGTGGCGGCCATTGCCGGGCAAAACCCGGCGATCGCGTGGTTCGGATACGGTGTGCACGGTGACGAGAGCTCGTCGACGGAGGCGGCCCTGTGGACGGCCTATGATCTCGCGGCCGGCGCGCCCGGGGCCGCAGGCATCCTCGACTCGTTGATCGTTGTGATCGACCCGGTGATGAACCCCGACGGACGGGCCCGATACGTGAACTGGTACCGATCGATACGGGGCGCAGAACCGAATCCGAGCCCCGGGACGCTCGAACACCGACCGCCCTGGCCCCGCGGGCGATACAACCACTATCTGTTCGACCTGAATCGTGACTGGGCCTGGTCCACACAGGCGGAGACGAGGCAGCGCCTCCAAGCATGGTTCGACTGGCGACCGCAGGTCCATGTCGACTTCCACGAGATGTCGCCCAACAGCACTTATTTCTTTTTCCCGGCGACGCCGCCGATCAACCCGATCTATCCACAGTACACGCTGCGCTGGGCCTCCTACTTCGGCGAGGCGATCGCCAGAGCGTTCGACGAGCGGCGGTGGCTGTACTATTCGGGTGAGAGCTTCGACCTCTTCTACCCCGGGTATGGCGACAGCTGGCCCAGCCTGTGGGGTGCGATCGGGATGACGTTCGAGCAGGCCGGCGGCGGGTCGGCCGGGCTCGCGTACGAGCGGGACGACGGGCGCGTCCTCACGCTGCGTGATCGAGCGAGCCGCCATCGAGTCGCAGGTCTGTCGACGCTGCAGGCGGCTGCCGGAAGGAAGACGGAATTGCTGCGGGAGTTCGCCGGCTTCCACCGGTCGCCTCCGGTGGCGCAGCGAGACGTCTTTCTCGTTCCGGGAAGGGACTCGTCCGCGCACGAGCTGGTGACTCTTCTCAAGAGACAGGGCTTACAAGTCGAACGGTCTGCGCGCCCCGTTCGGGTCGAGGCCGCGCCGTACCCCGGGTATCGCTATCGTGGTCAGCTGCCCGCCGGAACCTACCGCGTCTCCGGTGATCAGCCGGGGTGGCGACTCGCGCGCACGTTGCTCCAGGCGAACACACCGTGGGACACGACCAGTCGTCAGTTCAGCTACGATCTGACCGCCTGGTCGCTGCCCTACGCCTTCGGGGTCGAGGCGCACACGGCAAACGGTGCCCCGGCGGGGGCGTTCGAACGAGTGGGAGCGAGCGCGGGCGCGCGCGGTTCGGAGCCCGTCACCGATGCGTACGGGTTCCTCGCGCTCCCCGGCCTGGATGCCGCCGGTGCCGTCTATCGCTATCTGGCGCTGGGGGGCCGAGTGCGCGCGATCGCGGAGCCCTTCCGGCTGGAACGACGGGATTGGCCACGGGGGACGTTCTTCATCCCGGCCGACGACTCGGCCGCCGACAGGCTGTCCCGCTCCGGTCTGGCGGCGCACGTCACACCGGTTCGAACCGGTCGGGCCGCGGGAGGTGTGGATCTGGGTACGCGGTCCGCGCTCACGCTCCGTGCCCCACGGATCGCGGTGCTGGCCGGGGACGCCGTGGGCGCGAGCGGATTCGGGGACGTATGGCACTTTCTCGAGCGGCGTGTCGGCATTCCGTTCGACGCGCTGCCCGCCGAATCGCTGAGTCCCGACCGGCTCCGCACCTATGATGTGCTGGTGCTACCTCCGGGTGGTCCGCTGCCGGAAGAGCGACGCGACGTCATAGCCGAATGGACCCGTGCGGGTGGGCTGATCGTCGCGCTCGGAAGCAGTGCCGGCTGGGTCGGCAGGGAGCTGGCCGACATCGCGACTCGCGAGCGAGACACGACAGACGTGAGCGAGCTCGACAGGCGCCGGCGTGCGCTCTTCACGCGCGAGGAGCGGCGGATCGATCGCTGGGAGGGTGCGATCACGGGCATCGTGCTGCCGACGGCGACCGATCCCGATCATCCGATCGCCTGGGGGGCCCAGCTTGCGAACGAGGACGGCCAGCTCTTCGTGCTGCATCGAGAGGATCGACTCTTCGAGCCGGAGGAGTCGATCGAGACGGTGGTCTACATTCCGGGTCCGGAGGCCGTGGCGGGTGTCGTCAGCGAGAGGAAGCTGGCGGAGCTGGAGGGCGGCGCCTGGCTCGCCACCGGACGTGTGGGCTACGGCCGCGTTGTGCTCTTCGCGGATCACCCGCTGTTCCGGACGTTCTGGCGCTCGGCCTTCGGCCTGTTCACGAACGCGCTGCTCCTCGGCCCTGCGATGTAGAGCGAGCGGGTGCGCCGACAGGCCCGCCATGCCGAAAAGGCAGCCAGCGCGGCAAGGCTGGCAGATGTCTCCGCAGCATCTGGCTCATCGTGGCAGCCCGACACCCGGGCGGAGCGCCAAAATGGTGTCATCGACCGGTACGTCTCTTGCCCCATTGAGATCTGCTCGCGATGGATCGAACGAAGTCGCACACGCCGCTCGCCGTGGTCCCCGACCGGGTGTTCGGCAAGGAGGACACAGGTGATAGAGGACACGAAGGATTCGCAGGACACGGAGCGCGGAGCGGACGACAGCGGCTCGCATCCCGGGGAGTCGAACGACCGGACGTCCGGTAGCCAGGAGAACGCGGAGGAGGCCGGCCGCGAGCAGGCTCGTGGCTGGAGTCCCTGGACGTCGTTCACGGAGATTCAGGATACCGTTTCGGACATGGTCGACTCGGCCCTGCGGGGCGTCGCTCCCATCGGCGGAGGGAGGCCGCGGTACGATCTCGTTCAGGTTCCGGAGGAGGGCTACTGGGTGCTCATCGATCTACCCGGAGTGGAGAAAGCGGATCTGGAGGTCCGGACGGTCGGAGATGAGCTGACGGTGAGCGGCCGTCGTCGCCGGCCCGACCTGCCGGACGGGTCGGAGGTGCGCCGATCCGAGCGCGGGTTCGGACACTTCCGACGCACGCTGCGACTTCCGGCGGACGTTGTCGCAACCGGGATCAAGGCGAAGCTCGAATCGGGCGTGCTGCGTGTCACGCTGCCCCGTCGGGCCGAGTCGGCGGAAGTGCAAGTAGAGGTCGAGACATGATCCGATCGGACTCGAGCGAGGGGTCGCGTAGCCCGTGATCCCGGCCGAGAGACTGACCGTAAAGGCGGCCGACGCCCTGCAAAACGCCGCCACTCGCGCCCGGCGGAATGACAATCCTGCGGTCGAGGACGTGCATTTGCTCGCTGCCCTCCTCGAGCAGGAGGGCGGCGTGATCGTCCCGGTGCTGCACAAGGTCGGCGTGGATGTAGCGAGGCTGCGAAGCGCCCTGAACGATCGAGTCGAGCGCCTTCCCCGGCAGTCCGGCGCCACACCGGTGGCGAGTCGCGAGCTCCAGCGCATTCTCGACGACGCCGAGAATACGTCGCGCGACATGGGGGACAGCTACGTGTCGACCGAGCACTTGTTGCTCGGACTCGCGGGGGACGGCGCGACCAGCACGAGCGAGTTGCTCACCGGCGTCGGGGCGAGCGCGGAGGCGATACGGCAGGCGATCGAGGAAGTGCGCGGACCCCACCGCGTCACGGATCAGGACGCCGAAGGGAAGTATCGCGCCCTCGAGCGATACAGCATCGATCTCACGGACCAGGCGCGTTCCGGTCGATTGGATCCGGTGATCGGCCGCGACGCGGAGATCCGTCGGGTGATGCAGGTACTGTCGCGCCGTACCAAGAACAACCCGGTCCTGATCGGCGAGCCCGGTGTCGGCAAGACCGCGATCGTGGAGGGCCTGGCGCAGCGAATCGTGGCCGGCGACATCCCGGAGTCGTTGCGGGACAAGCAGCTCGTGCAGATCGACATCGCAGCCATGCTCGCCGGCGCAAAATTCCGGGGAGAGTTCGAAGAGCGCTTCAAGGCCGTGCTGAAAGAGATCACGGAGTCTGGCGGTCGCTACGTCGTGTTCCTGGATGAGCTGCACACCGTCGTCGGGGCCGGCGCCGCGGAGGGTGCCGTGGACGCGGGCAACATGCTGAAACCGCCGCTGGCCCGGGGACAGCTCCGGATGATCGGAGCGACCACGCTGGACGAGTACCGTAAGCACATCGAGAAGGACCCTGCGCTGGAGAGGCGCTTTCAACCCGTGCTGGTGGGCGAGCCGTCCCTCGATGAGACGATCGCGATCCTCCGGGGGCTCAAGGAGCGGTACGAAGTCCACCACGGAGTTCGCGTGACCGATCCGGCGCTAATCGCGGCGGCCAGGCTCTCGGATCGCTACATCGGAGATCGTTTTCTTCCGGACAAGGCCATCGACCTGATCGACGAGGCCGCGTCTCGCCTCCGCATCGAGATCGATTCGATGCCCGAAGAGATCGACGAGGTGGAACGGAGGTTGACCCAGCTCGAGATCGAACGGGAAGCGCTCAAAGAGGAAGAGGATCCGAAGAGCCGGGCGCGGCTCGAGGCTCTCGAATCGGAGCTCGCGGAGGCACGGGAACGGCTGGCGGCCATGAAAGCGCGCTGGCTGTCCGAGAAGCAGGCGATCGAGGATGTCCACGAGCTGAAAAGGCAGATCGAGGAACTCGGGACCCAGGCGGAGCGTGCCACCCGAGCGGGCGATCTGGCCAGGGCGGCCGAGATCAGCTACGGGAGTATCCCCAAGCTCCGCGCCGAGCTGGAGGCGGCGGAGACCAAGCTGGGCGAGCTGCAGACTGACGCCTCGTTTCTCAAGGAGGAGGTGCGGGCGGAGGACATCGCCGACGTGGTCGGTTCGTGGACGGGGATCCCCGTCTCGCGAATGCTGGAGGACGAGAAGGAGCGCCTCGCTCACCTGGAGGATCACCTGCACCGCCGGATCGTGAATCAGCACGAAGCGATCGAGGCCGTCTCGAACGCGGTGCGGAGGAGCCGGGCGGGCTTACAGGACCCGGACCGCCCGATCGGCAGCTTCATCTTCCTCGGTCCCACGGGCGTCGGAAAGACGGAGACTGCCCGCGCGCTCGCCGAGTATCTGTTTGACGATGAGGATGCGATGGTCCGGGTCGACATGTCGGAGTACATGGAACGGCATTCCGTCGCACGCCTCATCGGGGCGCCCCCCGGCTACGTCGGGTACGAAGAGGGCGGGCAGCTGACGGAGGCGGTGCGACGCCGGCCCTACACGGTGATCCTGTTCGATGAGATCGAGAAAGCGCACCCGGAAGTCTTCAACGTCCTCCTGCAGATCCTGGACGATGGACGTCTCACGGACGGACAGGGACGGACAGTGGACTTCCGAAACGCCGTGCTGATCATGACGAGCAACGTGGGCAGCTCGTGGATTCTCGAGAGCACGGAGGCAGGCGCCCAGTGGGACGAAGTCGAAACGCACGTCCGGCAGGCCATGCATGACACGTTCAAGCCAGAATTTCTGAACCGTCTGGACGAGATCCTCGTGTACCGGCCTCTGTCGAAGGACCACCTGCGCGAAATCGTCGACCTGCAGCTGGCTCGGCTCAGCAAGACGTTGAGCGACCGCGAAATCGTCGTCGACGTAACCGACGCTGCCAGGCGGACCATCGCTGAGGAGGGGTACGATCCCGTGTTTGGCGCCCGTCCGCTCAAGCGGGCCATCCAGCGGTTGGTGACCGACCCGCTGGCCATGGCGTTTCTGGAAGGGCGTTTCGAGGACGGAGACACGCTGCTCGTCGATGCAGACGCCGAGGGCACGAGATTGACGGTGGAGCGGGTGGACGCCTAAACAGGAGCGGGCAACAGGAGTGCGCTTGCAGTGCCGCGCATCGCGCGCCGTGGATCCGTGAGTCGCCTCACGGGTCTCATTCGGGCGTGGGCGGCGCTGGTGAAGCCGAGTCCGGGTGCGGGCGGGATAGTATGCGAAGAGGAGGAAGACGATGAGGACGGTGCCGACGTTCCGGCGGGCAGCCCTGCCGCTGCTCGTGTTGGCCTCGGCGGTGGCGGGGCCGGGTTGTGCCTCGAGCGGAAGCCAGATCTACGCCGACGAGGCGTATGGGGCGCCGACACCGGAGCAGGCCGTGTCGTCTTTTCTGACGGCGGCGAAGCAATCTGACTACCGTGCGATGGCCAACCTGTTCGGCACGGAAGACGGTCCGGCGGAGAACCGTTGGGGCCGCGCGGACGTGGAACAGCGGATGTACGTGCTCGCCGCCGTGCTCGATCATCAGTCTTTCGAGCTCCGTCTCCTGAACGTGGCGGGAGAGGAGAACACGATCCGCGTGATCGCCGACATGGTCGGCACACAGAACGGCAATGTCTCGGTGCCGTTTGTGACGACCTCCAACGGCGGCCGCTGGTTCGTGTCACAGGTGATGACGCGCGCCCTGGATGCCGGCTGACCGGTACCGTCCGCTCGGTGGCTCAGTGGTACCGCGCGGCCAGCCAATGAGGGGAGACACCGAGCCAGAAGGCGAGACGGAACGCCCAGTGTTGTGCCACCGTTCGCCAGAATCCCTGAGACTCCCAGCGCCGCCGGGATGTCCGGGCGATCGGGCGGATGAGGGCGAACCTTCCGAGCTGTCGTAGCGCCCGCACCAGCACAACGTCCTCGAACAGCGGAATCTCGGGATACCCGCCGGCGCGATGGTAGGCTTCGCGTCGCACGAAGATCAC
>JBDHLB010000023.1:46047-52006 GCA_039586095.1 Gemmatimonadota bacterium
GTTCGGAAGTTGACACCCCACTCCAGCAGCCGGAAGCGATCGAAGCGGCCAGGAGCCGGGAAGACGCCGAAGCGGCAGCAGCCTCCGATGACGGACGGGTCGACCAGAGCGTCCAGAATCGCCCTTCCGGTATCCGGCGTGAGTCGAGTGTCCGCGTGGACGAAGACGAGGACGTCGCCTGTGGCGGCCCGTGCCCCGACGCCGAGCTGGCGACCTCGACACGCGTCCGTGCTCAGAATCCTTGCGTGTCGAGCCGCCCTGACCCGGGTCGCATCGGTGCTGCCACCGTCTACGACCAGCAGCTCGCAGTCCTCGCGCAACGCGGAGCGAGCAATCTGGAGGGTGGACTCCACCCAGCCTTCCTCGTCCAGCGTCGGCACGATGACCGAGAATACGGGGCGGAGGGCGTCACTCACTCGCCGCTTGCGTTTCGGCCGTCGGGTCCGATTCACGCAGCTCGAGCAGTACGCCGCCCGTGCTCCTCGGGTGCAGGAACGCCACGCGCGTTCCGTGTGCTCCGGGGCGCATCCCCGGCTCGATCAGGGTGGCCCCGGCCTCCACGGCTCGCTCGAGGGCCGACTCCAGGTCGGGCACTCGAAGGCACACGTGGTGCAGACCCGGACCCTGCCGATCGATGAATCGGGCGACGGGCGATCCAGGATCCGTGGCCTCCAGGAGTTCGATACGACCTGCTCCCTTCCCGAAGAACGCGACACGTACCTGCTCGGTGTTCACTTCCTCGAATCCGGAAGTCTCCTGACCGAGCATGGCCGCGTAGAGTGGAGCAGCCTCACGAATCGAGTTGACCGCGATTCCGATGTGGTCGATTATGGGCACCGTTTCGGACCTCGATGTGTTGTAAGGAGCGGTGTGAGGGAGGCGTGTCCGCCGTCCGCACGAGAGAACTCCGGACCGTCTGCATTGTATCCATACGGACAAGGGTCTTCCAGCTGGGCGGCGCCGGCAGGGGAGGGCCACGAAGGAAGAGAGAGCGAGAGTATGACGACAGACGCGCAACCGATCACGGTCACCGACGCCAGTTTCGCCAACGACGTGGAGTCGAGCGAGGGACTGACGCTGGTCGATTTCTGGGCGGAATGGTGTGGTCCGTGCCACATCGTGGGACCGGTTTTGGAAGAGCTGGCCGTCCAGTACGCCGACAGTATCACCGTAGGCAAGCTCGACGTGGATGCGAACCCCCATACGGCTCAGCGATATAACATCCGGTCGATTCCGAGCATCCTCTTCTTTAAAGACGGTGAGCTGGTGGACGCGGTCGTCGGAGCGCTTCCCAAGGCTTCGCTCGAAGCAAAGATCCTCGAACACACCTGAGGTCGCGAGACGCGGCGAACCAGGTGTCGCGCCTCCCGCTCGCTCGGAGGGGGAGGCGTTTTCATTGGCAGGCGCGAGGGACCATGGCGGGGACGCTGTTCCTGGTGAGCACGCCGATCGGCAACCTCTCCGATGTGAGTGAGCGTGCGCTTGGCGTGCTCGCAGACGTCGATGTCTGTTACGCCGAGGACACGCGGCACACGGGTCGCATGTTGGCCCGTCTGGGACTCGAGGTGCCTCTCCGGTCGCTGCACGGTCACAACGAGGCGGCCCGTGTGGGGGAGATCGTCGACCGGCTGAACCGCGGCGAACGTTGTGCGCTCGTGAGTGACGCGGGAACACCGGCCATATCCGATCCGGGAAGGGCCGTGGTGACGGCCGTGCACGACGCGGGTCTGCCGGTGGTTCCGATCCCGGGCCCCTCCGCCGTAACGGCGGCGCTCGCCGCGAGTGGTCTTCCCGCCGACCGCTTCCTGTTCCTCGGCTTCGCGCCTCGCCGCGGCTCCTCGCGCCGAGCTTGGTTCGATCGCGCCCTGAGCTCCCCGTTCACGGTCGTAGTCTTCGAGTCGCCCCGCCGTGTGCTGACGCTGCTCGAGGATTTCGTCGCTGCCGGTCTCGCCGAGCGCCAGTGCGTCGTCTGCCGCGAGCTGACCAAGCTGCACGAGGACATCGTGCGCGGAACCGTCGCGGAAGTCGGCCGGCGGCTCGACGAGGAGCGACTGCGCGGCGAGATCACGCTGGTTCTGGAAGGAGGTGAGATCGAGCGCGCGACCCCGCAAGAAGCGGACGAGCGAGCCGCCGAGCTCGCGGCAGCCGGAGAGGGTGCCCGGCAGATCGCGTCTCGATTGCAGCTCGAGTTCCGCCTCGCTCGCAACGAGGCTTACCGTTGCGCGTTGCAGGCCATACAGGACCATGGGACGTCGATCGATGACTGACACGAGCTCGCTCGAGTCGGTCCGCGAGGGAGCGCTGCGGCTGCGCCGTTGGGCCCGTGCCGCCGTTCTCGCCGGCGGGCTGGCCGGGGCCGGGCTCGTGCTTCTGCTGCTCTCGCTTCTTCCCTCGCGCTTGCTGACCGCACCCGGGGCTCTGCTGTCTCTGGCCGCCACCGGGTTACTCGTTGCCCCGATCCTGGGCGCCGCATGGGGCAGCCGCCGTGCGGCCGGCCGACTCACGCCCCGGCGGCTCGCCCCCGAAGCCGAGGGTTCGGTGCGATTGGGCCGAGGGGATCTTCTGGCTGCCCTGGAGCTCGAGTCGGGAGCCGGGCGGGGCTCAGAAGCGTTGGCGAGTGAACACGTCGCGCGGGTCTCAGAGCGTCTCGGTGGCCTCGGCGTGGCCGGACTGTTTCCACACAGTGCGCGGCGCTGGGCTCGGCGGTCACGGATCGCGCTCACGTGCGCCGGTCTGGTCGTGTCCGGACTGGGAGTGAGCGCACTCACGCGCCCGGAGTCGGTGAGAGCCGCCGCACTTGCCGCAGCCACGCCATGGCGCGCCGTCCTGTCCACGCCCGGTCCCGGCATCAGGGTGACGCCGGGCCATGCGGAGGTCGCTCGGGGGGACAGCCTTGTCGTGCGGGTGCACGCTCCCGGACGGTCGCACGTGCGACTCGCGTGGCATGTTCAGGGAGAGAAGAGGGGCTACCGGGGGATCGATCTCGCGTCCGACGGCGCGGGTTCCGAGACCATCCCGGCGATCGTCGCCCTGACTCGCTATTGGGTGGAGGGCAGGGACGGCGTGGCCAGCGACACGTTCGCGGTTCGACCGCTCGAACCGCTGCTTGTGGAGCAGCTACGCGTCGTGCTCACGTATCCCGCGCACCTTCGCCGGCCGCCGGACAGCCTCGCGGCTCCGCTTCCCACCCTGGTCGTGCCGGCCGGCACCACAATCGAGCTGTCCGGTCACGCGAACTACGTTCTTGCAGAGGCGTGGCTCGCCTTCCGGCCTCTCGAGCAAAGCCCGGCTTCCGCCGAACGACCGGGATCGCCTGACGCCCCACCGGCGTCGTCGTGGCGCCTGGACGTGACCGCGCAACGCTTCGGTGGACGAATCGAGCCGGCCGAGAGCGGCGAGTGGATCTGGCGGCTTCGCGCGGTCGACGCTCCGGGGGAGCCGGTCACGCCCGCGCCGATCGAAACGCTGGTCGTCCCGGATCTTCCTCCGCGGGTCCGCGTTCTGTTCCCGGCCGCCGATACCGCTCTTCTGGCGGAGGCCGTCCTGCCGCTAATCGGCGAGGCACAGGATGACATCGGGTTGCAGGCCATTGAGCTCGTGAGCTGGCTCGGATCGGCACCACGCGAAGAAGAAGGCGCGCGCGTCGAGCGAGTCGGTCCCGAGCGTGCCGGGGACACTCGGGCGCTTGTCAGACCGGTGCTCGACCTGGGCGACCGCGATCTACTCCCCGGCGACACGGTCTACTACTTCCTGCGAGCGATCGACGCGAATCCGACCCACTCGAGCGCAAGCTCAGACACGTTCGGTGTGTGGTTGCCGACGCTGGCCGACATGGGCGTCGCGCGTGCCCGGCAAGTCAGCGAGTTGGCGAGCGCGACCGACGCGCTCGAGATGGCGGCCGGAGAGCTGGAACGCGCGGCGAGGGAGGAGGCGCGCCGGGCCACGTCGCCGGAGACCGGGGATCCGCCGCGTCGGGCGCCTGACTCGCCCGACGTAAGCTCGGAAGCCATGTCCGAGTCGTCCGCTGTACAGGACCGCAGCGAGGAGCTCGGCCGCGAGCTTCAGGAACTCCAGAGCGAGCTGGAGCGGCTGCGCTCCGAGCTCGCGTCTTCTCGGGTTAGCGATCCGTCGCTGGAGGAGGAGTTGGCCGGGCTGGCGGACGACTGGCGCCCTGACCCGAGTGAACAGCTTGAAGCGGCGAGCCGGGAGCTGCACGACCGACTGAGAGCGGGCGACCGGACAGGCGCTCGCGATGCCCTCGAGCGTTTGGCGCAGGAGGCCCGGGCGCTGCGCGACCAGCTACAGGCCGCGAGCAGTCGGCTGGAGATGGCAGCGCTCGAGCAGTCGCTGAAGGCCTCACGCGCGGAGGCGGCGGAGCTGGCCGCCCGTCAGGAGGCGGTGACAGCCGCCATTCCGAACGAGGCCGACTGGGCCGAGCGAGAGGAGAATCTCGCCGGCGAAGCGGAGGCGCTGGCGGAGCGACTCGAAGACGTGCAGAAGCAGCTCGAACGCGCGCGCGCTTCCGAAGCCGCGGAATCGGCCCGTGTGGCTGGGGAGCGGGCGGAACTCGCCACGGAGCAGATGCGTGAAGCCGCTCGTCTCGCGGCGGGTGAAGAGCGAGACGCGGGTGAGGTACCAGACGCCGGCCAGGATGAGCCGCGTGCGGCCCAGGATCCGACTGCACCGGGGGACGCGCGGCAAGGGGCGGAACAACGGGCGCGGAATGCCACCGAGAATCTGCAACGAGCGGCCGAGGCACTGGAGGAGGCCGGCTCGGAGATGTCGCGCGAGCGCGATGACACCGCCCTCGAGACACTGGCGCGGGCTCGAGCCGAGGCTCTCCAGCTGGCCGGCGAAGAACAGGCGTTGCTCGAGGCCAGACCTGACGAGCCGGCGGCCGGCCGGCAGGGTGCGCTCCGCCAGGGACTGGACAATCTCGCGCGGCGTCTCGCGGAGGCTCGCGAGGCAGGTGCGATCGCGAACCGTGCGCTCACGACGCACATCGATGCGGCGACTCGTGCCATGGACGCCGCGATCGAACGGCTGGCGGAGACCGGCCGCTCCGTGGCCGCCGCGCGGGCGCACGGCGACGCCATCGAAGCGCTAAACGAGCTCGCTTTGCAGCTTCTGGAGACGGAGCAATCTCGAAGCTCCGCTTCGGCTGGAGCGGCGGGTCAAGATGCCCGGGAGCGCATGTCGGCTCTGGCGCAGCATCAGGGTGGGGTCACGGAGCGCACGCGAGCTCTCCAGCCGTTGCAGGCCGACGGCCGTGACGTTCGACCGCAGGCGGAACAGCTGGCCCGCGAGCAGGCACGCATCGCGGAGGAGCTGGAATCGCTGAATCAGGGGGATGATGAGTGGCTCGGCGAGCCCGAGGCTCTCGCTCGCGAGGCCCGCGAGCTTACAGACCGGTTGGCGGCTGGCCGTGTGGACACCGAGACTCTGGATCGGCAGCGCGGTCTCTTCCGCCGGATGCTCGACGCCGGTCGGTCGCTGGAGCAGGGTGAGCCCGATACGGAGCGCCGTGAGTCGCGCACCGGCGAGGCCATCGTGCGAGAAGTGCCCGAGCTCGATCCGCGCCTTCTGGCGGGACCCCGCTTCCCGCGGCCGGAGGCTGCGGCCCTCGGTCGACTGCCGGCATACTATCGCCGGATGGTTCTGGAGTACTTCGATCGGCTGAACGATGCGGTGTCGTCGGAGCGCGATCGGGCCCGCGCCACGGAGCCAGTAGCCGGTGAGCGAGGGGAAGAGGGGGGCGACGGGCGTGAATAATCTCGAGGCGTCGCCGACGCGTCGCCGTGGCGAGAGACTGGGCCGGATCGCGCTCCTGACGCTGTGCCTGCAGACAGGGCTCGGCCCCGTTGGGACCACGACACATGCGACGGCTCAGGAGGGCCCAGGGGTGCGTGTCGAGCGCTCGCTGGATCACGCACACCGTCTCCTCCGCGCCGGGCGGGCC
>JBDHLB010000088.1:0-8682 GCA_039586095.1 Gemmatimonadota bacterium
ACTCCGTCCGGCTCGTGTAGATCTCGGTGGTCGCCGTATCATTAAAAAACTTGCAGCGCGACGGGTACGAAGCGCACCACCTGTGGTCGCCCGGCGGCCTGAGCGCCTCCCTCCGGGCCGGCCTGTATCTCTTCGACAACTTCGTGAAGGACATCAACTTCTGGACGTCCCGAGGAGCGCGTACGGTCAACCTCTGGAGCGGCGTCCCGCTCAAGGCCTTCGAGCGGGATATCGACAATCCGCGGAGTCGGTACTACCGGCTCTTCCACGGCACGCTGCCCGAGCGAGTGGCCCTCTCCGCCATGATGCCGTGGCACGTCGACCGACCCGACCTGATCATCGCCACGGCGCAAGAGACCGCCCGGATCACAGAGCGTGCATTCGACATCCCCGAGACTGCCGTGGCGATAACCGGCTACCCCCGCAACGACGTTCTCTTCCGCACCGGGAGTGACGAGGGGCAGGCGCGTGAGGGCTGGCCCAAGGCCTTCCGCGAGGCGGTCGATGCGGGCCGCTTCATCTTCTTCTACCTGCCCACCTACCGGGACAGTGGTAAGCCCTTTCTCGACGCAGACTGGGCGGAGGTCGATCGCTTGATGGAGCGAAACAACGCCTCGCTCTTCCTCAAGCTGCACCCCGACGACCGTGGCAGCTTTCATGGTGAGGGCGCCCACGTCGCGGAGCTCCCGCAAGGCATCGACATCTACGACCTGCTGACGGCCACCGACGCGCTCATCAGCGACTACTCCTCGATCATCTTCGACTTCATGATGCTCGGACGCCCGATCATCCACTATCTGCCGGACCTCGACGAGTACAGGACCAGCAGCCGAAAGATGGTCTTCGACCCGATCGAGATCGCCGTCGGCCCCGTGTGTCAGACCGCGGAGGCCTTCACCGAAGCCCTGGCGAGCGTGCTCGCCGACACTCCCGTAGCACCGGACGTGGCGGCGCGTTGGGCCGAGACTCGGAAGAGGATGAATCGCTACAACGACGGTGGCTCCAACCGTCGGGTGCTTTCCGCCATCGCCGAGCGCTTTCCCGAGTTGGGCGTGTCCCCCGGACGCGATCACGAGGGTCAGAGTCGGACGGGAGTCGGGTGACGCGCCCCTCGGTCGGAGCTGGGCCGAACGGAGGTGTCCGTCGGCTGCTCGCGAAGGTCCTCCACCGCGACGTCCTCCACCTCGTCCGCGGCTCCGGCTTCATCTTCGCGTGCCGCGTCGGCGGAGCCGTCCTGGCGCTCGTGACGCAGTGGGTCCTGGCCCGCTGGATGGGCGCCGAGGACCTGGGAAGCTACTTGCTGGCCTACTCCTGGATGATCCTCGTGGCTCGGCTCAGCGGACTCGGCTACAACAGCGCGTCGGTCCGCTTCATCGGAGCGGGAATCGCGCACGACGACCCGTCCATCATCCGTGGATTCGTCACCTTCACCACCCGGATGGTCTACGGAGTGAGCATCGCCGCCGCGGTGGTGGGCGCGGTGGGCTCGTTCCTTCTGGTGGGGCGCACCGGGGCGAATCCCTGGCCCATGGTCATCGCCTTCGCCGCTGTCCCGATCATTGCGGGCTCCAGCAATCTCTTCGGCTTCGCGGCGTCGTATGCGTGGTTCCGGGCCGCCTTCCTCCCGAACACCATACTCCGCCCGGCCTTGTTCCTCGGTTCCGTGTGCGTGCTCTGGTGGTTGGGCACGAGCATCGGGGTCACCGGTGTGATGTTGCTCCAGGCCGGGAGCATGGCGGTGACGCTGGCCACGCTCCTCTGGGTCGTCAGGAAGCCGCTACGACAACGTATCGCCGGCGTGTCGCCCCGCTTCGAGCGCAGGCTGTGGACGCACGCTTCGCTGGCCCTCCTCATCATCTCCCTGTTCCGCGACTACTTGCCGGAGCTGAGCATCATCGTGGCGGGTGTGTACCTGACGTCGGAAGAGATCGCGATCTTCACCATCGGGTACCGGATCGCCGCGTTGATCTCGTTCGTACTCTTCGCGGTCGACTCCTTCACCTTCCCGCAGATTGCGCAGGCGGCGGCGCTCGATGACCGCGACGCGCTGCGGACGCATGCGGTCCGCGCGACGCGACTGACCTTCCTGGCCTCTCTGGGTGCGCTCGCCGGCTTCTGGCTGTTCGGTCGCTTCGTCCTGGGCCTCTTCGGTGAGGAGTTCATCGAGGGGTACACCCTCCTGCTGATCATCGCGGTCGCGCAGGTGCTGCGGGCCTCGGTGGGGCCCGTCTTGCCGCTGCTGACCGTGGGCGGCCATGAGCGAGAGTCGCTGAAGGTCTATGGCGTCTCGCTCGTCGTCGTCGCACCGGTCGTCATGGTCCTCGCACCCGCGTGGGGTGTGGTCGGGGTGGGCGTCGCCGTGGCCAGCGTGATCGTCCTCTCGTCGCTTGCCCTCAACCACCGGGTACGGCACCTGATGGGGATCAACCCATCGATCCTGTCGTCGATCTCGAGATCGAGCGGCCCATAGGTGGTGAGGGGAGGAGAGCCGAATTGCCCAAGAGGCAGACCTCGATGAGCCTCGCCCGCCGCGTGAGGGACAAGCTCCGTGGGCCCGGGTTCCATCTGGTCAGGCGCGCCGTCCTGCTCGGGCGCGGGCTCCTCTTTCTCGGCCGCCGATACCGGTGCCCTTGTTGCGGCTGGTCGCTCAGGAGCTTCACGGGCCCGTGGTCCATGCTTGCCTCGAACCCCGACGGATACTGTCCTCGATGCAACGCGAAAGCGCGGCACCGCCGCCTCTGGCTCTTCCTCGAGGAAAGGACCGGCCTCCTGTCGGCGGACGCCACCCGGCTCCTGGAGGTGGCCCCGTGGTGGGCGATGTCCCGACGGCTCATGGGGGCTCCCAACGTCTCGTTCATCGGACTCGATCTCCAGCGTACGGGCCCGCACGTGACCGTAGTGGGTGACGCCACGCGAATTCCGCTGCAATCGGGCTCCGTCGACGCCACCCTCTGCATTCACACGCTCGAGCACATCGAGGACGACCGGGCCGCGATGGGCGAGCTTCACCGCGTCCTGCGTCCAGGGGGCTGGGCGGTCGTCAGTGTGCCCCTCGACCTGGACGCGCCGACCTTCGAGGACCCCTCCATCACCGACCCCGAGGAGCGCCTCCGGTCGTTCGGGGAGCGGGGCCATGTGCGCGCCTACGGGTTGGACATCCGGGACCGGCTGGAGGCGGCGGGGTTCTCGGTCCAATTGGACCGGGCGGCCGACGTGCCGGGGGAGGTACGCGCGCGGTTCGGCCTTCGGGTCGACGAGAACATCTTCTTCTGCCGGAAGGCGACGGGTGGCTAGCGAGCCACGGAGACGGGATCCCGGGACCGAGCCTATCGAGGGCACGACCGGCCACCCGTGTCCCGAGGTCCAGGACCGCCGACGGGAATGGCGTGTACGAAGCCGCATGCTCGCTCGGTACCGCCGCCCCGTGCACACCTCGGCCGCGGTCCCTCGCGGGTCATGTCCCCCCCCAGGATGGTTCACGTGCTCGCTCTGATCACCATGGTCGCGTTTGCCTTCGCGTGCGAGGCCAACTCGATCTTCTCGACCTGGAACGAGGTTCCCGTTCAGATCTCCATCGTCTCCACCGAACGGATCGACGGCGGTCCCCTGTTCGCAGGGGAGTCGCTCGTTCTCGATGCGGAGCTCCGGGATCGGCGGGGGCGTCTGCGAACCGGCGAGAGCTTCGCATGGAAGAGCTCGAACACGGACGTCGCCGTGATCGACGACCGGGGTGAGCTCACCGCGGTCGGCGGCGGCACGACGACCATCGAGGTGTCCCATCGCCGCCTGGTCACAGAGACCGAGCTCGAGGTGTTGGACGTACTCGCGGAGGACGATCCCGATGGGAGCCCCTGGCCACGGACCGTCAAGTTCGCGGTCGGCGCTACCAGTAGCTTCGACCCGTGGACGCGAAACCCGACGCCCGGAGAGCAGGCGTGGATGCGGGAGCACTACTTCCGAATGGTGACCTACGCCAGCTACTTCGGGCCGCGCCTCGTGTGGTACCCCAACGCGCTCGTCTACAAGAATGCGTACGCGATCTACCCGGGCTCCGAGCTCCCGGTGGAGCGCCCGGACTGGGTGCTTCGCGACGCCGAGGGCAACCGTCTCTACATCCCGTATGGCTGTTCCGGCGGAACGTGCCCGCAGTATGCGGCGGACTTCGGGAATTCCGACTTTCGGCGCCACTGGATCGAGGAGCTGCGCGGCACGCTCGCGGAGGGTTACCTGGGAGTGATGGTCGACGATGTGAACATGCTCTGGCGTGTCGGCGACGGGAATGGGGACTCCGTGCGCCCCATCGATCCGCGCACGGGCCGTGAAATGACCCTTCCCGACTGGCGCCGGTATCTCGCGGAGTTCATGGAGGAGATCAGGGCGGCGCTGCCCGACACGGAGATCGTTCACAACGCGATCTGGTACGCGGGCCCCGACGATCCCTTCGTCCAACGCCAGACCAGGGCCGCGGACTACATCGCCCTCGAACGGGGCGCCACCGACACGGGAATCCGTGGGGGCGGGGGCAGGTACGGCTACGAAACCTTCCTCGCCTTCATCGATCGCGTCCACGCCATGGGCGGCTCCGTCGTCCTCGCCGACGACGATTCGGATACGGACACGGAGTGGATCTACGAGCTCGCGACCTACCTGCTCGTCAAGTCCCGCGATGACATGCTCACGGCCGACGGCGATCGTAGCCGGATGAATCCCGACAACTTCTGGGATGGATACCTCATCGAGCTGGGTGCGCCACTGGGCCACCGCTACAAGGTCGGCGGGCTCTTCCGGCGCGACTACGAGTGTGGCCTGGCCGTCCTCAATCAGCCGGATCAACCGACCCGCACCTTCACGGTGGACGAGCCGCATCTGTTCGTCGGCGGTGGGGGCGCTCCGGTGTCCTCCGTGACGCTCGCCGAGTACCGGGGGGCCGTCCTGGTGCGCGAGGGCTGTACGCCCTAGTGCCCTGGTTCCGGCGCGACCGATGTCTCGCCGTCCAGTGAGCAGCTCGCCTCGCCTTGCCGCGCGGCCCCGTAGCCACGGCATTCTGCTGCAGCGTCCCGCGACGGCGCGCATCGTTCTTGCGGCGCTCGTCAGGCCGTGGCTAGGCTTGGAGAGAGAACAGTGTTTCCACATCTCACGCCACCAAACGATGCTCTCACGACATCTCGGGACGCACCACTCCGGGTGCGCTGACGTCGGGCCCGCCACGGCAGTATCTGCGCGGCCAGGGAATCCCCGATGAGCCTGCGGTTCCGCCTCGGCCAGGTCTACGACACGGTACGCTCAGGGGACGTGAGCATCCTGCTTCGGAGGGTGCGGAACCGGATCTCCTCCGAGACGCTCCGAGTGGGTATTAGAAAGGAGTTGACCGAAGCGGACGACGCGCGGGTCGCCAACGCGGAGGACCGGATTCGTATCGCATCCGCGTCCGACATCGAGGCGGTCCTCGATCCCGGGCGAGGAGGGGCGAAGGACGCCAACGAAGTCTGGCAGCGGCGTCTCCGCCGCCATGTCGCTGAGACGGTTGGACCCGACCGCTGCTACGTTGCCGACCACGGCGACCTGGGTCCGAGCTTCATGCTGTTCGCCTTCTTTCCGGAGGACAACGACCTGCTGCAGCGGGCGTTTCCCGACATCGGCCCCCGCATTAAGCCGGGCGAAGCGATGGTCGAGTACCTCTACGTGCCCCCGGATGCTCGTTCGTTCGGATTCCTCAACTCGTGCCTCCTCCAGGTCGGTGTGGAGGCCCGCCGGCGCGGGGCGACGTCCCTCGTCTCGTACATGCCGGCCGGCAACAAGGCGGCCTTGATGTCCGTTCGGTTCGCTGGCTACCGCCCGTTCGAGCTACGCCGCTCCGGATATCGACTCTTCCGTCGTCGCGTCTCGTACGAGCCTTACACACCGGAGGCCGCGGGCTAGGACCTGGATACGGCTGCGGGGGTCGCGAGTCTGACCCTCTCTTCAGGATCCGCTCCACGGGTCGGACGCCTTCGCCACCGCGCATGTCACGCCCACGGCCTCGTCGCCGGTGCTCGTCGATGGCCGGATGGGACCCCAAGAGAAGAGTATTGTGTCGGGTCGACGATGTGGAGCACTGTGGATAGATAGCCTCTGCCCTCGAGGCGACGTATTCACACCAGACACAGGTCAGGCCCCAGCGCATGTTTGGGAACGAGATTCGGATCTTCTCCACGGCGCCGCAGTCGAAGGACGTGGCGAGCGGCGAGTACCGCCAACGGATCATCGACGTGGCCCGGTGGAGTGAGGACTTCGGCTGCGATGGAATCCTCGTCTACACCGACAATGGCATCGTGGACCCCTGGCAGGTCGCTCAGATCATCGTCGAGCACACGGAGTCGCTGTCGCCCTTGGTGGCGGTGCAGCCCGTCTACATGCACCCGTACTCCGTTGCCAAGAAGCTGGCGACGTTCGCCTACCTGTACGGCCGCAGGCTATGGATCAACATGGTGGCGGGCGGCTTTCGGAACGATCTGATCGCCCTGGACGATCGCACCCCGCACGACGATCGCTATCTGCGATTGACCGAGTACACCACGATCATCCGCCGGCTACTCGAGGGCACGAGCCCCGTGACCTTCGAGGGGAAGTACTACCGGGTCGAAAACCTGACGATGTCCCCGCCCATGCCCGATGGGCTGTTCCCCGGGATCACCGTGTCGGGCTCGAGTGAAGCGGGGATGCAGGCGGCGGCCGACATCGGCGCCGTCGCGATTCGATACCCCAAGGAGCCGGATGAGGAGAAGGGCGTGCCGCCGCACGCCAGGACTCCGGTCGGCGTACGGGTGGGCGTTATCGCGCGTGACACCACGGAGGAAGCGTGGCGCGTGGCCCTGGAGCGCTTCCCCGAAGACCGAAAGGGTCAACTGAAGCATCAGCTCGCCATGAAGGTATCCGACTCGGAGTGGCACAAGCAGCTCTCGGACAAGGACAACCGCTCCGGGGGAAGGACGAGCCCCTATTGGCTCGGCCCATTCCACAACTACAAGACGTTCTGCCCCTACCTCGTCGGCACGCACGAAGAGGTCGGCGATCTGATCGGCAGCTATGTCGGGTTCGGATTTGAGAGCTTCATTCTCGACATCCCGCCCTCTCAGGAGGATCTCGAGCATACCCGTGTGGCCTTCGAGCGAGCCGCAGCGGTGGCTGGTCGTTCATGACGTCCGGACGTCTCCAGGACCTGGTGTCCGCCCAGGCAGCGAAGACCCCGGAGGCTCGTGCGCTCGTCTTCGCCGACGAGACCGTGACCTATGCCCAGCTCGAGGAGCGGGCCAACCGACTCGGCCGGCTGTTGAAGGCCGAGGGGTGCGGCAAGGGTGACCGGGTCGCGCTGTTCGTGCCGAAGGGCATCCCGGCAGTGGTCGCGATGCTCGGCTCGCTGAAAGCCGGTTGCGTGTACGTTCCCATCGATCTGGCGAGCCCTCCGGCTCGCGTACAGCGCATCTTCGACGCCTGCGATCCCACCGCCGTCATCGTCGCACCGGAGGGGTTCCGGCTCCTGAGTGATTGCATCGGCGACGGTCCCAACCCTTTCCGCGTGATCGCGACCCGGTCGCCGGACGAGGTCCGCACTCCGCTGCACGCGAATGCCACCTTCTCGGACCTCGGCTCGTTCGCTGCGGACCATCTGGAGGCGGAGACCTCCGACGTCGACCTGGCACACCTCCTGTTTACGTCGGGCTCCACGGGCACGCCAAAGGGAGTCATGATCACGCATCACAACGTGGTCACGTTCGTCGACTGGGCGACCCGGTACTTCCAGACGTCTGCGGGTGATCAGGTCTCCGGCCACCCGCCCCTGCATTTCGACCTTTCCACGTTCGACATATTCGGCTCGCTGAGCCGGGGCGCGACGCTCCATCTCGTGCCCAAGCAACTCAATCTACTCGCGCCGAAGCTGGCGCAGTGGATGCGGGATTCGCGTCTCACGCAGTGGTTCAGCGTCCCCTCGATTCTGACCTACATGGCGAAGTTCGACGTGGTGGGGCACGACGACTTTCCGGACATGCAGCGTTTGCTGTGGTGCGGAGAGGTGCTCCCGACGCCGACCCTGATCTACTGGATGGAGCGTCTCCCGCACGTGTCGTTCACGAACCTCTACGGCCCCACCGAGGCGACCATCGCGAGCAGCTACTACAGGGTGCCCAGCGTGCCTGCGGACGAGCGCGAGGACATCCCTCTCGGGTCGCCGTGCGGCGGCGAGGCGTTGATGGTGCTCGACGAAGACCTGTCCCAGGTTCCGGCTGGCGATCTCGGCGAGATCTGCATCCGCGGCGTCGGTCTGAGTCCGGGCTATTGGCGGGACGCCGAGAAGACCGCCAAGGCCTTCGTTCCGGATCCCGAAGACCCGACGCGTCGGATCTACAGGACGGGCGACCTGGGCCGCGTCGACGAGAACGGTCTCTTCCGCTATGTCGGCCGCAAGGACAGCCAGATCAAGAGCCGTGGGTACCGCATCGAGTTGGGTGAGATCGAGGCCGCCCTGAACTCCCTCGGCTGCCTTCGGGAAAGCGCGGTGGTCGGGGTCGAGACCGGTGGATTCGAGGGAACCATGATCTGCTGCGCCTACGTTCCGGACGGGTCGGAGGAGTTGTCGCCGCCGACGCTGAGGCGGCAGCTGTCGTCCCTCGTCCCCAGCTACATGCTCCCGGCACGATGGCACCG
>JBDHLB010000024.1:0-32017 GCA_039586095.1 Gemmatimonadota bacterium
CGCCGGCCAGCCCCGCGAGGCCGGCCAGGGCCGCGGTCCGCGTCGCCACGCGACCGAGCCGGAACAGCGCCCCCACGATCACGGCCAGCACGGCCGGCTTGATCCCGGTCAGCAGCGGGGCGACGGAAGGCAACGAACCGAATTGCACGTAGGCCCACGCGAGGGCGCCGGTCAGCAACGCCGCCGGAAGAATGAACGCCGCCCCGGCCACGACCAGTCCGCGACCTCCGCCACGAGCGAAGCCGACGTGCATCGCCATCTCGGTCGAGTTGGGACCCGGGATCAGGCTCGTCGCGCCCAGCATGTCCAGGAAGCGCCCCGAATCCAGCCACCCCCGCCTGCGCACCACCTCCTCCTCCATGAGGGCGACATGCGCGGCCGGCCCGCCGAACCCGATCACGCCCAGCTTCAGGAAGAGGGCGGCGAGCGGGCCGAGGGATGCGTCCGAACGGGACTCGTCGGAATAGCGTGTATCGTGATTATTGATAGCTACTTACCCTGTATGATCTCAAGCTGTTTACCGTTCGACATTCACCCGCCTCGGTGGCCGGAAGCCCGACGGTTGGACCCGGGTCCGCCGTCAGGCATCTAGCGACGTACGCCAGGTACGCAGCGTGAGACGACATCAGGAGTCGCTGCCCCGTTTGCGCCTCACGTAGTCCGAAACGTGGTCGCCATACCGGGCGACAAAATCCGCCAGATAGTCATCTCCCCGAATCGTGCCGCGGCATCGCTCCGTTCCGCAGTGGCACTCGAAACTCGGCATCTGCTCGTTGAAGAACGTCGCGTAGTCGAGGGTGACCTCGTCATCCGGTTGCAGGGCGCGTCGCGCCACCACATCCAGCCCTTCCAGCCATGCACTGGGATCACACGAGTGGTTGACCGGCTTCCAGTCCTCGGGATCGCGGCTCCATGCGACCCAGATCTCATCGGTGAGTGGCCACGCGTATCGTCGGAACCAGGACAGCCGCGGCTCCCGCCACTCGCGTTCGACATGGCTCAGAGTCACCAGCTCGTGCGGACGTTCCTCGAACGCGAGGATGCGCTCGCCGGGCTCGATCGATCGTGTCGCGTACAGGCCGTATCCCCCGTTTGTCTGTGGACGCACCTCCCAGGGGTGATTCCCTCGCGCGTGGCGTTCGAGGGCCGCCCGGACGATCTGTCGCGTGAAGCCCTCGTGTCCGGCCGGATCGTGCAGGAGACAGAAGTCGGCGCTGCCGGCATCTTCCGGCTCGTAGTACAACCCGCAGTTCGCGTTGATTTCCAGCATGAACGGTGTACCCTGATCGTCGACCCGAAGATCACAGCGCCCGTACCCCACACCGTTCAAACCGAGGAAGAACTTCGCCGATGCATCCCGCAGCCAACCCGCGAGCTCCGGGTCTTCGACCGGGAAGCTCTCCATCGCCGCATACGTGACCCACTTCATGTCGGAGTGCTTGAAGGACTCGCCCTCCGGGAAGCGATACTGAATCGGCGTGTAGGTCGTGGGTTCGAGCGGGTCGTCGGGGTCCTCCGCCACGAGCACGGTGCACTCGATCCCCTCGATGAACTCCTCGATGAGCGCTGCCCCGTACTTGCCCATCATCTCCCGCGCCTTCTCTGCCAGCGCCTCGGGCGTCTGAACCCGGGAATCGCGGGTCAGTCCGATACTCGCGTAGCTGCTCGGGTGCTTCACGATCATGGGATAGCGCAGCATGCCGGCCGCTCGCTCGATGTCGGCTTCCGAATCGGCGATCACGTACGCCGGCGTGTCGATCCCCCACGCCCGACACACCCGTTTCATGGCCTCGCGCGTCGGCTCGTAGAAGCCGGAGTCGGCGCCGGTGAAGGGCACGCGCAGGCGCTCGAGGGTCTGCACCACCTCGATGCCGGGGTTCTCCTCGTCCCACGCCCCGTCGCACAGGTTGAAGAACAGATCGAAGCCGCGTCCGACCAGCTCGATCACCTGCTGGACCGCCGTGCCCTTCTCCAGGACCGCCACTTCCCATTCCGCATCGGGCAGAAAAGGCCGCGGATCAGCGGGCCAGTCGTGCTCCCGAAGCGTCTCCGACTCGAGATCCTGGTTCGTCAGCAGACAGATCTTCACAGCCGTTCCTCCAGAGCCGCTCGTATCGTTGTCTCGGCCGGCTCGTCCAAGGTACCGTCGTGGAAACGCCGCTGAAGCTCGTACGCCATCCGTTCGAGCGGAATGGCCTCGTATTGATAGCCGCCGTCCACCCATCCCTCCACGTACCGACGGACGAACTCGCGCGTGCCCAGCACCTCGTACTGAACCACGTGCACGAGCTCGTGAAAGGCCAGCCCCACGGAGATCGGGCCCCTCACGTATCGATCACTGACCACTATCGTGTCCACGTAGGTGATGCCCTGCATACGGGCGACATCGAGTACCATGCGTCCGAGCCGGTGCAGGAAATCCGGTTTCTGGATTCGATTGGTACGCGCGAAACGGGCGCTCGCGAGGGTCGGCTCGCCGAAGTGCGCACTCAACGGCTGGAGCAGCGTTGGTTCGAGCCGCATTGCGTGCGGCCGGAAGCGCGCTCGCTGGCTGCGCACCCACGTCTCGCCTGGCGTCGTCAAGACATCTACCAACGCCATCGATCGCTGATCTCGTTCGTGCGACCCGCGCTCTCACGGCGCCTCCCCGGCGAGCCTTCCCCTGGCAGAACACTCAAAGCCATTGCTCGGTCACGGTGCGCTCGTTGCGGACGTTACCCGTGTTCACCGTGCCCGCCGGCTCGATGAGCACCAGCTCGACTTCTTCCGGCGCCACGGGCCGGTGCTCCACGCCCCTGGGCACGACATAGAACTCCCCGGGCTCCAACCATATGTCGTCGCGGTCGCGAAGTTGGATCAGCAGACGGCCCTTGTGCACCAGGAACAGCTCGTCCGTCTCGGCGTGGTGGTGCCATACGAACTCGCCCTTCAGCTTGGCGACCTTGATGTGCATGTCGTTGAGCTGGCCGACGACCCGCGGGCTCCACGGGTCGTCGAACAATGCAAACTTCTCCTTCAGGTTCACAGCGTCCATCGTCTTCTCGCGCTCTTTCTCATGGAACGTCGGCTGGCGTCGAGCGTTTGACACCGTATGACGATAACCGTTGACAGGGCTCCGCGGGCGAGCGTCCCCCACCTCACCTGCGGACCATGAGGCTCGGATTCCTCGGAACGGCCCTCGCCGTTCTCCTCGGAGGCGTGTCACCGGGGGCGACGGCTCCGCTGAGCGCCCAGACCTGGCGGCCGTGGCACGGGCCGCCTCGGGTCGACGAGCAGGCCTCCGATGCCGATCTGGTCGCCGAGATCCCGCTTCTGCTCGATGGGAACTGGCTGGTCGTTCCCGTAGAGGTGCGAGGGGATACACTCCGTTTTCTGCTCGATACAGGGGCCAATCGCGGAGCGGTCAGCCGCCGCGTGGCGGATCGGCTAAGGCTCAGACGAACGGCGACGGCGCTGGTCACCGGGGCTAGCGGCCTGGCTCGCGTACCGGTGGTCGAGGCCGGTTGGATCCGGCTGGAGGACGCCCGCATGGGCGACCCGCAGAAGTTCGTGCTGGAAGACGGGATCCTGACCGACTCCGAGGGACGCACCTTCGATGGCATCATCGGGGCGGACCTGCTCCCGCAGTACGACGTTCTGATCGACGTTCCGTCGGAGACGCTCCGCCTCTACAAGGCAGGCTCGACCGCCGGAATCGCGGGTCCCGTCGTGGGACCCGAGCTGGCACTGCCGCTGGAGCGGATCCGTAGAGGCCTGATCGGTCTCGAGGTCGGCGTGAACGGGCGGCCCGTGGGCGCGATCCTGGACACCGGCTCTCCCGTCCTGCTGCTCAACAAGCTGGCGGCGAGCCGGGCGGGCGCAGCGGCTACGAGCGCACCGGTCAGCGAGACGGTGCGGGGCGTCGGATCGGCGAAGATCCTAACGTTCGGAACGACGATCGGTTCCATTCAATTGGGGGCGAGCGAGTTGACGGACTTCGTGGCGGAGATTGCCGACCTGCCGGTGTTCGGTCGTCTGGGGTTCGGGAACGAACCCGCCATGCTTCTCGGAACGCCGGTCGTGCTGGCTTGTCCGCTCCTGATCTCGTACCGGGACCGGACGCTCCGCTTCTGCCCCACCGGCCGGAAGGAGTAGCGCGCATGCTCGCCCTTGCGGTTCGGTTCCTGTTCGGGTAGATTCGGGTTCCGTTCGGGCGTCGGGGGAGGCGGCGCCGGGTGCCTGCCGTCGGAGGAGCCTCCGGCGTGGACGGCAGGTTCGGGACACGTGGTGAAACGGGAGGGACGGAGATGGCTCTCACCAAGAGACAGCGCGAGATCCTCGACTTCATCGAAGGCTTCGTGCGCTTCCGCGGGTACTCCCCGAGCTTCGAGGAGATCGCCGAGAACTTCGGCTACCGCTCTCTGGCCACGGTGCACGAGCACCTGTGCAACCTCCAGCAGAAGGGCTACATCCGGAAGAATTACAACGAGAGCCGTTCCATCGAGCTCGTGGAGGCCGACCTCCAGATCGCGGCGGTCGAGCTGCCGTTGCTGGGAGCCGTGGCAGCCGGCGTGCCCATCGAGGCGATCGAGCAGCAGGAGACGATCGCCGTGCCGGAGGACATGGTGTCAGGCTCCGTGGCCGGCCACTACGTGCTGCGCGTTCGCGGCGATTCGATGATCGATGAGCAGATCCGCAACGGCGATTATGTGATCGTCCAGTCGCGCGAGACAGCGTACGACGGCGAGATGGTGATCGCGCTGATCGATGGGGACAGCGCGACCATGAAGAAGTTTTACCGTGAGAACGGTCGGGTGCGGCTGCAGCCGGCGAATCCGGCTCTGGCGGCCATGCACTACGAGTCCGATCAGGTGAAGATCCAGGGGGTGGTGATCGGCGTCATTCGCAAGTACTGAGCGCGGCCCGCGTAGGCCGACGACGGCCATACAAGGCCAACGACTAACGAGCCCGAGCCCCGGCGGTACCCACTTCCTACCTCATCCCCACCGCCGGGGCGGAGGTTCTTTTCTTTCGCTTTCGACGACGCCTACCTCTCGCTCCCCGCGACCTCCGGCTCCGCGACCGGCCCCTCGTGACGAAGCGCGACAACCCGGCGCACGGCGGCGACCGCTTCGAAGATGAGCCACAGCTCGAGCACGAAAATCGCTCCACCGACCACGAGCAGTAGCGTCTCGCTGTCGGTTCTGTAGCGGAGCAGGTTGAGGACCATCGCGTAGGTCGTCATGAAGAGCAGGAAGGTCATCGGCACGACCGTCACCCAGATCGCACGCTTCAGCCGAAACAGGAAGAGCGTGAGGATGAGGAGGCTCAGACCGGCCAGTAGCTGGTTCGTCGTGCCGAACAGCGGCCACAGCCGCATGCCGCCTGCCCCGCGGTCCAAACCGAGTGCGAGGATCGCGCAGCTCACCACAGCTATCGTCGTCGCGACCCACCGGTTCTGGACCGGTCGCACCCCGTACTCCGCTCCGAGCTCGGAGATGATATAGCGCTGGAGCCGTATGCTGGTGTCCAGGGTGGTGGCGGCGAAGCTGATGACGACCACGGCCGCGAAGATCGTCGCCACGTTGTGCGGAATGCCCAGCCCCTCGGCCAGCACGCCGACCCCGTTCACGAACGCGGTGGTAGCGCCGGCGGACGCGCTTGCCCACGTCCCGTAGTGTGCGTGCCAGCCGTCGATGCCCACGAATATCGCAAAACCTGCCGTTGTGGCGAGAATCGACGTGAGCGCCAGCGTCCCCTCTCCCAGCGCACCTCCATAGCCTATGTAGCGCGCGTCCGTCTCCTTGCTCAGCTGCTTGGACGACGTGCCCGAGCCTACCAGGCCGTGAAAGCCGCTGATCGCTCCGCAGGCGATCGTGATAAACAGAAGGGGGAACCAGCTCGGTGCGTCGTCCGGCAGATTCATGTTCACCGCGGGCGCGACCACCTGCGGATTCGTGATCAGCACACCTGCCCCGATGATCCCCAGCGCCACGAACAGCTGGTGACCGTTCACGTAGTCGCGCGGCTGGAGGAGCAGCCACACGGGCAGCACGCTCGCGAAGAACGTGTACACGAAGAGAATCACGATCCAGCCGATACGCCTCCCGTCCGCAGCTGCGGCTTCCGCCGCGACTGTCGGATCGCCACCGGTACCGGTCAATTGTGCGGCCGTAGGCTGCAGACCGAACAGGTCCGGCAACTCGAAAGGCACGTACTGCCCGAACCAGATGAGCGTGTACAGGATGAGAAGCGCCGCGATGGACGGCAGCAGGATGCCTGCTCCCGTCCGATAGATGAGGAATCCGACCACGAGCGCCACGGCCAGCGATCCCCACACGGGGAGCACGGCGCCCGGGTTGTTCATGAACAAGTTCGCGATGATGACGGCGAAGACCGCGTTCACCATCAGAAGCAGAAAGAAAATCAGAAGGAGAAACAGCACGCGAGCGCGATCGCCGATGATCGACTGCGTAAGCGTGCCGATCGAGTTTCCCTTGTGACGCGTCGAGATCCACAGGGTGCCGAAGTCGTGCACCGCGCCGGCGAACACCGTACCGATTACGACCCACAGAAACGCAGGCAGCCAGCCCCAGATCACGGCGATCGCCGGCCCCACGATGGGTGCCGCCCCGGCTACGGACGTGAAATGGTGACCGAACAGCACGTGCTTATTGGTCGGGACGAAATCCACGCCGTCCTCGAACTGGCGTGACGGGGTCACGAAGTCCGGGTCGAGTAGGTACATACGTCGGGCGATGTACCGGGAGTAGACGTGGTACCCGGTCAGGAAGGCGGACAGGCCGACGACGAGCAGGACGATGGCGCTCACTGTCACTCCTCGGTTCGGGTCGGTGCGCCGTCAGACGCGGCTCGCAAACCGTTCCGCCAGCGCCCGGAGGGCATCCACACCGACGGGATCACGGTCGAGTAGCGGGACTCTCACGATCGGCCAATCTCCCAGCACCCGCTCGATCCTCGCAAGGTGCTCGGCCTCTCGCTCCTTGCGGCGGATCAGAAACGCCTCGACGGGTTCGGCGGGCAGCACCTGGTTCACGAACATGGCGCCCACGGGGATTCCGTACTTGCTCAGGGCACCGACCGCCTTCTCGGTCTCCCAGATCGGGAGACGCTCCGGAATGAGCACGAATGCGAAGGCAGTCATCCGTGCATCGGTCAGTGCCTGCCGCGCCCTGTGGAAACGAGCCCGTCTCTCTTCGAGCGCCCGGAGGACCGGATCCTCCCCCGAGCGCTCCGGGGTCGAGCTGCCAGCCACGTTCCGCCACATGCGACCCATCGCGTTCACCTTCTTCCGTCGGCCGATCAGACCGCCGATCCAGGTCGACATCAGCTCAGGGAGCGACAGAAGCCGCAGCGTCTGGCCGGTGGGCGCCGTGTCGAACACGATGCGTTCGAACCTCTCGGCCTTCGCTTCGATGATCCTCGTGAAGCGCTCGAACAGGGCGGCTTCCTCGGCCCCCGGCGATACCCGCGCGATGTCTACCTGACGCTCCACTTCGTCGAGCAGACGCGGCGCCACCGACTCCGAGATCCGGCGTTTGACCGACTCGATGTACCGGTCCACCTCGACGGCAGGATCGATTTCCATCGCAAAGAAATCGGCGACCACGGCACGGGGTTCGGGCCCGAGCTCGACCTGGAGAATGTCCCCGGTCGAGTGCGCCGGGTCGGTGGATACGAGCAGCGTTCGGCGGCCCCGCGCCGCGAGACCGAGCGCGCTCGCTGCTGCCAGCGTCGTCTTTCCCACCCCCCCCTTTCCCCCGAAGAACAGCAGTCGCCGATCCAGAAAAGCGGGAAGCTCGCCGGATGGTCGATCTAGCAGCAGCGGAAGCCTCCCTCCGGCGGTTGCTCCATCCCCATGCGCAGATGCCACTCGTGAAACTGTTCGATCAGCTCCGGATACAACTCGAGCGTGTAGAACTGCACGGGGTTGGGAACGCCCAGCAGGTCGGAGCACCCGAGCAGGAAGAACAGGTCACGTTGGTGCAGGTACTCGCGGTAGATCGTGGAACGGTACGGGGCGATGTAGATGCCCTCGTACACATCGCGGGCCGCTCGCAGTCCGCGTCGCACCCTGTCGATCCAGTCTTGCACCTGCCTGACCCCTTCGTAGCTTGCCGGCGTGTCGGATCACACCCTCGCGCGCTTCCGCGCGACCGTTCATTACGACGGAGCGGCGTTTCGCGGCTGGCAACTCCAGCCCGCCGAGCGGACCGTTCAGCGTGTCCTCGAGGAGACGCTGGCCCGTCTGCTGACCGTACCGACGCGAGTCCATGCGGCCGGACGCACCGACACGGGCGTCCACGCGGCCGGTCAGGAGATCGCGTTCGACGCCGCGGACCACTGGCAGGTCGCCGATCTCCACCGCGGTCTGAATGCCCTTGCGCCGGACGACGTGTGGATCGAGCAACTTAGTCGCGCTGCGGCGGACTTTCATCCCCGCTTCCACGCGACGGCCCGCCGGTACGAGTATTTGGTCGGAACGGGGCCGCTGGCCATGTCCCCCCTGCGGCGGGGTCGATTGTGGGTCGTAGAGCGGCCCATCGATATCGACGCTCTCGCAGCCGCCACGCGCTGCATCGTGGGCGAGCACTCTTTCGGGGCCTTCGCGAAGGCAGGTCAGCCGGAGAGAGGCACGCTCTGTCAGGTGGAAGAGGCGAGCTGGACCTCTCGTCCGAACGGAGATCTTTGCTTCGAGATCGTCGCGGACCGCTTTCTTCACCGCATGGTACGGTACCTGGTGAGCACCCTGATCGAGATCGGATCCGGAAAGCGCAGCGGGAAGGAGCTGGAGGAGTTACTGGCCGAAGACTCGACGGTCCGACCGCCCTCGCCAGCGCCTGCCGGGGGCCTCTACCTTACAGGGGTCCGATACGAGACGGGCTGGAATCGGACGGCAGGCATACCGGGATCATAATGCGGATCATCTCCGAAGCGTCTCTCGCGACACGTCCGAGTATGAAGCTGGCCCTCGCGCTCGCCACGTTGTTCGTGGCCGGGCTCGCGGTCGGCGTGCTGTTGTCATCTCCGTGGAGCCGAGCGGCCGCCGGGGATGCGACGTCGCCGACGCGGGTAGACGGGACCCGCGACGCGTCGTACGTCTCGGGCGGCGCGGCCACCGGAAACGCTCCCGGCACTGGGACGCTGCCGGGCTCGACGATGCAGCAGTCGGGACCGTCGGTCGCCTCCGGCTCGAGTCGTCACACCCCGACGGTCGAGGCATTTCGCCAGGTCGGCCCATCGGTCGTGACCGTGATCGTCACGCGGCTTCTCCGCCGGCGACTCACCGTGTTCGATGAGTTCTTCGGCCGCTCCCGCACACAACGGGTTCCGGGGCTGGGGTCGGGCTTCGCGATCGACGGCGAAGGCTTCATCCTGACCAACAATCACGTGGTGCGCGACGCCGACTCCATCGTCGTCATGGACGCGGAGGGCCGCCTCTTCCCCGCTCAGCTCATCGGCAGGGACGAGCTGACCGATCTCGCTCTCGTCAAGATGGAAGCGGGCCGGGTGCCACCCGCGCCGCTCGGCACCTCGGCTGACCTTGTCGTCGGTGAGCCCGCCGTCGCCATCGGAAACCCGTCGGGCTTCTCTCTGGCCAGCACCGAGTCGACGCTGACGAGCGGTGTCATCTCGGGTGTGGGCCGCGACATCCTGTCCGACGAGGGTCAGGAGGTGTTGTACGCCGACATGGTACAGACGGACGCGGCGATCAATCGCGGGAACTCGGGCGGTCCGCTGGTCAACGCCGAGGCGAAGGTGATCGGCGTGAACACGCTGATCTTCACGCGCTCGGGCGGATCGGAGGGCCTCGGGTTCGCGATTCCCATCGACCGGGCGATCCGGGTGGCGGACGAGCTGCGCGAGTTTGGGCGAATTCGCCGACCGTGGGTGGGCATCGACGTCGCGAACGCTCCGTCGGACAGCCTCATCCGGCTGCCGATCGTCAGCCGCGTGGCCGACGATTCGCCCGGCGAACGCGCGGGCATCCGGGAGGGCGACGTGCTCGTCTCGCTCAACAACAGCCCGATCCGAAGCCCGCTCGACTGGGAGATCGCTCTCCTGGACGCCGGCATTCGCGGGACCGTCAACGTGCGGTACCGTCGTGGCTCCAGCGACCGCAACGTGAGCCTCCGCGTGGAGGAACTGCCGTCGGAGCGGGCCGAGCGCGTGGAGGTGCTGCGCGGGCTGGAGCTGGTGACGGTCAGCCCGCAGATCGCCCAGGAGCGCAACCTTCAGGTGGACGCGGGCGCGCTGATCATCGACGTGGACGAAGCCACCGCACGCGTGACGGGTTTCCGGCGTGGAGACGTGATCATCGCGATCAACCGCCGACAGGTTCGTGACACGGACGAGGCCGCGGAGCTGTTTCGATACTTCTCGGACAGCGGCTCGTCGTGGATCCGCGTGTGGGTGAACCGAAACGGATCGACCCTGTACAGCACGTTCCAGATTCAGTGACCACACCCTGCCCCGGGAGACCGCCGTGAGCGAGGAGAGAGTCCGCTACCCCCACCCGCTCATCGACCGCTACGCGTCGGACGAGGCTGTGGAACTGTTCTCTCCGGCCGCAACGGCCCTTCTGTGGCGCGATCTGTGGATCGCGCTGGCGGAAGAGGAGCAGGCGCTCGGAGTGGAGATCCCGGCCGAGGCGATCGAGGCGATGAAGGCGGCCCGCGACGATCTGGACCTCGCTCGCGTGGCGGAGCTGGAGAAGGAGCTGCGACACGACGTGATGGCGCACGTGCATCACTTCGGTGAGGTCGCACCGGCGGCGCGCGGTTACATCCACCTTGGGGCGACGAGCGCCTACGTGGGC
This sequence comes from Gemmatimonadota bacterium, assembly GCA_039586095.1. Classification (GTDB taxonomy): domain Bacteria; phylum Gemmatimonadota; class Gemmatimonadetes; order Palauibacterales; family Palauibacteraceae; genus JBDHBD01. The sequence continues at coordinate 10,820 of JBDHLB010000024.1, forward strand.
GACAACGCCGGGCTCATCCAGCACGTCCGGGCGTTGCGACTAGTGCGAACGCGTCTCGTCGGTTGTGTGCGGGCGCTGGCCGGATTCGCCGAGCGCCATCGGGCGCTGCCTGCTCTCGGCTACACCCACTTACAGCCGGCACAGCCGGTCACCGTGGGGAAGCGGGCGTGCCTGTGGATCCAGGACTTGCTGCTCGACCTCGAGCAGGTGGACGCGACCCTGACCGAGCTTCGTCTGCGTGGCGCACGGGGCACGACGGGCACGGAGGCGACCTTTCTCGAGCTGTTCGCGGGAGACGGCTCGAAGGTCGAACGTCTGAACGCGCGGCTGGCGGAGCGTCTCGGCTTCGCCGGCATCTATCCGGTCGTGGGTCAGACGTACCCGCGGAAGGTGGACCACCGTTGCCTGAGCGTTCTGGCGGGAATCGGTGCAAGCGCAGCCCGATTCGGACACGACATCCGTCTGCTGCAGGCGTTCCGCGAGACCGAGGAACCGTTCGGCGAGCGCCAGATCGGCTCTTCGGCGATGCCGTACAAGCGGAATCCCATGCGCTCCGAACGAATCTGTGCCCTGGGGCGGCATCTCTGCGTGCTCGAGCTGGACGCCGCGTGGACGGCTTCGGTCCAGTGGCTCGAGCGAACGCTGGACGACTCGGCGAATCGCAGGATCTCGATCCCGGAGGCCTACCTGACGGCCGATGCCGTACTCTTGCTCGTTCGCAACGTGGCGCAGGGGCTGGTGGTCCACGAAGCGACGGTTCGGCGGCGGCTCGAGCATGAGCTGCCGTTCCTCATCACGGAGGAGATCCTGATCGCCGGTGTGCGAGCGGGCGGGGACCGTCAGGACTTGCACGAACGAGTGCGACAGCATGCACTCGCCGCACGCGACCGACTGGACGCCGGAGCCTCGGACAATGATTTTCTCGCTCGCGTCGCGAGAGACCCCGCGATCGGACTCGAGGCGGAGGCTCTGGAGAATCTCTCGCGCCCCGAGCGATTGATCGGACGTTCGGCGGAGCAGGTGGACCGATTCCTCGAGCAAGCGGTGGCACCCGTGCTGGCAGAAGTCGAGGAGTCGGAGGAAGAGCACGTCCAGCTACGCGTATGACGCCTTTGATCATGTGGGCGGGGCACGGCTCAGCACAGGGGAGGCCATGACGACGGACAGCACATCACCCGGTACGTCTCCACTGGATGGCGTATCTCGAATCGATCTTCCCTTCCCGTTGCTCAAGGAAGGCAAGGTCCGCGAAATGTACGCGCTCGGCGACCGGATCCTGTTGGTCGCCAGCGACCGGATCAGCGCATTCGACTGCGTCCTACCCGATCCCATCCCGCGGAAGGGTGCCGTTCTCACTCAGCTCTCGCGGTTCTGGTTCGAGCGGACGAAGCACGTTCTCCAGAATCACCTGCTCTCGGCGGACCCCGACGAGATTTGTCGGCACGCACCCGAGCTGGCCGAGACCCGCGATCGGTGGGCATGGCGAGGCATGCTGGTCGAGAAGGCGGAGCCGTTCCCTGTCGAGTGCGTCGTACGAGGCTACCTGTCCGGCTCGGCGTGGAAGGAATATCGGGCGAGCGGCACGCTGGCGGGCGAGCCACTGGCGGAAGGGCTGAAGGAATCCTCGGAGCTCCCGGAGCCGATCTTTTCGCCGGCCACCAAGGCCGAGGAAGGCCACGACGAAAACATCACGTTCGACGGGATGTGCGGGATCGTGGGTAGAAAGACCGCCGAGCTGCTGCGCGACCACAGCCTCGATCTGTACCGGTTCGGGCGTGACCTGCTGAAGTCCCGGGGCATCATCCTGGCCGACACCAAATACGAGTTCGGAATCTCGACCACGGGAGAGATCCTGCTCATCGACGAAGTCATGACTCCGGATTCTTCGCGGTTCTGGCCGGCGGACGAGTACGCGCCCGGACGCGGACAGCCGTCACTGGACAAGCAGCCGCTACGGGATTATCTGGAGGAGCTGATCAACAGGGGAGAGTGGGACCGCAACCCGCCCGCCCCCGGTCTCGCACCCGAGGTCGTCGAGACGACGACCCAACGCTACCTGGAGGCCTTCCGTCGCATCGTGGGTCGAGAGCTGGACGTGTGAGCCGCTTGATTCCGCCGACGTCTGAAACGCGTCGCCTTCCACTGTACGACGACGACAAGCCGCACGATGAGTGCGGTGTCTTCGCCGTAAGCGGTTCCCCGCGAGCGGCAGAGCTGACGTTCATGGGACTCTACGCGCTGCAGCATCGGGGGCAGGAGTCGGCGGGGATCGTGAGCGTCACGCCGGATGGCCGGGCTCGCAGCCACAGGGGCATGGGACTGGTGGCCGAGGTGTTCGACGACCCGACGATCGCCCGGCTGCAAGGCGAGGTCGCGCTCGGCCACGTTCGGTACTCCACCGCCGGCGGCTCGCTGATTCGGAACGCGCAGCCCGTCCTGGTCGACTACAAGCACGGATCGCTCGCGCTCGCGCACAACGGCAACCTCACGAACGCGAAAGAGATGCGGGAACGCCTCAGCGAAGAAGGGGCGATCTTCCAGACGGACAGCGACTCGGAGGTGATCATCCACCTGATCGCCCGTTCGCGGCGCGACGAGCAGGCGATGCAGGTCGACGACGCGCTGTCCCAGGTTACGGGCGCGTTCTCGCTGGTGTTGAGCGTGGGGGACACATTGTACGCGGCCCGTGACGCGCGGGGCTTCCGGCCGCTCGTCCTGGGCCGGCTGGGGGAAGCGTGCGTCGTCGCATCGGAAACCTGCGCGCTCGACATCATCGGCGCGCGGTATCTGCGCGACGTGGCGCCCGGCGAGGTGCTGCGCATCCGCGAGGGGCGCGTGGAGCGGATGCGCCCGCTGCCGCCGTCCGAACCGTCGGCGTGTCTGTTCGAGCTGGTCTACTTCGCCCGACCGGACTCGCAGGTGTGGGGGTGCAGCGTGGACAGGGCGCGTCGGCTGTTCGGCCAGCAGCTCGCTGAAGAGCACCCGGCGGACGCGGACCTCGTCACTGCCGTCCCGGACTCGTCGAACTCTGCCGCGCTCGGGTACGCCGAGGCGTCCGGTCTTCCGTTCGAGCTGGCGCTGATCCGCAATCACTACGTGGGGCGCACGTTCATCCAGCCCACCCAGGCGGGTCGGGACTTTCGGGTGCGGCTCAAATACAACCCGGTCCGCGAGGCGGTCGAGGGCAAGCGGGTCGTGATCGTGGACGACTCGCTCGTGCGGGGCACGACCAGCGGCGGACTCGTCGGGCTGTTCCGCGAGGCGGGGGCAAGCGAGATCCATTTCCGCGTTGCGTCACCCAAGATTCAATACCCCTGCTATTACGGCATCGACATGCCGACTCGCGAGGAGTTGATCGGCTCGAGTCACAGTGTGGAGGAGATTCGGGACCACCTCAAAGTGGACTCCCTCGGCTACCTGTCCATGGAGGGCATGCGGAGCGTGGTCGAGGAGTACGGGCCGTTCTGCGACGCCTGCTGGACGGGTGATTACAAAGCGCCGCTCGTGGACCTGGAGCACGGGTACGCGCTCGCTCCCGCGTAGCTCGCAGCCGCACGTCCCGGTCTGACGCGCCACCCTGCGCCTCAGCGGCCTTCCGCCACAGTCCCCCACCGAAACTTTCGAGCCCAGAAACCGCGTAGTGTCGGGCGGGCCGGTTCGTCCGAGCTCCGACGGTTTTCGGGGCCTGCGGGGCGACCACCAACCATTCAGAGGCCATGAAACGACGAACGAAGGTCATCGCGGGCGCGATCCTGATCATTGGCGTGGGCGGCGTGGCCGCCGTCTCCACCGCGGGTGGCAACGAAGACGAGGGCGCCGACCTGGTTCAGGTCAAGCGCGGCGAGATCGTTGATAAAGCGCTTGCCGTGGGCCGCATCGAGCCGATGGTCGAGGTGAGCGTGAAGTCACAGCTCGCCGGCGTCGTCCGACGCATGTACTCGGAACCCGGCGACTACGTGAAAGCGGGCGCGCCGCTGCTCGAGATTCAGCCCAACCCGACACCCATAGAGCTGGTCGAGGCACGCCGACAGGTCGAGCTACGAGAGCTCCAGCTGGAGCAGCTGCAGAAGAATCGGGATCGACTCGAGGAACTGCGCGAAAACGACTACGTGACCCAGGAAGAGTTCGAGTCCGTGGACCGGGACTACAACGAGACCCGCGTTCAGCTCCAGATCGCCACGGAGAGACTCGCCCTGCTGGAGGAAGGTCGCGTCACGATCGGAAACGACCGCGTGGAGACCGTCATCAAATCCCCCATCACCGGCTTCATCCTCGAGAAGATGGTGGAGATCGGCGACCCGGTCGTGCCCCTCACCTCCTTTCAGGAGGGCACGGTACTCATGTCCATGGCGGAGATGGACGACCTGCTGTTCCGCGGCACGGTGGATGAGATCGACGTGGGGCGGCTCGAGGAGGGCATGCCGGCCGAGATCAAGATCGGGGCGCTTCCCGAGGCGAAGATCGAGGGGGTCCTGAGCAAGATCTCGCTCAAGGGCCGCGAAGAGGAGAACGCCACGAGCTTCCCGGTCGAGCTCACGGTCACGGAGCTGGGCGGCGCGACGCTGCGGGCGGGCTATTCCGCGAACGCCGACGTCATCATCGAGCGCCGCGAGGACGTGTTGCTCATCCCCGAGCGCCTCATCCGTTTCGAGGAGGACGCGGCGTTGGTCACCGTATGGCTGGGGCCCGAGCAGACGGAGGAGAGGGCGATCGAGACGGGCCTGAGCGACGGGGTGAACATCCAGATCCTGTCGGGTCTGGAGGAGGGCGATCGTCTCGTCGAGCCGCCGCCGAGGGAGATCCGCTGAATGCGTCTTAGAGACGCCTTCCACCAGCTGTGGGCCGATCTGAGAGCCCAGCGACTGCGCACGACTTTCACGATTCTGGGCATCACGTGGGGCACGGTGGCCGTGATCGTGCTGCTCGCGTTCGGCGTGGGTCTGGAGGCTCAGACCAGGAAGCGGTTCCACGGTCTGGGCGACCGCATCGTGATCCTGTTCGGCGGCCGGACCACGAAGGCGTACGCCGGGTTTCGGGAGGGCCGCGGTGTCCAGTTACGCGAATCCGACGCTCAAATCCTGGCGCGTGAGATTCCCGACATCGCGATGATCAGCCCGGAGTACAGCGAGCGGTCGGTGCCCGTCCGAAGGGGCCGCAATGGCGTGAACCCGAACATCACGGGCATCTACCCGGTTTACGGGTTCATGCGGAACATCATCCCGGAGACCGGCGGCCGCTTCATCAACCAGCTCGACCTCGCCGAGCGCCGGCGGGTGATCGTCCTGGGGGACGGCGTGGCGGAGTTGTTGTTCGGTGACGACGCACCGCTCGGGGAAGCCGTCGGCCAGGAGGTCCTGGTCGGGCAGACGCCGTTCACCGTCGTGGGCGTCATGCGACCCAAGCTGCAGAACTCGTCCTACAATTCAAGGGACAGGGATCGCGTGTTCATCCCCGCCAGCACCCATCAGGCGCTGTTCGGGGACCGCTACATCAACAACATGATCTATCGAACACGGGATCCCAGTGTGAACGAGCGCGTCGAGGGCCAGGTGTACGAGATCCTCGGACGTCGCTACCGGTTCGATCCGTCCGACGAAGACGCGCTCGGCGTGTGGGACACGACGGAGTTCGAAAAACTCTTCGGCTACATGTTCCTCGCCTTCAAGATCTTCTTCGCCATCGTCGGGAGCTTCACGCTCAGCGTGGGTGGAATCGGTGTGGCGAACATCATGTACATCGTGGTCCGCGAGCGCACGCCGGAGATCGGGATCAAGCGCTCTGTCGGGGCACGACGTCGCAACATCCTATGGCAGTTCCTGGCGGAGAGCTTCCTGATCGTGGCGATCGGCGCGGCCCTCGGAGTCATGATCTCGCTCGGACTCGTGAAGCTGGCCGCGGCGGTGCCCATGCAGGAGATCGTGGGTCGGCCTACGATCTCTCCGCTCGTGGCCATGGTCACGCTCGGCCTACTGGCTTTCGTCGCGATGCTCGCCGGTTACTTTCCTGCCCGGCGGGCCGCGAGACTGGATCCGGTGGAATGTCTGCGCTACTGAGTCTCGCGGTGGGGTAGTCACACCATGTGGAAGATTCTTCTGTACGAGTTCTTCGGAGATCTGAGGAAGCAGAAGACACGCGCTTTCCTCACGATCTTCGCCATGGTGTGGGGCACGATCTCGGTCATGCTCCTGCTGGCGTTCGGCGAGGGGCTACACCGCAGCGTGACCGACGGACTGCTGAATGCGGGCGAGCGCATCTTCATGGTGTATGGCGGCCAGACCAGCAAGGAGTTCGAGGGCCTCGACAAGGGGCGTCGAATCCGACTTCGCGAGGATGACCTCGACCACCTCATGCGGGCGATCCCGGAAATCGAAATGGGGAGCCCGTCGTACGGCCGCTGGGGCGTCAGCCTGGAGTTCGGTGAGAATCGGACGACCACGTACATGGAGGGCGTGGAGCCTGATTTCATGTACATGCGGCGCACCTTCCCCGCCCAGGGGAGCCGCTTCCTGAACTGGCGTGACATCGAGGAGCGGCGCCGAGTGCTGTTCCTCGGAAACGAGATCGCCGAGCGACTCTTCGGCGAGGTGGACCCGGTCGGCCGGACGGTGGAGCTGGACGGCTATCCGTTCACCGTCGTGGGTGTAATGCAGGAAAAGTTTCAGGACAGCAGCAACAACGGCCCGGACGCCAACCGGGCGATCATCCCGGCGTCGACGTTTCAGACGATCTATGGCCATCGTTTCGTGGGCCATCTCATCGTCCGACCGCGCAGCATGGAGGAGGCCGCGCGCGTGAAGAGCGAGCTCTACCGCGTGCTGGGACGCAAGTACCGGTTCGATTCGACGGATGACCGGGCGCTCGCCATGTGGGACTTCATCGAAGACGAGAAGATGACGCGCGCCATAGGGCGAGGCATTCAGGTATTTCTCGGGCTGGTCGGTGCATTCACGCTGCTCGTGGCCGGTGTGGGGGTGGCGAACATCATGTACGTCGTGGTGCGGGAGAGGACCCGCGAGATCGGGATCAAGCTGGCCGTGGGAGCGCGCCGGCATCACATCATGAGCCAGTTCGTGATGGAAGCGCTGCTGATCACGCTCGGCGGCGGCGCGATCGGCTTCGGAATGGCGGTGCTGATCGTGCTGGGCGTGGACGCCATCCCGAGCGACAACCAGGCGATGGAGTATATCCTGAATCCCGCGCTTTCGTGGCCCATCACCTCGGTCTGTCTGGCCATCCTGGTCGCGATCGGGCTGGTGGCCGGGATTCTGCCGGCTCGCAAGGCCGCCCGACTGGATCCCGTCGAGTCGCTGCGCTACGAGTGATGTGCATCGCGTGATGTACATGGAGACCCGATGATGATGATGATGAGCCGAAACGGGCCACGCCGTGCCGGCCAGACAGGACGATCGATCTTCGATCCGCGGAAAGGCCTCTGACCATGGAATTTCTCGTTCCGATCGTGATGTTCATGTGTATCGCTTCGGTGCTCATCTTCCGCCCTCTGACAAAACGGCTCGGCGATCTGATCGACGTGTCGATTCAGGAGAAGAAGATGGGTCGGCAGCCACCCCTGCAGCCGCACTTCGATCCCTCGCAACCCCATGCGACGCAGCTGCAGACGCTGATGAACAACCTCGAACGTCGTCTGGACCTCTTCGAGCAGCGTCTGGACTTCACGGAGTCGATCCTCGAGAATCAGGAGCAGCGAAAGTCGTTGGCCAGGGGTGATGGTGCCGTGTCAGCAGGCCAGGGAGAGCGATGACGAAAGCCGAGGTACGCGAGCGGATTCGCTCGGTTCCCAAGACGGACCTTCACGTGCACCTGGACGGCTGTCTCCGGCCTGACACCATCCTGGAGCTGGCCGGCGAGTACGGCGTGGAGCTCCCGATCACTGATGTGGACGCGCTCGCCGACTACCTGTTCGTGCAGGACGCGCGCAACCTCGAAGACTACCTGGCTCGCTTCGAGCTCACGCTGTCGGTCATGCAGCACGCCGACCCGCTGGAGCGCATCGCGTACGAGCTGTGTGAGGACGCGGCAGCCGAGAATGTCGTCTATATGGAGATCCGGTACTCGCCGGTCCTGCATACGCAGCGAGAGCTCTTGTTGCCCGAGACAGTGGAGGCGCCCCTGCGTGGCATCCGGCGGGCTGAGCGCGACTTCGGGATTCAGACCAACCTGATCGTGTGCGGCATCCGAAACATGGACCCCGACGTGTCACGGGACCTGGCCGAGCTGACGGTGGGCTTCAAGGAGCGGGGCGTGGTCGCCTTCGATCTGGCGGGCGGGGAGGCGGGCAACCCGGCGCGGGAGCATGCCGACGCGTTCCGCGTCGTTCGAGATGCGAACATCGGGGTCACGGTTCACGCCGGCGAGGCGGACGGCCCCGACTCGATCCATCAGGCGTTGCACGACTGTGGCGCGAACCGCATCGGGCACGGCACCCGACTCTTCGAAGACCCGGATCTCATGCAGTACGTGAACGATTTCCGGATCCCGATCGAGGTCTGTCTGACCAGCAACGTGCAGACGCGCGCCGTCGACGACTTCGCCTCCCACCCCGTTCGTCAATACTTCGACGAGGGGCTCGTGGTGAGCCTGCACACCGACAATCGTCTGATGAGCGGGACGACCGTGACGGAAGAGTATGTGCGGGCCTGGCAGCACCTCGACTTCACGCTGGACGAGCTGGCGGAGATGATCCGTAACGGATTTCGCAGCAGCTTCTTGCACCATCGCGACCGAGTTTCCCTGCTTGCAGAGGCCGAGCCGGAGATCGGGCCGCTCGGCGCCTGAGCGGCCGCGCCCGTTGACGCCGAGGCCTCCCCCGCGTTACGGTTTTCGCGAACGCTCGTTACAGAGGCGTAGCCTTCCCCGTTTAGCTTCGGGATTCTACTTCGAAGCAGTGTGCGATAGACCCTCACAATGGAGGGACGAATGAACGTATTCCGTTCTACCTCTCGCTTCAGGTACTTACCCGCCTTTCTTCTAAGTGCGTTGCTGGTCTTCGGGATCACTGGCGCGGTCCACGCGCAGGTCGTGACCTCGGAGATCCGTGGGACCGTGCTCGATCAGAACGGGCAGCCCGTCGTCGGTGCGCAGGTGTCGGTGACCGACAACCGCACGAACATCACGACAGGCGCACTGACCAACGACGCGGGACGCTACTACGTCTCGCAGCTTCAACCCGGTGGCCCCTACAGCGTCAACGTACAAGTCATCGGTTATCGGTCGGAGACCGTCGCGGGCATCAACGTCACGCTGTCGCAGCCGCGTACAGTAGACTTCCAGCTCCAGCAGACGGCCGTCGAGGTCGAACCGCTCACGGTCTCCGTAACCGGGGCAGACGCCGTGTTCAGCCGGACGAAGACGGGTCAGACCACCGTACTCGATCCGACGGAGATCACGACGCTGCCGACGATCGAGCGCAACATCAGTGAGTTCATCCTCCTGTCGCCGTATGCCAACCAGTTCGAAGACGCTCCGTCGATCGCCGGGAAGGCGAACCGACTGAACAACATCCAGGTGGACGGCGCGGTCAACAACGACGTGTTCGGCGTGGGTGAGACGGGCACGCCGGGCGGACAGGCGAACGCCAAGGCGATCACGATCGAGGCGATCGAGGAGATGCAGATCCTCGTGGCCCCCTTCGACGTGCGCCACTCCAACTTCGCCGGCGGGCTGGTCAACGCCGTCACCAGAGCGGGCACGAATAACTGGTCCGGTTCGGCCTTCGGCTACTTCATCAACGAAAGCTTCGTCAGCGACATCGAAGGCCGCGAGTTCGGCGAGTTCAACGACTACCAGTTCGGTGCGACCCTGGGCGGCCCAATCCAGAAGGACAAGATCTTCTTCTTCGGAGCGGCCGAGTTGCAGCTGGTGGATCGTCCGTTCGAGGGATTCACGCCGGGTCAGGGAAACGACTTCTCGAGCAACATTGGGGCGGATCCTGCCGAGGCTCAGGAGCTGATCGGGATCTTCCAGAACAACTTCGGCGTCGACATTGGGACGACTGGTGCGGCACCGATCGAGAACCCGCGCACAAACCTGTTCGGCCGGCTGGACTTCCAGCTGAACCCCGACCACCGTCTGGTGCTGCGGCACAACTACGCGAGGGGCCGCAACGACCTGTCCTGCAGTCGCGGCTCGAGCTCCTACTGCTACACGTCGAGCCTGGCTCCTTTTGTGAGCATCACGAACTCGAGCGTCGCGCAGCTGTTCTCGCGCCTCGGGGACAGCTGGGACAACGAGCTGCTGCTGAACCTGTCATTCATCCGGGACGAGCGGGATCCGGCTGTGGACTTCGGCCAAGTCGACGTGGTGAGCAGCGGTCCGGATTATCGGGTCGGCGCCGAGCGCTTCTCTCAGGCGAACACGCTCAACCAGGACATCTTCCAGCTCACCAACAACCTTACGGGCCGGTTCGGTGACCACCGGGTGACCTTCGGGACTCACAACGAGTACTACAACTTCTTCAACCTGTTCGAGCCGGGCCTGCTGGGCGTGTGGGAGTTCGACAGCTTCGCCGATCTGCAGGCAAACACGCCGGCCAGCTACGTGCGGCGCGTCCCTGTTGCGGGTGTCCCGGAAGATGAGCTTGCAGCGCAGTTCTCCGTCATTCAGCTCGCGTTCTACGTACAGGACGAGTGGACCGTGAGCGACAACTTCACCATCACTGGCGGGCTGCGGGCCGAGATCCCGATTCTGCCGGACAGCCCGCGCGAGAACACGCTGTTCGAACAGGAGTTCGGCTTCAAGAACTCCGACGTGCCCTCGGGCAAGATCCTGTGGCAACCGCGCCTCGGGATGAACTACCAGCTCGGAAACGAGCTCCGGACCCAGCTGCGGGGCGGTCTGGGCCTGTTCGCAGGTCGCTCGCCTTTCGTGTGGATCTCCAACGCTTACGGGAACACCGGCATCCAGTCGGTCGATCTGTCGTGTGACGGTGCGAACGCACCCGGTTTCGATCCGACCGACGCCCCGGTCGCATGTCGCGATGGTAGCGGGGCGGCGGAGGCGGGTCTGCCGATCATCAACGTGATCGACGAGGACTTCAAGTTCCCGCTCGACTTCAAGGCGTCTTTCGGCGTCGACCAGGAGCTCCCGAAAGGCTTCATCGTCTCGGCGGAGGTGCTGTACAGCAAGGCCATCGAGGAGGTGTTCTTCGAGGAGATCAACCTGGTCCCGCTGTCGGGCGTGGACCCGGTCGAGGGACGTCGCTTCCACGGCACGCCGACAGCGGACGGTTGCGGTAGCCGCGGTGGGTGCTTCGAGGACAACCGCGTGTCGGACGAGTTCCGGAACGTGGTGAATCTCACGAACCGGGACGACAGCCGCGCGTGGATCTTCACGTTCGGCTTGCAGCGACAGTTCAGCGACTGGCTCCGCCTGCGCACGTCCTACACGTACGCCGACGTAAAGGACGTACAGGTGCAGCAGTCGAGCCAGGCGACCTCTAACATCGGGCGCAACGCGATCGACGACGATATCAACAATCCCGACCTGCGTGACTCAAATTACGAGGTGGAGAACAAGCTCGTGCTGGCCGGCACCGGTCGCTGGGACTTCGGCGAGAACGGCTGGTTCCTCGAGGTGACTCCGACCTTCATCGGTCAGTCCGGGCTGCCGATCTCGTACGTGGCACGGGGTGACCCGAACGGCGACGGCTATCGCAATCCGGTGATCAGTCGCGACAACGACCTGATCTACATTCCGAACGATGTGAGCGAGCTGGCGTGGGACTCGCCGGAGGACGCGGCCGACTTCGCGGCCTTCCTGGCCGACAACCCCTGCTTGCAGGAGCAGGCCGGCTCGATCATGCAACGTGGCAGCTGCCGGAATCCGTGGAGCAGCAGCCTCGACGTGCAGGCCGTCGTGGGACTGCCAAAGATCGGGTATGGCAACATCGAGGCGGTCATCAACTTCCAGAACATCTTCGAGTCGACGTTCGAGCAGACCCGGGTGGATCGCGGGGTCGAGGTGCTGCGGGTGCAGGGTCGGGAGAACGACCTTGACACGGGTCGCTTTGTCTACAGCTTCAGCAATCCGAGTTTTTCGATTCTCAGCCCGCAGTCGAACTTCCGCTTCCAGCTCGGCGTGCGATACCGGTTCTAGGCTCGAGCGGTCGCTGCGCGGGTCAGGTCGGCTCGCAAGCGACAGACCCGAGCGACGGAGGCTGCAACCACAGGCCCCGGGGGAGACCCCGGGGCTTGCTTTTCTTGTTCTTTCGGCCGCCCCATCGAGCGCAGCCGACCCGCCCGCGTGTGCGGAGACGACCGTCGCGAGCCCGTCGCGCGATCGGTGCGTTGACGACTATAGGCCAGCCCGCTACGGTCAGTTGGCATCGTCGTCACGTTCGTGTTTCCGGGCGAACGTGGCTTCGGGCTTTGTTCATTTTTTTCACGCTGTAACGACTCTTCAGCATGGAGGGGGTTATGGGCGTCTTTCGTTTTGACTCTCGCTTCCGATTTCGATTCACCTTTCTTCTCGCCATGTTTCTCGCCTTCGCTTTCGCGGGACAGGCGTGGGCGCAGGGCGCGACCAGTGGCTCGATTGGCGGTACGGTCGCCGACGCGGACGGGTTGCCCCTGTCCGATGTGATCGTGAGCGTCACCGAGACCTCGACCGGCGTGGCGCGCGAGGCGCTCACGGACGCCAACGGTCGCTACCTGATCCCGCTGTTGAAGCCGGGCGAGTATCTCGTGCGCGCCAGCCTGCCACCCCGCCCGGATGCCGAACGCACCGTGTTGCTGTCCCTGGGTGAGAGAGAGAGCGTCAACCTCGAACTGCGACCGATCGCCGTCGAGGAGCTGACGGTCGAGGTAGCCGGTCGGCCCGCCGCGGTCGCCGAGGGTGGCGTGATCGAGTTCGTCACGCAGGATCAGATCGAGAACCTGCCGGTGGCGGGTCGCGACTTCACCGACTTCATCAACCTGTCGGGTCTGGTGAGCCTGCAGCCCGAGGTCGGCACGGGCGGCCAGTTCTCGATCGGGGGCGCTCGCACGGCCGGAACCAACGTCCAGATCGATGGCACCGACGCGAACAACCAGTTCTTCGGCGAGAACCGGGGCTCCTCGCGCGTACCGTTCACCTTCTCTCTGGAGTCCATCAAAGAGTTCCAGATCATCACGAACGGCTACGATGTGGAGTTCGGCAGGTTCTCCGGCGGGGTGATCAACGCGGTCACCCGTACGGGCACGAACGACTACACCGGCAGCGGGTTCTTCTTCTGGCGTGACGAGGCGCTCACCCGATCCGCTTTCGACGACGCATGTCGTACAGAAGACGTTCCGTGCTCGACCCCGGCGGACTTCCAGTCGTTCCAGTTCGGCGGTGTGTTCTCGGGACCGATCATCCGGGACAAGCTGCACTTCCTCGTGTCGGGCGATTTCCAGCAGCGCCAGCAGCCGACCTTCGCGCTCGACCCGAACCGATCCGGTTTCACCGAGGCCTCGCTGGCCTCCTTCCAGAACATCCTCGAGACGGTGTACGGTTTCGATACCGAGCCGGACTTCGGAATCTTCAACGAGACGGACGACCAGGTGACGTTGTTCGGACGGCTCGACTGGACCATCAACAACAACCACGCGCTCTCCGTACGGGCGAACTACTCCGACTTCGAGAACCTGAACGACCGCATCTCGTCCAACGGCCGGAGCGCGCGCACGGTCGGAGGCACGTACAACTCCGAGTCAATCTCGCTGGTCAGCGAGCTGAACTCCGTGTTCGCCGCGAACATCTTCAACACGTTGCGGGTTCAGTACTCGAACGAGCTGCGGCCTCGCCCGGGCAACAGTCGGCTTCCGTCCGCCACGGTCCCGGTTGAGCTGGCGTCCGGCGGCTCCCGCGACGCGACGTACGGGGGCTCGTTCTTCGGGATCCTGTTCGCCAACAACCTCGAGGAGGACAAGATCCAGATCACCGACAACCTCACCTTCCAGCTCGGGGATCACTCGCTGAAGGTCGGCGGTGACATCATCGTCACGAACACCTTCAACGAGTTCTGGCTCAACGGGAACGGCTTCTTCGACTTCCGGAACCAGGATGACTTCGCGAACCGGAGCCCCAGCTTCTTCCTGCGCTTCGTGCCGGAGACGCCAGGGGGTGGAACGCCAACGGCACCGATCGCGGACTTCAGTGCACGCGAGTTCGCGGCCTGGATCCAGGATTCTTGGCAGGTGAACCCCAACCTGCTCCTGACGGCCGGCCTGCGCTGGGACTACGTGGACCTGGACGCCGCTCCCCAGCTCTCCAATTCGGAATACGTGAGTGCCGTGAGCGGCCAGGGCGCCGACGTGACCGCGACGCCGAACGACACGAACAACTTCGCGCCGCGCTTCTCGTTCCGGTACGATTTCGGAGCGGACGGGCGGAGTGTCCTCAGCGGCGGCTTCGGCTGGTTCGCCGGCCGCTTCCCCACGGTGATCCACTCGAACGTGTACGCGAAGACCCCCAACGCCCTGCTCACGGTCACCTGTTTCTCGAGCAACATGCCGGCGTTCAACTACGAGGATTGGGTGGACGGGGAGGGTATCCCCACCAGCTGCGAGGGCGGCCAAGGAGCCAGCGGTCAGCCTGCCGTCGATGTGTGGGATCCCGACTTCGAGTCGCCGATGACGATCAAGGCGAATCTCGGTTACGAGCAGCGTCTTGCAGATCGCTGGAAGGTGGGTGGACAGGTCATCTTCAGCCGCACGACCAACAACTTCCACATCATCGACCGAAACTTGCAGCCGGCCCAGTTCATCAATGCCGAAGGCCGGCCCGTGTTCGTGTCCGAAGAAGACTACGATCCGACCGACGAGCCGAGCACCTTCGACCGCAGCATCGATCCGACGCTGGATCGCCTGTGGACGAATGTCGGGCTGGGTAAGGCACGCCGCTGGAACCTCAAGTTCGACGTGAACGGCTCGCCGTTGGACAACCTGCAGCTGGCAGCCAACTACGCGCTCAACCTGGCGTACGATAATTCGTCGTTCTCGTGTTGTCTCGAGGTCGAGGCATGGGAGTCTGCGATGACCGCTGGCAGCCCCAACGAGCTGGGCGATTTCGGTGATGACCTGACTGGAACCTGGGGACCGTCGAACTTCGAGCGACGGCACGCAATGGTGTTCAACGCGATCTGGAACATCCCGTTCGGCAACCAGACGTTCGAGGGCATCCAGGTCAGCGGAATCTATCGGGCGCAGTCGGGCAATCCGTTCACACCGATCGTGGATGGCGACATGAACGGAGACGGCTACGACGAGAACGACCGGGCCTTCCTGCCCGATCCCAACAACGTGACGGGTATCCAGTTCGAGTCGGCCGACGACCTCGCGGCCTATCAGGAGATCGTGGCTTCCGAATCCTGCATCGCCGACCAGGTGGGCGGCTTCGCGAAGCGCAACTCCTGCCGCAATCCCTGGTGGCATCGGGTGGACCTGCGGCTCAACGTGCCGATCCGCGTGACAGGCACGCAGCGGCTCGAGCTGGTCGCCGACTTCTTCAACCTGCTCGACCTGTTCGGCTGGGACGCCGGAGCGTTCAACTTCAAGTCCCGCGATCTGTTCGAGGCCGAGGGCTTTGATCCGGCCACGGGTGAGCCGATCGTCTCCGTCGACACGAGGTTCGGCGATGTGATCCCATCCGGCTTCGAGCCCTTCCAGTTCCAGGCGCAGCTCGGAGTCCGCTACAGCTTCTGAGCTGACCTTGCATGTAAAGACGGGACCGCGTCGTGCGGTCCACAACGAAAGCCCCGCTCCCGAGGGAGCGGGGCTTTCTCATTCCCGGTTTCTACCGACGTGTCGTCGTGCCTCCTGTGCGGCGGCGGCGTTGTCAGCCCGCGCTCGCGACTTCGGCTGCCAGCGTCTCGCTCGCCATGTCGACGAACTCGGGTGTGCCGATGTAGACGGGGGTCCGCTGGTGTAGGTCGGTGGGCTCGATGTCCAGCACCCGCCGCTGACCGTCCGTCGCCTTTCCGCCCGCCTGCTCGCAGATCATCGCCATCGGGGCTACCTCGTACATCAGGCGCAACTTTCCGTTGGGCGCGCTGGCCGTTGCCGGATACATGAACACCCCGCCGTACAGCAGCGTCCGATGAAAGTCCGCCACCAGCGAGCCCACGTAGCGCGACGAGAAGCCCTCGTCACGGTACCGCTGAACCAGGGCTTTCTGACCCGGATTCCACTTCCCCGCATAACCCTCGTTCACGCTGTAAATCTTGTTGGTCGGATCGGTCGGGATCCGGATATCGGGGTGCGAGAGTAAGAACTCGCCAATCGAGGGATCCAGCGTGAAGCCATGGACCCCGGCACCCGTCGTGAAGACCAGCATGGTCGAGGACCCGTACAGCACATAGCCGGCTGCCACCTGCTTGTAGCCTGGCTGGAGCAGGTCCTCCAGCGTGCCATCTCGCTGTCCCGTCGTGACCCGGCGGTGGAGGGAAAAGATCGTCCCGATCGAGATGTTGGCCCCGATATTCGAGCTGCCATCCAGCGGATCAAACAACAACACATAGGGGCCTACGGGGAACTCCTCGGGGATCAGAATCGGGTCTTCCTCCTCTTCCGAGCCCATCACGCACAGGTGACCCGTGTGGTCCATCGCGTTGAAGATCACTTCGTCCGCGTAAACGTCGAGCTTCATCACATCCTCGCCGTGGACGTTGCGCCGGCCCGCGCGCCCCAGGATCTCGGCCAGACCGGCCATGTTCACGGCCCGACTGATCAGCTTGCCCGCCAGGGAGAGATCGTACAGAAGGTTGGAGAACGCGCCCGTGGCGTCCGGGTGCTCCCTCTCCTGCTCGAGGATAAAGCGTCCGATCGTGACGACGTACTTCTCCAATGCAGCCTCCCTCGACGAGCGTCGTAATCTGGGTCAGGGCCTCTCCGCCAGGGCTGTACGCCCATCAAAGGTTAGACGAGCCGCTTCACCAGCGTCAAGCTAACAGCACGACGTCAGGCGCCGTGTCACCAGGCTACGGCTCGACGACGTCCCACGTGCCATCGGGCTCCACCTTCACGCACAACGTGCCTCCCCGATCGGTTCTCCACACGCGACGAACGCCTGCGGAATCGAGGCGTGCGAGCGTCACCTCGTGCGGGTGCCCGTATCGGTTGCCCGGTCCCGCCGAAATCACGGCGAGATCCGGGCCGACAGTGGTCAGCCACTCGAGCGCGCTCGAGGTCCGGCTTCCGTGATGACCGATCTTCAAGACATCGGCGGCAAGCGAATCAGCCGGCCAGGCGGCGAGCAGCGCTCGCTCGGTCTCCGCGGGCGCATCGCCGGTGTTGAGGTACCGGAAGCCGCCGATTCGAAGTCGCACGACGGCGCTCACGTCGTTCGCGTCGGCCACCGAAGGCGCTCCGTGCCCGAGGCTCTCGGGGCCGGGGCCCGGAGCCAGGACGGTCAGTTCCACCTCATCGAGGGTCAGTCGCGCCCCGGCGCGCGCCGGTCGCCACTGCACTCCGGCCTCCTCCAGGTGCTCCAGAAACCCCAAGTACGCCCCGTTCGGCTGCGCATACCCCGGCTCGAGGACCCTTCGCACGGTGAAACGGCCAAACAGGGAGGCCGTGCCACCCAGGTGATCCAGGTGGGGATGGGAGAGCACGAAGAGATCCACCGATCGGGCACCGTGTCGTCGGAGGAAGGGCACCACCCTGCGTGCGCCGGCGTCCCCGTATGCCCACTCGAAACCGGACGAGAAGTCAGTTCCGGGCCTGGCTCCGGTCCTCGATCGGAAGCCCGGACCCGGGCCGGCATCGATCAGCAGCCAGTGTCCACGCCGCGTGCGAACCGCCGTGGCATCGCCCTGTCCCACGTCGAGGGAGCACAGGAGGGTCGAGTCTCGGCTCTGGAAGCTGCCCAAAACGGGGGTCACGATCAGGAGCGATAGTCCCGTACCCACCCGAAGCAGGCCCCGCCTCGGCCGCCTCGGTCGAAGGAGCGCGATGAGCCCCCAGACGATAAGTGCCGCGGCCAACCACCGAATCGGTTGCGGAGGCGGAACACTGCCATGCAGCGGCAGCGCGGCGAAGAAGTCGACGACCTTTTGAAGGAGATGGAGTGCGGCGGTCGCGGCGGCGGCGCCGAGCTGTGCCAGCGGGCCCGGCAGTATCAGCGCGCTCAGGAGCCCGGCCAGAGCGAGTGCCACCAGCGGTGTCCCTGCGAAGTTGGACACCACGGCGACCGGCGCGGTGCGCTCGAAGTGCCAGGCGGCGATCGGTGCGGTGAATACAAACGCACCACCGCTCGCGGCGAGTGCCGTAATTGCCGCGGCCGCGTAGCGGGACACCCGCCTGTGCGTCGTGGGCATGGCCGAGCGCGCCACGGGGTGTCGGAGGACAGCCGACGCGCCGTGTCCCCCCGCGATCAGGCCGGAGAAGCCGGCGAACGAGAGCTGGAAACCAGGCCGCACGATCACGAGCGGGTCGAGGACGATCGCCACCAGGGCAGCCAGGCCGAGGAGGTCACCCACGTGTGCCGGACCTCCGCGCGCGCGACCCGCCGCGTACCCGGCAAACAGGAGCGCGGCACGCAGGGCGGACGGAGGCGCCCCGATCAAGACCACGTAGAGGAGCAACAGTCCGGCGGCGATCAGGTAGCGCTGCGCGTGGGGCACGGCAAAGCCGATGGCGAACGTCGCCGCTGCCGCCAACAACCCGACGTGCAGCCCGGAGATCGCCAGCAGGTGCACGAGACCCGCATCCGCGAAGCGTCGCGTGACCCGCGGATCGAGCTCGGACCGCTCAGCCAACACCAGCGCCTGGGCCATCGGAGCCGTCTCGCGGGACAGCCGTGCGTCCAGTCGGCTGGCAGCGCTGGCCCGAAGAGAAGCCAGCCACCCGCCGCCGTCCCCCTGCGCGACTTCGACGACCGAGCCATGGAGGCGACCGTAGGCGTGAAGCGGGCGAACCGCTCCCGCCTCTCCGTCTCCATAGGTTCGCCAGTGCCCTCTAACGAGGAGCCACGCTCCCGGGTCCACCCCTTCCGCAGGTCGCTCGAGTCGAGCGCTCAGGGCGGGAAGACGGCAGCGGCGCCCTTCGTGCGTCAGCGTCACATTCTCGAGACGTACGCGGGCCCAGCGAGACACAGGGCCACGCCCGGTGGCCTCCCGTGACTCTCCTCCTCCAATACGGTCTCCCGCTCGACCGCGCAGGCGAGATCTGAGGCGCCCGGCGACCGCTGCCGCCTCGCCCGCTCTCAAGTCGGCGACACAAGACGCCCGTGCCTGATCGCCGGCCTGGCCGCCCAGAGCCATGCCTGCGCCGATGCAGGTCAAACCACTGAACAGCACGCCAATGGTGTTCGAATGGCGAAAGCGAAGCGTCAGCGCAGCGCCGAGCGCGGCAAGAGCGGTGGCGAGAGGCCACAAGACGGGGGCGGAGCTCAGCCCGATCAGATCGCCACCCGCGACGCACAGAACCGCCGCGAGAACGGGTGGCACGTGTATGGGAGATCCTGCCCTGGAGAACAGCGTGGACGTCCGGCTACTCGATCGCGTCAGGCCCTTGGGTCGATGGGGAAGGATGGGACGGCGCCTGAGCCGATGGCGGCGGTACCTGGGTCGATGGCGCGGATCGCGGCGGCGGGCCGCCTGCGACCCCACGCAGATGCTGAAGCGACCGGCGCGTTTGTAGATCGGCGCGCAGACCGACGATGATCATGACGAGCATGCCGATCAGCATCGCACCGAAAAAGACCAGGGGAAGCGACGTGGTGACCCGGAACAGGACGAGGTCCAGCGTCACTCGCTCACTCGCGTTGGCGACCGTGAACCAGAACGCGGCCAGGGCCACGACGAGGAACGCCAGTACCCGGGACCAGATTCGCACGGTCAGGCCACCCGCCGGCCCAAGAAGGTCGCACCGGTCGTTGAAGTCAGCTCCACGTCCACGTAGCGCCCGATCAGCCCAGCCTCCCCGGGAAAGGCCACCACCTTGTGGCTCTCCGTGCGGCCCAGCATGTCACCCTCAGAGCGCGCTTCTCGCTCGACGAGGACCTCGCGCACCTGGCCGACTTCGCGCTCGTTGATCCCGTGCTGGATCCGACGCTGCACTTCGATCAACCGTTCCAGACGCCGCGCGGCGGTCTCTTCGGCGACGAAATCCGACGCTGGAAGCCGGGTGGCCGGCGTGCCGTCGCGGGGAGAGTAGCGGTACAGAAAGGCATCGTCGAACCGGACCGTACGCATGAGCTCCAGGGTGGCCTCGAACTCCTCCTCCGACTCACCGGGAAAACCTACGATCACGTCCGTCGACAGGGCGATGCCGGCAACGAGATCCCTGCACAGCTGAACCGTCTCGAGAAAGCGTTCTACCGTGTATCGCCGGACCATTCGCTTGAGGATGCGATCGGATCCGGACTGCACGGGCAGGTGCAGCTGCCGGCAGACCGCAGGCTCGTCGCTCAGGACCCGCAGCAAGTCCGGCGTCACGTCATTCGGGTGCGGTGAGGTGAATCGCACCCGACGCAGCCCCGGCACCCGGGCAACGGCACGAAGCAGGCCCGCGAAGTCCCAGTCCCCGTACCGGTACGAGTTCACTGTCTGTCCCAGCAAGGTGACCTCGGAGTAACCCGACTTCGCCGCCGCTGCGGCCTCGGCGAGAACCCGCGTCGGTCGCCGGTTCTTTTCCCCCCCACGCACATAGGGGACGATGCAGAACGTGCACCGGTGGTCGCAGCCGCGCTGCACCGTGATCCAGGCGCTCGCCCCCTGTCCGCGCACCGTCTCGACGCCCTCGTAGTTCTCGTGGGCGTCCAGCTCGAGAAGGGACTGGCCTCTCGAAAGCGTGCCGTCGCGAATGCCGTCCACGAGGTCCCCGAGACTCCGGTAGGCGTCCGGTCCCGCGACCAGGTCCACGCCGGACGAGTCGTCGAGGAGCGAGGAGCCGACCCGCTGCGCCATACAGCCCGTGACACCAAGCACGACGTCGGGGTTCGCCCGGCGCAGCTTCTGCAATTGCCCGATCCGCCCCCGGACGCGCTGCTCCGCATGCTCACGGATCGCACACGTGTTGATGAGAACCACGTCAGCGCTCTCCGGATCGGGTACCCTCAGGTAGCCACGCTCCGCCAGGATGCCGGCCATGAGCTCCGTGTCGCCGATGTTCATCTGGCAGCCGTAGGTCTCGATGTAGACACGGCGCTGAAGCGGCACGGGGACATCCTGCCGCCTGGACTGCCTCGCGACATTCCCGCTCGGGCCTCGGCCCAGCT
>JBDHLB010000153.1:0-2117 GCA_039586095.1 Gemmatimonadota bacterium
GATCATCGGGGTCATGCCTGAGGGCTTCGAGTTTCCTTTCAACCAGCAGCTGTGGACTCCTTTGCCGCCCGCCGACCTGGGCCAGCCCCGGGGATCCGGCCCGTCCATCCTGGCCCTCGGCCGGCTGTCCGATGGCGTCACCATGGAGCAGGGTCAGTCGGATCTGGGCAGGATCATGGACCAGCTCGCCGTCGAGCATCCTGAATCGAACCAGGGCATGACGGTGATCGTGGGACCCTACGTGCATGAGCTCATCGGCTACCAGGTACCGTCCCTGCTCTACACGATGCTCGCGGCCGTGGGGCTCGTGTTGCTCATCGCGTGCGCGAACGTGGCCAATCTCCTGTTGGCCCGGGCGACGCTACGGAGCAAGGAGGTCGCGCTGAAGACGGCCCTCGGGGCGAGCCGGTCCCGGGTGGTCATCCAGCTACTCATCGATTCTTCCGTGATTGCCGCGCTGGGAGGCGTGCTGGGCCTCGGCATCGCGCAGATCGGCATCGAGGCCTTCAACCGCACACTCAACTCGCTTCCCCAGGGGGTCCCCTTCTGGTTCTCCGTCCATCTCGACGCGCGGGTGCTCTTCTTCGTTGTGGCCCTTGTGGCCGGCGCCGCTCTGCTTTCGGGGTTCATCCCTGCGTTGCGTGCGTCCCGGGCGAACGTCAACGACATCCTCAAGGATGACAGCCGCGGCGCCTCCTCGCTGCGGCTGGGAAGGCTCAGCCGGGGGCTCGTCGTCGTGGAGGTGGCCCTCTCGGTCGCGCTTCTGGCATCGGCGGGCCTGATGATCAAGAGCGTCACGAACCTCACCAACGTCGACTACCCCTTCGAGGGCGAGAACGTATTCGTCGCGGCGCTGTCGTTGCCTCCGAGTGACTACCCGGACGACGAGCAGCGGCTCCAGCTCTTCAACCGTCTCCGAGAGCGACTCGACGCCGAGCCCGGTGTCGTATCGAGCAGCATCACCACGGAGATGCCTGCGGTGGGCTTTGGCAACGGCCGCTTCGAGATCGAGAGCGAGGCGTATCTCGGTGACCGCGACTACCCGAGTGCGCGCATCGGGTCCATCGACCACGCATACTTCGAGACGGTGTCCAGCCGCATGATGGAGGGCCGTGCCTTCGAGCCCTCCGACGACGCCCGCTCCATGCCGGTGGCCATCGTGAACGCCAAGTTCGCCCAGACGTATTTTGGCACCGAGTCGGCGTTGGGACGTCGCCTCAAGCTCAGGCGCGTCGCACAGGCGGGGGTGGAGATTCAGGAACGGGACGACTGGTACACTATCGTCGGGGTCGCTCCGGACTTCTACCTCGAGGGTGACGCCTTCGTGCTCGCCCCGGAGGCCATCTACCTACCCATGGCACAGCGGACCGCCTCGGTGGCCAACCTCATGGTTCGGACCCGGGGCGAGCCACTGGAGATGACGCCGCGCGTCCGGGAGATTGTGGCGGAGCTGGACCCGAATCTCCCCATCTCCCAGGTGAGCACCCTTCACGAGACCATCCAGCAGGGCGCCGCGTTCTTCAACGTCTTCGGCGTGATGTTCTCGGTGTTCGGGGCGGCCGCGCTCTTCCTGGCGTCGGTGGGGTTGTACGGTGTGCTTTCCTTCAGCGTGAACCAACGCACCCACGAAATCGGCCTCCGCGTGGCCCTGGGGGCGACGCCGAGAGGTGTCGTACGGCTGGTCCTGGCCCAGGCGGGGTTCCAGCTCGGGCTGGGCATGGCCATGGGCTTCGGGCTGTCGGTCCTTTTGGGTCGCGGACTCTCCTTCGTGCTGTACGAGGTGGCGCCGGTGGATTCCGGGGTCCTGGCTGGTGTGGCCGTGCTGCTGGCCATCACCGGGATCGTCGCCTGCCTCGTTCCCGCGACCCGTGCCATCCGAGTCGATCCGGCGGTGGCGATGCATACGGAGTAAGCCCCTTCATATGTGCAGCCTCGGCGATGCGGTGTTCACCTCGCAGACGTCGAGAAGTCCACCTGCTCGGCAAGAGTCAGGTCCTTCTGCGTGATTCCGCCCGCGCTGTGGGTGCTGAGCGTCAGCATTACGCGATCGTAGCGGATGTCGATGTCCGGGTGGTGATCGGCGTCGTCGGCGAGGGTCGCGACGCGGTTCACGAATA
>JBDHLB010000025.1:0-31782 GCA_039586095.1 Gemmatimonadota bacterium
AGCTGGGTCGCACGCCGACCGACCGGGAGATCGCCGAGGAGATGAGCGAGCCGGTCGAGACGGTGCGCGCGCTGCGTCGGGTCGCTTCGGCCGAGCTGAGTCTCGACGCGCCGCTGGACAAATCAGACCGTGACAGCGCCTCGTTCGGCGAGCGGTTCGCCGGCATGCACGACGCCGATATCGAGGTGGATGTGGAGGGCCAGGCTCGCCGGGAGTTTCTCGAGCGGATGTTCGAGCGCTACCTGACGGAAAGGGAGCGCAAGATTCTGGTTCTCTACTACGGACTGGACGATGGCGAGGAGATGACGCTCGAGGAGATCGGCTCGCTTCTCGGCGTGACGCGTGAGCGGATTCGTCAGATCCGAAACCGTGCGTTCGACAAGCTCCGGGCTTCGCCCGATGGGTCGGCGCTCGAAGGGTTCTGGACTGCCGCGTAAAGCAGCCGCCCCGGGGCTACGCCGCGTCTTCTCCGGCTGACTCCGCCTCGACAGGCTCCGCTCCGGCTGTCGCGGAATCGACCGCGGCCTGGATGAGCGCCTCGATCCCCTCGTAGCTTGTCTCCGGCACCTCGAGCCGCCGCCCGTTGAGGAAGATCGTGGGCGTGCTGTTGACGCCGAGCTGGTCTCCGTACTTCCGCGCCGCCGCGATCGCCGTCAGGTGACGTCGGTCCGACATGCAGGCGTCGTACGCATCCATATCGAGGCCCAGCTCCTGGGCGAACTCTCGGAACACGGGTGCGGGTCGATCGCCGACGGCCCAGCGGTTTTGCCGCGCCAGCACGACGTCGTGCATCGGCCAGTATTGACCCTGTTCACCCGCGCAGCGTGCCGCGAGAGCGGCCGGTATCGAGTGCGGAAAGCTGCCGATCACGTAGTCGTACATCACCCACCGCACCGGCCCTCCGTTGTCGACGTAGTTCTGCCGGATGAGCCGACCCGTGAAGCTAGAGAACTGGGCACAGTGCGGGCACTGGTAGTCCACGAACTCCCAGATGATGACCGGTGCATCATCGCGTCCGATCGGAACCCCCGCCGTCGAGTCGGCCGCGACCGCGGCCAGGGTATCGATCGCGGGCGGGGGAGCGCCCTCCTCTCCGCAGGCCAGCAGTGTCGCGGAAAGCGCGGCGGTGGCCGCCAGCGCGAGACCCGGTCGCTGTCGTATCGCTCTCGTCAAGCTCGTATCCCTCGGTTGTAGAAGGCGGAATCGGTCACAACAGGATCACCAGAAGAGCTCCGGTTAGCAACGCGCCCACTCCGAGCAGAAGCAGCTGAGCCCACTCCGGAAGACGCCGCAGCGCGGGCCGAGTGGCGGTCTCGATGCGCGGGATCAGGTCCGACGACCACAGGTCGGCGATGGCGTCCACCTGGCGACGCCACAACCGCCGATACGCGGCGTCGAGCGTGCCGAGAGCGCCTCGCCACTCTTCGGCTGCGACCTCCATGTCCGACTCCTCCGCGTCCGGTGGACCCGTGTCCAGCGTCTCCAGCTGGGCCATCAGTCTTGCCTGGCCGGCGGCGAGTCGGTCATGCAGCTCCGCGAGCTCCTCGAGAGACGCGTTCATCGTTTCGGCCAGATCCCGGGCATCCGTCTCCGTCATTCGAAGCTCGGCGAGCCTGGATTCGCGGGCGTCCGACACCGCTTCGAGGTGCTCGTTGAACGCCTGACGCACCTGGGCGGCGGCGGCCGCCGCCGCGGCCCGCGTGTCCTCGCGCAGGCTCGCCGCGTCGATCGCCCGCACCCCCGCGGCCATGCTCCCGGCCGCCGCAGCGGCCGACTTACGAAGGAGGAGAGGACCGAGCGCGATTTCGCCCAGCTCGCGGAAATGGTCCTCGAAGAATCGCTGATCGAGAGGCTCGAGCTCGGCATCCACGGAAACCCGTGCGGCTCCGTGCACCGCGGCGACCCGAATGGAATCGGCGGACACGGCGAACTCCGGCAATACCACGGGCGGTGGAGGCGCCACTTCGCCGCGGGCAAACATCTCGAGGGCGGCCTCCCCCGACGGCTCGGGCGCCGTGGTCCGGGGCTCTTGCCTGGCCACCCGTTCGACCGCCCGCAGCTCCTCGGGGAACAGGTACAGAAGTCGGAGCTTTGTCTCGCCCTTCCAAAGCAGGAGCGCCTGCCGTTCCTGCGAATCAGGCGCGAGTCGCTCGGCGGCCTCTACAGGCCATGAAATGGTGTGTCGGCGATCGGTGGCGAGGAGGTGCAGGGCTCGCTGTGTAAAGACGGCGAGATGGAGTCCGTGTACCGTCTGCCCATCCACGTGCCCGCTCACGGCGGTCCCGGCCGTGCACACGATGACCTCTCGGCTCAGCGGTTGGAGCAGCTGGCGCTGCGCGTCTCGCCCGATCAGACGTTCGATCGAGCGAGCCAGTTCCTCGAGATGCTCCTTGTCCGCCTGCAACGCCACCGTCGAGTCGCGGCCGAAGAGCAGCAACAGGCCCGCTCTTCTCGCGACCCAGAACAGGGAATCGAGAGAAAGCTCGCGATCGTTCAGCTTGAGCGTTCGCCCGACAAGACGCGTGCTG
Organism: Gemmatimonadota bacterium; assembly: GCA_039586095.1. GTDB lineage: Bacteria > Gemmatimonadota > Gemmatimonadetes > Palauibacterales > Palauibacteraceae > JBDHBD01. The sequence continues at coordinate 2,529 of JBDHLB010000025.1, forward strand.
GCCGCGCGCATCACGGGCTCGCCCTCCACGAAAACGTCGGCCAAAAGGCTGGACGCCTCGGCGAGCTCCGCGTTGGCTTCGCCGCTCTCGGGAGCTTTCTCTTCGCTCATGCGATGCCTCGCTCGTGTCTCACGCCGCGATTGCCGCTACCACCGCCTCCACATCCGATAACTCTGCAAATACGTAATCGGGGCCGAGGTTGGAAAGCTGCGTCCGCGAAAAGCCGCCTGTCGCAACGGCCAGGGCCCGGGTGCCGGAGCTGCGAGCGCACCTCACGTCCGCGGGCGTATCGCCGATCACCATCACCTCGTGCGGTTCGAATCGGTGCCCGGTCTCCATCTCGGCCCTCTGCATGGCCAGTGGCGGCAGGTCGTCGCGGCGCTCCGAATCCGAGCCGAAGGCTCCGAAACGGAAGGGCTCGTCCAGCCGGCAGGCCTGGAGCTTCCGCCATGCGCCTCCCTCGACGTTACCTGTCACGAGCGCGAGCACAAACCTCGGATCACGGTCCAGACGGTCGAGCAGCTCGCGCACGCCGGGGTACGCCTGAAGCCGCCCTCGTCGCCTGCCCAGCTCTCGCTCGAGGCTGTGGCAGTACAGCGTCCACAGGCTTTCGAAACCCGCATCGATCACGGCGTCGGATCGCCCTGTCATGCGTAACAGCTCCCGTACGATCCACGGATCCGTCTTGCCGTGAAAGTCGAGATCGTCGATGGACCCGGTGTCTCCGTACACCTCGAGCATGGCCGTTGCGAGCGCCGCGCGGCCGGCTCCGTCGGCGCTCATGAGCGTTCCATCGATGTCGAACAGAACGAGACGCTTCATGAGACCGTCACGCCTCCACCGATCGCTCGATCGCACGCTCGAGCGCATCCTGGGCGCGCAGGGCGAGGGCCAACAGACGAGCGGGAGACCGATCGCTCTCCCGCGCCGTGCTTGTCCGGCGGCCCCCCGGAGACAGGGCGAACACGATGTCTCCGTCGAAGGGCGTGCCGCTCGGCGTGATACGTCGGGCCAGGGCGGCGCTGGCCAGGCGCGCGACAAGAGCCAACTCTCGCTTGCCGAGCGGCACATCGGTGGCGACGACACCCAGCGTCGTGCTCTGAATCGGACGGAAGCCTCCTTCCGTCACATCTCCTGCGCGAAGCGCCCTCGCCGTGTCCAGAAACGCACCGTCGTCCGTCCGGCAGCCGGCGACGATCCGCCCGGCCGCATCCCGCACGTCGCCGAACGCGTTCACCACGGCGAGCGCGGCCACCGTCGTACCGTCTCTCCGCTCGGCCCAGCCGCCGATCCCGGCCCGCTGCGCGCCGGCCATGCCGAGGAGTTTGCCCACGGTGGCCCCCGTTCCCGCCCCGACGCGTCCTTCCTCGACGGGATCATCGGTGGCCGCAGCGGCCGCCGCTCGCCCCAGCGCAGGGTCGGGTCTACGATCTGCCTGCCCGATCTCCAGGTCGTAGATGACGGCGGCCGGCACGATCGGCACCCGAGCCGCACTCGTCTGGAAGCCGCGGCCCTGCTCCTCCAGCCACTGTACGACGCCGTCCGCGGCCGCCAGCCCGAACGCGGAGCCTCCGGTCAGGAGCACGCCGTCGCACGCGGGCACGAGATGCTGGAGCGATAGGGCATCCAGCTCCCGGCTTCCTGTCGCGAGGCCATACACTTCGACGGCGGCCTTGCAGGGACCCAGAATCACCGTGCACCCGGTCGCTGCCTCATCGTCCTGGGCGTGTCCGACGGTGATCCCGCCCACGGCGGTGAGCGAGCGGTTCGGAACAGACAGCGCCTCGTTCCGTGGCGTCACGCTCGCGCTCTCAAGTCAGGCGTTCAACCATTCGGCGAGCTGAGCCGGCTCGATGTTGCCCCCGGACAGCACGGCGACGGTGGCGCCTTCCGACGCCCTGGAAAGCCGGCCGCTCAGGATCGCCGCGACCGGTGCCGCGCCGCTCGCCTCGACGACCAATCGCTGGCGGAACAGCCACAGGACAGCGTCCCGAATCTCCGCGTCGGAGACCGTGACCACCTCATCGACCAGCTCCCGACAGTGGCGGAACGTCAGGTCCCCCGGTCGCACCGGTTTGAGACCGTCCGCGATCGTTTCCACGCGCGAGAGCGTCACCGGCGCCTCGGCGTCCAGCGAGGCCTTCATGGCCGCGGCACCCTCGGCCTCGACTCCCACGACGCGCGCCTGCGGGACCAGTTCGGCCAGTGCCGCGGACGTGCCCGAGATCAATCCTCCTCCGCCGATCGGAACCACGACCAGGCCCGGCAAAAGCCCCGACCGGGCCAATTGCTCCTCGATCTCGACACCAACGGTGCCCTGGCCGGCGATGATGTTCGGATGATCGAACGGCGGCACCATGGTGCCGCCCCACTCGCGCTGGATTTCCTCCGCTCTCGTCCGACGCTCGGTCGAGGTGGTTCCGACTTGTTCGACCTCAGCGCCCAGGTTGCGCGTCCCCTCCAGCTTCACGCGTGGGGCATCCACGGGCATCACGATCGTGGCCCGCACGCCGAACGCGCGGGCCGCGAAGGCCACGGCCTGCGCATGATTCCCCGAGGAATAGGTGATGAGGCCGAGCTGACGCTCCGCTTCGGAGAGACAACTCACGAAGTGGTAGGCCCCACGCGCCTTGAAGGCGGAGACGCGCTGCAGGTTTTCGCACTTCAACCAGAGATCCGAAGCAGCTCCTGCGCTGGACCTCGGCAGCTCGGCGGGAACCAGCGGCGTGCGGCGCGTCACCCCGCGCAGTCGCTCGGCCGCTGCCCGAATGTCCGCCAGGGTGACGAGTCGTCCTGCCGCGGCCACTCCCGCGCGGTCGGACACGTCGGTCGCCTCAGTCATCCGCCGGGGCGCCTCCCTGATCCGCGGCGTCGACGGCCGCCGCTTCCCCCTCTCGCTGGTCGACTCCGTCCACCGTTCCCGGCTCGTCTTCCGGTTCGGCCTCCGACTCTGCCGGCAGTCGGGCGAGGTCCATCAGCTCATCTCCCTCGTCCAGCGCGATGAGCCGTACACCCTGAGTGTTCCGGCCGATCACCCGGATATCCCTGGCCAGCTGGCGGTTGATGACTCCGTTTCGAGTGACCAGCAGCAGCTCGTCCTCGTCCGTGACTTCCTTGATGGCGATGACGGCACCGGTCCTGGGGGTAATGCGCACGTTGATCAGACCCTTCCCGCCGCGGCGCTGGGCTCGGTAGTCCTCGACCGCGCTCCGCTTGCCCATGCCGTGATCCGTCACGCTGAGCAGGGTGGCGCCACGCTTCACGACCACCATCCCGACCACCTCGTCATCCCCCGAGAGCCGGATGCCTCTGACCCCCTGTGTGGCCCGCCCCATCCGACGCGCATCGCTCTCGGCGAACCGGATCGCCATGCCGCCTCGGGTGCCCAGAATCACATCGTTCGTTCCGTCGGTAAGCTGCACGTCGATCAGACGATCGCCGTCCACGATGTTGATCGCGTTCACGCCGTTCGAGCGGACGTTTGAGTACTCGGCCAGGCTGGTCTTCTTCACCAGGCCATCCTTGGTCGCGAAGATGAGGTACTGATCGTCCCGGAACTCCCGGACTCGTACGATGGAGGCGATCTCGTCGTCCCGGTCCAGCTGAACGAGGTTGATGATCGGCTTGCCGCGGGCGGTTCGACCGGCCTCCGGGATTTCGAACACCTTCAGCCAGTAGCAGTGACCGGCGGCCGTGAAGATCATCAGATAGTCGTGCGTCGAGGCGAGGAAGACATGATCCACCCAGTCCTCCTCCTTCGTGCTCATGCCGGCGATTCCACGTCCGCCTCTCCGCTGCTGCCGGTACACGGCGGGTTGGATGCGCTTCACGTAGCCGGCGTGGCTGACCGTGATCACCATGTCCTCCTCGGCGATCAGGTCCTGCATGGTAAAGTCGGCCCTCACGTCTACGATCTCGGTGCGCCGGTCGTCCCCGTACTTCTCGGCCAGGGCGGTGAGCTCCTCCTTCACGATCGTCATACGACGGTTTCGCGAAGCGAGGATCTTCTCGAGCTCTTCGATGAGCGCCCGGACCTCTTCCAGCTCTTCCTCGAGCTTCTCGATCTCGAGCCCGGTGAGGCGGGCGAGGCGCATGTTGAGAATCGCCTCCGACTGGCGCTCGGTCAGCTCGAACCGCTCCCGCAGTCGCTGGCCGGCCGCCTCCGCATCCCGCGACTCACGAATGATCTCGATCACCTCATCGATGTTGTCGACGGCGACCTTGAGTCCCTCGAGCACATGCTCCCGGTCCTTGGCCGCGCCCAGATCGTGCTCGCTGCGGCGCACCACGACCTCGTGGCGATGCTCGAGGAAGTGCTCCAGCATCTCCTTCAGCGGCATGACCCGGGGCACCCCGTCCACGAGGGCCAGCATGATCACGCCGAAGGTCGACTGCATCTGCGTGTGCTTGTACAGCTGATTCAACACGATATACGGAATGGCATCCCGCTTCAGCTCGATCACCAGCCGGATGCCATCCCGGTCGGACTCGTCCCGGAGATCGGAAATGTCCTCGATGCGACGGTCGCGAACGAGCTGGGCGATCTGCTCGATCAGCCGCGTTTTGTTCACCATGAACGGGATCTCGGTGACCACGATCCGCTCGCCACCTCGCTCTTTCTCTTCGATCTCCGCCCGCGCTCGCATGACGACCCGGCCGCGGCCGCTCTCGTACGCCTCGACAATCCCGTCCCGGCCGTAGATGAACCCACCGGTGGGAAAGTCCGGACCGGTCACGTCTTCCAGCAGTTCATCGAGCGTGCAGTCGGGCTGGTCGATGACGCGCACACAGGCCGCGACAATCTCCCTGAGGTTGTGTGGCGGAATGTTCGTCGCCATGCCCACCGCGATCCCCGACGAGCCGTTGACCAGCAGGTTCGGGATGCGGGATGGCAGCACGACGGGCTCGCGGAGACGGTCGTCGAAGTTGGGCTGGAAATCGACTGTCTCGCGGTCGATGTCCGTCAGCATCTCGAGCGAGATCGGGGCGAGGCGAGCCTCCGTGTATCGGTAGGCCGCCGCGCTGTCGCCGTCCACCGATCCGAAGTTCCCCTGTCCGTCGATCAGCGGGTAACGCAGGGAGAAATCCTGCACCATGCGGACCAGCGAATCGTACACGGCGGAGTCGCCGTGCGGGTGGTATTTGCCCAAGACATCGCCCACGACCGTGGCGCTCTTCTTGTACGGCCGGGTCGGCGTCAGGCCGGCTTCCTGCATCGCGTAGAGGATGCGGCGGTGGACAGGCTTCAACCCGTCCCGAACGTCGGGCAGCGCACGCTGCACGATCACGCTCATCGAGTAGTCGATGAACGACTCTCGCATCTCGTCTTCGAGCAGACGCGGCTCGATCCGGTCCACTCGCTCGGATGTCTCCATGAAACCCTTTCGATGTCCGTGGAAGTACGTTGCGGACGGTGGCCAGAGAGGCCCCGAAATCAAGCGAAAAATCTAGCGGTTTGGGGGGTTCGGCGCGACCGCGAAGGGGTTGCCACGCGCCCTCTCACGCCATGGCTCGATAATCGTCCAATTCCGCGTAACCCATGGCCTCGAGCGCTTCCCGAATCTCCTCCCGCGCGCCCGGGGATCCGACGCCGAGCAGCACGTACGGTCGCGGCTCCCACGCCTCAAGATCCGCGGGCGAAATCACCTCCGCACCGTGGATCGTTTGACCGATCTTTCTGGGGTCCAGTTCCACGAACGCGGCGGGTCTCACCTGCTCCTCAAGCAAGCTGAGCGCGAGCGACTTCCCGACGCTCCCGGCGCCCCACACCACCACGGACCGGTCGGGGGAAAGGAAACCCTTGCGGAGGTGGTGAGCTTTGCAGGCGCGAAATGCCTCCGGCGTGTAGTCGGACGAGGTCATGGATAGACGGTCGGGGGTGACACGCCACCGCACGAGGACGCGTGGGACGTTGGCGAGCTGCCGGCCCACCCGGTGAAGGCGGAGCACGAGATCGTAGTCCTCGGGCCACCCTCGCTCCCGGTAGCCTCCCACCTCGCGGTACGCCCTCGCTCGGAGCATCAGCGTCGGATGGGCGATGGGGCACTCCACGAACAGGTCCCGCAGCACGTGGTCCGGCTGATGGAGGGCGTTGAGCCACCGCTCGTAGCGGCGGTACCCGGAACCCAGGGCAGTGCGGGGGAAGTAACGGACACCGGTCCCGCAGCCGGCCAGGCCCGGACGGCGCTCGAGGAATCGTCGTTGCAGCTCCAGCCGCCGGGGGTGGGCCACATCGTCTGCGTCCATACGGGCGAGCAGAGGGGCGCGTGCGTGGTCTGCCGCCAGTTTGAGGGCGGCGACCAGACCGTCCCCGGCACCCTGAACCACACGCACCCGGTCGTCGGCCGCTGCCCACTGCGCGAGAAACGCGGCGGTCCTGTCCCGTGACGCATCGTTCACGGCCACCACCTCGAAATCCGACTCGGTCTGGGCCTGGAGACTGCGTCGGCACTCGTCGAGAAACGAGACGGCGTCGCGGCACGGGAGCAGCACGGACACGGCCGGTCGACCGTCCCGCGAGTCGCCACCGGTCCTCCCGTGGAGGGATGCCGGTTCAGGCATCCGCGGCTCTGGCGACCTTCTCCGAGCCGAGATGCCGCCGCAGGTACGCGCCGGTGTGTGAGCCCGGGGTCCGTTCGATCTCGGCGGGAGGACCGGCGGCCACCACGCGTCCCCCCTGCTCCGCCGCCTCCGGTCCCAGATCGATGACCCAGTCGGCCGTCGCGATCAGATCCAGATTGTGCTCGACGAGCAGCACGCTGTGCCCGTCCGCCACGAGCTCGTCGAGCACGCGACGTAGCAGCACGATCTCGGACACACCCAGTCCCACGGTGGGCTCGTCGAGGATATAGAGCCGCCGGCCCGCCTTCCGGCGACGAGCCAGCTCACGCGCGATCTTCAGGCGCTGAGCCTCCCCGCCCGACAGCGTGGTAGCGGGCTGGCCGAGGCGAAGATATCCGAGACCGACCCTCTGCAGCTGCCACAGCTTCTTGCCGAGGCGGTCCTCGCGCAGGAAGAAACGGATCGCCTGGTCCACGGTCAGCTCGAGCACCTCGCGAATGTCCAATCCCCGGCACTCGACTTCCAGCACCTCGGGGCGGTACCGTAGTCCTCCGCACGCGTCGCAGGGCACGGACACGTCGGCGAGGAACACCATCTCCACCAGCTCCTCTCCCGCCCCTTTACACACCTCGCAGCGGCCACCCGGGCGATTGAAGCTGAAGTGGCTCGGTCCGTAGCCCTGGCTCTTCGCCAACGGTTGCTCGGCGAAGATCCGCCGGACGTCTCCGAACCCGCCGATATACGTTAGCGGGTTGGAGCGCGGCGTACGTCCGATGGGGCTCTGGTCCACGAGCACCACTCCGTCCAGAGCCTCCGTTCCGTCCAGACGGTCGTACGATCCCGCCCGTTCTCCGAGGTGCTCCTTGGCCGTCGAACGCCCGTGCAGTTCACTCTCGAGCGCGCGGTAAAGAATGTCGTGCACCAGGGTCGACTTTCCCGAGCCTGAGACCCCGGTGACCACCGTGAGCCCGCCAAGAGGGATGGCCACGTCCAGATCCTCGACGTTGTGCAGGCTCGCTCCCTTCAGATGAAGCCATGCACCTCTTCCGGCTTCGATCCGGTGGCGTGCATCGGAGTCCGCGAACGACAGGGTGGGCCGCTCGCTCAGGGCGCGTCCGGTCACCGTGTCGGCACCCTGCAGGCCCTCCCAGGAGCCCTCGAACACCACCTCGCCGCCCTGCTGACCGGCGCCGGGACCCAGCTCGACGATGTGCTCGGCACGCTCCATGACCCGGGGCTCGTGCTCGACCACGAGAACGGTGTTTCCCCGGCCTCGCAGCTGCCACAGAACGTCGACGAGCCGGTCGACATCGCGGGCATGCAGGCCGATCGTGGGCTCGTCGAGCACATACAGGGTGTCCACCAGGTGACTCCCGAGGCAGCTCGCCAGACGGATGCGCTGCATCTCTCCGCCCGAGAGCGAGCGCGCCTGACGATCCAGCGTGAGGTACCCGAGACCGACCGTGTCGAGGAATTGCAGGCGGTCCAGTAGTTCGTTCAGCACGCTGGCGGCCATCTTGCGCTCGAACGCCCCCAGCTGGAGCCCGTCCAGCCACGCCAGAAGCCGGGACACCTCGAGCCCTGAAGCCTCGGCAATGTCGAGTCCGTCGACCCGGACGTGCAGCGCCTCGTCCCGCAGTCGTTTTCCGTCGCACAGGTCACAGCGTCGAGGTCGCTGATACTGACGGAGGAAGACTCGGATGTACTGCTTGTAGCGCTTGCGCTCCTTCGACCGCAGAAAGGGGATCGCTCCGATGAACGACGTACCGCCGTGCAGGAGCTCGCGGTGCACCGGGGCCGGCAGCGCCGCCCACGGCGTGTGGAGGCTGACACCTCGTGCCTCGGCCAGTTCCCGCACGGCCGCCCGTTCGCGCCGGTAGCGTGGCTTGGCGAACGGATCCACGGCACCGTCGGCGAGGGAGCGCTGCGGGTCGGGCACGATCAGATCCTCATCGTACTCGAGGGTCGCACCGAAGCCCGTGCATTTCGAGCAGGCACCGGCCGGGCTGTTGAAGCTGAACAGGGCGGGGCGCGGCTCCGGAAAGTCCCGGCCGCACTGGCGGCACCGGAACGCCTCCGTGAACGGCCGACGCTCGACGATTCGCGTAAGGCCTGCGTCCGCCTCGACTCTCAGCACGTCGGCGTGACCACCACCTTCCGCCAGAGCCGCGGCCAGAGCGTCGACAAGGCGCTCCCGATCCTCGGGGTCGAGCGCGATGCGATCCACCACGACCAACAACTCGTCCACCGTGGTCAGATCCTGCTCGCGAACCGTGTTCGAGCTCTCAGCCTCGGCGGCGGCGTGGCCTTCGGTCTCGGCGACGTCGTGTGTCCCCTGCGCTCCGGACGCCTCCAGGTCCGGCAGGTACACCTCGTCCCCATCGGCGATGACCCGCAGATAGCCCTGCGCCTGGATATTGGTGACGGCCACCGTGTGGGTGATCTCGGAGCTCAGCACGAACGGGAACGTGACGAAGACCTGCGTGCCCGGCTCCCACTCCAGGACGCTGGCGGCCGCCGACTGGACCGTATCGGGAGCGACCCGCACGTCACAGCCGGGACAAAACGTCTGACCGACACGAGCCCACAGCAGACGCAGGTAGTCGTAGACCTCGGTCACCGTGCCCACGGTGGAGCGACTCGTCTTCACCGCGTTCTTCTGGTCGATGGCGACGGAGGGGCTGACCCCCTCGATCCAGTCGACCGCCGGCTTGGCCATCCGCTCCAGAAACTGCTTCGCGTACGTCGAGAGCGATTCGATGTATCGCCGCTGTCCTTCCGCATAGACCGTGTCGAAGGCCAGGCTGGACTTGCCCGAACCCGAGGGACCGGTGACGACCGTGACCGATCGGCGAGGGATGGACAGGTCGATCCCCTTCAGGTTGTGCTGCCGGGCGCCCCGGATTCGGATCTCGTCGGACATGGTCGATCCATATTGCGGGTGGAACGAATGCGGTGCTACGGGCTATCTTCGCGCCCCGACCAACGACGCGACGGAGCGAACGTGCAGGCGAGTCCGGAAGGCCCGATCCACGAAGAAGAAGCGCTCGGCAAGGCGTATGACGCCCGGCTGATGCGACGGCTTCTGCGCTACCTGTACCCCTACCGGTGGCGCGTGATCGCCGCCGTGCTCATGCTGATCGCCGCCTCTGCCGTCGAGCTCGTCGGCCCCTGGCTCACCAAGTTGGCGATTGACGAAGCGATCGCCACGGGCGATCGAGGCCTGCTCGGGTTGCTGGGCTCGCTCTACCTCGTCTCCCTTCTCCTCGCCGGGGCACTCGGATACGGGCGCACGCTGCTGACGACCTGGATCGGCCAATCAGTGATGCGAGACCTGCGGGGTCAGATCTTCAGGCACCTCCAGCGCCTGAACCTCGCGTTCTTCGACCGGAACCCGGTGGGCCGCCTCATGACCCGCGTCACGAGCGACGTGGAGGTGCTGAACGAGATGTTCACCTCCGGGGTCGTGACGATCTTCGGTGACGTGTTCACCGTGGTGTTTATCATGGTAGCGCTGCTCGCGCTCGATTGGCAGCTCGCCCTCGTCACCTTCGCAGTGCTCCCCGCGGTGTTCGTGTTGGCCTGGCTGTTTCGGCGCAAGGTGCGGGACGCCTATCGGCAGATCCGGGTTCGCCTGGCCCGCATCAACGCGTTCTTGCAGGAGCGGATCAGCGGCATGTCGGTGGTGCAGCTCTACGGGCAGGAGGCTTCGACGGATGCCCGGTTCCGCGAGATCAATCGGGACCACCTTTTGGCGCATTTGCGGTCGATCCGCTACTACGCGCTCTTCTTCCCTGCAGTCGAGATTCTCGCTGCCGTCGCGACGGCGCTCATCATCTGGTACGGGGGCGGCGAGGCACTTCAGGGCGCGCTTACGGTCGGTGTCATCGCGGCGTTCCTGCAGTACGTCAGACGGTTCTTCCGGCCTATCCAGGACCTCTCGGAAAAGTACAACATCCTGCAGAGTGCCATGGCGAGCTCGGAACGCGTCTTCCGTCTGCTGGATGAAGAGCCGGCGATCGCGGAGCCGGTCGAACCTGCCGTCCTGCCGGGACCGGTGCGCGGGCGCATCGCGTTCGAGGGCGTGTGGTTCCGCTATCTGGACCCCGCTGAAGACGAGCTCGAGTCCGGCGAAGCCGCTCTCGCTCTGCACCCCGAGCGTGAATGGGTGCTGCGGGGGGTCGACTTCGTCGCCGAGCCCGGGCAACGTCTCGCAATAGTCGGGGCGACGGGCGCCGGGAAGTCGACGCTGTTCAACTTGCTGATGCGGTTCTACGAGCCGCAACGGGGACGGATTACGCTTGACGGCATGGATATCCGCGATGTCCCGACGGCGGAGCTGCGCTCCGCCATGGGCCTGGTCCTGCAGGACGTGTATCTCTTCTCGGGGACGGCGCGTGACAACATCCGGCTGGGCAGAGAGATCGACGAACAGACGCTGCGCCGGGCTGCCCGACGAGTGGGCGTCGATCACCACATCGAGCGGCTGGATGCGGGATACGATCAGGAGCTCGGTGAACGGGGCAGCAGCCTGAGCGTGGGAGAGCGGCAGCTCCTGTCATTTGCGCGGGCGCTGGCTGCCGATCCGCCCATTCTCCTGCTCGACGAGGCGACGAGTTCGGTCGACTCCGAGATCGAGGCCGAGATTCAGCACGCGCTCGAAGAGCTGATGGAGGGACGCACGAGCCTGGTCATCGCACACCGCCTGTCGACGATCCAAGAGGCGGACCGTATTCTCGTCGTTCACCACGGCGAGATCCCCGAGGCGGGCACTCACGAAGAGCTCTTGGAGCGCGGCGGGCTCTACGCACGCCTTTATCGTCTGCAGTTTGCCACGGCCGCCGCCTGAGCAGCGTGTGAGGAGCGCGAGCGCGTGAGGAGCACCGACGAGCACCTGAGGAGCATGTGAGAGTCACATGAGCGAAGTGTTGGAGTTCATCGCGGGTGTGGATTCGCGGTTGCTGCTGGCCGCGTTCGTGTTGATGCTCGATGCCTGGTGCATCGGACTCCTGTGGCGATCCCCGGCCGACCTGCGGGAAAAGTGGCTGTGGAGCGGGGTGATCGTGCTGTGTCCGATCGTCGGGTTGCTGTTCTGGTTCGTGTTGGGCCCGAAACCCGTTATGCGCGGGCGCACCGACTAGGGGCCTCCGCTCACCGTTCGACCCGCCCTGTTCGTCCAGCCCCGGCTCCACTGGCGATCAACCCCGAGATCAGATCGGCGCTCGCCCGGGCCGCGCCCACTCCCTCTCTGACGTAGGCAGCGGCCAGCTCCCCCATCCGCCGACGCACGGCGGGCCGTTCGCGGAACCCACGAAGCACGGCGGCCACGGAGGTCGTGTCGATCTCGAGGGCGGCGCCTCGCTTCAACAGCTCGGACGCCTCACGGCGGGTGTGATGCGGACCGAACAGTACCGGCACGCCGGCCGCGGCCGGCTCGATCACCGAGTGAAGGCCCGTCCCGCCCAATCCGCCGCCGACGTAGGCCACGTCGGCGGCCAGATACAGCTCGGCCAGAGGACCCACGACGTCCACGATCAGCGGGGCACCGGGGGAAAGGTCGGCCGCATCGCGCGTCCAGAGGTTCGGCTCCTCGCCCAGTACCTCGCGACAACGGACGCGGAGTCGGTCGACGGCGGCCCGCGTCGGTTGGTGGGGCACGAGAATCAGCTCCAAGGGGATCGCATGCTGCCGGAGCTCCGAAGCGGTATCCAACAGGAGATCTTCATCCTCGGGCCAGGTGGAGCCCGCTACGATCCGCAGAGGTCCGCCGGCTTCGGTCGACACCGCCGACTGCGGTCCGGCCGTCCGCTCGAACGAAAGGTGGGCGGAGGAAGCACTCGCCCGTGCGGTCTCCACCCGTTCGAGCGCGAGGTCGAAGGCGGCGTCGCCCGTGACTTCACAAGCGGACGACGGCACTCCCAGCATCAGCAGCCGCTCGCGATCCGCTGACGTGGCGGCGCCCGCCCGCCGGAGTCGTCCGTAAGCAGGTCGCAGAAAGCGGCGCGCTATGGGCCGGAGACGGGAGCTGTCGGGCCGCACGGTCCCGTTGATCAACCCGATCGGTACGCCGAGATCGACGGCCGCACCCGTCAGACCCGGCCACACGTCGAGCTTGGCGAACACGATCGCCGAGGGCGTCATGGCCCTGATCGCCGAGCGACATTGCCGGGGCGCGTCGACCGGGACGAGGCCCGCGTAGTCCGGTTGCAGACGATCGACGACGGCACGGGCCGAGGCCGATGTGAACGTCACGACGAGCTGAAAATCGAGATCGGCGCGCAGAGCGGCCAGCACGGGTTGTGCTCCCAATAACTCGCCGGCCGACGGGCCGTGCAGCCACAGGAGCGGCGACTCGGCCCGCCGGGCGTCGCGCGCCCACATCTGCATCAAGGCGGGCGCGTTTCGTCGCTCGGACAGGTCGGCAGCGTGGCCGGGCCGCACGACCCCGAGCACCGGTGAGACGACCCGGATGAGGCCGAGCAGAGCGCCGTACCCGGTCTCGAACAGGTTCACGAGGGCGTGCTTTCGCGGGCTGGATGCATGCCCTATCCTGCGGTGTGCGATATCTGGGCAACAAGACCCGCCTCACCCCGTTCCTGCTCGAGACGATCCGGGAGCTCGCCATCGAGCCGGGCACGGCCGCCGATCCGTTCGCGGGCACGGCGAGCGTGGCCAGCGCGCTGAAGCGGGCTGGCTGGCGCGTCCACACCGGCGACCTGATGGCCTCCTCCTACGCGCTGCAGGTGGCACGCGTCGAGCTGGACCGGGCACCTCGTTTCCCCGACGAGCTGATCCCGGAGTCGCGTCGCGCACCCGCCTCCGGCACGGTCTCGTATCGCCGACTGCTCGAGTGGCTCCAGAGCCTGCCCGGTCGACACGGCTTCATGACCGAGCACTACACACCCGCGGGCGACGCCGGAAAGTCGCACGGTCGCATGTACTTCACGAGCGACAACGCGCGGCGTCTGGACTCGATTCGTGAGCGAATCGCGGGCTGGAGCTCGGAGGGGACCATCGGGAGGAGACGGAGCCAGCTGCTCATCGCGACGCTTCTGGAGGCGGCGGACCGGGTCGCGAACACGACGGGCGTCTACGCCTCGTTCGTGAAGACGTGGCAGTCGAACGCTCGTCGATCACTCGAGCTCCGGGCCGTTCGACCCACGCGCTCGCCGAACGGTTCCATCGGGTGCACGGCGTACCATGGTCCGGCGGAACGAATGTTGGCCGAGCGCGGGTCTCTGGACCTGGTGTATCTGGATCCGCCGTACAACAGCCGGCAGTATCCCGCCTACTACCATATTCCGGAGCTGATCGCCGCAGGCTGGTCTCCGGAGCCGGAGCTGCGTGGGAAGACGGGACTGATCCCGGACGGGGAGCGTCGTTCGGACTGGTGTCGACGTGGAAAGGCCGAGGGGGCCCTGCGAGAGCTTCTGGGCGTCGCCGATGCGAAGCACCTTCTCCTGAGCTACAACGACGAAGGCCTGCTTCCGCGACCGCTGATCGAAGAGGCGTTGCGTGCGCGTGGCCGATCGGACACGTACCGCTGCTTCACGCACGACTATCGTCGGTATCGGAGCGATTCCGACGGTCCAGGCCGCACGTACCGGCGAGATGCCGTGTGCGAACACCTCCACTACATCCGGATCGATTGAGACGCTAAGGGACCCCCGAGGCCGATCGGTGGCGCGAGTTGTCCGGATCGACTGCGGGGCTACCCTCCCGCCTCGGGATCCTCCGGTGGCGTCCAGTCGCCGTTCCAGTCCTCGGCGGCCTCGCGCTCCCGCTCCTGGGCTTCGCGAACGATGCGGCGGGCGTCCCGTTCCGCTGGATCCGCGCTCGGGAGAAGCCGCTCGGTAACCCGGACCTCGTATTCGAAGATCATCCGTCTGAGGTCGCCCAGTCGCCCCTGGACGAGAGGCAGCGACCGCAGAAGCCGGCCCTGATCTTCCAGCCTTCGGAGCAGGTCTCCGAACGCGAGCAGGGCGCGTCGTACGTCGTCCTCCGTGGGGGCCGGTCGCCGGGACCGTTCGTCGTCCATCCGTCTGCTGGTTGAGGTATTGTCCAGTTGGGGTATCGTTCGGCTGTTGCCGGATCGCCGTCCGCTTGGGGAGCGTCAGGGCGTGTACGTCCTACACACCGTGAACCGCATCGTTCGAGGCCGGTGCCAGGGATCCGGCCTTTGCCAGGGACCCGGCTTCTGCCAGGGCCGTACTAGAAGCACATGAACCGCATCCACTCAAACATGCGCCGCGCCGCGCTCGGGCTTGTCGGCCTGCTGGCGTCCACCGCCTGCTCGCCGACGTACGTGCTGCGCGCCGGGTGGGAGGAGGCCCGGCTTCTGTCGCAGCGCCGACCGATCGAGGACGTGATCCACGACACGACGGTCGCCCCTGCGGTGAGGGGGAAGCTCCGACTGGTCGAGGACGCCCGCGATTTTGCCGTGCGCGAGCTCGGCCTCGACGCCGCCGACAGCTTTCGGAGCTACGTGGAGCTGTCGCGAGACACGCTGATCCTTGCGGTCGCTGCGGCCCACGAGCTCGAGTTGCGCTGGCTCACCTGGTGGTTCCCGATCGTGGGTCGCGTCCCGTATCGCGGCTACTTCGACTTCGACGACGCACGGGCCGAGGGCGACCGGCTCGCGGATGAGGGATTCGACGTATCCGTGCGCCCCGTGCCGGCGTTCAGTACCGCCGGCTGGCTTCCCGATCCCGTCGTATCCACCACGCTGCGAAGCGACAGCCTGTCGATCGCGACCACCGTGATTCACGAGATCACCCACACCACCTTTTTCGCCGCCGGGCGCGCCGATTTCAACGAAGCGTTCGCGAACTTCGTGGGGCATCGGGGAGCCATCGACTTCTTCTGTCGGGCGGTCGCGGACGAGCGTCTGTGCGATCGCGCACAGCGGCGTTGGCAGGATACGCGGACCTTCGGCCGATTCTTCCGCTCCATCGCGGACCCGCTGCGTGAGCTGTACGCGAGCGATCTTCCCGACGAGGAAAAGCGGACCCGCAAGACCCGGGTCTTTCAGGATGCGGCGCGACGCTTCGAGGACGACGTGAAGCCCGAGCTGGTGGGTGGCAGCTACGGGTCGCTGGATCCGGGGCGACTCAATAACGCGTGGGTGTTGTCCCGGTTGCTGTATTACGACCGTCTGGACGACTTCGAGGCGGTATACGAGGCGCACGATTCGTTTCCCGAGGCGTTGCAGGCGCTGCTCGCCGCGGCTCGGCAGGGCGACCCGTGGGCCGCTCTCGACCGTCTGTCTGGGGCTCGGTCGATGGCCCCCCGCACGCCTGCAGCAGGTGCTTCGACCGTGCGCTCGGGCGACCACTGACGTAGCTTCGGCTCCCATGTACAAACGTATTCTTGTCGCTGTCGATTTCTCCGATCCCTCGGTGAAGGCGCTCGACTGGGTGGCCCGGCACTTCCCGGACGCCGAGGTCGTCCTTTCCCACGTGATCCCACGATATCGGCCACCGGATTACGTCGCGCGCGCGCTGGGAGACGAGCTTGCCTTACGAGCCGAGAAGGAGCTCGATGTGCGGGCCAATCTCGAGCATCTGGCCGAAGAGCATGGCCTGGACCCGCAGATCGAAATCCGCTCGGGCGCTGTCCATCGTCAGGTCTGCGAGCTGGCGAGGGAGACGGCCGCGGACCTCATCGTGGTCGGCGCCCCGCGTCCCCGCCCCTGGTCGCAACAGGCCACCGACTCGACCGTGACCCGCATCCTCGAGCATACCGAGACGCCGCTGTACGCCTGGAGACCGATCCCTCGTCTCGCGGATCCGGAGGACCGTACGGTGTTGGCGGCGCTCGACCTGCACGCCGGGAGTGCCGCCGTGGCCGAGACCGCAGCCCAGGTCGCGGCAGAGTTCAAGGCTCGACTGATCGTCCTGCACGTGATCACCCGCACCCTGCAGGCGTATCTGCGGGCCGTGAGCTCGCCGCAGGTCGTTCGAGACACGTCCGCGAAGCTGCGGTCGGCGGCGCGTGCGGACGCGCTGGAGCTGGTGCCCGCGGCGCTTCGCGAACCGCTCGACGTCCAGGTTCAGGTGCTTCAGGGCCGACCGGTGATGCAGATCCTGGCGGTCGCGGAGAGCGAGTCGGCCAACCTCATCGTGATGGGGGGACGCTCGGGTCGAACGGTGCCGGGCCGTCCGCTGCTGACCGGCGTGACGAATCGCGTGCTACGAGCCACGAACAGCTCGATCCTGGTCGCGCCCCGATGAGCGGCGGCGGGTTCGATTGCGTGCGCTGCGACAGGCCGGAGGTGGCTCCGCTGGCCCGGTCGCCGATCCCCGGAGACCTGGGGGAGCGGGTGCTGGCGGAGATCTGTGATCCGTGTTGGGAAGACTGGAAGCGCCACCAGATGGCGCTCATCAATCATTACGGACTGGACCCGCGCCAGCCTCAGGCGCGCGAGTTCCTGTACGCCAACCTGCGTGCGTTTCTGTTCGGCGAAGGGCCGGCCGCCGAGATCGACACGTCTCGGGAGGGCTCGGTCCGCTGGTAGTAGCCGGGCTGGTGGCGACTCGCTAGCCCACCACCAGGTTCAGAAGCCGGTCGGGCACGTGCACGACCTTCCGCACCTCGACGCCCTCCAGGTGACGGGCGACGTTCTCCTCCTGGAGTGCCACTTCCTGTACGACGTCCTGCGACGCCCCGCGCTCCACTCGGACGGTCGCCCGCAGCTTCCCGTTCACCTGCACCGGGATCTCGACGTCGTCCGTGTGGATTTTCGCCTCGTCGTAGGTCGGCCACTCGGCCTGATCGAACACGCTTGGCTCCTCGTCCAGTCGTGCCCACAGCTCCTCCGCGATGTGCGGCGCGACCGGGGACAGTAGCACGACCAGCGGTCTCACCTCGTCGACCGACGCGGTGCGACCTTCGGCCCGCACGACGTTCAGATAGTCCATCAGCGCTGCGATCGCCGTGTTGTACTCGAGGCTCTCGTAGTCCTGCGTGACCTGCCGAATGGTCGCGTGCAGGGCTCGCTCGACATCGGGGTCGTCGAAACCTGTCCGCCCCCCTTCGATCGCGCCGATCACGCTGTCCCACACCCGCTTCAGGAAGCGCTCCGGGCCCGCGATACCGACGTCACGGAAATCTCCGCCCTCCTGAAACGGGCCGAGGAACATGAGATAGGTGCGAAAGGCGTCCGCTCCGTATCGCTCGATGTACTGGTCCGGAAGGATCACGTTGCCGCGCGACTTGGAGATCTTCGCCCCCTCCTTGATCAGCAGTCCGTGCTTGCGGAAGCGCTTGTACGGCTCCTCGAACGTCAGGTGCCCGAGATCGTGCAGCACCATCGTGATGAAGCGGGAGTACAGGAGGTGGAGCACGGCGTGCTCTTCACCGCCGATGTACATGTCGACCGGCAGCCAGCGCTTGGTACGCTCCGCGTCGAACGGTCGATCGTCGAAGCCGACGCTCGGATAGCGCATGAAGTACCAGGCGCTGTCCAGGAAAGTGTCGGAGACGTCCGTCTCGCGGCGGCCCTCGGCTCCGCAATCCGGGCAGGGCACCCGATAGAAGTCCTCGGCCCGCGCCAGCGGGGCCACGCCCCCGGCGTCCGGGCGGAAGTCCTCCACGTGCGGAAGGAGCACGGGGAGATCGCTCTCCGGGACCGGCTGAATGCCGCACTCGCTGCAATAGATGACCGGGATCGGCGGTCCCCAGTAGCGCTGTCTTGAGATGCACCAGTCGTGCAGTCGATAGTTGACGTGCGGCTCACCCAGCCCGCGCTCTCCCAGCCAATCCACGATGGCTCTTCCGCCCTCCTCGGCCGCGAGCCCGCTGAAACGATCCGAGTTGATCAGCACCTCGTCCTCGGTGTGCTCGACGAAGGCCTCTTCGCCCACACGCAGGTCGAAAGCGGCTGGGTCCTGGTCCGCCCCGATGAGAGCCTTCGAAGCCACCACGGGAAGAATGTCCAGACCGAACTCGCGCGCGAACTCGAAATCTCGCTGATCGTGTGCCGGCACGCCCATGATGGCGCCCGTCCCGTACTCCATGAGCACGTAGTCCGCGATCCACACGGGCACCCGGTTTCCCGTCGCCGGATTCACCGCGTAGCCACCGGTGAAGGCGCCGGTCTTGGCCTTCTCCGTCTTGCGCCGCTCGACGAGGTCGGTCGCCGCCGTCGCGCGCTGGTAGGCGTTCACCTCGTCCTGCTGTTCGGCGGACGCGAGCCGCTCCACGAGCGGATGCTCGGGGGCCAGCACCATGTAGGTCGCCCCGTAGATCGTGTCCGGTCGGGTCGTGAACACCTCGATCGCCTCGCGGCGCGCCTGCTCCGGGTCGTGCGAATCGCCGGCGATCTCCCGCTGCTCCAGAGGAAACCAGAGGCGTGCTCCGTCCGAGCGGCCGATCCAGTTCCGCTGTGCGACCTTGGTCGTCTCGGACCAGTCGATCCAGTCGAGATTGGCCAGCAGCCGTTCCACGTACTGTGTGATGCGGAAGAACCACTGACTCAGGAGGCGCTGCTCCACGGGCGTGTCACAGCGCTCACAGCGCCCGGCGATGACCTGTTCGTTTGCAAGAACGGTCTGGCAGGACGGGCACCAGTTGACCGGTGCCTCCTTCTTCTCGGCCAGCCCGGCCTTGAACAGCTGCAGAAAGATCCACTGCGTCCAGCGATAGTAGTCGGGATCGGTGGTGTCGACCGTGTGTGACCAGTCGTACATGATTCCGGCCCGACGCAGCACACGCTCGAAGTTCGCGATGTTGCGCGGAATCTGGTCCATCGGATGCGTCCCCACCTGGAGGGCGTAGTTCTCCGAGTGGATCCCGAAGGCGTCGAACCCGATCGGTTCGAAAACGTCGCGGCCCCGCAGACGCTGGTATCGGCCGAAGATGTCCGCCCCCGTGAACGCGTACAGGTTGCCGACGTGGAGGCCCTCCCCCGACGGGTACGGATACATCATCAGGTTGAAGAACGGCCGTTCCGCGTGATCCAGATCCGGCTCGTTGGTGCGTTGCTCCGCCCAGAACGCCTGCCATCGGGCTTCTGTCTTGTCGGGTTCGTACATGGCCGTCGTCAGTCCCGCTCACACCTCGCTGAAAAACAGAGCGGCGGAGGCCAGATCGGCGTCCGCCACGTATCGCGCCAAAATGTAGTCGGGGCCGGACGCGAACAACCTCCGTGTCATCGGCTCACCCGAGGAGAACCCGGCCGACAACCCAGCCGGCTGCTCCGCCTGTCGCCGTGCAGACTCCGTTTACGACATCGTTGTCGACCCAGCGGACCCACCCCTCGATCCCGGCCCCGACGATGGAATCGGCGATCGTGCCCGTCACGCCAGCGATCGTTCCCACGGCCAGCCAGCTCCAACCTCCGGCCGGACCGAACACCAGCGCGGCCCCGGCGCCAATGACCGTGGCGCCCGCCACGGCAACGGCGCTGCCTGGCCACGATACCCCGCCGGAGCGACCGGGTGGCACGGTGCGCCACGTCGTCACGAGTCGTGTTCGCGCCCCGATCCGCGTTCCGATCTCCGTGGCCCACGTATCGGCGGTGGCGGCGGCGAGCGACCCCGTCACGACATGCGCCGCGGGAAGCCAGCCGGCGAGCCCCAATATCCCCGCCAGGGCCGCGATACCTCCGTTGGCCAACACCTGCGTTGCCGTGCGTCCCTTGCCTCTGCTCCGTTCCGCCCGGCCCATCGTGGTCAGCACCGACGACGTGAGAAAGAACAGGAGCAGGAGCACCACGCCCTGGACGCCCGCACCCGCCCACACCAGCAGACCCACGGCAAGCGCGCTCGCGCTCCCGCCGGCCGTCAGCCAGCGCAGACGCAGGGTCAGCATGGCGACCACCAGGGAGGCGACGACCACGGCGATCCACACGCTCACGGTTCTCGAGCTTGATGTTGCACGAACGTTGCCCTCCGCCGCTTGCCGCCGGCAAGCCAGACAGATACCGTAGCATTCCGTATGGGCGATTCCACTTTTACCCTGCGGAAAGTCGACCCCTCGGCGGCGCTCGCGCTACTCGAGGCTGTCCGAGCTGCCGACATGCCTCCCGACCAGGACGCGCTGCACACCCGGGACCTGCCCCTCAATCTCCGTCGCCGGTTCGGCCTTACGGACGTCGTCGAGCGGCAGATCGAGCGGTACGCCGAGCTGAGGAGAGAACGCGGCAAGCTTCCAGGCGAGGAGATCGTGCGGCTCTTCGTGTTGGTGTCTCGACGTCCGGACGCCGAGGACGTGTTCGTCGACGCCGGCCGCCGCCTGGTGGTCCGCGAGGTGGGCCCGCCGCGTGCGGACCGGATGGTGCCAAGACGACTTCGCGAGCGACGCGCGCTGGGCCGCGCGGCCCGTCTCATTCGACCGCTCAGCGCCCACGGCCGGGTCCAGGTGCGGAGCAAACCGCCGGCTCTGGTACTGGAGCACGGGTTCCCGGCTCAGGTGGCAAACGGGTCCCGGGGCTGCTCGCTGGTCAGCAGCGTCCTGCAGACCGTCCTCACGCGACATGGCCTGTCCGATCTCGCCGTGGTACACGACAACTGCGAGGGCGACGGGCACCCCAGCTGCACGTGGCAGCTGAAGGAGGTCGACCTCTAGGCCTTGGAGAGTTCCTCGTCGGCCGGCTCCACGTGCACGACGACTCCCGAGAATCCGGCTTCCCTCTCGATCCGCCTCTCCACCGAGTCGGCGATTTCATGCGCCGAGACCACATCCTCACGTTTCGGATTTACCTGGATTGTGAGCTCCGCGAACGCTTCTCCCGGGCGGCCTCGCGATCGGATCTCGTAGGCCCGCAGGACACCCGGAGTCGCTTCTGCCAGCTCCCGAATATGCTCCGGCTCGAGAGCTCGGCGATCGACGAGGACCGGAACTGTCGATCGGAGGATCTGGATCCCGCTGTAGGCGATGACGATCGCGACCAGGATGGCGAGCCAGGCGTCGGCCGCGCCCCAGCCCAGGGCTACGAGACCCAACCCCACCAGCACGGCGGCGGTGACCAAAACGTCGGCCGCCGTGTGGCGCGCATCGGCCTGGAGCATCTCGCTGCGGAGACGCCGACCGGATCTCGATTCCAGAAGCGCGACACCCACGTTGACCACCATCGTGGCTCCGAGCACCCAGAAGACCATGGGCTCCAGTGTCGGCGGCGGCGCATCGCTGAGCAGTCGCCCGATCGCTCCTTCGAGCAGCTCGTAGCAGGAAATCGACAGGAAGCTGGCCACGGCGAGCGCGCCCAACGTCTCGAATTTCCCGTGGCCGTAGGGGTGTTCGTCGTCAGGCGGGGTTGCCGCGACTCGCACCGCGAGCAGTCCCACCACGTTGTTGATCGCATCCACTCCCGAGTGAGCGGCATCGCCCAACACGGCGATGGACCCGGAGCGGAACCCGATGACCAGCTTGGCAAGAATGACGGCCAGGTTGGCGACCAGAACCCAGGCCAGAACCCGCCGGACCAGCTCGCGGCGGGGTCTCACCTCCGATCCAGACGTTGCACGATCCACTCCATCAACCTTTCGAAGGGCGTGCTCCGGGGCACCTTGCCGGTCGACTCATACTTGTCGTAACGGCCCGGATATCCCAGTCCGGCCCAGAGACCGAAGGCCAGCGCGACAACCATCGGAATCAGCAAAATGATCAGTAATGTGCGATCGTTCATGCTCTCTTCTTCGGCGATCCCCGCTCTTGTCGGGGCGTCGCTCCGCTTCCTTGCCACGTGTCTCGGAAGCCCGTCTAATGTGTGTCAGGAATGGAGTATCTGGTGCCAATCTCTGTCGGAGCCTCGGCTCCGCAACCCGATAAGAAGAGACAATGAACGATACACAGCACCGCGAGATCGCCGTGCTCCTGACCGAGGAGCGTACCTATGAGCCGTCCCCGGAGTTTCGGTCGGCGGCCCACGTCTCGGACGAGGAGCCCTATCGTCGGGGCGAACAGGATATGGAGGCCTTCTGGGAGACCTGGGCCGAAGAGCTGCATTGGTTCCGCAAGTGGGACCGCGTCCTCGAATGGGAGCCTCCCTTCGCCCAGTGGTTCCAGGGCGGTAAGCTCAACGCCGCCTACAACTGTCTCGACCGTCATCTGAACACGCCCGTCGCCGACAAGACCGCCCTCATCTGGGAGGGCGAGCCTGGGGACGAGCGCACCTATACATACCGCGAGCTCCACGCGGAAGTGTCACGCTTCGCCAATGCTCTAAAGGGCCTGGGCGTCGGCAAGGGCGACCGGGTCGCGATCTATCTGCCTATGATCCCCGAGGCGGCGATCGCCATGCTCGCCTGTGCGCGGATCGGCGCACCCCACTCCGTCGTGTTCGGAGGGTTCTCGCCCCAGTCGTTGCGTGACCGAATAGAAGACGCGTCCGCCAAGGTCGTCATCACGGCCGACGGCGGGTACCGCCGGGGCGGCATCGTTCCTCTGAAAGGGAACGCGGACGAGGCGATCGAGGGTGTGAGCATCGTCGAGCACGTCGTGGTCGTGAAGCGACACCCCGACGGCGATGGCCCCGAGGTGCCCATCACCATGCGGGCGGGTCGGGACCACTGGTATCACGAGCTGGTCGCGGAGGCGTCGGACGCTTGTCCCGCCGAGGAGATGGACGCGGAGGACATCCTCTACATCCTCTACACGTCGGGCACGACCGGAAAGCCGAAAGGCGTCGTTCACACGACGGGCGGCTACATGACGCAGGTGTATGCGACCACGAAATGGGTGTTCGATCTGAAGGATGACGACGTGTACTGGTGCACGGCCGACGTGGGCTGGGTGACGGGGCACTCGTACATCGTGTACGGACCGTTCGCCAACGGCGCGACGCAGATCATGTACGAGGGGGCGCCGGACTGGCCCGATCGAGGTCGCTTCTGGGCCCTGTGCGAAAAGTACGGAGTCACCGTCCTGTACACCGCGCCGACGGCGATCCGCGCGTTCATGAAGTGGGGAGAACAGTGGCCGGCCCAGCACGATCTGTCCTCACTGCGACTGCTCGGAACTGTCGGTGAGCCGATCAACCCAGAGGCGTGGACGTGGTATCACGAACACATCGGCGGAAACCGCTGCCCGATCGTGGACACGTGGTGGCCGACCGAGACCGGTGCGATCCTCATCACGCCCCTGCCCGGTGTCACGGTCACCAAGCCCGGCTCGGCGACGAAGGCCTTCCCCGGGGTCGCGGCCACCATCCTGAACGAGGCGGGTGACGAGGCCGAAAGCGGCTTCCTGGCCATCACGAAACCTTGGCCTGCCATGCTGCGCACGATCTACGGCGACCCCGAGCGCTATCGACAGACCTACTGGGCGAAGTGGCCCGACGTGTATTTCCCGGGCGACGGCGCGCGGGTGGACGAGAACGGCTACTTCTGGATCATGGGCCGCGTCGACGACGTGTTGAACGTCGCGGGGCACCGCATTGGCACGATGGAGGTCGAGTCGGCGCTGGTCGATCATCCGTCCGTGGCCGAGGCGGCCGTCGTCGGGAGAGCCGACGAGATCAAGGGGCAGGCGATCGCGGCGTTCGTAAGCCTGAAGGATGGGTACGAGCTCTCCGACGAGTTGCGGCTCGAGCTGCGCAACCATGTCGCGGAGGAGATCGGACCGATCGCCAAGCCGGCGGACATCATCTTCACCGCCGACCTTCCCAAGACGCGGAGCGGCAAGATCATGCGGCGCCTGCTGCGTGACATCGCCGAGGGCCGGACCCTGGGCGACACGACCACGCTGGCCGATCCGGCCGTGGTCGAGAAGCTCCAGGCGCAGCACGCGGGCGCCGAGAGCTGAACCCGGCTCCTTCGGAAGCGGTCGGTCCGCCGGCCGCTTCCGACCCGCCCCCTTCTTCCGACCCGCGACGCGCCATACGCGTTCTGCTGCTTCTGGCCGTCGCTGAACTCCTGGCGATGTCCCTCTGGTTCAGCGCCACCGCCGTCGTTCCCGAGCTGGTCGGCGCCTGGTCTCTCGATGCCGGTTCCGCCTCATGGCTCACGATGTCCGTTCAGCTGGGCTTCGTGACCGGTGCCGTGCTTTCCGCCGTCCTCACCCTGTCGGACGTGTGGAGCCCGAGGTTGCTGGTGGCCGGGTCCGCCCTGGTCGGAGCCGCCGCGACGGCGTCGATCGCGGTGTGGTCGAACAGTCTGTGGAGCGCGATCCCGCTCCGCTTCGTCACGGGCGTGGCGCTGGCCGGCGTCTACCCGCCGGGAATGAAGATCATGGCCGGCTGGTTCCGGCAGCGCCGGGGGACGGCGATCGGGATTCTGGTCGGTGCGCTCACCGTCGGCTCGGCGTTGCCTCACCTGCTGCGCGCGGTCGGCGGAATCGGCGAGTGGCGCACCGTGCTGTTTCTGGCGTCCGGTCTGTCGGTCATCGGCGCGCTCATCGCCGTCTTCGGAGTCGAGGAAGGACCGTACCAGGCCCCCTCCGCCCCGTTCGACCCGGGCGCGATCCGACGCATCCTGCGCGACCGTGCGACAATGCTCGCCAATGGGGGCTATTTCGGGCACATGTGGGAGCTGTACGCCGTGTGGGCCTGGGCGCCGGCCTTCGTCGCGGCCAGCTTTCGGGCCGATGGTCAGCCCGGCTCGACCCCTACCCTGGCCGGTCTCGTCGCTTTCGGGACGATCGCGATCGGCGGGCTCGGGGCCTGGGTGGCGGGTCTGGCGGCCGATCGCGTGGGACGCACCCGCGTGACGAGCCTCAGCATGGTGATCAGCGGGCTCTGCTGTCTGACCGCGGGTCTCGTCTTCGGTGCATCGCCCTGGCTGGTGGCCCTGTTCAGCCTCGTGTGGGGCTTCGCGGTCGTCGCCGATTCGGCGCAGTTCTCCACCTGCGTGACCGAGCTGGCGGAGCAGAGCTACGTGGGCACGGCACTCACCCTCCAGACCGCGATCGGATTCCTTCTGACGGCCGTCACGATTCGGCTGGTTCCGGTGTGGGAAGCGGCCTGGGGCTGGCAGTGGGCCTTCGTGCCGCTCGCCCTTGGCCCGGCGTTGGGCACGCTCTCCATGTGGATGCTGAAGCGCCGGCCCGAGGCCGCTCGCCTTGCCGGCGGGCGAGGCTGACCGGCTTCCAAGACCATCTGGCGGGCGCTGTGAACGTCCCTTCATCTTGTGAGGTGCGCCTTTAGCCTCTGCGCAACGCACCAGGCAGATCGTGGATACCGGTACGACCTCCCATGACGTGCCAGGAAGGACGCTGCCACCACATGCGAGCCACCACAGTCTTCGCAGCCGTGTCGATGCCGTCGATGCTCGTTCCTCCGGTTGCGTGTGCCCCACGCGACGCGGTCCCCGCCGCGTCTTCACAGACGGAGCAAGCCGGCTCCTCGCAGGAGGCGCCGGACCAGGCTCTCAACACGCTGAGCGAGGAAGAACAGAAGGCCGGTTTCCGCCTCCTGTTCGATGGTGAGACCCTGGCCGAGTGGCGAGGTTATCAGCGCGACGATGTGCCCGCCGGCTGGCGTGTCGAGGACGGCACGATCCACTTCGCGCCCGGCGTCGAGGGAGGCGACATCATCACGCGAGACCAGTACGGCGACTTCGAGTTGAGGCTCCAGTGGAAGATCTCGGAGCGAGGGAACAGCGGGATCATGTTCCGGGTGAGCGAGGACACCAGGGACACTTACAGGAGTGGGCCGGAGATGCAGGTGCTCGATGACTCCGGGCATGCCGACGGCCGCGACCCCAAGACGTCGGCCGGCTCGAACTACGGCCTGCACGCCCCTTACGTGGCCACCGTACGCGCAGCCGGCGAGTGGAACGACGTCCGGATCTTGGTGGATGACAGCCACGTCGAGCACTGGCTCAACGGCACTCGGGTCGTCGAGTACGAGCTGTGGTCGGAGGAGTGGGAGAGCCTCGTAGCCGGTACGAAGTTCGCCCAGTGGCCAACCTACGGTCGCAACCGGGCAGGCTATATCGCGCTTCAGGATCACGGCGACGACGTATGGTATCGCAACCTGCGGATCCTGCCGCTGAACCGGTGAGGGTTCACCTGCTGGACGGCACCTACGAGCTCTTCCGCCATTATTTCGGGGTCCCCAGTCACGTCAACCGTAAGGGCCAGGAGGTTGCGGCGGCCCGTGCCGTGGTCGCTTCCGTCCTGTCCATGTTCGCCGATGGCGCGACCCATCTCGCTGTCGTCACCGATCACGTGATCGAGTCGTTCCGCAACGCGCTGTGGGAGGGTTACAAGGACGGGTCCGGGGTCGAACCTGCGCTCCTCTCGCAGTTCGGGCTGCTCGAGGACGCCCTGCGCGCCGCGGGGGTCACCGTGTGGGCGATGGCCGAATTCGAGGCGGACGACGGTCTGGCCGCAGGAGCCGAGATGGCCTCCCGCGATCCGCGTGTCGAGCAGGTCCTGATCTGCACCCCCGACAAGGACCTCGCGCAGTGTGTCGTCGGCGCGCGTGTCGTGCAGTTCGATCGGCGGGCCCGCAAGCTCACCGACGAACAGGGCGTATGGGAGAAGTTCGGCGTCGCACCCCGTTCGATCCCCGACTATCTGGCACTGGTCGGCGATTCGGCGGACGGGATCCCCGGCGTTCCGGGCTGGGGGGCCAAGTCCTCCTCCACCGTATTGGCCCGGTACGGTCACCTCGAGGAGATTCCCGAGCACACGAGAGAGTGGGAGGTCCAGGTGCGCGGCGCTGAACGGCTCGCCGGCTCCCTCAGTGAGCACTTCGACCTCGCGCTCCTGTTTCGCCGACTCGCCACGCTGGTCCGTGAGGCGCCGGTGAGCGAATCGGTGGACGAGCTTCGGTGGACCGGTCCCGCGCCGGAGTTCGGCGACGTATTCTCCGTGCTGGAGGCGCCGGAGCTCGTCGAGCGGGCGGCGCAGGTAGCGAGAGCCGAAAGACCTGTGATGGAGGGACCAGAGTGACGGCTCAACGGAAACCCGACGAGATTCACGCCGGCCGTCTGTTCTTCGCGAGCTGCGTGGCGCTGGTAGCGACGTCCGTCGCCTTCGCCGTGGTCGGCGCGATCATGCTCACCCTGAAGCGGGAGTTCCTCCTCACGAACCTCGAAGTGGGGTGGATCGGCGGGGCCGCGCTGTGGGGGTTCGCCGTGTCGCAGCTCATCTTCTCGCCGCTTTGCGACACGCTCGGGATGCGGCGGCTCCTGCGCCTCGCCTTCCTGTGCCATCTGGCGGGCGCGAGCGTGATGATCTTCGCCACGGGCTTCTGGATGCTCTTCCTGGGAGCGCTGGGCATCTCACTCGGAAACGGTTTGGTCGAGGCGGCCTGCAACCCGCTCGTCGCCACCCTGTACCCGGAGAACAAGACGGTCAAGCTGAATCAGTTCCACGTCTGGTTCCCCGGCGGCATCGTAATCGGTGGCGTAGCGGCGTACCTGCTCGATCAGGCGGGCTTCGGGGCGTGGCAGCTCAAGCTAGGACTCATTCTCGTGCCGACTCTGCTGTACGGCGTCCTGATGCTCCGGGAACAGTTCCCCGCCACGGAAGGCGTGCAGGCCGGTGTGAGCATGGGCGAGATGTTCAAGGCGGCCTTCACGACTCCCCTCATGCTGCTCATGCTGTTCTGCATGATGATCACCGCCTCGACCGAGCTCGGACCGAATCGTTGGGTACCCGCGGTTCTGGAGGCTGGCGGCATCCCGGGCATCCTGGTTCTCGCCTGGATCAACGGCCTCATGGCGATCCTGCGGTACAAGGCTGGATTCGCGGTCCACCGTCTCTCGCCGACCGGTGTCCTATTCACCTCGGCCATTATCGCCCTGTTCGGCCTGTGGTGGCTCAGCTATGCGGAGACCACCGCGGTGGCGTTCGCCTCGGCTACCGTTTTCGCGATCGGCATTTGCTATTTCTGGCCGACGATGCTCGGCTTCGTTTCGGAGAGGATCCCGAAGAGCGGGGCGCTCGGGCTGGGTCTGATGGGCGCCGTGGGCATGGCCACTGTGGGCCTGATCACAGCACCGACCATGGGGCGAATCGCGGACGAGGAGGGGCACGCGCGGCTCCCGGTCGTCGAGACGGCCGTGCTCTTCGAAGAGGTGGCTCAGCAATTCTCGGCTGTGGCGGTCCGGAGCGAGGAGGCGCGCCGGGATATCGAGGCCGCAGTGGAAGCCGCCGAAGCGGTCGTCGCGCACTTCGAGCGTGAAGGAGTCCTTCCGGAGGCCACGACCGCGAACGCGCTGCGAGCCATCGTCGACAGCGGAGTCGAGTCGGAGCTCGTCGGGCGTGCACAGGCGATCCTCGGCCCCGCGGACAATTACGGAGGACGGCGTTCGTTCCGCGCGATCCTCCCCTTCACCGCCCTGCTGATCCTGATCTTCGGATGGCTGTACTGGCGCGATCGCCGGGCCGGCGGCTACCGGGCGGAGCGCCTGCGGCCGCTCGAAGAGGCGGTCACCTGATGGCGATAGGGGCGTCCCCCGCGAAGGACCGAGGAGACGAGAAGAAGAACATGTCGATTCGCCGCGGCAAACGGTATTGCGCGAGCTCTGCTCTGAGCGCTCGGGTCACTCTGGTCACGGTTCTCGCCCTCTGGGGGTGTACAGTCTCGCGGTCCAGGGACCAGGAGTCGCCGCCGACTCTGCTTTTGCACGAGTGCCGTGTGTTGACGATGACGGAGCCGCGCGTCCGACCGGAGACCTCCGTACTTCTCGCCGGGGATAAGATCGCGAGGGTCGGGCAGAGCGACAGCTTTCGTCCAGCGGATGCGGACTCCGTAATTTACTGTCAGGGGCGGACGATCATGCCAGGGCTTGTCGACGCC
>JBDHLB010000025.1:31832-67351 GCA_039586095.1 Gemmatimonadota bacterium
AGCTTCTGCTCCACCTCAGGCATGGCGTTACCACTGTCTTCAACCTCGGCGGGGACTACATCGACCTGTTCGCGGACGAGCGCGTATCGGTCATGGAGCTTCGGTCGGCCGTCGAATCAGGGGCAATCCCCGGCCCCACCATCTATTCGACCGGGACATCGCTGGATGGCACGCCGGCGACAGGACCCTTTCAGCGTGCGCTGGGCAGCCCCGGTGAAGCCTCGCAGGCGGTTCGCGAGCAGGCGACAGCCGGATACGATTTCATCAAAGTATACGACGCGATGTCGGCCGAGCTTCTTGCTGCGGTCGTCGCCGCGGCGGATTCCGCGGGGCTTCCGGTCTTCGGTCACGTACCCGACTCCGTGGGTGCCATCGGGGCCTTGGAATCGGGAATCGACGTGATCACGCATGCCGAGGAATTCTGGCAGTACTTCTCCGACGCACCCGAACAGTCGGAGTTGGCCGCGCTGGCCGAGGTGATCGCACAATCCGGCGTCTGGGTGATCCCGAACACCGCGTTCATACGGCGGCTCGTGCTCCAGCTTCAAAACCTCGAGGCGCAGCTGGCCCGTCCCGATGTGCGCCACCTGCACCCGCGCGTTCGCGTATGGTGGGACCCGCAGTACAACTACTACGTCAACCGCGACGATCCTGAGAACTTCGAGCGGGCGATGGCGCGCCGCTACGAATGGCTCATCCCGTTCGTCACCGAGCTCCACGAGGCAGGCGTGCCCCTGCTGGCCGGAAGCGACGCTCCGGTCCCCGTCGCGCTACCGGGCTTCGGCCTTGATCGAAGAGGTCGAGGAGCTCGTGAAGGCAGGACTGGCGCCTTACGAGGCCCTCAAAGCGGCCACATCGAATCCCGCTGACCTTCTTGGTGAGGGCGGCGATCCGTCGTTCGGCAGGCTCCAGCCGGGCGCGAGGGCCGATCTGCTCATGCTTGCCGAGGATCCGCTGGCGTCGGTGAGCGCACTCCGGAGCATGGACGGGGCGCTGGTTCGCGGCCGCTGGCTCGGCCGAGATGAGCTCGACCAAATGCTTGAGGCCGCCACTCGTTCCTTCGCACGCTGATGCTCGCCGGTTGAGTAGAGCGACCTGGACCGTATCGTGCGCTCCATGATTTCCTTCACCTCCGACCGCGAGAAGCGCCTTTGGCTGTGGGCGCTGGTCGTCGTGGCGGCCATCTACTCCACCCTAGGGCTGGCGGGGACGCTGGCTGCGGAGCTGCGAGAGCGCAACCTACTGGGGACCTCGTTCTTCGCTGGCTTTGTTCTCGTTATCGTGGCCATCGTCGGAAGTGGTCTGAAGAGGCGGCCCGGGCGACGCGAGATTTGGGTGGGGCTCGGCGTAGCGGCCGTCTACGGGATGGTGTTGATCCGAATGTTCGTCACACCGGAAGAGCGGACCCACCTGTTCGAGTACGGCTTGGTGGCCGTCCTCATCCACCAGGCGCTGACCGAGCGCCGAAATGACGGCCGATGGGTCCCCGTACCGGCGGTCCTTGCCTCGGCTGCGACTGCGCTGTTGGGCTTTGTCGACGAGGGGATCCAGTGGGTCCTGCCCAGCCGTACCTACGACATCCGCGACGTCGGCTTCAACGCCCTTGCCGGCTTTATGGCGGTCGGGGCGAGTCTGGCTCTGGCACGCGCGCGACGCTGGGATCGTATCACACGGCGCTTCGGGTAGCGGCGAGCCTTTCATACGCGAGTGCGCCCAAGAACACACCTACCGCACCGATAAGACCGACGAGCAATCCCACCGACAGAGCGCCAGCGACGTCCATGATTGGGATAAACAGGTGAAACCACGTCCAGCTGTGGCCAAAGACACCGAAGGCAAAGAAGGCAGTCCGCGCCCAGGCGCTTTCGAAAGGCAGCCCGGCGTGGAGAGCCACATACATCCCTCCCACCCAGATTCCTAGCGCTGCGAGCAGCGCGAACTGCCGCGGTGTGGTCGGAACGAACAACAGAGGTGACGCCGGCGCGCCAGGGTCGGCGAAGAACGTGGCTCCCAACGCGTGAACCACCAAGAATCCGATGGCTACGAGAAAGATAGCCAGCCAAGGCTTCGACATCTTGTGCTCCGACTCTGGCACATCGCGTCCCACCGCCCAACCGATGAGCCATCCACCGACACCCAACGGAAGGGCATCTGCGACGCTGTTCAGGAGCTCCGCGCGAAGTGTCGTCCCCAGGAACGCCCAGCCGCCGAGGAAGCCGAATGACCAGATGACACCGAGCACCGTTCCGAATGCCAATCCCTTGACGGCGCCACGCCCCGGCCAGCGTTCCTGCACGGGCTTGAAGAACACCGCCATGAGGACGAGTGCCATCAGACCGTAGACGAACATCGCGGCTTTGCGTAGCCCGGAGGTCAGGACCCAGCTGGGCTCGAGCACGCGCGTAATGCTTTCAGGCGGATAGTAGTCGAGGGTTGGGAAGCTGAGCCGAATGAGTCCCCAACCGACCATCGTCACGATGATCGCAGCGCCGGCACGCGCGACGTCCCTACTGCTCCACATCGTTTCTCGACACCCTTCCAGATTCCAGCTGGCGATTGTACTCGGCTTCATCGAAATGGCCCTTCGATGCAGCGATCAGCCCGTCATCGCCCATCGTCCATGCCTCGAATCCGCTGATCCGAACCGCGTTACCGGTTCCCGCGGGGCCGGTGTCCGTTCCGGTGAAGGTCCAGTGGAACTGGACGGTGCTCTCTCTGGTGACCAGCGAATCCATCTCCACGACCATGTCGGGAAACGCCGTCATGAAGCTCTGTGCTACGGCGGTGATGGCCTCTCGCCCCACCGCCGGCTCGGCTTCATTGACCGTCAGCGAACCGTTCTCGTTGTGGAAGGAGGCCACGCTGGCGGCGTCCTGGCTCGACCACGCGGCCGCGTAGCGAATCCCGAACTCGCGCAATGTCTCGGCGTCCATCTCCGTTCCCCCCGGCGTGCACGCGGCAAGAAGCAGGGCTCCGAAAGCACCCAGTCGCACCGATCTCGGCAACCACTCGAGCTTCATGTCTCGCTCCTCAGTACGGTCCTGACCACAGTCCCGCCCTTCCCCGCTGGCCCCGATCCGCCATCAGAACATCGTGTTGTCGTTGGCCGACTCCGCCGGGACGATCTGTAGCACGTCCCAGTGCTCGACGACTTTCCCTTCATCGTCCAGCCGAAAGATGTCGATCCCTGCGTAGTCGCGGTCTCCCGGCCATTCCTGGTGGCAGTGCAATACGACGTAGTTCCCCTCCGCGATTACTCGCTTGAAGTGGACGCGTTTCCCCGGGTACTCCCGGGCCATCCGGTCGAAGTACTTGATGAAGGCGTCCTTACCATCACCAACCTCGGGATTGTGCTGGATGTAGACGTCTCCGACGTACCGTTCGATCGCTTCCGCCGGCTTACACTGGTTGAACATCAGGTCGTAGAACGCCTGTACCGTAGCCTTGTTACGCTCCAGATCGCTCATCCCGGCGCTCCTAATCATGGAAGCTTTGCCCTCCTGATGCGCCTGATAGCAGCCAGCGCACTCGATCGAAAGACAGCGTGTAGTGAGCGATGACGAGCGCGACCAGGATTCGGCCAAATACGTGTGCCCCCGTCGCGCCGGCTACGCGTCTCAGCCACATCTTCATTCGCGCATAGGAGCTACGAGCTCTCTGAGGGCGGCGGATAGCATCTACCGGCCAGAAGATTCTCGAGCGGCAGAAACAGTGGCTCCGGGAGGTCATCCCAGTGAAACCAGCCAACCGCCGACATTTCGTACTCCGCTACAGGACGGGCCTCACCCCTGGCGTATCGTCCCTCCATCCAGATGGTGATGTAGTGCTTTCCCTCCGCGACGAATACGTCGCTCGTGATCACGCGGAACGCGAGACCCTCCACCTCGACTCCGGTCTCCTCTATTGCCTCGCGCGCGGCACATTCCTCCGGTCCCTCCCCCTCGTCCAGATGACCGCCAGGCGTGGACCAACTTCCGGAACCGTGCACACCTTGCCGACGGATGAGAAGAACCTCGTCCCCCCTCCTGATGATGACGCCCACCCCGACCCTCGGTCCGCGCTCCACGCTCGTCCCCATCACGCTCCGGATCGCCCACTAGATCTCCCAGGCCCCTGGCTTGCACCCAGGCGGCACCCCGCTATGACGCGCTCCACGCCAACGCGATGGCCAGCAGCCCCGTGACCACGTTCGCGACCGCCCAGCCGATCCTAAATGGCGGATTGCTGGTCGAGAGCCGCTGCCCCGCCCGGCGCTGGTTGCCGGTCCACATCCAGAAGCCGATCGCATGGTACACGAGTATCACACCGGGGAACCACGCCAGCTTGTAGCCCCAGGAGGCGCCGAGCAGGAGACCCACCCCGGCGATGCCGTACACCCATCCGATGCAGGCGTCCGCCACCGCGATCGCATGCTCGTATACCTTGTACTCCTCGGGCATTCCCTCTTCCTGCAGGCCAAGCCGCGTAGCCAGACCCCAGTCGAGAATCGATAGAGTCTGACCCATCCAGTGCAGGGAGAAGCCAACCACGAGGACGAGGACCCCTGCAACGACGTTGTCATACGGGAAAAGGTCGGACGTGCTCAATCGATCTGAAGGCCGATGTCGAATGTGGCCGCGTATCCCTCACCGTCTTCGCGTACATCCAACAGCAGCTGGTCCCCTCCGCTGCGGTAGATACGATCATCCTGGTTACGCGGTCGCTCGCCCTCCGTCTTCGCGTATGGCTGGCGGGCCAGCAACCGGTCGGTCAGCGAGTCCTCGAAGTAAAGCTGAGACGTGAACTCGTGGCCCGTCTCAGCTGATGGGTTTGTGCGGATCTTGAAGTGGATGTGGACGGTGCGTCCTGGGTACCAACCTGGGTAGATCGTCTGAAAGCGCGCGATCCCGGCGGCGTCGGTGATCTGGTGGCCCCGGAGAAACTGCTTGCCGACGGTATTGAACATTCCGTTGATGTCCTCGACGCCCGAATAGATGCCCATCGCATCGCACTGCCACACGTCCACCAAAGCCGCGGCAAGCGGGTGGCAGCCGGTGGCGTTGAGTTGCGACACCTGTACGGTGAGCTGCAGAGGTGCGCCCTCGCAAACGGAGCCATCCGTGGGGTCCGAGCGGATGTCCGAGCGCTCCAGTTTCGTGTCGACGAAGTATGGACCTTCGGCTTGACTGGGGCGCACGATGCAAGCGGGCAATCGGAAGGGCGGCCGCGTGATTGCCTCGAGAGACGAGCCCGTTCCGAGAACCGCGGCACCACTCCAGCCCAGGAGTCCAAGTGCCTCGCGTCGGCTGAGTACGCGACCCACCTGCTGATCATCGTGCTTCATCTTCCCTCCTTAGTGACTGGAACTGCCGTCGTGTGCACGGTGGCCTGGAATGGAAAAGGCCGGCCACCGTGATGCCAGGCATTCTGAAGAATTCGGCTGTCGCGGCGGCCAGATGACGTTCTAGAAGTTGCCGGCGCGGCGCCCTGCACCGTGCTCTATGGAGCGAACGAAGTGAGCGAAAGCGGCAACTTTCTTGTTATCTGACTTGCTGTAGCCTCTTGGTAATGCGGCACCGGCCGCACCACTACCAATCGTCACTCGGTCACCACCATCGCATGTGGCCGTCAAAGTAGACGTTCCAGGTCAGGGCACGGAGGTCGGAACCATCAGCGTTGATCATGAAGATCTCCACCCCCGGACAACAGATTTCCCGGAACGGTTCGGTGTCCGGCCCCAGACGTTCCCAGTGGAACAGGATCTTGTCGCCGTCAGGAGACCAAACCGGCTCTACGCCACCTGATACAGTGGAGTAGGACAAGCCGTCTGGCGATGGCAACTCTGCAGATCCCACCGGGGGGGGAAAGACCCGATCGAGGGCTCCAGTCCTGATGTCGAGGACGAAAACCCCATATGGCCGCGCCTCCTCCAGGCTGCATCGTTCCTGCACCCGGTCTAAGGGTAGTGGGTTTCCGTCGAACCCGGCCTCGGTGCTCCCGACCTCACAGTCCCTAGCGGCGAAAGCAATCCTGTTCCCGTCTGGTGACCACCTCCCGCGGTGTCCGTTGATGATGTGCTGAACGTTTTCTCCGTTCGAATCCATGACAAAGAGGCCGTCGAATCCGTCTCGTCCTTCGCTCTCGAACAAGATCCTCGAGCCGTCGGGGTGCCAATCGGGAAACTCGTCCCACCCTCTCCAATCAGTCAGCCGCTGAAGCAACTTGCCGTCCAGGGAGATTGTGTAGATCTCGGGATTCCCGTCGCGGGTGGAGACGAAGGCGAGCCTCTCCCCATCTGGGGAGAAGTCCGGCTGACCGTCATAGGCCGGGTCGCGAGTGAGTCTTCGAATTTCGCTCCCATCTGGATTCATGAGGAAGACGTCGGTCTCCCCCTTAATGTCATTGGCCGCGTTGTCGAGTTGGCGATCTGATGAGAACGCAATGAACTCTCCACTCGGCGACCAAGTGGGCATTGAGCTGTGACCGGAGCCCAACTCACCCGTTGTGAAGGTCAACCGCCGAACGTTCGATCCGTCAGCGTCCATGACGTACACATCTTGAATGCCATCTCGGGAGGAGCTGAAGAGGATCTCCCCTTCTTGCTGGGCGCACCCAGCGAACAACACAAGCACGAGGCCGAACGATAGAGCTTCACGCATCTGTTACCCTTTACTCATCGGGCATCTCGCAAACCTGTCCAGTGCCGTCTGACAATGGCCTAAGCATGTCAGATAACTCATCGGTTCGCGATGTACGTCGCAAGAATACTCTATCTGTACCTGCGCGAGGGTTGGCGCCGTTGTGCGCGAATCAGACGCCATCTGTCTCCGCGTCGGCCATCAGCGTGTCCAACGGACTCCGAATGCGCGCCAGGTCACTCCAGGTTACGCGCGTGGAGATTTCCGTCCTACGGCGTGACATCTCGCACCCTCGAGTCGGGAATTCCCTTCGTGTAGCCAGGTTCACGACACGGAGAATGGGACGCCGAATCAAGCGGGGATTAACTGTGGGCCCGATCCCACCACTGCCCTCGGCGGAAACGCCGCGCGGGCCCTTCACGCAGCGAACCTCGAGGCGCCGCGGAGGAGACCCCGCAGCGCGCCGAGCTGTCGAAGCGACCGCGATCGCTGAGCGCGAGGAGGCTCCGGAGCATCGGGCGCCGGCAGCGAGTGCAGGGGAGGGCCCGCCGGCGTTGCAGCTGACTGACCGCCAGCTCAGACCCCCCGCGTCTCCGGATCCCAGATGAACTTGTGCAGCTGGAGCTGCATGCGGACCTCGAGCCCATCGCGCAGGATCCACTCGGCGAGTTCCTGGCGGTCCATGCCCTCGAACTCCGGCGAGAAGTGGACCACGTAGCGCTCGAGCCCGCGCCGGCGCACTTGGGCGCGAGCCCACTCGTAGTCCCCGCGATCCGCGATCACGAACTTGAGCTCGTCCCGCGCCGGATCGAGGTGCTCCAGATTCGACCAGTCGTTCGAGCTCTCCTCGCCGCTGGCCGGACACTTGAAATCCACGATCTTGATCACGGCCGAAGGCACGCGGGTCACCGGCACGCTGCCGCTCGTCTCGCACAGCACGGCATAGCCTCGTTCGAGCAGATGCTCGGCGAGCTCTCCGATGTCGTGCTGTAGCAGAGGCTCGCCGCCGGTCAGCTCCACCAGACGACAGTTGCCACCGAGCCTGTCGACCTCGGCCAGAATCTCGTCGATCGACAGATCCCGACCTCCGAAGAAGGAGTATTCGGTATCGCACCACGTGCAGCGCAGGTTGCAGCCCGTCGTACGCACGAAGACGCATGGCTGACCGGCGTAGCTCGACTCGCCCTGGATCGAGTGGAAGATCTCGGTGATGCGCACGCCGCTATGGAACCAGTTCGACGCCCGGCGCGAGCCGCTCCACCAGGAAGTCGGTCAGGAGACGGTGCAGGTTCACACGGGTCGTGGCGCCGGA
Organism: Gemmatimonadota bacterium; assembly: GCA_039586095.1. Taxonomy (GTDB): domain Bacteria; phylum Gemmatimonadota; class Gemmatimonadetes; order Palauibacterales; family Palauibacteraceae; genus JBDHBD01. Next base: position 39,762 of record JBDHLB010000025.1, read on the forward strand.
GATCCCGTGGCGCTTATTCGGATACAGCCGCATCTCAAACTGCTTGTCCGCCTGCTCGAGGGCCTGGGCCATGAGCAGCGTGTTCTGGGAGTGCACGTTGTCATCGCCCGTTCCGTGCACGATCAGCAGATCGGATTCCAGTTTCTCCGCGTGTGAGAGCGGAGAGCCGACCGCATAGCCTTCCGGGTTCTCCTGCGGCGTCCGCATGAACCGCTCGGTGTAGATCGTATCGTAGAGCTGCCAGTGGCTCACAGGCGCTACCGACGCGCCCGCCGCGATCGCGCCTCCACTGAGCAGCGTCGCATTGAGCGTCATGTAGCCGCCGTAGCTCCAGCCCCAGATGCCGATACGGTTCGCATCCACGTATGGCACTGATCCGAAATGTTCGGCGGCCGCGAGCTGGTCGGCCGTCTCCAGCTGTCCGAGCTTCAGATACGTCTGCTTCTTGAAGTCACGCCCGCGCGCCCCGGTGCCCCGATTGTCGACGCTCGCCACGAGTACACCCTGCTGTGCGAGGTAGTGGAACCAGAGGAGCCGTGATCCACCCCACCGGTCCACTACGGTCTGCGAGCCGGGCCCGCCATACACGTACAGCAACAATCCGTAGCGTCGGTTCGGATCGAAATCCGGCGGTCGGACCAGATACGCGTTGAGCGGCGTTCCGTCGGCCGCCGGTACGGTCAGGAACTCGACCGTGCCGAGCTGGATCTCGTCCAGCCGTGCGTGCAGTTCCGAGTTGTCGATCAGCTCGCGCACCGGCTCGAGCGTTACTGCCTCGATCCCACCGACCGGCGTGACGGCTTCCGCCCCGACCCGCACGAGCGTCGTGACCGTCGGCGTCGTGATCATCGAGTGCGTGTGGATGCCCAACCGGGCGTCGGGACTCAGCTCCAATCCATGACTTCCGCGACCGCCGGCCAGCACGTACGGCTCGCCACCGCGCAGAGGGACAGCCAGGAGGGTGCGGGTGAGCGGACTCTCGTAGGCGGCCGTGACGTACACGAGCGCTCGCTCTTCATCGACACCGTCCACAGAGGCCAGCTCCCACTCGCCCTGTGTGAGCTGCCGCTCGAGGCTCCCGTCGCGGCGGTAGAGATACAGGTGGCGCCACCCGTCGCGCTCGCTGGTCCACAGGAAGCGCTCCCCGTCGCCCAGCCATGCCAGGTCGTCGTGCACGTCGACCCAGGCGTCATCGATTTCGGCGAACACCAGGCTCGTCGCCCCGGTTCGGGCATCGCCGGCCAGCAGGTCCAGCCGATTCTGGTGCCGATTCAAACGCTGGATGAACACTTCGTCCGAAGAGGCCGCCCACTCCATGCGAGCGATGTAGATGTCTTCTTCCTCCCCCACATCGAACCACTTGGTCTCGCCGGTCGCGAGCTCGAGCGAGCCGACCCGCACCTTGGAGTTCGCGGCCCCGGCCTTGGGGTAGCGAATCGGGATCAGCTCGGGATAGAGCTGCGTTTCGTCGATCAGGTGGAACAGCTCGATCGGGCTCTGGTCGAGTTGCCAGTACGCGATCCGGCTTCCGTCCGGGCTCCATCGGAACGCGTCCCGCAGGTTGAGCTCTTCCTCGTAGACCCAGTCGGTCGTTCCGTTGATGATCGTCTCGCTGCCGTCGCTGGTGAGCGCTCGCTCCTCGCCCGTCTCGAGATCGGTCAGATACAGGTTGTGGTCTCGCACGAACGCGACGTGCCGTGCGTCGGGCGAGAACTTGGCGAACATCTGCCAGCCTTCACTTCGGCTGACCGGCGTCAGCGCACGCGACGACAGGTCGAACACCCAGTGTTCGCCTTTCGTCCGGGCCCTCCACACTTGCTGGGCGTTCGTGAAGATCAGCACGCGCTGCTCATCGGCCGAGAAGGTGAACTCGTCGATGTCGAGCGACTCGTCGGCGCCGGCGGGCAGGAGCTCGGTGCCCGCGATGAGCCGGTCTCGTTCACCGCTCAGCGCATCCACCATCCATAGCTCGTCCGCCCCGTCGTCCGCACGCTCCACGACCGCCCAGCGGCGTCCGTCCTTCAGCCAGGTGACCGAGAAGGACTCGCCCGCGAAATCACGCGTGCCGTGGATGCGCTCGATGCTGAAAGCCGCTGCCGGTGCCGGCTCCACGGCGGGCTGCTGTGCGACCGCCTCTGGAGTCGCGGGCGCCATGAAAGCCAGGCCGGCGAGGGCCAGGACAGGGCGCCGCCAGGAGGCGCGCCGGTGCGCAAGCGAAGGGGCGATATGGCTCATTCGTCGATCTCTTTCCCTGTATCTGTCAGTCTTGTCTGTCGAGAGGCGCTCTGACTCGAACGTCCGTGTGGCGCGGCCTCCCACGCTCTTCTCAGGTCGCGATCCCCGGCTTCGTCATGGCCTCGAAGTCGACGATGCGGTCCAGCTCCTCTTCGGAGAGAAGTCCTTCGTCGAGCACCACCTCACGCAGGGTCATCTCGTCGGCGAGCGACCGTTTCGCCACCTCGGCGGCCTTGTCGTACCCGATCGCCGGGGCCAGCGCCGTCGCCAGAGCGGCCGTCGATTCGGCGTTTCTCCGGCAGCGTTCACGATTCGCGGTCAGCCCGCTTACACAGCGGTCGGCGAACTCACGGCTCACGTTCGAGAGGATGCCCACGCTCTCGAGCAGATTGTGGATCATGACGGGAATCATGACGTTGAGCTCGAAATCGCCGCCCTGACCGCCGATCGTGATCGCCGCGTCGTTCCCGATCACCTGCGCGGCGACCTGCCGCACCGACTCGGCCATCACGGGATTCACCTTCCCCGGCATGATCGACGAGCCCGGCTGGACGGCCGGCAGGTTGAGCTCGCCCAAGCCGGTACGTGGGCCGGAGCCGAGCCAGCGGACGTCGTTGGCGATCTTCATCAGGCTGCAGGCGATGGTCTTCAGCATGCCGCTCGCTTCCACCACCGCATCCCGACCCCCCTGTGCCTCGAAGTGGTTGTCGGCCTCGCGAAACGGCAGATCGAACAGCTCCGACAGCCCGGCCGCCATTCGCCCGGCAAACTCGGGGTGCGTGTTGATGCCCGTACCGACCGCGGTTCCCCCGATCGCCAGCTCGCCGAGCGAGTCGCGCAGCCTGCGAAGCCGCTCGATGCCATGCTCGACCTGGCTCGCATAGCCGCTGAACTCCTGTCCGAGGCGCACGGGCGTGGCGTCCATCAGGTGCGTTCGGCCCGCCTTCATCACGTCGTCGAACGCGTCCGCTTTGGCCTCGAGGGCCGCCTGGAGGTGCTGGAGAGCCGGAATGAGCTCCTGCTCGATCGCGACCAGGGCGGAGACGTGCACGGCCGTCGGGATGGCGTCGTTACTGGACTGGCCGATGTTCACGTGGTCGTTCGGGTGCACGGGGTCCCGCGAGCCCACTTCCCCGCCCATCAGCTGGATCGCCCGGTTCGCGATGACCTCGTTCGCGTTCATGTTCGTCGACGTACCGGAGCCGGTCTGGAAGATGTCGAGCACGAAATGCTCGTCCAGCTCGCCCTCCATCACCTCGCGGGCGGCCTGGCTGATCGCGTCGGCCCGCTCGCCGTCGAGCAGCTCGAGCTCGCGGTTCACCCTGGCAGCGACCAGCTTGATGGCGCCGAGCGCCCGGATGAAGCGGCGGTCGAACCTGAGCTTGCTGATCGGGAAGTTCTGGCGTGCCCGCTCGGTCTGCGCACCGTACAGCATGTGCGCCGGAATGTGCATCTCGCCCATGGAGTCACGCTCGACACGGGGGTCGGTGGTCGCTGAGCTATTCATCGTTCGATCTCTCGTGGTTTATTGTCCCATTAAGAGGTGACGGAGGCTGGGGCGAGTTCCACCGGGCCACCGGGCCACCGGGCGACGGGGTCGGAGCGATCGATTCTCGAAACCGATCGCTTAGAACTCCACCTGAGCTCCCACGTCCACCTCGTAGTCGCCGAACCACCCCAGTCGCATCTCGAGGGCGTACATGGCGGGCCTCCGCGACAGGTACGTCTGTTCGGTGAGCGGCTCCATCTGCTGGATGTCCACGATCCGGCCACCGGCGTCGATGAACGCGATGTCCAGCGGCAGCGGCGTGTTCTTCATCCAGAACGAGAGCGTCTGCTCCTGCGGATAGACGAAGAGCATGCCTTCGTTCTCCGGGAGCGAATCGCGGAACATCAGCCCCCGCTCCCGCTCGGCGGGCTCATCGGCCACTTCTGCGAGAACCTCCATCCCCGCGACCCGTATGACGACCTGGCCCGAGCGGGTGTTGGCCTGCGCGGTCTCACCAGACTCCTGGTCCGATGTCACGATCCGGGCGGGCGGCGCGCTCCGCTCCGCCCCGTCGCCGCTCGCCGGCTGGCATCCGATCATGCCGACCAGACCTGCCACGACGGCCGCCGCCAGGCCCGGTATCACGGGTGTCGAGGGGCTCGGTAAGCCCGAAGAGCTCGGTTGGGGGATTTTGCCAGCCATACTGGATTTTCTCAGCTACGCGTCTCGAGTGGTTTCGCCACACGCCGAACACCCCGCGATCCTCGCCGCGGGGCCGGAGCCGCTCCGTCGCCCCGCGATCGGGCACGTGAAACGGACAACGACAGTTCGGCGCTTCACCTACGTGTACCAATAGCTTACAGCCGGGTTTCGGGCGTGGGAATGCCGCATGAGCGACCCGCACCAGTTGGCCCCGGCCAGATCGGCCGATTTGGCAGCGAATCTCGTGGTTCGGAAGCGGGCTCGCATCCTGCTCCCGGTAGGACGGTGACGGAGCCCCGGCGAAGAAAGTCTTTGGGGTGAAGCAGGTGGCTCGCCCCGGCGACAGCGGAAGGAGGGTCCGATGATCCTGCCGAACGTCCGTGCATCGTTCGGACGGACAGAGGCCGAATGGCTGGTTCGACTCCTGAGCGTGGGAGACGAGCGCCGTCAGCGACACTGGGAGGGTGTGCTTGCCGAGCGCGGCATCGATCCTCTCCTGGACGACCCTCGTACGCTCGACGCGATTCTCCGCCAACCCACGCTGGCCCCGCTCCCCCCACCGCTCGTCGTGTACGTCATCCTGCGGCAGACAATGCTGGAGAGAGGCATCGAGAGTCGGGCGCTCTGCGACTATGTCGCGGCGCTGGTGCTTCACTTCGGGGAAGGCCGCCGGGCTCTGCGAATCCGGGAGTATGACGACCAGGAGTACCGGTACCTCGTCGACATCGTGGCGGAGGCGGATGAGGCGAGCGGCACCCGCGCATTCCTGCTGCACGCGCACCTGGGGAACTACGCGCTGTGGCTCTCGGGCCTGTTCCCGGACTTCATCGTGGCGCGGGTACAGCGGAAGGGAGGACCGGGGCTCGATTACTACGAGACGCTCGGTCAGACGGGCTATCGGCTGGCTGCTGGCGACCCGTACGCCCGCCATCACGCGCTACACGGGCTGTACGACATGGCAGCGGACGCGTTCGGGCCGGTCCGCAGGGCTCTGAACACGTTTTCCGACACGTATCTGCTGCCCAAGGCGTCAGCACCCGACGACCGGGTGCTGCGGCAGGCCACGAACGACTATCAGGATCACACGGATTGATCGGCTTGCTGGCCGCCCCTATCTTGTTCTCAACCGGTTGAGAACGGACAATCCACCCCCGCATACGTAGATGACGCAGGTCGTTACGACCCGGCCGCCGCTCGGCTGTGCGGCCGTCATGATGGGCCTTTTCCGGGCGGCCCTGCAGGAGCATCGCCTGCCCGTGACCCACCAGCGCGAGGCGATCGCTCGCGTGTTGTTCGAGTCGGCGCGACATCTCTCGGCCGATGACGTCTCCGCTCAGCTGCGCGCGCGGGGGGAGCACATAGGCAAGGCGACCATCTACCGGACCCTGAGCCTCCTCGTGGAGGTCGGCCTGGCCACCGAGCACGACTTCGACGAAGGGTTCAAGCGGTACGAGACTCGGGCCGGGCCGGCACACCACGACCACCTGATCTGCACGTCGTGCGGGCAGGTGATCGAGTTCCACCGCGACGACCTCGACGCGCTGCAGAGTGACGTCGCCCGGGCGGAGGGCTTTCACGTTCTCACGCGCCAGCTCAAGCTGTATGGGTTGTGCGCCCGGTGTGACGACGAGGCCGTCGGCGAGTACACGATTCCTCGCTGACTCGGCGGCCCTGCTGCGAACCGCGACCGGATAAGAGAACCCTGTCGAACGAACGAGAGCGTCTCTGCCAGCTGCTGACCGAGCGATCCTTCCAGGTGGGCGATTTCCAGCTCGCCTCGGGGGCTCGCAGTGATTTCTACATCGACTGCCGGACCACCACGATGCACGCCGAGGGTCAGGTCCTGCTCGGCAAGGCCGGTTTCGAGGCCCTGCGCCAGGAAGGGCTTAGGCCGGACGCGATCGGCGGCCTCACGATGGGGGCGGACCCCCTCGCGTACGCGATCGCGGCCGAGAGCTGGAGGCAGGGCGATCCGATTCACGCTTTTTCCGTCCGTAAGCGAGCGAAGCGCCACGGAAAAGGCCGCCGAATCGAGGGCTGCTTCGAGCCGGGTGCGCGCGTGGTGATCGTCGAGGATGTGATCACGACGGGCGGATCGGCACTGCAGGCCTGCGAGGCCGTGCGGGCCGAGCAAGGCGACGTGCTGGCGTTGCTCGCCCTCGTCGATCGTCAGGAGGGCGGCCGCGCGGCGATCGAGCGAGCCGGTCTCAAGACGATCGTTCTCGTCACGGCGCAGGACCTGCGCGACTGTCTGGCTCGTACGGACGATGTTCCGTAAGCCCCTCCTCTTCCTCAGCGAGCGGGAGGACGTTCGGGACTTCCTTCTCAAGCTTCCTTTCGCCGACGGGCTGGCCAGTCGGTTCGTGGCCGGGAACAGCCTCAACGAAGCTCTGCCCGCCGTGAAACAACTGAACGAGACGGGCTTCAGGGTCACGCTCGACTATCTGGGCGAGAGCGTGAGCGACCGGGCAGAGGCGGAGCAGGCGACCGACATCTACGTCGAAAGCCTCGAGATCATCGAGCGTAGCGAGGCCGATTCGACCATTTCGCTCAAACCCACGCAGCTCGGACTGGACATCGACGAGGACTTCTGCGCCGAGAACGTCGCCCGCGTTGTGCGGCGCGCCTCGGAGCTGGGGAGCTTCGTCCGCATCGACATGGAGGACTCGGACCACACCGACTCCACCTTGCGGGTCTTCCGGAAGGTGTTCGCCCAGCACCGCAACGTGGGGTGCGTGATCCAGTCCTACCTCCACCGGTCGGAAGAGGATGTGAAGCAGCTCGTTGAAATCGGGGCGCCGGTCAGACTGTGCAAAGGGGCGTACGACGAAGGGCCCGAGGTCGCCTTCCAGGACAAACGGGACATCGACGCGAACTTCGTTCGCCTGATGAAGCTGCTTCTCGGCGGCGGCGCGCCGACGGCGATCGCTACGCACGACGACCGGATGATCGAGGCCACGCGCCAGCACGTCGCCGAGAACGGGATCGGGACCGACGATTTCGAGTTTCAGATGCTGTACGGAGTGCGGCGCGACTACCAGGCCAGCCTGATCGCCGACGGCTACGGCATGCGGATCTACGTCCCGTACGGCGAGCAGTGGTACCCCTACTTCATGCGCCGCATGGCGGAGCGACCCGCCAACCTGTTCTTCGTCGTCCGGGCCGCGCTCGGCGACTAGATTTGAAGGCACAGCCGGCCGCCGATCGCACCATCGACGGGCCGCGGATCGAGACGTCGAGCGGGGAGTACGGATGGGCATGATCGAGTTTACCGAAGCCGCGAAACGGCAGATCCGGACTTTCATAGAGCAGGATGGCGCGCCCGACCTCGCCGTGCGGGTGCGCGTGGCAAATCCGAGTCCTGTCCAGCCACAGTACGAGATGACGCTCATCGAACTGGCCGAGCGCACGGCGGAGGATGAGAGCTTCGAGGCCGAAGGGATCCCCGTCGTGGTCGACAGCGAGAGCGCGAGAATCCTGGAAGGCACCCGGGTCGACTGGGTGGACACGTTGCAGGAGAGCGGCTTCAAGTTCCACAACCCGAACATCCAGCCGCTGGGCTCGGAGCCGCTGACCGGTCCCCTGGTCGAGCGCGTGAAGCGTGTGATCGACGAGCGGATCAATCCCAGCGTGGCCATGCACGGGGGTGCGGTGAGCCTGGTCGACATCCGGGACAACATCGTGTACCTGAAGATGTCCGGCGGCTGTCAGGGCTGCGGCATGGCCTCGGTCACCCTGACCCAGGGGGTCAAGCAGGTCCTGCACGACATGGTGCCGGAGATCGTCGACGTGCAGGACGTGACGGACCACGCCGCGGGCACCGACCCGTACTTCTCGCCCGCGAAGTGACCAGGGGCGACGGGGACGCGCCCCGGCGCCGGGTCCTCCTCCTGATCGCCTCTTCCACGTACAAAGCCGAGGATTTCCTCGACGCGGCGTCGACCTTGGGCATCGACGTGACGGTCGGCTCCGACCAGCAGCAGACCCTGGCCGAGCTGACCCCGGGAACCAGCCTGCAAGTCGATTTCCGAGAGCTCGATCGGTCCATGGCGAAGGTCTTGGAGCTGCACGCCGACTATCCGTTCGCTGGTGTCGTCGCCGCGGAGGACGAGGGCGTTCTACTGGCGGCGGCGGTGGGCGAGACGCTGGGGCTCAAACAAACCCCTCCAGAGGCTGCCGCCCGGGCGCGACGCAAGGATTTCTTCCGGGCCTGTCTGCAGGTGGCGGGACTTCCCTGCCCCCCGTTTCGCGTCTTCCCGCTCGACGCCGACCCGGCCGAGCTCGCCACGGCGCTTTCGCGCTCTCCCGGCTTTCCCTGTGTTCTCAAACCGCTCGCCCTGTCGGCCGGTCGGGGCGTGGCGTGATCCGCGTCGATCGTCACGAGGAGACGGCAGAAGTCTTCCAGCGTGTGGTGCGGATCATCGAAGCCGCCAACGAGGAGACACCAGGCGCGACGCCACCTGCCGTGCTGGCCGAGACGTACGTGCCGGGCGAGGAAGTCACCCTGGAGGGCATCCTGCACGACGGGAGGCTCGAGCCGTTGGCCCTGTTGGACAAGCCCGACCCGCTGGAGGGACCGTACTTCGAAGAGACCCTGTTCGTCACACCGTCGAGTCACGCGCCCGAAGTGCAGCGCGCGATCGTGGCAGTCGTGGAGCGGACGGTCGAGGCGCTTGGCCTGAGGGAAGGGCCGGTACACGCCGAGCTGCGGATCAACGAAGACGGCGTGTGGCCGCTCGAGGTGGCGCCTCGCACGATCGGGGGTCTGTGTGCTCGCCTGTTCCGCTACCGCTCGGGCTACTCGCTGGAGGAGGTCGTACTGCGGCATGCGCTGGATCTAGAGCTTCCGGAGCCGGTGGTGGACGCTCCGGCGGCCGGCGTGCTGATGCTCCCGACCTCGCTGGCTGGGGTGCTGCTTGGCGTGAAGGGCCAGGAGACGGCGCGGGCCGTGAGAGGGATCGAGGACGTGGTCATCTCGATTCACCCCGGCGGTGAGGTGGTCCCGCTCCCCGAGGGTCACCGCTATCTCGGGTTCATCTTCGCGCAGGCGGACACGCCCTGCGATGTGGTGGCGGCGCTGCGGGACGCGCATGGGCGGTTGGAGATCGAGATCGAGCCAGTCGCTTTCGCTGGATGATGAGCGCTGTTCGAATGACCTCGGCAGAGCCCGTTTACGAAGAAAAGGTCTCGTCGGCCAGAACCGAAGCGCTGTTCCTGGCCCTTACCTCCCTCTTTCTCCTGCTTCTCACATGGAAGCTTCGGGTCGGCAACGGCGGTTTCCTGACTATCGTCTTCCTCTGCCTCGCCAGCCTCTTCCTGTTCCATTCGCTCAACTACAGAACACTCGTCATCCGGCTGTCCTCGGAGTGGCTGGCTCTCAAGTTCGGCATCTTCACATGGAATATTGAGCTGCAGAACATCGAGGCCTGCCGTCTCGACAACGTATCGCTGTGGAGGATCGGGGGCGCGGGCATCCACTTCACCTTCATCCGGCGAAGGTACCGCGCCTTTCTGAATTTCCTGGAGCATCCCAGGGTGGTCGTTACGCTCAAGCAGAAGAAGGGTCCGGTCCGTGAGATCGCGTTCTCGACCCGCAACCCGGAGGAAATCATGGGGCTCATCCGAAGCCGATGAGAGTGCGGAACGTCCATCAGCGCCAGATCAGATACGAGATCGAGCGTTACGTACCCGGCGAGGAGATCGTGTTCAGGTGCATCTCGCCCCAGGCTTTCACGGCACGCACGGGTATTCCGCGACTCCGCGGGCCGACGGTGGGACCCTGCTTGTTCACGAGATCGACATGCGGATCTCGGGAGTCGCGAGACTGTCGTGGCCGCTGGTTTTCAGGCCGCTGCACGACGCCTTGATGGAAGGTTCTCTGGATCTGGCGGAGGAGGCGTGCACACCAGGGTTCGGGCGACGAGCGAGCTGGTCTCCCTACGTGAAGTTGCTCCGCCGGGCCCTCGGGGCCGCGGACATCGGAGGACAGCGCGGCATGGGGAGGAAGAAGGCGGAGCACTCGACGACCTGGAAACACGCTTCTATTCGACAGCGGACAAACTCGCCAAGCTCGTCATGACGCACGTGGCGAGCGGCTGAGCGAGCCGACCGACGAATCACCGTTCCCGTTGATGGAGGAGGCATATGAACTGGGCCGCTCTCGGAGCGATTGGAGAGACTCTCGGCGCTATCGGCGTTATCGTGACGCTCATCTACCTGGCCCGTCAGATCGGTCAGAACACGAGGGCCATGCGTCTGTCGACGTCCCATTCCATCGCGACGGCCGCGCGTGAGTGGAACAGGCCGCTTCTCGCCGACCCCGAGCTGGCTTGGACGTTTCAGGTGGGCACCGAGGATCCATCACAGCTCGACGAGAAGGAACAGGCGCGTTTCATCGAGCTTTGTTTCTCGCTGCTCCGGATGTTCGAAGACGCGCAGTACCAGTTCGATCACGGTGCGCTGGATCCCGACATCTGGACGGGTTACGAGAAGCTCTACGCCACCTACGCGAAGGCCCCCGGCTTCCAGGCGTATTGGGCGAAGCGCAAAGCGACCTTTCGACCCAAATTTCGGGACTTCATCGACGGATACGACCCCACGGAAATCGCCACCTGGGGGGCGTTGAAGGGAGAAGGCGAGTATCTGACGATTTGACCAGCGCCCGCGTAGAATTGGCAGCGGCCAGGCTTTCCGGGCATCGCCGTTCCTCAGGTCTTGCTGCCAGGCCAGGTCGAAGAGTTGGCCAGCGAGTTGGCCACCTGCTACGGGGTGCGGGTGGAGTTATGGGTTCGGTAAGACGGCAGGGGAGTGACGCGTGCGCTATCACCATGTAGGTATTCCCACGACCGAGATACGGGATGGAGAGCACCGCCTGCCCGAGCTGGGCATGTACGTGTCAGGGTACGAGACGAGCCCGTATCGCGTGGAATGGATGCGGTTCGAGGAGAGCAGCCCGCTGCCGGAGCTGGTGCGGACTGTCGCGCACGTCGCCTTCGAGGTGGACGATCTGGAGGAAGCCATCCGCGGAAAGGAAGTGCTGATCGCGCCGAACACGGTGTCCGAGGGAGTGAGGGTAGCCTTTATCGTGGACAACGGCGCGCCGATCGAATTCCTGGAAGTACAGTCGGTGGAGAAGGAGGAGAGATGAGACAGTCACTAATCGCGTTGGCACGCGGATGCGCGCTCGCCGCCACGATCGCCGTCGCCGGGGTAACGAGCCCGGCCGAGGCCCAGTTCAAATCATGGGTGCTCGCCGAGTTGCCGGACACGCCAGAGGGCCTGGGGCTGGCACCAGATGGAACCATCTACGCCGCCCTGTTCCACACCGGGGAGATCGTCCGCATCAATGACGATGGCACGTACGATCACGTGGCCTGGGTCCCGTCTCGGGAGGAGGGCCCTGGCGGCGACCTGATCGGCCTCGACACGGACGGCGACGGGATGATCTACGTCGCGTACAAGTCCCACTCTGCATACGACGACCTTTTCGACCCCTTCCACCCCCACTGCAAGGACCCGAAGGCGGTGAAGAGCGGCGTATACAAGATCGATCCCACTTCAGGCGAAGTGACTGCACTGGCCACGAAGGAAGACGGATGGCCGTTCTGTTTTCCCGATGACGTGGAGATCGACAGTGAGGGCAATGTTTACCTCACGGATCTCTCGTACGCGGGAATCTGGAAGATCTCGCCGGACGGCAAGCAGGTGGAGCTGTGGTCGTCGCATCAGGCGCTGAACTGGGCCGACGACGCGATGCAGGAGATCGGCGGGGAGACACTGTTCACCCCCCTCGGTGTGAACGTGCTTGTGATGGATCCCGAGGAGAAGGGCCTCTACGCGGGTATGACCGGCGACGGCACGGTGTACTGGGTCCCGATCAACGAGGACGCGAGCGCGGGCGAGCCGGTCCTGGTCAGCGATGGGCACTCGGCCATCGACGGGATCGAGCTTGATGAGGAAGGCAATATCTACCTGAGCGAGATCCTGCAGAACAAGATCGTCGCCATCGCGCCGGACGGCAGCCAGCGCGCCGTGATCGCGGATGCCAGCAACACACCGCTCGACAACAATACGAGCCTGATCTACAAAGACGGTATGCTGTGCACGGCGAATCTGGGCTTCGGCCACCCGGATTGGCGCGACGCTGATCGTACCGTGGTGTGCGTCAGCGGTTTCGAAAAGCCCTCGCGGTAGTCACTCGAGGTGTAGTCCGCGGTGGGCGGCGCCCGGCGGTCGCACTGAGACCAGCGGCATAGGGCAGACTCGATTCACCAGGAGCCCGATTTCATGAAGACTCTACTGGCTCTCCATCGCGCGCGTCCGCCACTCTTCCGCGTCTTCACGATAAGCGCGCTGGGCCTGCTGTTGGCGAACTATCCGGGGCAGGCTCAGGAGCAAGCGCAGGAAGCCAAATGGCCTTCCCGTGTCCTCCTGACGAACGACAACGGGATCGACGACACGGGCCTGATCGAGCTCGCGCGGGCCTTTGCCCGGGTGCCGGGGGTCGAGGTCATAGTGGCTGCGGCGACGCAGGACCGCAGCGGCACGTCGAACTACGCAGGCGCGACCTGGGCGGACCGCGAGTACCGAGTGACTCGACAGGAGCTCGACCCCGGAATCGAGGCCTGGGCCGTGGACGGCTATCCGGCGGACTGCGTTCTATTCGCCCTCAGCGGACCGCTGAGGGATCGCCTTCCCGATGTCGTCGTCTCGGGCATCAATGGGGGGCCCAACCTCGGAGACGCGTGGTTCGGATCGGGGACCATCGGAGCCGCGCGAACGGCCGCGTACTTCGGCATCCCGGCCGTCGCTGTATCGGGCCTCGACGACGACGATCCTGCGGTCGTGGAGTTCGCGACATCCTGGGTGGCCGACTTCGTTCAAAGCGGCTTCGTGGCCGCACTGGAGGCGCCCGAGTATCTGACGGTCAGCCTGCCCGTTGGACATCCATCCAGGATCCGGGGAGTCCGTGTCGTGGAGCGGGCGAGAGGCCTCCTCTCTGGAGAGTCGCAGCCAGTGGAACGGGCCGAGGGACAGAAAGATGGAGGCGTTCAGATGTGGCGCCTGGAGCTCCGTATAGCCGGGCTGCCGGCCGAAAACACCGACGTGCGGGCTGTTCAGGAGGGGTACATCGCCATCGTGCCGATGCACGCGGACGAGTCGGATGCGGATCTCATGACCAGGCTCTCGGACCTCACGCACCTGATTCCTGCGGTTCAAAGCGCGGGGGTGGAGCCGTCGTCCCACTGACGCCGGCCGCATAGGGCCTTCTTGGGGAACAGACACCGCGAGGGTCGAACTGATGGAGAATTTCTACCTGCCAATCAGCATCGCGATCGGACTCGTTGCCTTCGGCTTTGCGGCCCGGTGCTATCTCATGCCCTGGGCCCGTCGGCGGTCGCTAAAGGACGCGCTCACGCCGCTGCTCTTCTTCCACAGCTTGCGCTATGTCGGTCTTGCGTTCCTGCTTCCCGGAGTCACAGCGGCCGAGCTGGGTTTTCGCTTCGCCAACCCGGTGCCTATGGCGATCTTCTGGCCTCCCTCCTCGCCCTGATTGCACTGCTCGCGCTGCGCCTGGAATGGAAGCTCGCGATCCCCCTCGTCTGGATCTTCAACATCGAGGGGACGCGCGACCTGATCAACGCGGTCTTGCAGGGACTTCGATACACGACCGGTGCGGACCTCGGGGCCACGTACTTTATCCCGGCAGTGGTCGTGCCCGCACTACTGGTGACACACGTCGTGATCTTCGTGCTGTTGATACGCCGAACTGACCGACCCGCGGCATAGGGGCTTCCCTCCGGACGCTGGCTTTCGCAAGCGAAAGAGGCGCCCTCCGCGAAGCCTCTGCTCGCTGGTCGGTAGTGAAGACAGCTCGAAGGGTCAAACCATCCATAGGACGGCTCGTGCGGCCATGAGTCGGGTCGTCTCACCCAGCCGGACGACTCGACCCGCCAGGACGCCGCTCGGGTCCTTCGCGCAGCGAGCCTCGAGGCGCCGCGGAGGAGACCCCGCAGCGAACCGGCCCAGCGAAAAGACCCGGATGGGGTAGTGCGAGGAGGCTCCGAAGCATCAAGGCGCCGGCAGCGAGCGAAGGGAAGGAGCCGCACGGCGTCTCCGTCCCAGAGCTAGCGCAGGACCGTCGCGACCCCCGTGTTCGTCGGCATGCGCTCCGGCGGGACGGCGAGCGCGTTCCCGCCGTTCAGGATCACGGTTTCCGCCAGCTCGTCCAGCAGGTCCACCGCGCGGTTTCCGGGATCCGCACCGCCTTCCCGGACCATCTCGATGGCTCCTGTGGCTCGATCGAAATGGCCCCACAGTCGGCGATCCCGCTCCGTCATCAGCAGACGGATGCGTCCGGCCACGCCGAGACGGGCGGACACCGAAACGTCCGACTCCGCCTTCTTCAGCCGATACGCCGACTCCCACAGCTGTAGCGCCTCGTCGATCTTGCTCCCGACGGAAGCCTGGACGATCGGCCACGCTTTCCGGTGCAGCTCGTCCGCACCCATCCGGGAGACGTTACCCTGGATACCCTCGGACGCGAGGTTCTTCAGCTGGCTCACCGACCGGTACAGCGCGTGGAACTCGTCCACGCCGGCCAGCACCACCGGACCGGCCACAGGGTCCATCAGCTCGCCCAGACCCGTGTCGATCTTGCGGACGAAGGCCTCCAGCTCCCACTCCTTGGAGTCCATGC
The DNA here is from genome assembly GCA_039586095.1 of Gemmatimonadota bacterium. Taxonomy (GTDB): domain Bacteria; phylum Gemmatimonadota; class Gemmatimonadetes; order Palauibacterales; family Palauibacteraceae; genus JBDHBD01. The sequence goes on from JBDHLB010000025.1 coordinate 54,887, forward strand.
CCTCGCCGTGACCGTGGTACGCCGATCTTCCTCCGGAGCCCGTCGAGCTGTGGAACGTCTCCCGCTCGTAGTCCATGTACTGCCCGACGGCTTCCTTCAGATTCTGCGGCACGCCTTCCATGCTCATCTGCCGCAAGCCCGTGTGCGTTCCCTCCCACAGCTGGACGTCTTTCTGGCTGAGGGCGAGTACCCAGTAGCGGTCGGGCGCCTGCAGGTAACGGATGAGGGGTCGCGTGTGGAAGCTCGGGCCGACGACAACCAACTCAGGCACGTCGAGCGGCAGCCGGTAGAGCCGAAAGAACCCTGACGCGCAGAAAGCCACGAGACCATCGCTCTGGTGGAGCCAGAACTGCTGGTCATTCAGCAGGGATCGGGGCTCATCCAGCAGGCCCTTGCCCGCGCCAGGTTCATAGTCAGCCCGCAGCAGCTCCTCCGCCCGGTCCAGCGCGGCCCGAAATCGCAACCGCTCCGCTTCCCAATCAGACGTCGTCCGACTCGTCGGCGCGTAGATCGACACCGTGGGTGGCTCGCGATCCCGCAAAAGCTCCTTGAATTCATGCTTACCGAAGTGATCCACGATCCAGAAAACTCCTATCCCTTCGGGCGTTCCGTCTTGATGATCAGATGCAGAAGCGTTGCCACGATCGAGACGACGAGGGCTCCGAGAAAGGCGGCGCCGAAGGTCGCGATCGTAAAGCCCGGTGTAAGGGCCGCGACGAGGTACAGCAGAAGCCCGTTCAGTACAAGATAGAACAGCCCCAACGTCACCACGGTAATCGGGAGGGTGAGAATCAACAGAATCGGCTTGATCACCGAATTCACCAGTCCGAAGACGAAAGCCGCCAGCAGAAGCGTGCCGGTGCCGCTGACCGCGATTCCCGAGATGAGACTGACCGCGGCGTACAGAGCCGCCGCTGTGATCAGCCAGTTGAGCAAAAATTTCACGGTGCCTCCCTCTCATGTGCGAGCATCGTCCGGGATCGGCAAACTGACTCCGGGGTGGGTCGCAGACAAGATCGCGAGAAACGAGGATCGAAGGTCATGATACGGACGATCCACGGGGTTGCGTTGGAATGCCTGCGCGGCGACATCACGGCGCAGGCCGACATGGAAGCCATCGTGAACGCGGCCAACGCCGAGCTCCGGCCCGGTGGCGGCGTGGCGGGGGCGATTCATCGGGCCGCCGGGCCGGAGCTCGACCGCGAGTGCAGGCCTCTCGCCCCGATCCGACCGGGCGAGGCGGTGATCACCGGAGGGCACGACCTGCCCAGCCAATGGGTCATTCACTGCCTCGGGCCCGTGTACGGCCGTGACCAGCCGTCCGAGCGGCTGCTGGCCGACTGCTATCGAAATGCGCTGCGGCGGGCCGAGGAAAACCAGATCGAATCGATCGCCCTCCCCGCCATATCGACCGGCGTGTTCGGCTATCCGATCGACGAGGCGGCCCGGGTTGCGATCCGCGCCGTGATCGACGTTTGTCCGACGCTCGATCATGTACAGCGGGTGCGGTTTTGCCTGTTCGACGAGATTGCGCTCGAGGCACACGAAAGGGCCCTCCGCCACTTGACGAAGGGCGCTTCCGGTGCTTGACATGATCGAGGCGCCGATCACCGCGCAGGTGACCGCTTCCGGCTCGCCACTGCACCCGGACGCGATTGCCACTCTGGGCGAGGGAGCAGCCTCGTGGCGTGTGCGGCGCGGCTACTACCGAGAGGCGGACGAAACGGAACGAGAAGTCTAGCCCTCTGGGCGCCACAAGTCGTGAGGCTTGGCCGCATCCGTGGGGAAGGGCAAGTCGACCTTGCGCCCGGTACGTGCGGATTCGTAGGCGGCGAAGATCGCTTCGAGCACGGCGCGGCCGTCCTCCCCGGTGACCAGCGGTTGGGTGTCGTCCCGGACGCAGCGGACGAAGTGATCGAGCTCCTGCGGGAAGCCGTAGTTCCATTCCTCCTCGTAGATCGTGAACGACCAGCCCGCGGTGCCGCCCGCCTTCTCGACGGCGTAGTCGTAGCCGACGCTGCTGTACGTTTCGATGGCGTTTCCATGCAGGAGGTCGGCGTAGGCGACGCCGCCGGATCCATGGACCTCGGCCCGGTCGTCCATGCCGCCGAGCTTGCTCCAGCTCTCCTCGGCCACCGCGACCACGTTGCCCTCGAACTCGAGGATCAACACGGCGTTGTCGTCCCCGAGCGTTCGGTCCGCGTGCACGTAGGTGCCCATCTGCGCGTAGACGGTTGAGATCGGGGGGCGGTCCAGCATCCAGCGGAAGAACTCGATCGCGTGGCAGCCCATGTCCATCGTGACACCGCCACCCGAGCGCTCGACGTCCCAGAAGTGCTCGGCGTGAGGTCCATCGTGCTTCTCGGACTGCTTGATCAAGACCGGCCTTCCGACCGCTCCGCTGTCCAGCAGCTCCTTCAGGCGGACATACTTGGGAGCGAAGCAGAGCTCCTCCGCGTACATGAGCTTCACCCCGGCCTTGCAGCACTCCTCGATCATGCGATCGGCCTCCGCCAGGTTCAGGCAGAGCGGCTTCTCGCAGACGACATGCTTGCCCGCCCGCGCCGCGTCGACGGTGATGGCGCAATGCAGGTCGTTGGGCGCGCCGATCACGATCATGTCGACCTCATCCATCTCCAGCATCTTGCGGTAGTCGGTCAGATGGTGGGGGATGTGATGCCGCTCCGCGAAGCGCCGGGCGTGATCCTCCGTCGGGGACGCGACGGCGAACAGCTCTGCCGCCGCGCATCGTTGGAGGGCATGGGAGTGAATGCTCGAGATGAACTGAGATCCGACGATGCCGACCCTCACGCGTCCGTCCATCGGTCTATCTCCCTGCTCGTCATCCTTGGTCGACGTCGGCCTCCTCCGACGTCAGCTCTCGGACGCCAGTTTCCTCCGACGTCAGCTCTTCATGGTCTGCGTCCCACCGTCCCACCGCACGGGCGATTCTCGGAAGAAGGACTCGTTGGCCATGTGGCAGGCGATGGCCGCGTGGTTGCCGAACACGGCGTCCTGAACGACAGGCTCGCGACTCCTTACGGCCTCGAAGAACTCCCACAGGTGCGGCACGGTGTCATCCCAGTGGTGCCCGGTGTAAACCGTGCTGCCGGCGATCGGCTCGCGACCCGGCGCCGGATCGTTCTCGGCGTGCCAGCGGGCACGGTAGGCTTCCCTCATCTCCGCGGGGAAGCTCTGCGAGTAGTAGCTCGGGTAGGTGTCGCGGCCGGTCTGGGGGGAGTGGGTGAGCGTTTCCGCCGCCGTCTCGAGAATCCCCTCGGGCCCCATGAACCGGGCAAGCTCGGGCGTCGCCGTGCTGAGCCCCAGTCGCACGAAGACGGGAATGCCGCCGTAGTCGAACAGAACGGCGTGGAGGTCTGGCATGTTCCGTCCGTCCTTCCACCGAACGATGCCCCCCAAGGACTGTGCGCTGCGCGGTGGTTGCCGCCAGCCGAGCGTGAACATCATCCCGCTGATGAGGTGAACCATGAGGTCTCCCGCCACGCCTGTGCCGTATTCCTTCCAGCAACGCCAGCGGGCGAAACGCTCGGGATCGAAGGGGATCTTGGGAGCCGTTCCAAGCCAGGCCTCCCAATCCAAGTTCGAGGGCGACAGGTCGGGCGGAGGAGGATACTGCCAGGCGCCGGTCGGCGAATTGCGACCCAGCGACAGCTCCACCATCGACACCTCTCCGATGGCACCGCTCTGGTAGAGCTCTCTGGCCTTGGCGCAGAGCGCGGAGCTGGTCCGCTGAGATCCCACCTGGACGATCCGGCCCGCCGATTTGGCCGCTTCGACCATCGCGAATCCCTCTGACGCCGTGTGAGACATCGGTTTCTCGCAGTAGACGTCCTTCCCTGCCTGGAGAGCGTCTACCACGATCTGTCGATGGTGATGGTCGGGCACGGCGACGATGACGCAGTCGATGTCTTTGCGATCGAGCAGATCCTGATAACGGCGCGTCGTGGGCAGGCTGGCGTCGCCGGCCAGCTCCCTGGCCAGCGTGTGACGGCCATCGTACAGGTCGGAGGCCGCGACACACTCGACGCCCGGGAGGCTGAGGGCGTCCGAGATCAGGCCGGACCCCTGCATGCCAACGCCGATGATTCCGAAGCGCACGGTGTCGCTTGGGGCAATGGGTTTCGACGTCGCCGCGAAGGCCTTGGCTTCGAGAGCGATACTCCTGGTCGCGAGCAATCCGCCGGTCGCCATCGCTCCGGTCTGCAGGAACTCCCTGCGAGAGAATCTGCTCGACATCTGCTTTATCTCCTTGCTCGACTCGCTCGACTGACCCTTCTCCTAGCGATAGCTAGGGGGCCACATCGACGTCAGCAAGGTGCCGGGTGCGGCGAGATGACGGACCGGTGGCGTCGGCCGTAGACCTCTGCGGCAATCCGGGCCAGCCCCGCGGACGGCCCGGGCGATGTCTCGCGCTCTAGAAGCCTGCCGTGAAGCTGAACTGGAAGAACCAGTCCTTGTCCGGCCGGTCCAGCGGGTTCACGTAGTCCAGCTCCATGATCGCAAAGCCGAACAGGTTGAGCCGGGCCAGGAAGCCGACACTGTTGACGACGGATCGGTCCGAGAGTCGCTCGCCGTCCTCATCCGTCCAGGCGATTCCGGAGTCAAAGAACGCGCCGATCTCGATCGGCGGAACTCCGGGGGCGGGGATCAGGCCGATCCCGCCGAGGAGCGGCAGCCGTGCCTCGAGGTTCCCCACGGCGATCTTGCTGCCCAGCAGCTGGTCGAACACGTCGCACTGGAACACCTGCGCCGCCTCGGGAAGCGTGCACTCAAACACGCTGAACGAATCGTCGTTGTATCCCCGGACGAGCGACGGATATCCGATAAACAGCTGGCTGAGCCTCGGATCATCCGAGTCGGAGCCGTACCGCCCGAAGTGCAACAGGCGACCCGCGATGGAGAACGGTCGCGCGATCATGACGTACTTGCGGTAATCGGCCAGGCCCGTAAAGAAGTTCAGCGTCCCGAAGCTCGGCGAGACCTCGAGACGGTACCGCGTCCCCAGGATCGGGCTCGTGCCCCCGAAGATCGAGGTGTCGTAGACAAGCGCTACGGTCGGGGACGCTTGGTAGAGATCGTCCGGGGCCTGGAGGTCCCGCGTCTGCTCGAAGAGCAGCTGTCCGGTGAATGGATCGAAAAAGAACTCCTCCACCTCGAGCGAGTAATCCAGCTGCTGGAGGCTCGCTCCGATCTCGACGCGCTGCGCCCGATTGATCGGATAGGCGAAGCTCGCACCCACCTGCCGGCTGACCTGGAAGAAGCGCTGTTCAGCCAGAACGAGGACATCTTCCCCTTCGATGTCGCCTACGCCCTGGAAGAAGCTTCGGGTCACGAAGGGCAGCTGCCCGCCGACCACTCCCCAGTTCCAGCGGGACGCGAGGTTCTGATAACCGACCAGCAGCGCCGTGCCCTTCGTAATGTCCCCGTAGGTCGTGTTGATCTGCAGAAGGGCGGACAGAGTCCGATTGCCCAGCAGGTCGCTGAACTGCACGGCCGCGCCGCCGGCGAAGAAAACCCCGAAGTCGCTGGCTCCGAAGGCGATCGTGGGTTGCGACACGTAGTCGAGCGACAGACGCGGGCTATACTCGGCCCCCGCGAAAGTCACCGGATCAGCCAGGCCCAACCGGTCGTTCTCCAGCAGATTGACGATCTCGAGTGAGGCTCTCTCGCGTGGCGGGATCACCGAGGGGTCGACATCCGTCAGGTACTCGGGCACCGGCTCGCCGACGAGGATGTCTTCTTCGTCGATCACATAGATCTCGAAGCTGAACGGACCTCCCTTGTTCGCGCTGAACGCCAGCTGCCCGGTCTCGCTCGCGACCGACAGGGTCGGACTCAGTGCCGTCAGGCCGCTCACCCCGGTCGAGACGTTCGTGACGAGGCGGACCTCCTGGCTCTCCATATCGAGCCGGTAGATGTTCGAGATCCCGTCGTGGTCGGACACGAAGTAGAGAGAGCTTCCATCCGGAGTCCACTGCGGGTTGATGTTCTTCGCGCCCTCGAAGCTTGGAAGCGGCTCGAGCGTGTCGCTCTCCAGGTCGTAGATGGCGAGACGGTAGTTCGGGAAGGAGAGCGTCTCCGGGTCGGCACCGTACCGTTCCGTCACGAACGCGATGTACCGGCCGTCCGGCGACCAGGCGGGCTGCAGATCGCCGTATGGGTCGTCGGTCAGCTGACGGAGTGCTTCCGTCTCCAGGTCCAGCGTGTAGATGTCCGTGAAGCCGTCCGTCTGCGCCGCGAATGCCACCTTCGTTCCATCGGGCGACCAGACGGGCGTGAAGATCTCGCCCAACTCCTCGAGGCGGATTTCACGCAGCCTGTCGCCCGACCGGATATCGAGCACGGCGACGACCGGTCGGCCACGCGTCACGGCCGACAGGGCGAACTGTTCCCCGTCCGGGTGCCACGAGCCCGCTGAATTGATGAACTGCAGACTCTCGAAGTGTGGGTCGACGGCCGTCTTCGTCACCTTCGACTTCACCACCCCTGTGTTCGCATCGGCCAGGAACATCTCGATCGAGAAGAGGTCCCGCTCCGACACGTACGCCAGGTCGTCACCGCTCGGGCTGATGGCCGGGCCCAGGTTCATTCTCGCGTCGGCCTGGTCCTCGTAGATCACGCGACGGCCGAACACGTCCGGTCGTTCCGTCTCCTCGATGATCGGCCTGAAGTAATCCTCGATATCCTGGTGCCAGCGCTCGGAGAGCTCGTCAATGGAAATCTCGAGAACCGCCTCGATGGAGCCCAGCGGGTTTGCCGTGCGTCCCGCCAGCTTGAGGATCCTCCCGATCCGATCCTCCCCGTAGTGGCCGGCCACGTACGACCAGAAGGCATGCCCGAAGCGGTACGGAAAGTATTTGCGGTTGTTCAGCTCGGTGATCTCGGGGAAGTCCTCGATCTCGAGCGCGTCCCGCATCCACATGGTGGTGAAGGGGTCGACCGGCCCGATCGTCAGATACTCGGCCATCCCCTCGATGAACCACAAAGGAAGACGAATCGCACCGGGCACGTCGACCCCCACTGCCGAGGGCCCCTGTCCCGTCATGTCGAACTGGAACGCGTGCACGAGCTCGTGACCCAGCACGTGATCCGATTCCTGCAGGGTCGCGGCGAGCGGAAGCACGATCCTACGCTTCAGAATCTCGGTAAACCCGCCGGTCGACTCGTCGACCTGACTCGGCGTGGCGTTTGTCTGCTCGAAGTGCGCGTGGTTCGCGTAGAGGATAATCGGCTGCCGACTGCGAAACTCGTGGTTCAGGATGCGCGACAGGCGCGCATACCAGCGCTCCGCCATGCGTCCGGCCAGCTCTACGACTTCCTCCATGCCTTCGTAGTAGAAGATGTCAAAGTGCTCGGTCTTGAGCACCTGGAATTCGAAGGTCTCGTACTGGACCTTGTTCCGGCCGAAGTAACCTGAGTACTGGGCGCTGGCGGCATTGACCGCCGGTCCTATCAGCAGCGATATCCACGCGGTCGCGCCGATGGCGAGCCAGCGTCTCGAGCTCATAAATCCTCCAGAGATTACGTCGGTGGTCCCACCATACTTCGAAGACCACCTGAGGGGCCTATCTGTTAAAGCCTCACAGCAGTCGATTGTTCCGTTCCAGCACCGCGGCATGCTCGCAGAAGACCGCCCAGTCGTTCACGGGCGGCTTCGGCATCGGCAACGCTTCCGAAGGGCCCTACGATCACGCGGCGAAGGCCGTCGGAGCCGTCGAGTTCTCGTGCGGCGTACCCGGCTCGTTCCGCTTCCGATCTCGCCGCTGCCGCATTCGTGGGCTGGCTGTACGCCCCGATCTGCACCTCCACGCAATCCGGCTCGCGCGGCAGTTGCAGCAACACGATTCTGACCTCCGCCGTTCCAGGACCCAGCATGCCGAGGGCCCGAGCACCTGCCCTCGACACATCGAGAATGCGGTCCTTCACGAACGGTCCCCGGTCCGTGATCCGCAGCTCGGCTTCGCGCCCATTGTCTCGATTCTCCACCCGAACGACGGTGCCGAACGGCAGCCAGCGATGCGCGGCCGTCATCTCCTCCATGTCGTACACCTCTCCCGAAGCCGTGCGGCGACCGTGAAAAGGCTCGCCGTACCAGGAGGCAACGCCGGACTCGGTCCAACCCGGTGCGAGCGCCCCCGGGTCTGGCGCGGGCGCAGGAGGCCTGGGGCCTGCGCACCCGGACCCCACCAGGCAGGCGGCCACAGCGAGACGCAACAGGTTCGTGGCCGAGCACGTGCCCCCGTCACGGTCACGCTTCTGGACCGGAACAACTACCACACGTTCCTCCCGCTGCTGTATCAGGTCGGCCTCGACCGCAAAGTCGTGCACACCGGCGGTGGTGTCCACGCGTGCCACTATCTTGCGAATCTCTGCCAGTCTCGGCAGCATGCGCCACGACGTCGGGATTCGTGAATTTCTGGAGTACGCCTACACACTCAAGACGCTCGAGTGCGGTGTCTCGTAACGGAGACCAGGGGCGGTGCCTTGCAGACGCGCATAGATTGAGTCGCGGGCCCGATCCGAGGTGAGAGCGATGCAGAAGGCCGACTATAGCATGACGAAGAAGCTGCCGGACACCCCGTACGAGGAGGCGGTCGAGCGGGTGACCGCTGCCCTCAAGGACGAGGGGTTCGGGGTGCTGACCGAGATCGACGTGCGCGCCACCATGCGCGAAAAGCTGGACGCGGAGTTCAAGCCCTACGTGATCCTCGGCGCCTGCAACCCGAACCTGGCGTATCGGGCGCTCGCCACGGACAGCAGCGTGGGTCTCCTGCTTCCGTGCAACGTGGTCGTGGCCGCGGCCGACGGGGGCACAGAGGTGGCAATCGCACGCCCGCAGGCGATGCTCGAGATCGCTGACGTCGAGGCGTTACGCTCGATCGCGTACGAGGCCGAAGAGCGCTTGAAACGAGTGCTTCAGCGCGTGTAAGACCGGGTCGTATCCGGCCCGCGCCGTCCGTTTCGACCAGCTGCCTGTGCGAGCCGGTTGCCGTCTGGCCGGCTATTCCCCGCCCAGCGGGTTCTCTACCAGGCCCAGGAAGAGGATCGTTCCGGAGAACCGCTCACGGATCGCGAACAGGAACGGCCGGTCCACCCGCATGGTCGGCGGAATCGACGTGACACCGACTCCCACGGACGTCGCGGCGGCCGCCTCGGTGCCCTCTTCGTTCACGTCGATGAAGGTCTTCTGCTTCACCTCGGTGATGAACAGGTTGCCGGGAAGTGGGGCTCCCGACTCCGCCAGCCGCCCGAAGTTCGCGTTGCCGCGATCAAAGGCAATTCCCATCCCCAGCGCTGACAGCGCATCGTTCAGCTTCTTCTCCCACTCCAGAGTGAAGCGGGGTAGCTCGAGCAGAATCCGCTGCGTGGAGAACCCCGTCATCCAGCCATCCCAGCGGGCTTCGTCCAGCTGCGGCAACAGATCGTCCAGTGCTCTTCCGGCGGCAGGCAACAGAACCGTCATGCTGAATGCGCCCCGCCCGTACCGAAGATCGACGCCCTGAAACAGCTCGTTCTCCTGATACAGGAAGTCGTCCTGCCGGGACATGAGACGAGCCTGCACGGTCGTACCATCGGTCAGGTCGAAGGCTGCTTCTCGCGTCAGATCCGGGTCGAAGGGGCTCTGCCACGCGCCCTTGAAGTAGATCGCGTTGATCAGGAACATCACGTCCTGTGGCGTGATCTCCTGGATCAGCTCGGTGATCTTTCCGTTGGTGTTTTCCTCGACCCACCCGTTGATGGTCGCGGTCGCCCCCGGGTCCGCGAAGTCGAGCGCGCTCACGAGTGCGTCGAAGTACTCCCGCGAAGCGTCGACGAAGGCCGGCGATGTCGGGAAGTCGTCCCGATGCCAGATGGAGTTCGCAATGCCGAAGTCTACATCGCCGTCCAGACCCCGCAGAAGTTCGATCAGGGTTCGATACGCGTCGTTCGCCTCTTCCTCGTCGAGACCGCCGTGCCCGAGCGTGGTCCGCATCGCGTCGAGGGTCGTACCGTCGGCACCGTTGGCCGTCATCCCGAGCGCCATATAGGCCGAGAGCGGCGAGACGATCACGTTCTTCCCCTCCCTCGCGCCCCCCAGCTCGCCGAACAGCGACAGGCCAAAACCGTTCCCCGAGTCGATCAGCGCCTGCTCGACCGGAGACAGCTCGCGCGGCAGCGACTCGAGCGGTTCGAGCGGCGTCTGAGCCGTGCCGCACCCCGTGAGCACCGTCATCGAGCCGATGGCCAGACTGGCAGCAACCGAGCGCGCTCGATGTCTGTGGGTTCCCCGCATCGCGTACATCGTCTCATCTCCTCGCCGGCGTGCGCCGCCGGACGATCAAACCTCGAATCCCTCACCAGACAAGGTGCAAACTCTCTTGCCGTCGAAACATCCAGTGACGGGCCCCTGCCTCGTCCAGGTACGCCTCCTCTTCCTGACGGCAGCTCGCCGCCTTCCCATTCCACTCGGGCACGGCGACCCTCGCTTGAAGCTCTATCGAGTGCCACGTGTTCGGCTTCAGTGTCAGATCGCCTCGCACGGGCACTCCCTCCTGGTGATCCCACAGCCCGATGAGGGGACCGGCACCGTGGCCGTGGTCACCTACAGGATGGGTATACACCGTACCCTCGATCCCTTCCCCCTCCATCGCAGCCAGCGTGCGGGCGAGGACTTCATTTCCGGTCCGGCCGGGCTCCATCTCACGAAGCAGCAGGTCCTGCATTCGGTTGCTCGTAGCGAGGCAGGCTTGAAGCCCCCTGGGTGGTTCCATCTCGCCGGGGCGCAGGACGTAGCCGAGATGCTGTGTGTCCGTGTGCAGACCCATGGCGATCACGCCGAAATCCACCCACAGGAGATCGCCCCGCTCGATCACGACCGGCCCATCCTCCGGCACATCGCCCGCTCGCTGAACACTCACGGACGGTTGGAACCACACGGTCATCCCCAGATCGCGGACTCTCTCGCGAAGCCACCAGCGCACATCATCGGTCGTCGTCACGCCGGGCGTGATGACCGCCGAGCTGAACGCGCGTGAAATCAGCGCGTGCACTGTCTGCTGAAGACGGCGGTAGTGCGGCAGCATGGAAGGAACGCGCGTTGCGATGTAGTCGATGGCCAGCTCGGGCACTCGCACGACCCGACTGACGTACTCGGCACCCAATGCGCGCTCCAGCGCTTCGCGCTCGCCCGCGTGCAGCCCGTCCGAGAAGGCGTGATGCTCGTCGATGTTGAGCGCGATGTTGCGTGGATCGCGCTCCTCGATCAGCCGACGCAGCTGTCGCCACTGCTCGTCACCGAACAACTCGGGGCGATCCGACCACGGATCGGACTCCGTATAGACCTCGTACAGTCCGCCCTGGCTCGTCCCACCGAGCGCGATCCGATCCACGCCTGCTTCGGGACCCCGGTCGTGAAAGATGTAGATGGACCGTCGGCGTGCCGCGAACGTGGTCGGTGAGCGCATCGACCAGAAGACTGGATCCTCCGCGTACTCCCGCATCGATAGGATCCACATCTCGACACCGTGCTCTCGCATCAGAGCGGGGAGCACGTTCGTGAGCCGCTCCGCGAGCCATGCTTGTTGAAGCTGGGCCTGTGCGCGCAGGGGCGGCAGCGCGTGCACCTGGGGAACGAGCCCCTCGGGCGCGCTCTGCGGCACCTGTCCCTCGGCGATACAGGGCGGCACGGTATTCGCCGCCGCAAGCAGAAGAAGGGTGTGAAGGCTGCGCGTGGTCTTCATGTCATCGTGACTCCTTGTGCCTACCGAAGCAGCCACCTGAGAGAATCGTCGTGCGTGCGAGGTGAGGCTGGTTGAAACGAACGAGCCCCGAGCAGCGGAGTCGCCCGCTGCCGGGGCCCATCGGAACTGTGGCCGGTCTTTGCCTGTGAGCGAAGGCCGCCTACTCTTCGCCCGCCTCCGCCTCTGGCCGCGGATGGGCGATCTTTGCCCAGTACTCGTCGAAGTCGAAGCCCTGGAAGAAGGCGTTCCCCTCCGCCTTGTGGCAGCCGGTGCAGGTCTCCGCGGTGGGCGTTATGAGCCCCACCGATGCGGCCTCGATCTCGCCGGCGGCGATCGCCTGCTTGACCGACCGGCTCTTGTATTCGCTTCCGGGTCCGTGGCAGCTCTCGCAGCCGACCCCTTCCTCGAGCGTGATCTTCTGGTTCTCGATGTCATCCAGAACCGCGAAAGCCGTGGCGTGGCACTGGAGGCACTGCGCTTCCGTCTGCGGGTCCCCAAGACCCGCCTCAGCGGCTGCCGCCTTGGCCTCATCGCTGGCCAGGGTCGCGAACGTCTTGGCGTGCGGGCCCTGCTCCCACTTGCCGAACTGGTCGCCCTCCTCCGCCTTGCTGTGGCAGCGCTTACAGGCCCGGGCGCCCTCGTAGGTAAACTCGGCCTCCTGGGCGGCGAGGCTCGAAGCGCCCCCCATGAACGCACCCAGCAGGGCGAGAACAAGCAATCGTTT
>JBDHLB010000089.1:0-8604 GCA_039586095.1 Gemmatimonadota bacterium
GGTCACGCCGAGACGGGCCGACGTGGACGTAGCCACCGCGGCGCTCGCCTGGGCGCCGCTCTGGCGCGTGGCGTTCGAGACGCCCGCGGGCGAGACCCTGAGCGACGTCATTCCTGCCTACTGATGTAGAGGTATGCCTATCAGATACTTACAGGGTCTTGGCACCGTCGCGATCGCGCTTGTTGCCGGCCTCGTCGGACTGGCGCTCGTGTTCACCGACATCGGGCCCAGCGATACGCTGACGGGGCGAACGACGACGGGTGCCTTGTTCTTCGTCCTCGCCGGGCTGGTGCTCGGCCTCATGCATCCGAGAGGTCGAGGCTGGCTGCTGTCCGGTCTGGTCGCGTGGGGGATGGTCGCGCTGGGGCTGGTCGGTGTGGCGGTCTCGATTCGCGATCCGGCATCGGGGGACCTCGGCCTGGCGCTGACCTTTCTGACCGGGCCTCTCGTATGCGCCCTGATCGGCGGGTTGGTGGGTGCAAAGCTGGTGCGTCGTCGTCTCGGTCACTCGACGGACGAACCCGGACCTGCCCGCTAGGCGGTGTCCAGGGCGACGCGCGCGGCGCCGCGATACACCTCGCCGACCACTCGCGGCAGGTTGGGCAGGCAGAAGCGCTCCAGACGAAGGATCTCGTACCCGGCCTGCTGGAGCAGAACATCGATCTTCCGATTCAAGTTGCAGCCCTGCCCGATACGGTTCTGCAGCGGATTCAGCAGGTCCTGAAGGCGGGCCACCATGCCCCGGCTGCTCAAACCGTGCTCCATGAAGAGAAACTGCCCGTCGGGCTTGAGAACCCGTCCGATCTCACGCAGTGCACGGTCGACGTCCGCGATCGAGCACAGCGTCCAGGTGCTGACTACGGTGTCGAACTCCCCGTCAGAGAAAGGGAGTCCGGAGGCCACGTCGAGTTGCAGCTGACGAACGGGGACCGGAGCGGCGGCCATTCGCCTGGACACCGTCTTCTGCAGCATTCGCTCCCGATCCACCCCGGTCACGGCATCCACGTCTTCAGGGTAGTGCGGGAGGTTGAGCCATGTGCCGAAGCCGATCTCGAGCACGTGACCGGATGACTCCAGCAGTGCGGTCCGGCGGTGCTCGCCGTGCTGCGCGCCCCGCAGCGACCAATCCATCAGGCGCGGAAACAGATGACGGCCATAGAATCCCATAACGCCACAAGGTAGTACGAAACAGGCCACGACGGGGGGTCGTACGGTTATTGTGAACTCCTTCCTTCTCTGTGCCGGTCTGGTCGTGGGCGGGACCGCGGTCGACACCGTGGATGCCTACCAGGACGCTGCGGTTCGGCTGCTCGTGTCTCGTGCCAGGGAGGCACGGTCGGCGCAGGCAGAGGGCTTCGGCAGTTTCGAGGTCACGTTTCGCGAGCGACTCTACGCGGGGCTCAAGGGTGAAATCGCGCGGCGCGAGCGGGCGCTCTTCCATCAGGAGCGAGCGGCTCGGATTCACTGGAAGGAGAACGGCGATCGCGTGATCCGCTGGCTGGGTGCGCGGCGGGGCGTGCCGATCCTCGGAGCACGCGTCGAGCTCGAGGAGGACCCGGCCACGGAAGACCTTTTCGACGCGAAGTTCGAGTTCCTCGATCCGAGCAGCGACCGCATCTTTCTCGGCAGCGACTGGGCCCTCCACCCGTTGGCCGACACGGCCTCGCTTCACTACCGATACCGCTTGGGCGATACGCTGCAGATCCGATTCGGCGGCATGGACCGGGCCGTCACGCTGGTCGAGGCGGTCGTGGAGCCCCGAGAAAGCCGCTTCGACCGGATCGCCGCGTCCCTGTGGTTCGATAACCAAACCGCGGTGCTCGTGCGCGCCGCTTATCGACCCGCTCGCCCGTTCGATCTCGATCTCGACGAGCCGGAGGATGCCGAGGACGTGCCGGGTTTCCTGCGTCCGATCCGGGTCGCGATCGATTTCATCACGATCGACTACGGCTTTCAGGAGCTGCGCTGGTGGCTCCCGAATCGGATCGCGTTCGAAGGGGCGGCATCCGTCGGTACGCTGCTGGAGACGCTGGCCCGGCTCGAGTGGAGCTTCGAAAACTACGAACTCGGAGGCGAGGAGACCCTCGACCCGGGTGACGCGCTCCCCGACACATGGACGCGTCTCGAACGGGAGGGCGGGGGAGAGCTCGGGGATGCAGATCTGGACTCGCTGAGGGTGGCTGCCGGCGACACGGCTGGCGTCGCTGCGGTCGACACGGCTCGGGCGCGACCCAAGGTCGTGGTGATCATTCCGCCCCGGGACAGTCTTCTCGCCTCGCCCGAGCTGCCCGAGCCGTACCTGGGCGGCGAGTCGATCGTGTTCGACGAGGCAGAGATCTCCGAGCTCAAGGATCTGCTCGGACAAGTTCGCGCTCCTCCGCCTCCGCTGGGTCCGTCGCGCTTCTCGTGGCTATTGGGTCCCGGGCTCCTTCGCTTCAACCGGGTCGAAGGACTGAGCCCGGCGGCCCGTTTCACGTTCCCGGTCGCCCCGGAAACGAGGGTGGAGACGGAGGCGCGGATCGGGGTCGCCGAGTGGGAGCCCCACGGCGAGATTCGGTTGGCCCGCCGAACGACGGCCGGATCGCTGGGCATCGGGGTCTACCGTCGCCTTGTGGACGTCGGGGACTGGGGGCGTCCGCTCGGTTTCGGGAACTCCGTGAACGCGCTCCTTCTCGGCTACGATGGAGGGATGTATTACCGGACGACGGGCGGGGAGCTGTTCGGCTCGCGGGCGGGAAGACGTTGGCGTCTCGAGGGCCGACTGTTTGCCGAGCGGCATCGCACGGCGCGAAGGAACACGGACGTGACGCTGCCCAACGCGTTCGGCGAGTTCAGCTTCCCCGACAACATCGCCGCGGACCGCGTGGACGTGATCGGACTGGCGGGCAGGGTACGAGCGTACAGCGGTGCGAGTGCGGGCGGACTCGTGTTGAGCACGACGGTATGGGGAGAAGCTGCCGCGGGGGACGCCGACTACGGACGACTGGCAGCCCAGGGCTCGCTGACGACTCCGTTATTCGGTCGATGGATCGGTGCCCTCGAAGTGGGGGCTGGGACGACCTTCGGGTCCCCCCCGACCCAACGACTCTACTATCTGGGCGGCCCGTACACGCTGCGTGGTTTCGTGATCGGCGACGCGGCCGGCGAGGCGTTCTGGATGGCGCGGGGAGAGCTCGGGTACGGCTTCAAAGTGGCCGCCGCGGAAGAGACCCCGGTCGGCGGGGCGTTCCGCCTGAGCCTGTTCGGCGACCTCGCCTGGGCGGGCGCGCGAGATGACTTCGGAGCGGAGGAGTATCGCGCGGCCGTGGGAATCGGGCTGTCTCTCCTCGATGGGCTCTTCCGTATCGATCTGGCGAAGGGTGTACGACGCGGCAACGAGCTCTGGCTTCACCTCTATGCAGACGGACTCTTCTGAAGTCGTGCCGGAACAGCGGTTCGAACACGTCCGGACCGTGGACGGTTTTGCCGTGTAGAAGCGGCCCGTCGATCTTGACCGGTGGGGTGGCCGGGTGGGGCGAGAGCGAGCCCGCACGACAGACGAACCGGAACAACGAGCACACATGGCGAAGGCGGACGGTACGAAGAATCACAAGCGAGCGAACCCGGGCAGCGGCAAGTCGTCGGAGACCTCGGGCCCGGAGCCGCTGACGCGATCGTGGCTGGTCGAGTGGATCAAAACGCTCCTCTTCGCCCTCATCCTGTTCCTGTTTCTGCGCACGTTCGTGATCGAGTCGTTCGTGATCACGTCCGGTTCGATGGAAGACACGATGCTGGTCGGCGATTTCCTGCTGGTGAACAAGCTCGGGCTGGGCTCGGCGGTGCCCGGCACAGCCCTCCGCGTGCCCGGTTACGGCGAGCCGAATCGCGGTGACATCGTCGTGTTTCGATCGGACCACGCTCCCGGCCTGGATCTGGTCAAACGAGTGGCGGGGGTGCCCGGAGATACGCTTTCGATGGAGAACGGGGTTCTGTTCGTGAACGGCGCACGTGTCGACGAGCCGTACGTGAGGCATGATTCCGCGATCCCCGACTCGTCGGATCCAACGATGGACTGGCAGCTGGTGCACCTGGCGCCGGGGGTCGATCGCTCCACGTACCGGCCGACCCGCGACACTTGGGGACCGCTGGTCATCCCCGTGGAACGCTACTTCATGATGGGTGACAACCGCGAGCACAGCCTCGACTCGCGTCACTGGGGCCTCGTGGAGCGGAAGAAGATGAAGGGGGAGCCGTTCTTCGTGTACTACTCGTACGACAAGGACGCCGTGAAGCCCTTCCCGTGGGTGCTCGCCATGCGCCCCGGCCGTATCGGCCCGTCACCGGACTAGAATTCTCCGGGCGATCGCCGGGACCCGCGGACCCGGCGACGAACTCCGGGCCTGAAGCGGCGCCTCGCCGTTCTATAGCTTCTTGAGCAGGCGGCGCATGATCTCGAGCACCACCAGAATCGCGACTCTACGCACGGCGTCTCTCCTTCCCGGGTTCCCGCGGGCGTCCTTCGGAGCGCATATAAACGCCCCGGGTGCGCCCTGAAGGGCACGTCTGCGATCCGACGGGCGGTCACAGCGGCTCCGAGGTAGTGTACGCGGAGGTGCGGTCGACAGTTTCACTTTAATTCGCGGAGGCGTGTGTTACGCCTGGACACAACCGGTCCCACGGATCGATTTTGTGAGGTCTCGGAGGGGTGGCAGAACGGCAATGCACCGGTCTTGAAAACCGGCGCCCGAAAGGGCTTGTGGGTTCGAATCCCACCCCCTCCGCTTTGTTAGACAATGAGCTAGGACCTTCACGCCCACCGATTGTCACGGCAGAGCTGCCGGTCTCTCTCGATCCGGTCGCGGCGCACCGACGGACGGCCCCTCTGAGAGCCTCAGTCTCGAGCGCGTGACGCCTGCTCCTCCGCGTACGACAGGATCTGCCGCACCATCGAGGTCAGACCGTTCGCCCGGGAAGGCGACAGATGCGTCCCGAGACCGGTCCGGTCCAAAAAGTAGAGCTCGGCGTCGAGGATGTCCTGCGGGGGCTGATCGTCGAACACCCGCAGCAGCAAAGAGATGAGCCCCCTGGTGATCATCGCATCGCTGTCGGCGACAAGCCGAAGCCGGCCCTCTCGCATCTCCGCCTTGATCCACACTCGCGCCTGGCAGCCCGCGACGGCGTTCTCGTCGCTTCGGATCCCGCCGTCCGGCACGAAAAAGTCCCGGCCCAGCCCGATCAGGTACTCGTACTTCTCCAACCGATCGTCCAGATGGGCCAGCTCGTCGATGATCCGGTCCTGGATCTGATTGATCGAGCTTTGTCCGTTGCCCGTCATGGAGCAGCCCTACCCCGGGATGCCGGTGGCGATGGGGTTCGTCTCGTCACGACTCCACTCGAACCAGCCGCCGTCGAAGACGGAGACGCGTGGCCAGCCCAGAAGCCAGGCGTTGAAGAAGGCCTCGCTCCCCCGCCATCCCGTACCGCAGTAGAAGGCGTTGTGTTTATCAGAGGTGACACCGATTCGTCTCCAGGCCTCCTCCACCTCGCGGAACTCCCGGGTGGTGTGATCCAGGTTCCGGTAGTTCTCCATGTGGTAGGCGTCCGTTCCGCAGTCCCCGAAGACCGAGCCGGGAATCCGTCCCTTTTTCGCGATGTAGTTGTAGCCGCTGACCTCCCCGATGTACTCGGACCAGCTTCGGACGCTCACCAGGTTCGCGTCGTTCGCGGCCAGGATCTCTCTCGCTTCCGGAAGATCCACCGCCAGCTCCGGACGCCCCGGTACCTCCGCTCCGAAATCATCCACGGGGCGCCTATCAGTCTCTTCGGTGGTCGTGTCGAAGCCGGCGTCCAGCCATGACTGGAGCCCCCCGTTCAGCACCCTGACGTCCTCGACCCCAGCGTACAGCATGATGAAGGCACAGCGGAAAGCGGCGAGCTGTCCGGCACTGCTCCCTGGGAAGGGGTCGCTGTTGTCCGGAAACGAGAAGCGACCGTACAGGACGACGGTCGTGTCATGGGCGATCCCCAGCTCCTCCAGCGCGTTCCGGATCTCGCCGGGCGAGCGCCGGTTCCAGCTTTCGGGCGACTCCAGAACGAGCGTGTCCAGGTCGACGGCTCCGGGGATATGACCCTCTTCGTAGTCGGCCCGGTTTCTGTAGTGGGCATGACAGACCACCGTCCGGCTGCCCGGGTGCTCGGGGGCGGTCCCTTCAAACAGAACTCGACGCAGCCACTCCGGCGGGACGAGGTGCGTGTAGCGGGGCAGCCGCTGCATGGGAAGCCCTTGATCGGCACACCACTCGTCCACGAAGGCGTGGTATACACGGACGCTGTCGTACCCGGCCCGGCCGAGGAGTCGAGCCACCTCGTCGCTCTCGTCGCCGTAGCCGTAGACAACGAGGGATTGGTCGGGCCGGAGCTCCTTCGCCTGGACGATCTCGATCCAGTCGAGGTAGTCGGCCCACTTGAGCGGGAGCGTCCGGGCGCCCCTGATGTGACCGCCGCGCGGTTCGTCGGCCAGCCGCCAGCCGTTGTATGCGTCGATGGGACGCACGTCGATGAGCTGGAGTCGCGGATCGTCCAGCTCGTCCCGTAACTCGGTGGTGGAAACCCTGGTCGGTCGATCGGCCATGGATTTTTCTCTCGACGCTGTCGAGTGCGATGTCCGGAAGCGGTGTCGGAAGACATTGTAAGCACTGGAGCCCTGAGGGCGAAGACAGGCGCACCCTCCGAGGAGATTCGCGCCGAGCCGCGGACCGTTGCACGCCCCGCCCCGGCGCTCGCAACTTGGCTCTCTGGCTGCCACGGCTCTGCTGAACCGGGATGGCGTGTGGCCCGAGCCCCCCCGAAAGAGAAAGGGACCACCGGATCATGATCCTTACGACGAGTCGACTAGGAGACGATCGGGAAGGGCGGGAGCATGCTCATGGTGAGCGTCAGTGGCACCGCCGTCCGCATCTGACCGTCGTCTGGCGCCCAACCGGCTTGCCAGCGTAGTCGGCGCATGAGCCAGGCCCCGACGGTCGCTGTGATTGGCGCCGGGATCGCAGGTCTCTCCGCGGCCCACAGGCTGCGCGAGCGCGGCTACGACGCTCGCGTGTTCGAGAAGAGCCGTGGTCTTGGCGGACGCTGCGCCACGCGGCGAAGCGATGGGCTGTCGTTCGACCATGGGGCCCAGTACTTCACCGTGCGCGAGCGCGCTTTTGCCGCGGCCGTCGCCTCGCCACTCGAGGAGGGGTACGTGGCTCGCTGGGAGCCGCGCGTCGTGCGCATCCGTGCGGACGGGGCGCGAGAACCGGGAAAGGAATCGGTCCGCTACGTGGGCGTGCCGGGGATGAGCGCGCTCGGCCGGGCTCTGGCCGGGAGTGTCGAGGTGGCCCGGGACACGCGAATCGTGCGCGTGCGACGGAGAAGACGGAAAACGTGGGAGCTCGAGTCGCTTGACCACAAGTGCTTCGGTGACTTCGATGCGGTGCTGGTCACCTGTCCAGCGCCACAGGCCGCCGAGCTTGTGGCGGATGTTGCTCCGCGGCTGGCCGCCGTCTGCGGGGCGATCGAGCTGCAGCCCTGCTGGGCCGCAATGGCTGCGTTCAAAGACGGGCTGGAACTCGATTTCGATGCGGCCTTCGTCGAGGACGAGTTTCTGGCCTGGACGGCCCGAAACTCCAGCAAGCCCGGGCGCCGGGCCGTACCCGAATGCTGGGTCCTGCACGGCGGTCCCTCATGGTCCGCGGATCGACAGACCATGGATCCCGAAGAGGCTGCAGGCACGCTCCTCGGACGGTTTTGTCACCTGACGGGCGTGTCGCCGCCGCGGACACCGGTCCACCTCGTCGCGCACCGCTGGAGCTACGCCCGCTCGGCCCCACCGCGAACCGGTGGTCCGCTTCTGGACGAGACGAGTCGCATCGGCGTGGCAGGCGACTGGGTCCGGGGAGATCGCATCGAGGAGGCCTTCATGAGCGGACTCGAGACGGCGGACGCGATCGCCGCCCTCCTCTGAATTTTGCGCCAAGCCGGTTTGGCCCCAGTGCCTTCCATGGCTATTCTCGACCAGCAAGAAGTCAGAGATCGTATCCTGGGCGGCTCAGGCGCCGCGCAAACTTCGGGAGATCGCATGGCACCCATAGGAATCCGCCGTCCACCGTCTTCAGGGAGAGGGCGGCTCGGCCTCATGGCACTGGCCCTCCCGATTCTTGCCGCCTGTCAGGGCGACGTCGAGGAGGTGCGATCGTCCGCCACGGCCGGAGCGTCCATGACGGCTCGAGCCGAGATCCGAGGTTGCGGCGAGGCCGAGATCTCGGGCGTGGCGGTCTTCCGCGAGCGCCCCTCGGCGGAGGGCATCAAGCTCGTGGACGTGTCCCTGGAGGTGCGGGGTTTGGCCGATGGAGTACACGCCGTGCACGTGCACGAGACGGCAGCGTGTGAACCGTGTGGCGCTGCCGGCGGGCATCACGATCCCGGACCGTTTGGCAAAACGACACCGGACGTGCCCGACTACAACCACCCATTCCACGCTGGTGATCTGGTCAATCTGGAGGTGAACGACGGTGTCGGCACGCTAACCACCACCACGAGCCGGTTCTCGCTGTCGCCCGGCCGGCTGAGCGTGTTCGACGATGACGG